>NZ_AMXA01000011.1 GCF_000310145.2 Thauera sp. 28
CGGCTGGCGCCGCTCCTACGGGGGACCCCCGCGGCGGCTGGCTTTGCTGTAGGAGCGGCGCCAGCCGCGAGCTGTTGAAGTCAATGCGTTCATCATTCAAGCTCAAGCGACGAGGCTTCCCCGCCGGCCCTTACCGGAACTCGGCCAGCGCCGTGTGCTCTACCGCTAGTCTCTTCTGTGAGCTGCTCATCATGTCCCCGACGATCCGCGCCAGCGCCCTCATTCTTACCGCTGGCCTTCTGGCACTGGCCTCCTCCGCAGCCCTTGCTCAGCCGGATGGTTCATGCCTTGCACCCGGCGCCTGGACCAGGCTCGATGCCGCACAGCCCGAGCGGGCCGAGTCGAGCGCGCTGCTTGCTGCCATGGCGCGGCGCGATGTCGTGCTGCTGGGCGAGCAGCACGACGACATGGATCATCACCGGTGGCAGTTGCACACGCTTGCAGCGCTGCATGCGCAGCGGCCGCACATGGTGATCGGCTTCGAGATGTTCCCGCGCCGGGTACAGCCGGTGCTTGACCGCTGGGTAGCGGGCGAACTGAGCGAAGCCGAGTTCCTGACGGCGTCCGACTGGGGCAAGGTGTGGAGCATGCCGGCCGAGCTCTACCTGCCGCTGTTCCATTTCGCGCGCCTGCATCGAATCCCGATGGTGGCGCTCAATGTCGAGGCCGCCTTGACACGCAACGTGGCGCAGAAGGGCTGGAATGCAGTACCCGAGGCCGAGCGCGAGGGCGTGGGCACGCCTGCGCCCGCCTCACGCGACTACGAGGACTTCCTGTACGAGATCCATCGCCAGCATGCCGGCATGCGCGGCCACGGTCCGCGCACGAGCAGCCGGCGCGATGCCGCTTTCCGCAACTTTGTCGACTCCCAGCTCACCTGGGATCGCGCAATGGCGGAGGCCTTGGCGGCGGCGCGCAAGGCCCACACCAAGCCGGATGGCGACAGCCCGCTGGCGGTGGGCATCATGGGCAGCGGTCATGTCCGCTTCGGGCATGGCGTCGCGCACCAGCTCGATGATCTGGGCGTGGGCTCGATAGGGCAATTGCTACCGATGCCGGCAAGCACCGATTGCCGGCTCCTGGCGCCGCGCCTGGCTGACGCCGTGTTCGCGGTACCCGACGCTGTCCAGGCGCCACCGCCCCCGCCGCGGCTTGGTGTGTCGCTGGATGAGCAGGCCGACGGGGTGCGTATCGCCGAGGTCAGCGCCGGCAGCCTGGCTGAACGCAGTGGGCTGCTGAACGGTGATGTCATTACCGAAGCCGCCGGTGCGCCGGTCAGGCGCAACATCCACCTGATTGCTGCCGTGCGCCAGCAACCGCCGGGCACCTGGCTGCCGCTCAAGCTCAGGCGCGGCGATGAGGTGCTGGAGTTGGTGGTCCGCTTCCCGGCGCAGGCGCGCTGAGGGCGTGGCGGTGCAGGTCGCGCGCGCCCTGTGGCTGCTTGTGCTGGGCTGGTTGCTGGTCGCGCCTCTTGCGGCATCGGCGGCCACTGGCACCGCCGCGCTGCGTGACGGTCAGCGCGGCAGCGAGGCCGATGCCTTCGAACTTAGGCTGGATGTCCGCCTCGATCCGGCGGCGCGCATGCTCGTCGTGCGTGCGGAGGTGCAGCCTGCCGAGCGCGACTTTCGCTTCGTGCTTCATGAGAGCCTGATGCCGCGGGCTGCAAGTGCGGCAGGCAGACCGTTGAAGCTGCAGCCCGCCGGGCAGCGCGGCAGCCTGCGAGGGTGGCGGGTACAGGTGCCCGACGGTGCGCCCCTGAGCATCGAGTACTCGGGCACGCTCGCTGTGCTCGAAAGGGGCCGCGACCATCGCGGCGTGCTGCAGGGCATGCCCCCAATGGCGGCGCCCGAGGGCAGTTTCCTGCCCGCCGGCAGCGCCTGGTATCCGCGCCCTGCCGAGCTGTTCTCCTACCGGGTCGAGTTGTCCGTGCCTGGAGAGCAGCGTGCACTTGTCGCCGGGCGTCTGGTGGAGGAGGCGCTGCCCTCGGCTGCCGACCCGCGCTACCGCGCCGTTTTCGAGTTCGACCAGCGCAGCGACGGTATCGACCTGATGGCCGGGCCTTGGGCAGTGCGCGAGCACAAGCATGTACAGGCTGATGGCAGGCCCCTGCGCCTGCGCACCTATTTCCCGCACGCGCTCGACACCGAGACGGGGCTGGCGGAAGGCTACCTCGCCGACAGCCTGCGCTACATCGAGCACTACAGCGAGCGTATCGGCGCCTATCCCTTCACCGAGTTCTCGGTGGTTGCAAGCCCGCTGCCGACCGGTTTCGGCATGCCGACGCTGACCTACATCGGCGAGCAGGTGCTGCGCCTGCCGTTCATCCGTGCCACCTCGCTCGGCCATGAGGTGCTGCACAACTGGTGGGGCAACGGCGTGCTGGTGGATTACATGCGCGGCAACTGGTCCGAGGGGCTGACGACCTTCATGGCCGACTACGCCTACAAGGAGGCCGAGTCCGCTGAGGCGGCGCGCGAGATGCGCCTGGGCTGGCTGCGCGACTTCGCCGCGGTGCCGGCCGGTGGGCACCAGCCATTGGCGGCCTTCCGGTCGCGCACCCATGCTGCGGCGGCGGCGGTGGGCTATGGCAAGGCGGCGATGGTGTTCGTGATGCTGCGTGACCGACTGGGCGAGGAGGTATTCGAACGTGGCATTCGCCTGTTCTGGGCGCAGCAGCGTTTCCGCATTGCCGGCTGGGCTGAGCTGCAGGCGGCGTTCGAGCAGGTGTCGGGGGAGAGCCTGGAGGGCTTCTTCCGCCAGTGGGTCGCCTTGCCCGGCGGGCCGCAGGTGCGCGTCGTCGCGGCGAGCATCGTCGATGCTGGGGGTGGGCAGGCGAGGGCGGATGATGGCTTGGCGGGCGGCCGTTCTCAGGATACGTCCGGGGCTCGGGTGCGGATCAGCCTGGCGCAGGACGAGCCCCTGCATACGCTTGACTTGCCGCTCGTGGTCCACGGCGAGTCCGCGCGCGAGATGCGCTGGGTGAGGCTGGAGGCTGCGTCGGCCGATGTCGAACTTGACTTCGACTTCGAGCCGGTGCAGCTGCATCTCGACCCCGAGTTGCGGGTTTGGCGCCTGCCCGAGGCCGAGCAATTGCCACCGATCCTGCGCCAATGGGTGCTGGCGCGCTCGCCACACCTGGTGATTGCCGATGCGCAAGCCGATATGGTGCAGGCGGCCAGCGCGCTGGCGCAGCGCATCTTCGAGCGCTCGCCCAAGGCGTCCGGGGTAGAAGCGTTGACGCGTGGTCGCGAGCCGGTGTTGCTCGTCGGCAGTCATGACGCCATCGATGCCGTGCTCGCCGATCACGGCCTGCCTGCCCGGCCGGAGGCCTTGCGGGGCAGGGGAACTGCCCAGGTATGGACGCTGGCGCAAGGCGACGGCCCGCCGCTGGCGGTGGTGTCGGCGCAGGATCCCGCCGCACTCGAGGCCCTGTTGCGTCCGTTGCCGCATTACGGCGGCCAGAGCTGGCTTGTCTTCGAAGGCAGCCGTGTCGTGGCGCGCGGCGTGTGGGATGCACCTGGCCGGGCGGTGGCGGTCGGGCGCTGATATAGACTGCCATGTGCGCTTGCCCGTCCCTCGGCCGGTAATGTCCCGCATGCCTCACCGCTCTTGACCCTTCTGCGCACCATGCGCCCCTTTCGACAGCAACGGAATGTCCATGCGCCGCTCCATTCTCTCCTCCGCCCTGAGCCTCTGCTTGCTCTCCACCGCTACCCCCGCGCTTGCTGACGAGGCTGCCTTTGCCGCCTGCCTCTCGGGCTTGCGTGCCGAGGCGGCCGCAAAAGGGGTGAGTCGCACAACCTTTGATGCGCACGCTGCGGGGCTGGCACCGGACATGGCGGTGCTCGGCTTCCTCGACGCTCAACCCGAGTTCATCACCCCGATCTGGGACTACATGGCTGGCCTGGTGGATGAGGAGCGCGTGGCCGACGGCCGCGCCATGCTCGCCGAATGGCGTGCGGTGCTCGCACGCGTCGAGGCCGAGTATGCGGTTGATGCCGCTACCGTCGTTGCGGTGTGGGGGGTGGAGAGCAACTACGGACGCAACTTCGGCAGCCGGCCGCTGCTGACCTCGCTGTCGACGCTGTCCTGCTTCGGCCGTCGGCAGGCCTTCTTCCGCGGCGAGTTCTTCACCACGCTCAAGATCATCCAGGATGGCCACGTTGCGCCCGAGCGCCTCACCGGCTCGTGGGCCGGTGCGTTTGGCCACACCCAGTTCATGCCCAGCACCTTCATGCGTCTGGCGGTGGATTTCGATGGCGACGGACGCCGCGACCTGGTCGATAGCGTGCCCGATGCGCTCGCCTCGACGGCCAACTTCCTCAAGCGCGCGGGCTGGCGCAGCGACCAGCCCTGGGGCTTCGAGGTGAGCCTGCCGCGCGGCTTCGACACCGCGGGCGCGGGCCGGCGCAACAAGCAGCCGATGAGCGACTGGGCGGCTCGCGGCGTAAGGCGGGTCGATGGTTCGCCGTTGCCAGCCGGCGCAACCCCGGTCGGCCTGCTGCTGCCTGCGGGGCAGCCTGGGCCGGCCTTCCTGGTGACGCGTAATTTCGATGCGCTGTATTCCTACAACGCCGCCGAGAGCTATGGACTGGCGATCGCCCATCTCTCCGACCGGCTGCGCGGCGCGGGCAGTTTCGTGACGGCGTGGCCGACCGATGATCCTGGACTGTCGCGTGCCGAGCGTCGCGAACTGCAGCAACTGCTGATCGAGCGTGGGCATGACATCGGTGCCGCCGATGGCATGATCGGCGCACGCACCCGCGAGGCCCTGAAGCTGGAGCAACTGCGACTGGGGCTGACGGCAGACGGTCGTGCCGGCCAGCGTGCGCTGGTCGCGCTGCGCGCGCAGGCCGGGCGCCAGTAGGTGCTGGTGATGGAATGCTGATCGCTGAGCCGGAGCAGGGCCCTCGGCCCGTCAGGGCCGTCGTAGGGGGCGTTGCCGGCTCGACCGGTGGCGATCGCGCCGGCTGAGGGTCAGGCTGTTGCCTGCCGACGCTGGGCGCGGGCGACGCGCTGAGCTTCGTCGCGTGTCTCGGCCAGCACTTCCTGAACATAGTCGAGATGGGCGCAGGCGATCTGGCGTGCATCCTCGGCACGGCGGTCCATGATTGCCCGGTACAGGGTGCGGTGCTGGTCGAGCAGGGCGTCGCGGATGTCGCTGCCCAGGGGGATCATGCCGCCGATGTTGGTCACCACGTTGCGCTCGAGCAGGTCGAACAGACTGCGGATGGTGTGCAGCAGCACTGCGTTGTGGCTGGCTTCGGCGATGGCAAGGTGAAAGTGGGCGTCAGCCGCGCCTTCTTCGGCGCGACTGACCCGGCCCTTGCGCAGGTAGCAGTCCTGTACGCGCTCGAATGCCGCGCTCAGCCGCTCGCGGTCGGGCTCGGTGGCGCGCAGCGCCGCATAGTAGGCGCAGGAACCCTCCAGCGTGTGACGGAATTCGATCAGGTCGCGCTGCGCCTCCGGGTTGCGCTCCAGCAGATCGTTCATCGGGTCACGGAATGAGGAGCCCAGCGTCTCGCTGACGAAGGTGCCCCCGCCATGGCGGCTGGTGAGCAGGCCGCGCGCGATCAACTTCTGCAGTGCCTCGCGTACCGACGGCCGCGACACGCCGAACTGCTCGGCCAGCGCACGTTCGGCCGGCAGGCGCTCGCCGGGGCGCAGGCTGCCCTCGAGGATCAGGGTCTCGATGCGGTCGATGATGTCGTCGGCGAGGCGGCGTTGCTGCAGGGGGGTGGCTTTCATGGATCCTTCTCCGAGGGCCGGCACGCACTGAGTGTTTGGTCGGCGGCTGGAATCTAGCTGCTGTGGCTGCTGCCGGCAAGCGGTGGATGAACAGCTGCGGCTGCCGCAGGCAGGTCGAGCTGGCGCCCCCTTATGCATGTATCCGAAAAATTGATGTTTTTGATTGACAGCACTCCAGGGCACCCTTAGTCTAGCTCAGCAATTGGTATAGTGGTCTGACCAATTTAGCGATCATGAGTCCTCTTTGAATCCTTGCTGGAGACTTCTATGTCCGGTCTGGTCCTTGTGAATGTGGCGGGTGCAAACAACCTGCCGTTGCGGGCGGGGTGCTGAGATGCAATCCGGAACGCTCGCGCTGCTCGCGTTTTCCCCGATCCTGCTGGCTGCCATCCTCCTTGTCGGTTTGCGCTGGCCAGCGCGGCGCGCCATGCCGGTCGTGTATGTGCTGACGGCAGGTATCGGTCTGTTCGTGTGGGAGATGAGTTTCAACCGCATCCTGGCGTCGACGCTGCAGGGGCTGATCATCACCATCGGTGTGCTGTGGATCATCTTCGGCGCCATCCTGTTGCTCAATACGCTGAAGTACTCGGGGGCGATCTCGACGATCCGTTCCGGCTTTGCCACCATCAGCCCCGACCGCCGCATTCAGGCCATCATCATCGCCTGGCTGTTCGGCTGCTTCATCGAGGGGGCGTCGGGCTTCGGCACGCCGGCCGCCATCGCCGCGCCGCTGCTCGTTGCGCTCGGCTTCCCAGCCCTGGCGGCGGTGTTGCTCGGCATGCTTGTGCAGAGCACGCCGGTGTCCTTCGGCGCGGTCGGCACGCCGATCATCATCGGCGTCAATAGCGGCCTGGACACGGCGACGATCGGTGCGCAGCTGGTCGAGCGCGGTTCGAGCTGGGAGGTGTTCCTGCAGCTGGTGACCAGCAACGTGGCGATCATCCACGCCATCGTCGGTACGGTGATGCCGCTGATCATGGCGATGATGCTGACGCGCTTCTTCGGTAAGGAGAAGAGCTGGAAGGCCGGGCTGGAAGTGTTGCCGTTCGCGCTCTTCGCCGGCTTTGCATTCACCATTCCCTACGCCATCACTGGTGTGTTCCTCGGCCCCGAGTTCCCCTCGCTGCTGGGTGGCCTGGTGGGCCTGGCGATCGTCACCTCGGCGGCGCGGTTTGGCTTTCTGGTGCCGAAGAAGGCCTGGGATTTTGCCGAGCCCAAGGACTGGCCGAGCGAGTGGATGGGCAGTGTCGAGATGAAGCTGGACCAGCTGCCGCGCCATCAGCAGATCGGCATCGTGCGTGCCTGGCTGCCCTATGTGCTGGTGGGTGCGCTGCTCGTCGCCAGCCGCGTCATGCCCGAGTTTGGTAATGCGCTCAAGGCTGTGGTGCTGAGCTTCCCCAATCTGCTTGGCGAGAAGGGCATCAGCGCCAACTTCCAGCCCTTGTATCTGCCGGGTGGCATCCTGGTTGCGGTGGTGCTGGCCACGGTCGCGCTGCACGGCATGCATGCGCGCTCGCTGGCCAAGGCGGTGGGTGAGTCGTCGCGGGTGCTGCTCGGTGCCGGCTTCGTGCTGCTATTTACGGTGCCGATGGTGCGCATCCTGATCAATTCGGGCGTCAATGCCGCCGAGCTGCCAAGCATGCCGATCGCGATGGCGCAGTGGGTGGCCGACAGCGTGGGCGGGGTGTATCCGCTGCTGGCGCCGGCCGTGGGGGCGCTGGGCGCCTTCATCGCGGGCTCGAATACCGTGAGCAACATGATGCTCAGCCAGTTCCAGTTCGGTGTCGCCAGCACGCTCGGCATCTCCGGCGCGGTGATCGTGGCCGTCCAGGCGATTGGCGCTGCTGCAGGCAACATGGTGGCGATCCACAATGTGGTGGCGGCCTCGGCAACGGTGGGTCTGCTCGGCCGCGAGGGTGCGATCCTGCGCAAGACGTTCTGGCCGACGGTGTACTACGTGCTGATGACGGGCGTGGTGGCGATGATTGCCATCTATGTGCTCGGTGTCACCGATCCGCTGGTCGTGCAATAGAGCGGCAAGTAGGTAATAGCAGCAGTCGCGGGGCGACCCGCGCTGCTGCAGAATGAAGACGTAATCCCCAAGGAGACGATTCGCATGAGTCACGCTTCTTCCGTGGCGCCGAACGCCACACGGACGGCCCCGGCGATCGAGCCGCCGCGCCAGTACCCCGACAAGCCCGCGGACGTGTTCCTGTTCGGCACCTGCGTGCTGGACCTGTTCTTCCCTGATGCCGGCATGGATGCGATCCGCCTGCTCGAGCGCGAGGGCATCAGGGTGCACTTTCCTCAGGCGCAAAGCTGTTGCGGGCAGCCGGCCTATACCTCCGGCTATACCGACGAGGCGCGCGTGGTGGCGCGTGCTCAACTGGCCCTGTTTGCCGGCGACTGGCCGGTGGTCGTGCCATCGGGCTCCTGTGCAGGGATGTTCCGCCACCACTACTTCGAATTGTTCAAGGACGAGCCACAGACCTTGAAGCAGGTCGAGTCGCTGGCTGCGCGTACCTTCGAACTGGCCGAGTTCCTGTTGAACGTGTGTCGCGTGCAACTGCACGACAGCGGCGCTCCGGTGAAGGTCGCGCTCCATACATCGTGCAGTGCGCGGCGCGAGATGAATACCCACGTGCATGGCCGTGCGTTGCTGGGGCAGCTCGCCGCTGTCGAGCGCGTCGATCATGACCACGAGAGCGAGTGCTGCGGCTTCGGCGGCGCCTTCAGCGTGCGCATGCCGGATATTTCCGGAGCGATGGTCAAGGACAAGACTGCGGCGCTCAAGGGCTCCGGTGCGGCCGAGGTGGTAAGCGCGGACTGTGGCTGCCTGCTCAACATCAATGGTTGCTTCGAGAAGCAGGGAGAGCGCCTCCGCGGTGAGCACCTGGCCAGCTTCCTGCTGCGTCGCACCGGCGGGCACAAGGGAGACGGGCGATGAGCGCGATGACCGACGTGCCTGCCGTGCCGATCGCCTTCAAGCGCAACGCGCGCGAGGCGCTTGCCGACCCGCAGCTAAGACGCAACTTCCGTGGCGCGATGGACTTCCTGATGGACAAGCGCCGCGTCCAGTTCCCTGATGGCGACGAGCTTGAGCGTTTGCGCGCATTCGGCAACCGCGTGCGCGCGCGGGCGCTGTCCAAGTTGCCCGAGTTGCTCGAGCGGCTGGATGCAAACCTGAGCCGCAACGGCGTGAAGGTGCACTGGGCCGAGACGGTAGAGGAGGCCAACGCCATCGTCCACCGCATCGTCGAGCAGCACGCGGCGAAGAAGGTGATCAAGGGCAAGTCCATGGTCAGCGAGGAAATGGAGATGAACCATTACCTCGGCGAGCGCGGGGTGGATTGCCTCGAGTCCGACATGGGCGAGTTCATCGTGCAGCTGCGCGAGGAGAAGCCCTCGCACATCATCATGCCGGCGATCCACCTCAACGTTGGCCAGGTGGCTTCGCTGTTCCACGACAAGCTCGAAGTGGATTACACCGAGGACGTCGACCGCCTGATCCAGATCGGTCGCGAGACGCTGCGGCGCAACTTCTTCGAAGCAGACATCGGTGTTTCGGGGGTGAACTTCGCCGTCGCCGAGACCGGCACTCTGCTGCTGGTCGAGAACGAGGGCAATGGCCGCATGTCGACCACCGTACCGCCGGTGCACATCGCGGTCACCGGCATCGAGAAGGTGGTGGAGAACCTGCGCGATGTCATCCCGCTGCTGTCGCTGCTGACACGCTCCGCGACCGGCCAGGCGATCACGACCTACGTCAACATGATCTCAGGCCCGCGCAAGGCCGACGAACTGGACGGCCCGCAGGAAGTGCACCTGGTGCTGCTCGACAACGGCCGTAGCCAGGCCTTCGCCGACGGTGAGCTGCGTCAGACGCTCAACTGCATCCGCTGCGGAGCGTGCATGAACCACTGCCCGGTCTACACCCGCATCGGCGGTCACGCCTACGGGACGGTATACCCGGGCCCCATCGGCAAGATCGTCACCCCGCACATGCTGGGCCTCGACACCACGCGCGACCTGCCCACGGCGTCGTCGATGTGCGGCGCCTGCGGCGAGGTCTGCCCGGTGAAGATTCCGATTCCCGCGCTGCTGCGCCGATTGCGCGAGGAGGCGGTGCGTGCGCCTGAGGCGGTACCGCATCACATGCGTGGGCAGGGCAGCAAGTACTCGAAGAAGGAGGCGATGCTCTGGAAGGCCTGGCGCAAGCTCAACACCTCGCCCGCGCTCTATCGTGCCTTCAGCTTCGCGGGCACACGCTTGAGCGCGCTGATGCCCTCGAACATCGGCCCGTGGACCGAACACCGCAGCGCGCCCAAGCCTGCCGCGCGCAGCCTGCACGAGCTCGCCCGCGAGCATCTGGGAGAAGATTGAATGAGCGCCAAGGACAGGATTCTTGCCAAGCTGCGCGGCAGCCTCGTTGGCACCACCCCGGTCGCGGACGACTACGACGCTGGCCTGCTGACCGAGCCCTGGCGCTACGCGGCCGACGATCGTATCGCTCGCCTGCGCAGCATGTTGGAGGCCGTGCATGGCGAGACACAGCTGACGACCCAGGCCGACTGGCCGCAACGCGCACTGGAAGCACTGGCTGCGCGCAATATCGGCGAGTTGCTGGTTTCTCCGGACACTGCGCATGGCCAGCAGCTGGCAGCGCATGTCGCCGCCAGTGCTGCGGGTCTGCGCCTGAAGGCCTACCACCAGCCCGTCGAGGCGTGGAAGGAGGAGCTCTTCTTCCGCACGCCCGCCTCGCTCACCGGCACACTGGGCGGTATCGCCGCCACAGGCAGCCTGGTGCTGTGGCCGACGCCGCAGGAACCGCGGCTGATGAGCCTGGTCCCGCCCCTGCACATTGCCTTGCTCAAGGCCAGCGAGGTGCGCGACAACCTGTATGAGCTGATGCATGCACAGCACTGGGCGTCGGGGATGCCGACCAACGCCTTGCTGGTGTCGGGGCCCTCGAAGACGGCCGATATCCAGCAAACGCTCGCCTACGGTGCCCATGGCCCCAAGGAACTGCTGGTGCTCATCCTCGAGGACGCCTGAGCCGTTCGCCGACCTTGCTGTGCAGTAGACCGGGCCACGATACGCGCACGCGCGCATGTCGTGGCCCGTTTTCATGGCGTGGGCTCGCCGTGCCTTCGTTCAGCCCGGCCGGCGGGTGTGGAGCAGGTAATTGACGTCAGTGTCGCGACCGAGTGAGTACACCTTGGTGAGCGGGGTGTAGCTCATGCCGATCAGTTCCTGCGTGTCCAGGCGAGCCTGGCGGCAGTAGCGGGTGAGTTCGGACGGCTTGATGAATTTGGCGTACTCGTGCGTCCCGGCAGGGAGCAGCTTGAGCACGTATTCCGCGCCGATGATTGCAAACACATAAGACTTGAGGTTGCGGTTGAGCGTGGAGAAGAAGACGTGGCCGCCGGGCTTGACCAGGCGCGCGCAGGCGGCGATGGTGCTGGCCGGGTCAGGGACGTGCTCGAGCATTTCCATGCAGGTCACGACGTCGAAGGCGGCAGGGTTTTCGTCGGCGAAGGCTTCCGCGCTGACCAGTCGGTAATCGACCTTGTGGCCACTCTCGAACAGGTGCAGCCGTGCCACGCTGAGCGCCTTTTCGGACAGGTCGATGCCGGTTACGTCCGCACCGACGGCGCTCATGCTTTCGGCGAGGATGCCGCCACCGCAGCCGACATCGAGCACCTTTTTGCCCGCGAGCGCGGCCTTGCCGTCTATCCAGCCCAGGCGCAACGGGTTTATCTCGTGCAAGGGGCGAAACTCGGAGGCCGGGTCCCACCAGCGGTGGGCAAGTTCGCTGAATTTCTGCAGTTCGGCGGGGTCGGCGTTAAGGGTGCTCATGATCTAAGGCCAGCTTGATGAGGGTGCAGGATGGACCGTGGCGCTCGATGGGCGTTCCGGCGTGCCGTCCAAATGAAAAAGCCCCGCCGAGGCAGGGCTTTTCGGACATCGGGCTCGTGATTACTTGGAGCCGATGACTTCCACTTCCACGCGACGATCCGGCTGCAGGCAGGAGATCAGCGCAGCACGGCCACGAACGTTGTCGCACTGGTTGCCGGTGACGGGCTGGGTCTTGCCCTTGCCTTCGGTGTAGATGCGGTTGGCGTCGACACCCTGGGCGACCAGGTAGGTCTTGACGGCAGCGGCACGGCGCTCCGACAGACGCTGGTTGTAGGCGGCCGAGCCGATGCGGTCGGTGTGGCCGACTGCAAGGATCACTTCCAGCTTGAGCGACTTGGCCTGGGCGGCGAGGTCGTTCAGGCGGGCCTGGCCTTCGGGCTTGAGCACGGCCTTGTCGAAGTCGAACAGAGCGTCAGCCGACAGCTTGATCTTGTCAGCGGTGGGCTTCGGAGCCGGAGCCGGGGCGGCAGCAGCGACCGGAGCGGCGCACTTGTCGGCGGGGACGATGTCGGAGTCGCAGGCGCAGCCGACCGGGAACTCGCCAGCAAGGGCGGTCGAGGCGGCAGCCGGGCTCCAGTAGCCGGTACGCCAGCACAGGCCGGCACCGCTGCGGGCGACGACGTTGCGCGCGTCGATCACGTAAGGGATTTCGCCCTTGCCAGCCACGACGACGTCGGCAGCCTGCGCGAAGGCGCTGGGAGCGGACACGCCGAGGGAGGCGATGGCGGCCAGCATGAGCACTTGCTTCTTGGTTTGTTTGATCATGGTTTCCTCTTTGATGGGCGAGTCGCCGGAGTTTCCACAGGACGGATTGAAAACGTGCGTTAAGCCGCTTTCGCGTTGGTTTGCACCAGTGTATCCAGTTCAATTACCGAACCTAGTTTGCCACACCGACGCGATACGCAGCAATTCGCTGTCTCTAATATGCAACAGCTGAACGCCTTTGTCCACGCGGGTTTCTCCGTTTACCCAGACGTGGGAGACGTTCTCCCGACCGGCGACATAGACCAGATGCGAGATCGGGTCGAAGCACGGCCGGCAGTGCAGGCCGCCAAGGTCCACCGCACACAGGTCGGCTGCCTTGCCCGGCTCGATCGAGCCGATACGGTCCGCCATGCCGAGCGCATCGGCTCCGCCCAGTGTGGCCATATGCAGTGCGGCGTGGGCGGGGACTGCGCTCGCATCCAGGCTGCCTACCTTGGCAAGCAGGGCGGCATGGCGCATCTCCTGGAAAAGGTCGAGTCGGTTGTTGCTCGCTGCGCCATCCGTGCCCAGGCCGACACGGATGCCTGCTTCGAGCAGGCGGGGAATGGGGGCAATGCCGCTGGCCAGCTTCATGTTCGAGGTCGGGCAGTGGGCGACACTGCAGTTGTGGCGCGCGAGCAGTTCGATGTCGGCGTCGTCAAGATGCACCGCATGCACACCGATGAGGTTCTCGCCGAGCAGCCCCAGCCGGGCCAGGCGGGCGAGCGGGCGCAGGCCGTGCGTCGTGATCGAGTCGGCGATCTCGCCCGCGGTCTCGTGCACATGGATGTGGATTGGTAGTTCGAGCTCCTCGGCAAGGGCGAGCGCGCGTGCGAAGCTCCTGTCGCTGACCGTGTAGGGCGCGTGAGGGGCGATGGCGAAGTCGATCAGCGGCTCGCGTTGCCAGCGGTCGCGTGCGGCAAGGCCCTTGCGCAGGTAGTCGTCGGCGTCGCTCGCGTAAGGGGTGGGGAACTCGAGCATGACGATGCCGACCACCGCTCGGATGCCCGCGGTGGCAAAGGCCTCGGCGGCGGCTTCGGGGTGGAAGTACATGTCGTTGCACGTGGTGATGCCGCCGCGCAGCATCTCGGCGGCGGCGAGCAGGCTGCCGTCATGCACGAAGGCGGCCGAAACGTGGCGCGACTCGGTCGGCCAGATCGCCTCCTGGAGCCAGCGCATGAGCGGCAGGTCATCGGCCAGTCCGCGCATCAGGTTCATCGCTGCATGGGTATGCAGATTGACCAGGCCGGGCATGAGTACATGGTCCGGCAGGTCGAACACCTTGCGGGCGGCGAGCCTTCCGCGTGCGTCCGCGCTGGGAAGGATGTCGGTGATCCGGCCTTTCGAGACGACGACAGTGTGGTCATCGAGGACGACGCCCGCCGGTTGGACGGGGATGACCCAGCGTGCGTGGATGAGCAGGTCGGCAATCTCGTTCAAGATGGAGCTCCGCAATGTCCCGGTCGATCAGGTGGCGTACCGGGCAGGTTGTCGCAAGGGTTGGGCGGCGAATGCATCGACCATTATTAGCATGGGCGTTCGTGGCCAACAACACGACCGCTGGCCCTGTGGCCAGGGGGATGTGAGAAATGCGCCGGCGGTTCGCCCGCAGCGCATCGCTTCATGCAACAATTCGGCCATTCCTATTGGACTGATGGCGGCTCTGCGGCCACCGCGAATGTATGAACGCGACTCCAAGCCGGATCGGCAAATACAGGATCATCAAGGAGGTCGGACGTGGTGCTACCGCGATCGTCTACCTCGCCGAGTCTGACGACCGGCCCGAGCCTGTCGCCGTCAAGCATGTGCGTTTCGATGACAAGGTCAAGGACGAGGCGAAGTGGAACCGCCGCCTGGTCAAGCTGCTCAGGGCCGAGCAGGTGGTGTCGAGCCGTCTGAACCACCCCAACATCATCCGCATCCACGATGCTTCGATCGAGCCGACACAGGCCTATGTGGTGATGGAGTACTTTCCGGGTGGCTCGCTGGAGCGCTACTGCAGCTTCGACAAGCTGCTGCCGATACACCGCACGATCGGCATCGTCTTCAAGTGCTGCATGGCGCTCGATCATGCCTACCGGCAGGGCATCGTGCATCGCGACATCAAGCCGGCCAACATCCTCGTCGACGACGAGGACAACGTGAAGATCACCGACTTCGGGCTTGCGCTCAACATCAACAAGAAGCTCGATACCGACTCGACCTTCATCATGGGTGTGGGCTCGCCGGCCTACATGAGCCCGGAGCAGATCAAGGGCTACCCGCTCAACCAGAAGACCGACCTCTATTCGCTGGGCGTCCTGCTTTTCCATCTGCTCACGGGCCGATTGCCTTTCCGCGCCAGCAACCCTGCCCAGTTGGTGTACAAGATCATCAATGCCGATCCGCCCTCGGTGTCGCAACTCAATCCGGATGTGCCCGAGCAGATGGACGCGGTGATCCGCAAGGCGCTGGAGAAGGATCTGTACTCACGCTATCGCAATGGCGCCGAGTTCGCGAAGGATCTTGCTGCGGTGCGCTACCAGATCCTCGATGAGGACCAGGCTCCGCTTGACCAGGCCCGTTTTGCACGCTTGCGCAAGCTCGCGTTCTTCACCGAGTTCGAGGACATCGACCTGTGGGAGGTGATGCGCATCTGCGCGTGGCGCAAGGTCGGGCCGCAGGTCGCCTTGATGCGCGAGGGCGACAACGACCAGCGCTTCGGGATCGTCCTCGAGGGCAAGGTCGAGCTGTCGATCGAGGGGCGCCGCGTCATGCAACTCGGGCCGGGCGAGGTGTTCGGGGTGCAGGCCTGGCTCGACCAGCTCGAGCGCAGGCACATGATGACCGTTGTGTCGGTCGGCGAGCTGAGCTATCTGGAGGTCAACCCGGCTGCACTCGCGCTCGCCAGCGAGGAGGTGCTCGAACGCTTCCGCCGCGAGATCTCGACCGTGGTGGTGCGGCGCCTGGCACAGGTTTCGCGTGAGCTTTCCGCGACTGCGCCCGCCGCGCTGCGCGCGGAACACACCGCAACGGGTTTCGATCTGCAACTGCTCGATAACTGAAGGCCTGCCAGGCCAGGCCAGGCCGGGCAGCGGCCCTGCCTAGCGGGCCGCGCCGAGCGCGCGTGCCCTGGTGGCGCTGGCTTCGCGCGCGGCCGCGTCAGGCGCCTGGATCTCGAGCCAGTGGCCGAGATGGCGACAGGTGAGTTCGGAGAGGGCCTGCATCCATTCATGACGCTCGTTGAGGCAGGGAATGTAGTGGAACACCTTGCCGCCTTTCTCGAGGAAGGCCTCCTTGCACTCCATGGCGATTTCCTCGAGCGTTTCCAGACAGTCGGCGACAAAGCCGGGGCACATCACATCGACGCGTCCGACGCCTTGGGCAGCAAGCGCCTCGAGTGTCGGCTGGGTGTAGGGCTTGAGCCACTCGGCCTTGCCGAAACGGGACTGGAAGGTGACCAGTACGCGCTCGGGTGCGACGCCCAGGCCTTCGGCCACGAGGCGGCCGGTCTTGTGGCATTCGCAGTGGTAGGGATCGCCGAGGTCGAGGGAGCGCCGTGGTACGCCATGGAAACTCAGCAGGAGTCGATCTGGTTCGCCATGGACAGCCCAGTGCTCGCGTACGCTCGCGACCAGGGCTGCAATGTAGCCGGGATCGTCCTGGAAGCTGCGCACGAAGCGGATCTCTGGCTGGTTGCGCCAGTGCGCGAGGCAGCGCCCGACCTCGTCAATGACGGTCGCCGTCGTGCTGGCCGAGTACTGCGGGTACATCGGCACCACCAGGATGCGCGTACAGCCGCGGCTGCGCATGCCGTTGAGCGTGTCGGCGATGGAGGGCTTGCCGTAGCGCATGGCGTAGGCGATGTCGAGTTCGCCATGGCCGGCCTTGAGCAGGTAGCCTGCCAGCAGCTTGGCCTGGCGTTCGGTGTGGACTTTCAGCGGTGAGCCTTCGTCCATCCACACGCTCGCGTACTTGCGCGCCGAGGCCTTGGGACGGGTGTTGAGGATGATGCCGTTGAGGATCGGCCACCAGATCAGGCGCGGGATCTCGACCACGCGCGGGTCGGACAGGAACTGCTTTAGGTAGGGGCGTAGTGCGGCAGCGGTGGGGGCGTCGGGTGTGCCGAGGTTTACCAGCAGCACGCCGGTGCGGGTTTCGGAGCCGTGCTTGAACGGCGGTTCGGTCCAGTAACGAGACATCGGGGTCCTTGTCGGCGGGCGGGCGAGCCGGGCCGAAGGCCGGCTACGGCCCATCAATGGTTCGAAGACAGGGCGTTCGAGAGCAGTCGTGCCGTGATGTCGACGATCGGAATCACGCGGTCGTAGGCCATGCGGGTGGGGCCGATGACCCCGAGCGAGCCCACGATGCGGCCGTCGACCTCGTAGGGTGCGGTGATCACGCTGCAGCCGTCGAGCGGGGCCAGGCCGGATTCGTCGCCAATGAAGATCTGGACGCCGTCGGCACGGTTGGAAAGGTCCAGCAGCTGGATCAGGCCGGTGCGCTGCTCGAACAGCTTGAACAGTTCGCGCAAGCGGGACATGTTTGACGACAGGTCCTCGAAGTCGAGCAGGTTGGTCTCACCCGAAATCACGTAGCTCGAAGCGTTCTCTTCTGCAGCCTCGGTGCCGGCATCCACGGTCGCCGTCATCAGTTCGGTCATGTCGCTGCGCAACTGGCGCAGTTCCTCACCAAGGCGGCGGCGGATCTCGTCGAAGCCAAGGCCGGCGAAGTGTTCGTTGAGGTAGCTTGCGGCCGCGCTGAGTTCGGCGCCGCTGTAGCCGCGACGGGTGACCAGAATCCGGTTCTGGACGTCGCCGGCGGTGGTGACGATGATGAGCAGGATGCGCGTCTCGGCCAGGCTGACGAACTCGAACTGGCGGATGCGGATGGCTTCCTTGCGCGGCGCCACGACGATGCCCGCGAACTGGGTGAGTTCGGACAACAGGTGCGAGGCGGAGTTGATCAGGCGCTGGGGCTGGTCGGGCAGGAACTGGCCCTCAAGGGCGCGCACGCGGGCGTTCTCGAGCGGCTGCACCGTGAGCAGCGAGTCGACGAAGAAGCGGTAACCGCGTGCGGTGGGGATGCGCCCGGCAGAAGTGTGCGGACTGGCGATGAGGCCCATCTCCTCGAGATCGCTCATCACGTTGCGAACCGTGGCCGGCGACAGGTCGAGACCTGAGAAGCGGGACAGTGCGCGCGAACCGACCGGCAGACCGTCCGCAATATAGCGTTCGATCAGGGTCTTGAGCAGGATCTGGGAGCGGGCGTCGAGGGCGTTCATTTCAGTCGAGAACTATACTTCGAAATGCACCGGAATGCCGCGTGCAGGCGCACTGAGAGGGGTATCTTCCATGTCGGGTGTTGTCGGCGGCTTGCATGAATGTGGTTTAATCCGCGCTCATGAGCTTCAGCTTCCAGACCATCGCCCTGATTGGCAAATACCAGAGCGCCGACGTTGCCGAGTCGGTGACTTCGATTGCGCGTTTTCTACGTGAGCGCGGGCTCAAGGTACTGATCGAGCAAGGCACGGCAAGTTTCATCGGCGGCACGCCCGACTTTCCGGTCGCCAGCTATGAACATATCGGTGCAGAGGCCGATCTGGCCGTGGTCATCGGCGGCGATGGCAGCATGCTGCACAGTGCGCGCCGGCTGATCGAGCACGGCGTTCCGCTGGTGGGGGTCAATCTCGGGCGCCTCGGCTTCCTGACCGACATCTCGCGCACCGACGCTTGCGAGCGCCTCGGCGAGATGCTCGATGGCCGCTTCAGCGAGGAAACCCGCTTCATGCTCGACGCCGAGGTGCTGCGCGCGGGCGAACGCGTGTTCCACACCCTGGCGCTCAACGATGTCGTGGTGAACAAGGGCGACCTGGGGCGCATGATCGAATTCGATCTCTCCATCGACGGTGAGTTCGTCTACACCCAGCGCTCGGACGGCATGATCGTGTCGACACCGACAGGGTCGACCGCCTATGTCCTCTCCGCCAATGGTCCGATCCTGCATCCGAGCGTGGGCGGGATCGCCCTCGTGCCCCTGTGTCCGCATGCGCTCACGGCGCGTCCGATCACCATCCCCGATACCTGCCGGATCGACATCGACCTCTTGCCGCACCAGGATGCGCGCGTGCATTTCGACGGCCAGACGCGTTTCGATCTGCGCTCAGGGGATCGTGTGCGCCTGACGCGATCGTCGCGCGCGCTGCGTCTGCTGCATCCGGAGGGGTACAGCTATTTTGCGATGTTGCGCGAGAAGCTGCACTGGAGTGCTTCGCCCAGACACAACTGATTCCCCGCGGTGGTCGTGACCTTGTGGCCAGTGAGCGCCCGGGCTGCGCCGGGTCGAGCACGCTGCCGTGGGTTGTTTCCACCGCGCCTTGCCTTCGACTGATCGATTCCCATGCTGCGTAATCTGACCATCCGCGACTTCGTAATCGTCGATCGCCTCGAGCTGGAGTTCGAGGCCGGTTTCGGCGCCCTGACCGGGGAGACCGGCGCCGGTAAGTCGATCTTGCTCGACGCGCTGGGGCTCGCCCTCGGCGGCCGTGGCGAAGCGGCGATGGTGCGGCAGGGCTGCGAGCGTGCGGAGGTGAGCGCGGAGTTCGACCTGCCTGCTGCCGGCGAACTGCTTGACTGGCTGCGCGAGCAGGCCTTGCCCACTGACGATGGGGCGTTGATCCTTCGTCGCACGCTTGATGCGGGCGGGCGCAGCCGGGCCTGGATCAATGGCAGCAGCGTCACGCTCGCGCAGTTGCGCTGCGCGGGAGAGTGGCTTGCCGACATCCATGGCCAGCATGCGCATCATGCGTTGCTGCGCGCCGATGCTCAGCGCGCGTTGCTCGATGCCCATGCGGGCGCGTTGCCACTGGCGTCCGAGGTCGCCAGGTGTCATCGCGAATGGCAGCGCCTCGTGCGGCTGCGGCGCGAGGCCGAAGCCGACTCGGAGAACTCGGCGCGCGAGCGCGAGCTGCTCGCCTGGCAGTTGCGCGAGCTTGACGACTTGGGCTTCGACCCCGCCGAGTGGCAGGAGATCAATGCCGAGCACGGCCGTCTTGCGCATGCAGCCGGCCTCATCGAGGGGGCGGAGGAGACCTTGGTGGCGCTCGCCGAGGGGGATGGCGCGGTGTGTTCGGTGCTGCGCCACGTCGATGCTCGTATTGCAGCGCTGGCCGACTACGATCCGACGCTCGCCGACGTGCGCGACCTTCTTGCTGCGGCCGCGATCCAGGCCGACGAGGCGCTGCATGCGCTGCGCCGCTACCGCGACCGTCTCGATCTCGACCCCGGCCGCCTTGCCGAGGTGGAGCAACGCATCGCTGCCGTGCTGGATATGGCGCGCAAGCACAGGGTCGCGCCCGAGGCGCTCGGTGAGCTCAGGCAGCAATGGCAGGCAAGACTGGAGGCGCTCGAGGCAAGTGCCGATCCGCAGCGCATGGCTGTTGCGGAGGCCGAGGCGCGCAGGCGCTTCGATGCCGCAGCCGCCGAGTTGTCCGCCTGCCGGGCACCGGCCGCGCAGAGATTGTCGGCGGAGATTACCGAGGCGATGCAGACCCTGGCGATGGCCGGGGGACGGTTCGAGGTCGCCCTCGAGGCCTGCGAGCCTTCCGCGAACGGTGTGGAAACTGTCGAGTTCCGTGTTGCGGCCAACCCGGGGCAGGCCCTGCGCAGCCTGGCCAAGGTCGCTTCAGGCGGCGAATTGTCCCGTATCGGGCTGGCGATTCAGGTCATGACCAGCCGTGATTCGGCAGTGCCGACACTCATCTTCGACGAGGTGGATGTCGGTATCGGCGGTCGCGTCGCGGAAATCGTGGGCACCTTGCTGGCGCGCCTTGGCGCCGATCGCCAGGTGCTGTGCGTGACCCACCTTCCGCAGGTGGCGGCGTGTGCGGACTGGCAGTGGCGCATCGCCAAGCGCGAACATGATGGCGCTACCGTCAGCGAGGTGGTGGCGCTGGGGGCGAGCGAGCGGGTTGAGGAGATCGCGCGCATGCTCGGCGGGGTGAATATAACGGCCACCACCCGAGAGCACGCGGCAGAAATGTTGAGCCGCAGCTAGGTGCCTGCAGGCACCTGGCGTCAGGTTTCGCGGTTGGGGCAGTTCTCGCGCTTGCAGTCGGCGTACAGGTAGAGCGCATGTTCTCGGATGGAGAAGCCGCGTTCTTCGGCGACCTTGTTCTGCCGGCGTTCGATCTCCGGGTCGAAGAATTCCTCGACCTTGCCGCACTGCATGCACACCAGGTGGTCGTGATGGCCGCCCTCGTTGAGCTCGAACACGGCCTTGCCCGACTCGAAGTAATGGCGCTCGAGGAGTCCGGCCTGTTCGAACTGGGTGAGAACGCGATAAACCGTGGCAAGCCCGATGTCCATGCCTTCGTTCATCAGCGAGCGGTAGACGTCTTCCGCGGTGAGGTGGCGCTGATCCGAGCTCTGGAAGAGATCGAGGATCTTCAGGCGGGGGTAGGTCGCCTTGAGGCCGATGCTTTTGAGGTTCTTCGAGTTGTCGGACATGGGAGCCTGAATTGCGTGCAAGTGGAAGAGAGATTGGCCCGGAGTCTGTGTGCGTCGCGGAGCATGCATGCCGCAAGTGTGCGGGCCGGTATCCGGGGTGCAGGCTTGCGCAGGGGCGGAACCCGAAGGTCTTCATGCGCCAGCGCCTCGGCAACACGGCGTATGTTATATTTTTTACCCCCTTCTGAGAACCGCGACCCGGTCGCGTCAGGCTTGAAATCATCCATGCGTTCCTACATCGCTGCGGTAACCGTCACTGCCGTCCTGCTTGGCGGCTGCTCTCTAGACTCCGCGATCGGAGTCGTAGACCCGTATCGGATCGACATCCGTCAGGGTAATTACGTCGATCAGGACATGCTTGCCCAGCTGCGCAAGGGCATGTCGCGCGAGCAGGTGCGCTTCGTCCTGGGGTCGCCGCTGGTCGCGGACGTGTTCCGCAATGACCGCTGGGACTACGTCTATCACCACCGTTCGGGTCGTGCTGCGCCCCAGCAGCGCGTGATCTCGGTGTTCTTCGTCAATGATGTGCTCGACCGCGTCGAAGGTGATGTGCAGGCCGCCGATGCGACGGGCGAGGGCGCGCAGCCGTCGACGCGTGTCCGTGTCGTCGAGGTGCCAGGGCCTGCCCGGCGCGACTGAATACCGCTCAGCCCGGCGAGCGCGCACGACGCGGCGCCGGCTAGCGCTCATATCATCTATTCCAGGATTGCAACAGAATGTCCGATGTCAGGGTTGCCATTGCCGGTGCCTCCGGCCGCATGGGGCGCATGCTGATCGAGGCGGCGCTCAAGGAGGAGGGGGTCGTGCTCGCCTCGGCCTTCGACCGTCCGCAGACCCCCTTCATCGGCCGTGACGCCGGTGAGATGGCCGGGATCAACACCGGGGTGCAGATCAACGATGACGCGGCTGCAGCCATCGCTGCGGCCGATTGCGTCATCGACTTCACGCGCCCGGAGGGTACGCTCGTTCATCTCGCCCTCGCGCGTGAGCTGGGCAAGGCCGTCGTGATCGGTACCACCGGGTTCGACGCTGCCGGCAAGGCGGCCATTGCCGAAGTTGCGCAGCAGGTTCCGGTCGTGTTCGCGCCCAACATGGCGGTCGGCGTCAACGCCGTTTTCAAGCTGCTCGAGGTCGCTGCGCGCATTCTCGACGAAGGTTACGACGTGGAAGTGATCGAGGCGCATCATCGCTTCAAGGTCGATGCCCCGTCGGGTACCGCCCTGCGCATGGGTGAGGTCGTTGCCCGCGAACTGGGTCGCAATCTGGATGCGTGTGCGATCTACGGCCGCGAGGGCTATACCGGAGAGCGCAAGCCCGAGACGATCGGCTTTTCCACCATCCGTGGCGGTGATGTCGTCGGCGACCATACCGTGCTGTTTGCCGGCCTCGGTGAACGTATCGAGATCACCCACAAGTCGGGCAGTCGCATGCCCTACGCCACTGGTGCAATGCGCGCCGCGCGCTTCCTTGGCGGCCGTTCGTCGGGTCTGTTCGACATGCAGGATGTTCTCGGTCTGCGTTGAGCGGCAGGACTGCTGATGAGCGCAGATCCGCAACTTGACCGCGATGAGGCGCTGGCCCAGTTGCGGCGGGTTCGCGCGCAGCTCGAACTGATCGAGCGCCATACGGGCGCGAGCGTGTGGGAGCTCGATCTACAAAATGACAGCATTGATTTCGACCGCGGCCTGTCGGTCGTACTCGGGCATGGTCCCGGGGTGGCGCTGGACTGGTTGAAGCTGGTCAACGAGGAAGACCGCTCGCTGCTGCATCGCCGCCTCGTCGATCATCTGCGTGGTGTCACGCCAGAGTTTCGTGCGGAGATCAGAGCGTTGTCGGCCGCGGGTGAGTGGCGTTGCCTCGAGATCGAGGGCGAGGCTTTCGATCGTGCTGCAGACGGGCGCTGGTTGCGCGTGGTCGGCACGCTTCGCGATGTCAGCGCGCGCAAGCGGCGAGAGCTCGAGTTGCTCGAGGCCAAGGAGGCGGCGGAGGCCGCCAGTCGGGCCAAGGGCGACTTCCTCGCCAACATGAGTCACGAGATCCGCACGCCGATGAACGGCATCATCGGCATGACCGAGCTTCTTCTCGATTCGGGCATCGTCGGCGAGCAGCGCGAGTATCTTGAGACGGTGAGGACGTCGGCGCAGGCGCTGCTCACGATCATCAACGACATCCTTGATTTTTCGCGCATCGAGGCTGGTCGGCTCAATGTCGAGGCAATCGACTACTCGGTCGTTGCGGTGGTCTCCGAGACGGTGCGCAGCCTTGGCCTGCGGGCGAGCCAGAAAGGGCTGGAGTTGTTCTACGAGATTGCGCCCGATGTGCCGGCCGTTCTCAGAGGGGATCCTACCCGTCTGCGTCAGATCCTCACCAACCTCATCGGCAATGCGATCAAGTTTACCGACGCGGGCGAAGTTGAGGTCAGCGTCGGTCGTGCCCACGATGCCGCAGGTGCAGCAGTGCTGGCCGTGGCTGTTCGTGACACCGGCTGTGGTATTCCGGCGGACAAACTGGAATCGATCTTTGGTGTGTTCTCGCAGGCCGATACGTCGACAACGAGAAAGTACGGCGGCACCGGTCTTGGCCTGGCGATCACCCGTCAATTGCTCGACTTGATGCACGGCCGGATCGAGGTCGAGAGCACGCCAGGGGGCGGTAGCGTGTTTCGCTTCACGCTGCCGCTGGAAGTCGTGGCGGGGCCGACTCCGCTGGACGCCACTGCATTACGGGCCACGCGGGTGCTGGTGGCCGCGCGCAACGAGGCGTTCTCGGCATCGATCTGCCGCCAGCTGAGCGCGTTCGGTGCGCGTGCCGAACGCGTTGCCGGCAGCGGGGATGTCCTTGCAGCGCTGGTGGCGGCCCGCGATGGCTCGGAGCCATACGACTTCCTTATCATGGATGCCAGCCTTCCCGATCCGGCAGGCTTTGCCCTGGCTCAGCGCTTTGCCGATGCAGATTCGCGCCTCGATCGCATCGTCATGATGATGGCGAGCCATTCGCAGCGCAATGATGCAGCCCGCTGCGCGGAGATAGGACTGAACTCGAGGCTCGTGAAACCCTTCTCCCAGGAAGATCTGCTCGATGTCTTGCGGATGGCGCGCGCGGGCGGCGAGGCTGTGGACGTGCAGGGCTCGGTGTTGATGGCGAACCTGCGTTTCGACCTGGGTGAGGGTGTTGGCGCCGAGCCGGTGGGTGGAGGACGGCGGCTGGAGGTGCTGGTGGTGGAGGACAACCCGGTGAACCAGACCGTCGCTCAGCGCATGCTGGAACGCGCTGGCCATTCGGTCACGCTCGCCAATAACGGCGAGGAGGCGCTCGAAGCCTTCGATCAGGGGCGCTTCGACCTCATCCTGATGGACGTCCAGATGCCGGTGATGGGCGGCCTCGAGGCAACGCAGGCCATTCGCGCGCGCGAGGCCCGTCGCAGCTGGGTCGTGCAGGGTGACTGGCGGCCGATGCCGATCATTGCCATGACTGCGCATGCGATGGAGGGCGACCGGCAGCGTTGCCTGGACGCCGGTATGGACGACTATGTCTCGAAGCCGGTTCATCCCCACGAGCTGCTGGCCGCGATCGAGCGCGCCTGTGGTGAGCGCGCAGGGGGCGAAGCGGATGAAGAGGCCGACGTCAGCCTGCTCGAGCTCGGCGAGGCGGGGCGCAGGCAGATCGCCTGCCTGGACGAGGCACGTGCGATGTTCGACGGTGACGAGGATATCGTCCGCCAGTTGGTCGACGTCTTTCTCCGCGATCACGAGCGCACGGTGGTCGAATTGCAGCGCGCATCATCGGCGATGGACTACGCCCAGCTCGCCGAGATCGGTCACGCGGTCAAGGGGTCGGTGGGCTTGTTCTCTGCCAATCGGGCGGTCGAGGCTGCACGCAAGCTCGAGTCGCTCGCGCGTGCCAGCGATCCAGAGGCGGCGACCTCGCAGGCGCGCATCCTCATTTCCGAACTCGGCTTGCTCGCGCGCGTGTTGCGTAACGACTCGGCGTAGGGGGCTGGCCATCCCGGACGGCTTGCTCGGGTGTCGAATCCATCGTGGGGTTTGCCTTCAAAGGCCCAAAAATATACAATTTCGCAGTTTTCATCGACCCGGGCATGAAAGGTTTCTTCCCCGAATCAAACACTTTCGTCTGCGGTGCGGCCGCGGATCGGTTGTCGTCGTGATTGACGACCATCGTTCGGGTCATGGCGAATTGGAGCCAGGTGGCGATGACTGCCGGCTCAACAAGCGGGATTGGCCCCGAGGCCTGTCCCGCTTTTTGTACGTCTTGCTTTTTCTCGTATCGGGGCGCGCCATGCGTGTCCCGGATCTACAAGCTGAATCCAGGAGCTTCTCGTGAGTGCATACCCGTCCGCCCTTCTTGCGCTTGCCGACGGAACGATCTTCCACGGCAAGGGTATCGGCGCGGTTGGCAGCACGGTTGGCGAGGTCGTGTTCAACACATCGATGTCGGGTTACCAGGAAATCCTGACCGACCCGAGCTATTCCCGCCAGATCGTCACGCTGACCTACCCGCACATCGGTAATACCGGTGTCAATGCCGAGGACGTCGAGTCCACCCGCGTCCACGCAGCCGGCCTCGTCATTCGCGACCTGCCGCTGCTGCCCTCCAACTTCCGCATGACGCAACGTCTGGACGCCTACCTGCGCGCCGAGAACATCGTCGCGATCGCCGGGCTCGATACCCGCAAGCTCACCCGCGTGCTGCGTGAGAAGGGGGCGCAGGCCGGCTGCATCGCCACTGCCGCAGACGGCGAGGCGCTGAATGCAGATGCCGCCATCGCCCAGGCGCGCGCGTTCCCGGGCCTGGCCGGCATGGACCTGGCCAAGGTCGTGAGCGCGACCGAGTCGTACGACTGGAAGCAGGCCGAGTGGAAGCTTGACCAGGGCTACGTCGATCAGGCCGAGCCGCGCTTCCACGTCGTCGCCTACGATTTCGGCGTCAAGTTCAACATCCTGCGCATGCTGGCCGAACGTGGCTGCCGCCTGACCGTGGTGCCGGCGCAGACGCCGGCCAGCGACGTGCTGGCGCTCAAGCCTGATGGGGTGTTCCTGTCAAACGGCCCCGGTGACCCCGAGCCGTGCGACTACGCCATCGAGGCCATCCGCGAGATCGTCGCCACGCGCACGCCCACCTTCGGCATCTGTCTTGGCCATCAGCTGCTGGCGCTCGCCTCCGGGGCGAAGACCATGAAGATGACCACCGGCCACCATGGTGCGAACCATCCAGTGAAGGACCTCGACACCGGCAAGGTGCTGATCACCAGCCAGAACCATGGCTTCGCCGTCGATCCGTCGACGATGCCGGCGAACCTGAGGGTGACGCACGTGTCGCTGTTCGACGGCACCAACCAGGGTATCGCGCGCACCGATGTGCCGGCCTTCTCCTTCCAGGGACACCCGGAAGCCAGCCCCGGTCCGCACGACGTCGCCTATCTGTTCGACCGCTTCATCGGTCTGATGGAAGCCGCCAAGTAAGCCGTCACCGGGCAGGCCACGGCCTGCCGCTACTGTTTTGGACGCGCGCGCATCCTGCGCGCCGTCGAGGAATCATCGAGGCAAGACAATGCCGAAACGTACAGACATCAAGAGCATCCTGATCATCGGCGCAGGCCCGATCATCATCGGCCAGGCCTGCGAGTTCGACTACTCCGGCGCCCAGGCCTGCAAGGCCCTGCGCGAGGAAGGCTTCCGCGTCATCCTGGTCAACTCGAACCCGGCCACGATCATGACCGATCCCGAGACGGCCGATGTCACCTACATCGAGCCGATCACCTGGCAGGTCGTCGAGCGCATCATCGAGAAGGAGCGCCCCGACGCCATTCTGCCGACCATGGGTGGACAGACGGCGCTCAACTGCGCGCTCGACCTCGGCCGCCACGGCGTGCTGGCCAAGTACGGCGTGGAACTGATCGGCGCCTCCGAGGAGGCCATCGACAAGGCCGAGGACCGTCTCAAGTTCAAGGACGCGATGACCAAGATCGGTCTCGGCTCGGCACGCTCGGGCATCGCCCACAGCATGGAAGAGGCGCTGCAGGTGCAGGGCGGCATCGGTTTCCCGGTCATCATCCGCCCGAGCTTCACGCTCGGCGGTACCGGCGGCGGCATCGCCTACAACATGGAAGAGTTCCACGAGATCTGCAAGCGCGGTCTCGAGGCCAGCCCGACCAACGAACTGCTGATCGAAGAGTCGCTGCTCGGCTGGAAGGAATACGAGATGGAAGTCGTGCGCGACCGCGCCGACAACTGCATCATCGTGTGCTCGATCGAGAACCTCGACCCGATGGGCGTGCACACCGGCGACTCGATCACCGTCGCGCCGTCGCAAACGCTGACCGACAAGGAATACCAGATCATGCGCAACGCCTCGATCGCGGTGCTGCGCGAGATCGGGGTGGATACCGGGGGCTCGAACGTGCAGTTCGCCATCAACCCCCAGGACGGTCGCATGATCGTCATCGAGATGAACCCGCGTGTGTCGCGTTCGTCGGCGCTGGCGTCCAAGGCCACCGGTTTCCCGATCGCCAAGGTCGCGGCCAAGCTGGCGGTGGGCTATACGCTCGACGAGCTCAAGAACGACATCACCGGCGGCGCCACGCCAGCCTCGTTTGAGCCTTCGATCGACTACGTCGTCACCAAGATTCCGCGTTTCGCCTTCGAGAAGTTCCCCCAGGCCAACGACCGCCTCACCACCCAGATGAAGTCGGTGGGCGAGGTCATGGCCATGGGCCGCAGCTTCCAGGAGTCCTTCCAGAAGGCTCTGCGCGGCCTCGAAGTGGGCGCCTACGGCCTGGACGAGATCGAGGCCGACAGCGCAGACCTCGAGCACGAACTCTCCAGCGCCGGCCCGCAGCGCATCTGGTACGTCGGCCAGGCCTTCCGTGAGGGCATGAGCCTCGAGCAGGTGCACAACCTCACCAAGATCGACCCCTGGTTCCTCGCCCAGATCGAGGACATCGTGCTGTCCGAGAAGGCGCTTGCCGGCCGCTCGCTGAAGGCGATCCAGGCTGCCGAACTGCGCGACCTGAAGCGCAAGGGCTTCTCCGACCGCCGCCTGGCCAAGCTGCTCAACGCCGACGAGACCGCGGTGCGCCTGCATCGCCACGCGCTCGGCGTGCGCCCGGTATTCAAGCGCGTCGACACCTGCGCGGCAGAGTTCGCCACCTCGACCGCCTACATGTACTCCTCCTACGAGGACGAGTGCGAGGCGCGTCCGACCGACAAGAAGAAGATCATGGTGCTTGGCGGCGGTCCGAACCGCATCGGCCAGGGCATCGAGTTCGACTATTGCTGCGTGCATGCCGCGCTCGCCCTGCGCGAGGATGGCTATGAAACCATCATGGTCAACTGCAACCCGGAGACCGTGTCCACCGACTACGACACTTCGGACCGCCTGTACTTCGAGCCGATCACGCTCGAGGACCTGCTCGAGATCGTGCACATCGAGAAGCCGGTCGGCGTGATCGTGCAGTTCGGCGGTCAGACGCCGCTCAAGCGCGCCCAGGCGCTGCAGGACAACGGCGTGCCCATCATCGGTACCAGCCCCGACATGATCGACGCTGCCGAGGACCGCGAGCGCTTCCAGAAGCTGCTCAACGACCTTGGCCTGCGTCAGCCGCCCAACCGTACCGCGCGTACGCCCGAAGAGGCCGTGCGCCTCGCGGCCGAGATCGGCTACCCGCTCGTGGTGCGCCCGTCCTACGTGCTGGGTGGCCGCGCGATGGAGATCGTGCACGAGCAGAAGGATCTCGAGCGCTACATGCGCGAGGCGGTCAAGGTGTCCAACGAGTCGCCGGTGCTGCTCGACCGCTTCCTCAATGACGCCACCGAGGTGGACGTCGATGCGCTGTCCGACGGTAAGCAGGTGATGATCGGCGGCATCATGGAACACATCGAGCAGGCCGGCGTGCACTCGGGTGACTCCGCGTGCTCGCTGCCGCCCTACACGCTGTCGGCCAAATTGCAGGACGAGCTGCGCCGCCAGACCGAGGCGATGGCGCGCGCGCTCAACGTCGTCGGCCTGATGAACGTGCAGTTTGCGATCCAGGGCGAGGGCGACAACGCGGTGGTGTATGTGCTGGAGGTGAATCCGCGCGCCTCGCGTACGGTGCCCTTCGTGTCCAAGGCCTGCTCGTTGCCGCTGGCGAAGATCGCGGCGCGCTGCATGGCGGGCCAGAGCCTGGTCAGCCAGGGCGTCACCGGCGAGATCGTGCCGCCTTACTACTCGGTCAAGGAGGCGGTGTTCCCCTTCGTCAAGTTCCCGGGCGTGGATACCATCCTCGGGCCGGAGATGAAGTCCACCGGCGAGGTCATGGGCGTCGGCCGCAGCTTCGCCGAGGCCTTCGTCAAGAGCCAGATCGGCGCGGGCGTCAAGCTGCCGACCAGCGGCGCGGTGTTCATCAGTGTCAAGCCGAGCGACCGCCCTGTCGCGGTGGAAGTGGCACGCGAGCTGCACGACCTTGGCTTCACCCTGGTTGCCACGCGCGGCACCGCTTCGGTAATCGAGGCCGCAGGCATCCCGGTTGCTGTGGTCAATAAGGTCAACGAGGGGCGTCCGCACATCGTGGACATGATCAAGAACGAAGAGATCGTCATGGTCATCAACACGGTCGAGGAGAAGCGCCAGGCGATCACCGATTCGCGCTCGATCCGTACCAGCGCGCTGGCCGCCAAGCTGTCGATCTTCACCACGATCGAGGGCGCTCGCGCCGCGTGCATGGGCATGCGCCATCTCGCTGGCGGGCTCGATGTCTATTCCGTGCAGGATCTGCACACCGAGCTGAAGCAGCAAGCATGAACAAGACTCCGTTGACCGTCGCAGGTGCAGAGAAGCTGCGCGCCGAACTGCACCGCCTGAAGACCGTGGACCGTCCGAACGTGATTGCGGCGATCGCCGAAGCGCGCTCGCATGGCGACTTGTCCGAAAACGCCGAGTACGAGGCTGCCAAGGACCGCCAGGGCTTCATCGAAGGCCGCATCATGGAGGTCGAGGCCAAGCTCGCCAATGCCCAGATCATCGACCCCAAGCTGCTCGATGCCGATGGCCGTTGCGTGTTCGGTGCCACGGTCGAGCTCGAGGACATGGATGCCGGGCAGGTCGTGACCTACCAGATCGTCGGTGACGACGAGGCTGATATCAAGGAGAACAAGATCTCGATCAGCTCGCCGATCGCGCGTGCGCTGATTGGCAAGTTCGCCGGCGATATTGCGGAGGTTCAGGCACCGGGCGGCGTGCGCGAATTCGAGATCATCGACGTACGCTACGTCTGATTGTCGCCGGACGTGAAGAAGGCGGTGCAATGCACCGCCTTCTCGCGTGGCCGGCTCAGGCGTGGCGCCGATCACGGCGCCATACTTCAGCGGCCGCGTGCCCCAGTTGTACGGCCGCGTGCAGCCGGCGCGCGGGCGGGTGAACGACGGGTTTCTGCGCTTGCCTTGGCAAGGGCGGCGCGGCGCGCAGCGGCGGCGAAGGCCGCGGCGGACTTGGCGGTCGCGGCCCGGGCGGGTTTCTTTTCGGGTGCTGCAGCGGGCTTGTCTTGCTCACGGCGTTCGCGCCAGACGACGAGGATGCTGCCGATGTGCTGCACAGCCTGGGCTTCCAGGCTCGCACACAGCGCTTGCATGAGGGCGTCACGCTGTTCGCGTTCGGTGCCCTGGACCTTGACCTTGATGAGTTCGTGCGCCTGCAGCGCGCGTTCGATCTCGGCGAGGACGGCAGGCGTAAGGCCGTTACCGGCGATGGTGACCACCGGGTTGAGGTGATGGGCGCGGGCGCGCAGGTCGCGGCGCTGCGCCGGGGTAAGCTCGGTCATTGAGATTCTCTGGATACTTGAAGCATCGGGAACCGGATTCTACTCCGACGAAGGCCTAGCGGCCGTGTGGAAATGCCCCTTAGTGGCGGATGGAGCGATGAAAAAGAACAAGACGAGCCGGGCCTGGGTCCATGACCATGTGAATGATCCCTACGTCCAGCGGGCGCAGGCAGATGGTTACCGCGCTCGCGCGGCTTACAAGCTGCTCGAGATCGACGAACGCGACCACCTCCTGCGCCCCGGCGCAGTCGTGGTCGATCTAGGCGCGGCGCCGGGCTCGTGGTGCCAAGTGGCGGTCAAGCGCTGCGGGCCGAAGGCGAGGGTGTTCGCGCTCGATCTGCTGCCGATGGAGCCTGTTGCGGGCGTTGATTTCATCCTTGGCGACTTCACCGAGGATAGCGTGCTCGAACTGCTCGAGGCCCGTCTCGAGGGCGCGCGGGTCGACGTCGTGCTCTCGGACATGGCGCCCAACCTGTCGGGTGTTGCAACCGTTGACCAGGCGCGCTCGATCCATCTGTGCGAACTGGCACTCGATTTCGCGGCGCGGCATCTCAAGCCGGGGGGGCAGTTTGTCGTAAAGGTTTTCCAGGGCGAGGGCTTCATGGACTTTCGCAAGCAGATGGAGGGCGCATTTGCGTCGGTCCAGGTGCGCAAGCCGAAGGCCTCGAGGGACCGCAGTGCCGAGGTTTATCTCGTCGGCAAGGGGCCGCAGACAGCCTGACCGGCATGCCGGCGCGGGGATTGCCTTTGCCAATCGCCGTCATTGGTTTGCCGGTGGGAACGTTCACCACTAGAATCGGTCTGTCGCGTACATGGCCGGAATGGCTTTCGGGGAATAGAAAGTTGAACAATCTCTTCAAGAATCTCGCGATCTGGATGGTTATCGGCGTCGTGCTGATGACGGTATTCAACCAGTTCAATGCGCGCCAGGCTCCCATGAACACCATGGAGTACTCCCAGTTCCTGGAAGAAGCCAAGGCGGGACGCATCACGAGAGCGACGGTGGACGGTCGTGTGCTCAAGGCAACCACGCAGGAAGGACGCACCATCACGGTCTATACGCCGGGCGTGCAGGATATCTGGATGGTGTCCGACCTCATGCGCTACGGCGTGCAGGTCAACGCCTCCAAGCCCGACGAGGAGCAGTCCTTCCTTGCGAGCGTGTTCGTCTCCTGGTTCCCGATGCTGCTGCTGATCGGCGTATGGATCTTCTTCATGCGTCAGATGCAGGGCGGGGGCAAGGGCGGTGCGTTCTCCTTCGGCAAGAGCAAGGCGCGCATGCTCGACGAGTCGGCCAACTCCATCACCTTTGCCGACGTCGCCGGTTGCGACGAGGCCAAGGAAGAGGTCTTCGAGCTGGTCGAATTTCTGCGTGACCCCTCCAAGTTCCAGAAGCTCGGCGGACGCATCCCCAAGGGGGTGCTCATGGTGGGCTCGCCGGGTACCGGCAAGACCTTGCTCGCCAAAGCGATCGCGGGCGAAGCCAAGGTGCCGTTCTTCTCCATCTCCGGCTCGGACTTCGTCGAGATGTTCGTCGGTGTGGGTGCGGCACGTGTGCGCGATATGTTCGAGCAGGCCAAGAAGCACGCCCCCTGCATCATCTTCATCGACGAGATCGATGCCGTTGGACGCCAGCGCGGTGCTGGCCTGGGTGGTGGCAACGACGAGCGCGAACAGACCCTCAACCAGCTGCTGGTCGAGATGGACGGCTTCGAAGGCCAGACCGGCGTCATCGTGATCGCGGCCACCAACCGGCCTGATGTGCTCGATCCCGCGCTGCTGCGCCCGGGGCGCTTCGACCGCCAGGTCGTCGTTTCGCTGCCCGATATCCGTGGTCGCGAGCAAATCCTCAAGGTGCACATGCGCAAGGTGCCGATTGCACCCGATGTTGACCCGCAGGTGCTGGCGCGTGGAACGCCAGGTTTTGCCGGCGCCGACCTCGCCAACCTGGTCAATGAGGCAGCACTGTTCGCTGCGCGCGGCAACAAGCGCCTGGTCGACATGGACGACTTTGAACGCGCCAAGGACAAGATCATGATGGGCGCCGAGCGCCGCTCGGTGGTCATGCCCGAAGAGGAGCGCCGCAACACGGCCTACCACGAGTCGGGCCATGCGGTGGTTGCCCGCCTGCTCGACAAGACCGATCCGGTGCACAAGGTCACGATCATTCCGCGCGGTCGTGCACTGGGCGTGACCATGCAGCTGCCCACCGAAGATCGCTACAGTCAGGACCGCGAGCGTCTGCTGCAGACCATTGCGGTGCTGTTCGGCGGTCGAATCGCCGAAGAGATCTTCATGAAGCAGATGACCACTGGCGCGTCGAACGACTTTGCACGTGCCACCGACCTGGCGCGTCGCATGGTCACGCAGTGGGGCATGTCCGACAATCTCGGACCGATGGTGTATGGCGAGGAGGAAGGCGAGATCTTCCTTGGCCGCCAGGTCACCACGCACCGCAACGTGTCCGAAGCAACGATGCAGAAGGTCGACGCCGAGATCCGTCGCATCATCGATCAGCAGTACGGTCTGGCCCGGCGTCTGATCGAAGACAACAGCGACAAGGTCGAGGCCATGACCAAGGCGCTGCTCGAGTGGGAGACCATCGACGCCGACCAGGTCAACGACATCATGGACGGTCGCCCGCCGCGTCCGCCCAAGCCGGTTGCGGCACCGGCGCCCCGTCCCAAGGACGATGCGCCGGGTGCAGCACCCAACGCGGCTGCGCCTGCTGCTTGAGCGTATACGTCTTATTGCTTGCGGGCCTCTGGGCCCGTCCCCTTAAAGGGCCGGTCGATCCGGCCCTTTTTCATGATGGGCCGATGAAGATGCAGCCCATTCCGATTCCTCCGTTGCCGAGTGAGTGTTCATGAGCATCCTGCAATGCGGTCGCTTCCGCCTCGATCTTGCCCAGCCCAAGGTGATGGCGATCATCAACCTGACCGATGACTCGTTTTCGGGCGATGGCGTGCATGGCGACGTTGCCGCCGCTCTTGGTCGCGCCGAGCGAGCGATCGAGGAGGGGGCCGACATGCTCGACATTGGCGCCGAGTCCTCGCGCCCGGGTGCCGAACCGGTGACCGAGGCGCAGGAACTGGAGCGTGTGGTGCGCTTCGTCGAGCACGCGCGCGGCTGGCAGGTGCCATTGTCGATCGACACCCTGAAGCCCGCAGTGATGCGCGAGGCACTTGCGGCCGGCGCAGACATGATCAACGACATCAACGCCTTTCGTGCCCCTGGCGCGATCGATGCCGTGGCTGCCGGCGACGCAGCCGTGTGCGTGATGCACATGCAGGGCGAGCCGCGCACCATGCAGCTCGACCCGCGCTACGACGATGTCGTGGGCGAGGTGGCGGCCTTTCTCGATGAACGGGTGGCGGCGCTTCAGTCTGCGGGCGTCGATCGCGGGCGCATTGTCCTCGACCCCGGTTTCGGCTTCGGCAAGCGCACGGTGCATAACTACACCTTGCTGCGCGAACTCGCCCGCTTCGGCGCGGGCGGGCTGCCTGTGCTGGCGGGCATGTCGCGCAAGTCGATGCTGGGTGCCGTCACGGGGCGTGAGGTCGGCGAGCGCACGGCAGCGAGTGTGGCCGCGGCCCTGATCGCGGTACAGCGTGGGGCGGGCATCGTGCGTGTACATGACGTTGCGCCCACGGTGGACGTCCTCAAGGTATGGCAGGCGGTGTCGGCAGTGTCATAATCGCGCTTTCGTCTAGTTCACGGGAGCAGGGATGGGGCGCAAGTATTTCGGTACCGATGGGGTGCGCGGCCGCGTGGGTGAGGAGCCGATCACACCCGAGTTCGTGATGCGCCTGGGTTACGCCGCGGGCGTGACTCTGGTGGCGCGGGAAAAGCTGCCTGCGGGAGAGCACCCCGCAGTGCTGATCGGCAAGGACACGCGCGTCTCGGGCTATATGCTCGAAGCGGCGCTCGAGGCCGGTTTTGCCGCGGCGGGGGTCAACGTGATGCTCGCCGGGCCCATCCCGACGCCTGCCGTGGCCTACCTCACCCGCGCCCTGCGGTTGCAGGCCGGGGTCGTCATCTCCGCTTCGCATAACCCCTTCTACGATAACGGCATCAAGTTCTTCTCCGCTGGTGGTACGAAGCTGCCGGATGCGGTAGAGGCCGAGATCGAAGCCCACCTTGACGAACCGATGGGCTGCGTGGATTCGGCGCAGCTCGGGCGCGCGCGCCGGGTGGAGGATGCGGCAGGGCGCTACATCGAGTTCTGCAAGAGCACCTTTCCCAACGAGCTCGACCTGCGCGGCCTGCGCATCGCGGTCGATTGCGCACACGGCGCTGCCTACCACATTGCGCCCAAGGTGTTGCACGAGCTTGGCGCCGAAGTGTTGCCCGTCGGGGTGGAGCCCAACGGGCTCAACATCAATGACGGCGTGGGTGCGACCCGTCCGGAGAATCTGCGCAGCGCAGTGCTGGCACAGGGAGCGGACCTCGGCATCGCGCTCGATGGCGATGCAGACCGCCTGATGATGGTCGATGCGCGCGGCGAGATCTACGACGGCGACAAGCTGCTCTACGTGATCGCGCGAGCGCGCCATGCCGAAGACCGGCTCGATGGTGTGGTCGGTACGCTGATGAGCAATCTCGGCTTCGAGCACGCAATCGGCCGCCTCGGTGCCCCCTTCGCCCGCGCAAAGGTGGGCGACCGCTATGTGCTCGAGCTCTTGCACGAGCGCGGCTGGAAACTCGGCGGCGAGAACTCGGGCCATATCATCTGTCTCGATCGCCACACCACGGGCGATGGCATGGTCTCCGCCCTGCAGGTGTTGGCCGCGCTCAAGCAGCGCGGAGAGACGCTGGCTGATGCCTGCGCCGACCTGGTGTTCTACCCCCAGCGCCTCATCAACGTGCGCATGGCAGCGGGTTTCGACTGGCAGGCCGACGCCACGATTGCACGTGCGCGCGACGACGCCGAGCGCGAGCTGGGCGAGAGCGGGCGAGTTTTGCTGCGCCCCTCGGGCACCGAACCGCTGCTGCGAGTGATGGTGGAGGGGTGTGACGGGGCGCAGGTGGACCGCCTTGCCAAGTCCATCGCCTCGGCGGTTGAGCACGCGATCGGTTGATCGCCGATTATTTTTCTTGCGCCGCAGCATGCGGCGTCGCCAAGCAAGGGCTTGCTGCGGAATCGCGGCAAGCCCTTGTCACATATGAGGTTCAGGTTCTCAAGTCGAGGGGTTTAATGTCATCTGGAAGTATTGCAGATGCTGCCCCTGCGATTGTTTCGTGACGTTTAACAGAACTGTCATCTTGGGTCCTGATAATCCAGTCCGTTCCCCGTGTGACTGGGGCACCGGCCCGCAGTGGCAAGATGAATTCACGAATCTGGAGAGTCTGTACATGTTCAAGAAGAGCCTGATCGCAACCGCCGTCGTGGCCATGACCGCCTCGGTCGCCGCGCCTGCCATGGCACGCGACAACCTGCAGATCGCAGGTTCGTCCACCGTCCTGCCCTTCGCCAGCATCGTGGCGGAAGAGTTCGGCAGCGCTTTCCCGCAGTTCAAGACGCCGGTGGTCGGTTCCGGTGGTTCGGGTGGCGGCTTGCGCCAGTTCTGTCAGGGTGTTGGCGTCAATACCATCGACATCGCCAACTCCTCGCGTCCGATCCGCCCCGCCGAGGTCGAGAGCTGCCAGAAGGCCGGTGTCGCCAAGATCATCGAAGTCCAGTTCGGTTACGACGGCATCGTGTTCGCTTCGCGCGCCGACAAGGGCAGCTTCGCGCTCACGCCGCAGCAGGTCTTCCTGGCTGCCGCAGCCCAGGTGCCGGTTGGTGGCAAGATGGTCGCCAACCCCAACACGCGTTGGTCGCAGATCGACAGCGCACTGCCCGACCAGGAAATCGTGCTGGTGATTCCGGCCTCCAACCACGGTACGCGTGAAGTCTTCGAAGAGAAGGTCACCCACCCGGGCTGCGAATCGCTCGCCGAGGTGAAGGCGCTCGACAAGGATGCACAGAAGACCTTCTGCAACACGCTGCGCCAGGATGGCCGCATCATCGAGATCGCCGGCGACTACACCGAGACGCTGGCCCGCCTGCAGGCTCAGGCCGATGCTGTCGGCGTGTTCGGCCTGTCCTTCTACGACCAGAACCGCGACCGCCTGAAGGTGGCGACGGTCAATGGCGTCACCCCGAGCCTGCAGACGATCGCCAGCGGCGAGTACCCGGTTTCGCGCCCGCTGTTCTTCTATGTCAAGGGCGAGCATCTGGGTGTCGTTCCCGGCCTCAAGGAGTACGCCGAGTTCTTCCTCAGCGAGGACGTGTCGGGCGCAGGCAGCAAGCTCGAAGGTGCTGGCCTGATCCCGCTCAGCGATGAGGAGCGTGCCCGCATCCTCGCCGACGTGCGTGCTGAGAAAGTCGTCAAGTGATGCACCTCGGGGGCGTCGCCAGTGTGCTGACGCCCCCGGCTTGAGTAAATGATGCCCGGCCCCGTGAAACGAAACCTGTTTCCGGGGCTTTAATCCAGGGCATCGGCTGCGGAGAAAACATGGATAACTGGATCATGATCGGTGCGCTGCTGTTGCTGATGGGCTTCGCCTATCAGTTCGGCGTCCTGCGCAGCCGTTCGGTGGCGGCTGGTGGCGCGGTGAGGATGCACTCCCGTCCCGGCTATTACGGCTTGCTGGTCGCGCTGTGGTGCGGACTGCCTGCGCTGGCGGTGTTCCTGCTGTGGTCCATGATCGAGCCGAGCATGATCCGGTCAGTGGTGATCGAGCAGTTGCCGCCCGAGGTGGCTGCACTCGACGGCAACCAGATCAACGTCATCCTGCGCCGGGTGGAGTCGATTGCGAGCGGCTTTGGGGTCTCGGATCAGCCTGCTGCCTACGAGCTTGCGGCGGCTGCGCGTGTGAGTGAACTCCAGGGTACGGGCCGCATGTCCATGATCGCCCTGATGGCGGCGCTCGCAGTCGGAGGGCTGGTCTTTACGCTCCGTCGCATCTCGCCGGCGCTGCGCGCGCGCAACAAGGTCGAGAGTGTCGTACAGACGCTGCTGATCATCTGCTCGACCATCGCCATCCTGACCACCATCGGCATCGTGCTGTCGATGCTGGGCGAAGCGATGCGCTTCTTCCAGTTCGTCAATCCGGTCGACTTCTTCTTCGGCACGGTGTGGAATCCGCGCTTCTCCACGGTTGGCAGTGGGGATCAGGGCCAGTTCGGGCTGCTGCCCTTGCTGTGGGGCACGATCATGGTCAGCATCGTCGCGCTGCTGATTGCGGTGCCGATCGGCCTCATGACCGCCATCTACATGGCCGAATACGCGCCGGGCTGGCTGCGCTCGGTCGCCAAGCCGGTGATCGAGGTGCTGGCGGGCATTCCGACCATCGTCTACGGCTTCTTCGCCCTTGTTACCGTCGGCCCCTTCTTCCACGGCCTCGGCCTCGCGGTCGGCCTCGATGTCCGCGCCACCAGCGCGCTGACCGCCGGTGTGGTGATGGGCATCATGATCATCCCCTTCGTGTCCTCGCTGTCGGACGACATCATCACCCAGGTCCCGCGCGCGATGCGCGACGGCTCGCTGGGCCTGGGCGCCACCAAGTCCGAGACGATCCGCAACGTGGTGCTGCCGGCAGCCTTGCCAGGCATCGTCGGCGCCTTTCTGCTTGCCGCCAGCCGCGCCATCGGCGAGACCATGATCGTGGTGCTCGCTGCCGGCAACAGCCCGGTGCTGCATGCGAACCCCTTCGAAGCGGTGTCGACGGTCACCGTGACCATCGTCAATCAGCTTACCGGCGACCTCGATTTCGCCAGCCCGCAGTCCCTGGTCGCCTTCGCTCTGGGTCTGACGCTGTTCGTCATCACGCTGGCGTTGAACGTCGTCGCGCTCTATATCGTGCGCAAGTATCGCGAGCAATATGAATGAGTGATCAAGCCGTGACCCACGACACCCCCCACGCTCCTCCGCAGTCCGGCCGACAGCGGACGCCGCAGCATGAGTTGGTTAAAAAATCGCTCGGGCGCCGCCATGCCGCTGAAATGCGCTTCCGTGCGGCCGGCATGTCGGCGGTGCTGTTCGGCCTGGCCATGGTGGCCCTGCTGTTCGTTACCATCTTCGCCAAGGGCATCCCGGCGTTCTGGCAGGCAACCTTCAATATCCCCGTCTATTTCGACCCGGAGATCGTCAAGGTCGAGCCGCGTCCGCAGGCGCAGCCCGGCGAGACGCCCGCACAGTTGCGCGACCGCGACCTTGCCTGGCAGACCCAGGTGACCATGGTCAACTGGAACCGCGTCATCGAGAATGCGCTGATCGAGCACCTTCCCGAGGCCGCCTCCAAGCGTCCTCTGGTGCGCCGGCTGGTGACGAGCGGAGAGCGTTTCGGTTTGCGCGACATGTTTGTCGCCAATCCTGAGCTGCTCGGTCAGCGGGTCACCCTGCGCCTGCTCGCCGATGCCAACGTGGATGTCTGGCTCAAGGGCAACATCGACCGTGACCTGCCCGACAGCCAGCAGCAGTTGCCGCCCGAGGTGCGCCAGTGGGCCGACGCGCTCTACGAGCGCGGCGTGATCGAGATGAAGTTCAGCACCTCGCTGTTCATGAACCCGGACTCGCGCAGTTCCCTGGCCTCTGCGGGTCTTGCCGGGGCGATCATGGGCTCGCTGTACATGATGCTGATCGTGATCCTGATTGCCGTGCCGGTCGGTGTGGCGAGTGCCATCTATCTTGAGGAGTACGCGCCGCGCAACAAGTTCACCGATCTCATCGAGGTGAACATCAACAACCTCGCAGCTGTGCCCTCGATCATCTTTGGCTTGCTCGGCGCGGCAGTGTTCATCAACTGGTTCAAGATGCCGCTGTCGGCGCCCATCGTTGGCGGCCTGGTGCTGTCGCTGATGACCCTGCCGACGGTGATCATCGCCACGCGCTCGACCCTGAAGGCGATTCCGCCGTCGATCCGCCAGGCGGCGCTCGGCATCGGCGCCTCGAAGACACAGACGATCTTCCACCACGTGCTGCCGCTGGCGCTCCCGGGCATCCTCACCGGCGCGATCATCGGTGTCGCCCAGGCCATCGGCGAGACCGCACCGCTGCTGCTCATCGGCATGAGCGCCTTCGTCGCATCGGTGCCGGCGACGCCCTTCGATCAGGCTACCGCGCTGCCGGTGCAGATCTACCTGTGGCAGGGCAACGAACTGCGTAACTTCTTCGAAGCACGAACCTCCGCGGCGATCGTTGTCCTGCTCGCGGTGATGATCAGCATGAACGCGCTGGCGATCCTCCTGCGCAAACGGTTCGAACAAAGGTGGTGATGATGAAAATGGAATCGAATGTACTGCGCCAGGCGCCCGCTGCCGTCGGTGAAGCGGCAAAGTCGGCTGAGACGCCGGCAGTGAAGATGCAGGCGCGTGACGCCCGTGTGTTCTACGGCGACAAGGAAGCGCTGCACGGCGTCAATCTCGATGTCTACGAGAAGGAAGTGCTTGCCTTCATCGGCCCCTCGGGCTGCGGCAAGTCGACCTTCCTGCGCTGCTTGAACCGCATGAACGACACCATCGATGGCTGCCGGGTAACCGGCAAGATCGAGCTCGACGGCGAAGACATCTACGACCGCTCTCTGGACGTGGTGCTTCTGCGCGCGCGCGTCGGTATGGTGTTCCAGAAGCCCAACCCGTTTCCCAAGTCCATCTACGAGAACATCGCCTATGGCCCGCGCCTGCATGGCCTGGCCGCATCCAAGAGCGAGCTCAATGACATCGTAGAGAGCAGCCTGCGGCGGGCTGGCCTGTGGGAAGAGGTCAAGGACCGCCTCGACCAGCCCGGTACGGGTCTCTCCGGTGGCCAGCAGCAACGCCTGTGCATCGCGCGTGCGGTAGCGGTGAGCCCCGAGGTCATCCTGATGGACGAACCTTGTTCGGCGCTGGACCCGATCGCGACTGCGAAGGTCGAACAGCTCATCACCGAGCTGGCCTCGAACTACACCATCGTCATCGTCACCCACAACATGCAGCAGGCGGCGCGCGTCTCCAGCCGCACGGCCTTCTTCCATCTGGGGGACCTGGTTGAGGTCGGGAAGACAGAGGTGATCTTTACCTCCCCCAAGGACACACGCACCGAGGACTACATCACCGGCCGTTTCGGTTGACACGAGCAAGAGATCTCAGGAAGAACGCATGGCAAACGAAGAGTGCTTCAACGTCCTTTTCTTGTGCTCGGGCAATTCCGCGCGCTCGATTTTCGCCGAAGCCATCCTGAACCAGGAGGGCAGGGGACGCTTCAGGGCGTGGTCTGCGGGTAGTGAGCCCAAAGGAGAGATTCATCCGCGCGCGCTGGAACTGCTGCAGAAGACGAACTACCCTACGGCTGAGTTGCGTTCAAAGAGCTGGGACGAGTTCTCCGGTGGCGAGGCGCCCGAGATGGACTTCGTGATCACGGTTTGCGATAGAGCGGCGCAGGAAGTGTGTCCGGTATGGCCCGGGCAGCCGATGTCGGCGCATTGGGGGGTTCCCGATCCAGTGGTGGTCGAAGGCAGCGCCGCAGAAAAGCAACTGGCATTCGTGGAGGCCTACCGGATGCTCCGCAACCGAATCGCGGTGTTCGTGAACCTGCCGATTGCGAGTCTCGATCGGCTCAGCCTGAAGAAGCGGATGGACGAGATCGGGCAGATCGGGTTCGAGGATCCGCGCGTCGGTGCGATCGACGACGAGCGCGCAGGCTGAGCTAGGGGCAGGCCCATGCTGGGCCGCCGGGGGCTTGAATACAAGAGGGGGCGCCGCGGCGCCCCTTCGTGCTGTGCGGGTGGCTCAGTGCCCGAAGCGATCGGCGTCGAACATCTCGGGGTCGGGGCGGTCGAGCCTGCCCAGCGCCGCCATCTCGTCATCGCTGAGAGCGAAGTCGAAGATGGCCAAGTTCTGCGCCATGCGCGTCGGGTTGGAGGATTTTGGCGTGGCGACGAAGCCCTGCTGCACCAGCCAGCGCAGCACGATCTGCGCACTCGTGCGACCGTGACGCTCGGCGATCGCGGTGATCGCCGGGTCGGCCAGCATGGCGTTGCCGCAGCCCAGCGGGCGCCAGGCGCCGGTGACGATGCCGCGCTCGCGGTGGAGGGCGACCAGGTCGTCGCGCAGGTGGTAGGGGTCGAGCTGGATCTGGTTGAGGTGCGGCACCAGGCCGAGGTCGAACAGGCGCTGCAGGTGGGCGGGCTTGAAGTTGGAGGTGCCGATTGCACGCACGACACCAGCCTCGAGCAGCTTCACGAGGCCCTGGAAAGCTTCGAGGTAGCGGTCCTGGTCAGGGTTGGGCCAGTGCACGAGCAGCAGGTCGATGTAGTCCAGCCCGAGGCGTTTCAGGCTGGCCTCGCAGGCTTGACGGGCGCCGTCCACGCTGTGCCACTTGCGATTGAACTTGGTGGTAACGAACACCTCGCGGCGCGTGACGCCCGAGTTGCGGATGCCTTCGCCGACGCCGCGCTCGTTCTCGTAGTTCTCGGCGGTGTCGATATGGCGGTAGCCCATCTGCAGCGCGGCGGCCACGGTGACGGCGCACTCGGCATCGTTCATCGGCCAGGTTCCGAGTCCAAGCTGTGGAATCTGCACGCCATTGAACAGACTGAGGCAGGGCGCGGGCTGGATGCGTTGGGTCATGGTCTCGTTCTCTGAGATCGTTGGCGCGGAGCGCCGGGGGGAGTGGCGTCGAGCATAACGCAGGGCTGTCCGCTGCCGCCAGCCGTGGTGGCGTGTGCCGCCATGTGAATGTGATTAACACATCCGCAGCGTCCATTCGCAATTCTCCGGCCGGTGTTAACCGTGGGTGTGGAAGATGATCCTCAGCAAAGGCACTCGCCAAGCGAGGCCTTACGCAAACCAGATCCGCTCGAGGAGAATCGTCATGTCGCTCAGCCGCCGCGCCTTCCTGAAATCCACCGCCGCCATCGCCATTGCCACGGGTGGCCTCAAGCTTTTCGGCGTCAACGAGGTGTTCGGTTCGGACACCATACTGATTCCGCACGCCTCGCACTACGGCCCCTTCAAGGCGGTGGTCAAGAACGGCGTGCTGATCGGCGTGCAGCCGCTGAAGGATTTCGACCCCATGCCCACGCAGATGCTGCTCGAGGGCGTACTCAGTCGCACCTACCACCCGACCCGCGTGCAGTACCCGATGGTGCGTCGCTCCTACCTCGCCAATCCACGCGGTGACACCAAGCCCCACCTGCGCGGCAAGGAGCCGTTCGTGCGCGTGTCCTGGGAAGATGCGCTGGCCCTGGTGGCCGACGCCAGCCTGCGCACGATCGAAGAGCACGGCAACGATGCGCTCTTCAGTTCCTCCTATGGCGGCTGGTCGCACGCCGGCGTGCTGCGCCCGCAAGTGCTGCAAGGTCGCCTGTTCGGTCTCATCGGCGGCCACAGCGTGACCACCGGCGACTACTCGGGCGGCGCTTCGCAGATCAGCCTGCCTCACATCATCGGCGACATGGAGGTGTATTCGCCGCAGACCTCGTGGGAGGTGATCCGCGACCACACCGAGGTGTTCGTGCTGGTCGGCTGCGACCCGTGGAAGAACAACCGCATCGAATACACGGTGGCCGACCACCAGATGTATTCGCGCTGGGAGGCGATCCGCGATGCCGGCGTGAAGTTCGTGTCGATCAACCCGCAGCGCACCACCACCGATGAGGCCATGCGCGCGGAGTGGGTGAAGATCATCCCCAACACCGATACCGCGTTGTTCCTGGCGATGTGCTGGCATGTGTATACGACCGGCAAGTACGACAAGGCCTACCTGGACAAATACACCGTCGGCTTCGAGAAATTCCTGCCCTACCTGCTGGGCAAGGACGCCGACGGAACCCCGCCCAAGACCCCGGAATGGGCCGAGAAGATCACCGGCATCCCGGCGGCCAAGATCGTCGAGATGGCCGATCTGTTCGCCAGCAAGCGTACCGAGTTTGCCGGTGCCTGGTCGCTGCAGCGCGCCCACCACGGCGAGATGAGCCACTGGGCGATCATCGCCTTCGCCGCCATGACCGGCAAGATCGGCAAGCCAGGCGAAGGCGTCGGCTTCTCGTGGCACTACGGCGGTGGCGGCATGCCGGTGTCGGGCAAGCGCGGTGCAGTCGGCATTCCGCAGGGGCGCAACCCGGCCAAGGGGCGCTGCCCGGCCTCGCGCATCTCGGAAATGCTGCTCAACCCGGGCAAGGCCTATACCCGCGACGGCCAGCACTTCGAATACCCCGATGTGCACATGATCTACAACGCCGGCAACAACTTCGTCCATCACCAGCAGAACACCAACGAGCTGATCGAGGCGATGGCGAAGAAGGTGCACACCGTGGTCAATCAGGACCCGTGGTGGTGCGCGTCCTCGCGTTATGCCGACATCGTGCTGCCGGCCACCAGCCACCTCGAGCGCGACGACATCAGCACGGGCGGCACCTACAGCAACGACAAGATCTGGGCGATGCGTCAGGTGATCCAGCCCTACGGCGAGAGCCTGGACGACTTCGAGATCTTCCGCCGCCTGGCCGAGCTCTTCGGTGTCGAGTACGGCTTCACCGAAGGCCTGACCGTGATGGACATTGTCAAGAACAGCTATGCCAACACCGACGCCACGATCCCGTTCGAGGCGTTCTGGGAAGCCGGTGTTGCCGAGATGGAGGTGCCCGAGTCCGCACGCGGCTGGGTGCGCCATGGTGACTTCTACACCGATCCGCAGAAGAGCCCGCTGCACACCGCATCGGGCAAGATTGAACTCTACTGCGAGAGCTTTGCCCGCTTCGGTACCGAGGAATGTCCGCCGATCCCGAAGTATCTCGAGCCCGCGGAGTTTCTCGGCAACGCCAAGCCCGGCCAGGTGCACGTGGTCAGCCCGCACCCCTACATGCGCGTGCATTCGCAGATGGCCAACGCCGAGTGTGCCAAGCATCTAAACATCGACGGCCGGGAGTTCGCTCTGGTCAGCGAGGAGGATGCCCGTGAGCGCGGCATCAAGGACGGCGACCTGATCGAGGTCTACAACGACCGCGGCGCGCTGATCGTCGGCGCCCGCGTGTCGCCCAACATCATGAAGGGTGTCATCAGCATCTACGAAGGGGCCTGGCTGTCGAAAGACAGCAAGGGCCGTTGCAACAGCGGGGCGATCAACGTGCTCACCACCAGCGTGGCAGCGAGCGATCTCAGCCAGGCGACCAGCGCCAACACCTGCCTGGCGTCCTTCCGCAAATGCACCGACGTCGAGGGGCCGAACCGTGCGTACGAGCCACCCCTGGTCGAAAACGCCTCCGGCCGCATCGATGCCGCAGCCTTCAGCCTCACCGAGCGTGCAGCCAAGGCCAAGGCCTCGGCCACCGCAGGCATGACGCCGGGCGAGAAGCTGTTCTACGAGCGTTGCACACTGTGCCATGTGCCGCGCGAGCCGGGCGACTTCACGGTCAAGCAGTGGCAGGGCATCACCGAGAGCATGTTCCCGCGCGCCGGCCTGACCGAGGACGAACGCAAGCTGGTGCTGGACTTCCTGCACAAGAACGCGCGCGCCGATTGAGCGCGTGAGCCTGATGGCACGCCCGGGTGTGCAGCCAGGGCGTGCATCTGCGAGACGCCGGTAGTGGCCTATGGCCGGGCCGGCGTCGTCGTACGAGGCTTCTCCTGCTCGACGGGGATAACCTCGTAGATGGGGACGAAACCGGCTGGCGGCAGCATCCAGTCGAGCGGATACTGAGCCAGATTATCCGCATCCAGGCGTTCAACCCTGGGGCCCAGGTAGGGTTCGACAGCCCGGCCTTCGAGCAGGTGCAGGGCCTGGCGCACGGCCAGGCGACCCTGCAGCACCGGGAAATCGCTTACCGATACACGGATGCGACCGCGTGCGAGGCCGCTGTGCACGCCCGGCGTGATGTAGGAGGCGATGATGCCGACGCTGTCCTCGCGGCCACGTCGGCGCAGTTCGGCAATTGCCGCCTCGGCCATCGGCGCGTTGCCCACCAGATAGTCGAGCCGGGGGTGAGCGTCGAGCACCGCCTCGATCAGCTGACGCTGAATGGAGCGCCCCGTGTCGCCGCCGCTAACGACCACGATGCGCACCGCGCTGCCGTCGAGGGCGGCGCGAAAGCCACGGTCGACGAAGTTGACCCAACTCGCTTCGAGCGGCCCGGGGAGCCAGGCCACGGTCGCCTCCGCACTGCCCGCCGGGTGGCGTTCGGCCAACCAACGGCCGATCTGCCAGCCGAGCTGGTACCAGGGCACGCCCACCCGGCTGCGCACCACGCTGGCATCGATGTCATTCACCAACCCCAGTACGGGGTGCTGCGCCGCATAAGGGCGGAGCAGGTCGTTGAGGCCGGCAAAGCTCACCGTGCCGACCAGCAGCGCATCGGTGCGCGTGTCGGCGATGCAGTCCGAAACGCCCGCGCGCTGGCTTTCGAGATTCTCGTAGCCCTTGCCCATCAACACTCGCAAGCCCAGCCCGAGCGCGCGTGCTTCATCGACCATGCCGTAATTCACCGCCAGCCAATAGCTGTCCTTCAGATGCGGGTACACCGCACACAAGGTCCACGGCCGTGATGCGGGGATGCGCGGCAGCTGTGGCGGCGCGCGGGTGGATTCTGGGGCGCCAATATCCAGGCGGGCTGGGCCATCACCCTCCCAGCGCTCGAGCGCCCATTCCATGCCGTTTGACGCCGATGCGGCCGGCACCGGGGCGAGGGACAGCAGCGCGGCGAGGATCGGTGCGCATAGTGCGCACATGGACATGCTGCCCGTGCTCCGGTGCCGGTAAGATGAAACCATGTCTTTACTGCTCGTCGCATGAATGTAAGGCGGTTGGTCGTGCTCCAGCGCCCGGACGCGCGAGCGTGTGATGGCCACCTTCTGCCGTCCTTCCCCACCGCCCGCGCTTGCCCTGACTATGGACGCCTCATCTTACGTCAAAGCCCCGCCCCGACGCCGCTTCGGCCTGCGTGAGCGCCTGCTGCTCGGGCTGCTGCTGGCTGCGCTAGGCACCGTGATGGTTGCCGTGGTGGGCTGGGTCAGTTTCCAGCGCGTGGTGGCAAGCCAGCAGGCCATCGTACGCGATACCTTGCCGGCGGCTGACGCACTGCATGAGACGGTGCGCGGCAACGCCCGCTTGGCAGCGCTGGCGCCGCGCCTGGGGCGTGTCGAGTCGAGGGATGAGCTGGCGCAACTGCAGGCAGCGCTGGAGAAGGATCTTGCCCTAGTGCGTGAGCGCCTGGACAGCCTGTCGGCCGCCCACGTCGAGGCCGAGTTGCGCAGCCGCCTGATGGCCACCGCCAGCCGTCTTGCCGAACGCCTGCGCACAATGGCCGATACGGTCGGTGCACGCCTGCTGCTGCGTGAGGCCAGCGTGGCAGAGGGTCAGCGCCTGCGCGTCCAGGTCGATGCACTCGACGCGCTGGCCCGCACGCAGTCCGACAACGCTACGGCCTTGCTCGTGTCCACGCTGACTGTGCTGCTGCAGGACGGGGAGGCGTCCTCTGCTGCGATTGAGGCTGTGCGGCCGGGTGCTCGTGACCGCCTGCTTGATCTGGACCTCGATGCACTCGAGCGCATGCACGAGCTCGTGCTCGCTGCCCATGCGCTCGGGGGCTTGCTTGACCGGCTCGATGAGGTGGACGGCGAAGACCGCCTGCGGGCCGCACGCCAGGCCTTCGACGCCGAACGGGTGTTGCTCGGGCGGCGCCTGCGTGATATCGCCGACCCAGCGGGCAGGGCCGAGGGTGAGATGCTGCATGCAGGCCTGGGGGCTGCGTTGGCGCCGGCGGGTGCTTTCGCCCTGCGCGGGCAGGAGATCGCGCTGCGCAGCAGCGCCGAGGGTCTGCAGGCCGAGATCGGTCAGCTCACCACCGAGCTCGACGCCCTCGCCGGCGAGCTGATTCACCGTGGCGGCCGTCTGCTCGCCGCCGCTGGTCTTGCCGCCGAGCGCAGCGCCACCTCCGGCCTGGTGGCGTTCGGTGCCATTGGCGGCGCGCTGCTGCTGGTCACGGCGCTCGTCATCATCCATGTCCTGCGTCGCCACACGCTCGGCCGCCTGCTGGCTTTGGAGGAGGCGACCCTGGCGCTGGCCGCGGGCCGGCGCGACGTCGTCATCGACACCGCCGGCGATGACGAAATCGCTTCGCTGTCGCGTGCCCTGGTGCACTTTCGCAACGATGCCCTCGAGCGCGATCGCCTCGCCGAGGCCTTGCGCGAGCAGCAGCAGGCGCTGGAGCGGCAGGTCGCGGAGCGCACTGCCGAGCTGCGCAGCAGCAATGCCGCACTGGCAATCGAGACGGCGGAGCACGCCAGTGCCCGCACTGCGGCGGAGCGTGCCGACCGCGCCAAGACAGCCTTCCTCGGCACGGTCAGCCATGAGCTGCGGACCCCGATGGCGGGCATTCTCGGCCTGCTCGAACTGCTCGAGGATAGTCCCTTGCAGCCCGAGCAGCACCAGTATGCGGTGCAGATGCGCGCCGCCGCGGTGCTGTTGCTCGAGCTGCTCGAGGATATGCTCGATTTCGCTCGCATCGAGGCCGGCGGCGTGCATGTGGAGCGTAGCGTCTTCAGCCTTCGCGACACCGTCAACGATGTGTTCGCGGTACAGGGCACGCGCGCAGCGGTACGCGGGCTCGCATTGGTGGCGGACATCGCCCCCGCCGTGCCGGATCTGTTGCACGGCGACCGCCGCAAGCTCAGCCAGATCCTGCTCAACCTGGTTGGCAATGCGATCAAGTTCAGCGACAAGGGAGCCGTAACGGTGCACATCACCTGTGGCGCTCGTCCGGACACCTTGTTCTTTGCGGTGCAGGACCATGGCATCGGCATCGATCCCGAGCGCCAGCGCGAGGTGTTCGACCCCTTCGTGCAGGTGCGCGACAGTGGTCGCCACGATGCCGGCACCGGGCTTGGACTGGCGGTGTGCAAGCGTCTGGTCGAGGCGATGGGCGGGCAGATCGGCCTGCAGAGCAGACTGGGCGAGGGGACGACGGTCCACTTTGAGCTGTACTTCGAGCGCCAGGTTGGAGTGGATGAGGTGCAAGCGCAGGGGGAGCAGGGCGAGCGTGCAGGGGAAGACAATGTGCAGGCCGCCAACGCATCCACCCCGTACGCCCTGCCGACGCGTCAGCGCGTGCTGGTGGTGGAGGACGACGCGGTCAACCGGATGGTGATCGAGCGTTTTCTCGAGGCGCTGGAGCAAGAGGTGCTGAGCGCGCCCGATATCCACCACGCGCTGGAGATCGCGGCGAGCCAGCCGCTTGCGCTCGCGCTCATCGACATGAACCTGCCCGATGGCGATGGGCGCGAACTGCTCGCCCGTTTGCGCAGCTCGCCGGCCACGCGTGACCTGCCGGCGGTGCTGATGTCTGCCCATGTACCCGCCCAAGAAGTGCAAGCCCTGCTGCGGGCGGGCTTCGCCGCCTTTCTGCCGAAGCCCTTCTCGCGGGCGCAGTTGCGTAGTTTGCTGAGCGGACTGCTCCATGGTGCGGCACCGGTTGCTCCTGTACGGGCGGTGATGGCAGACAGTGAGGTGCAGTCCGCGCTGGACCCGACTGCGGCGGTATCGGCTTGGGTGGATCTGGCGTTCCTGCGCAGCGAGCAGGCGGCCCTGGGTACTGCGGCGGTTGCCGACATCGCCGCAGTGTTCGAGCGCCAGGGCGACACCCTGCTGGCTGAACTCGAGCAAGCGGCAGCGCAGGGCGACGCCATGGGATGCGCGCGCCACGCGCACAAGTTGCGCGGCGCGGCGCAAAGCATTGGGCTGGTTCGCCTTGGCGAACTGGCAGCAGACTTCGAGTTGGAGTGCAAGGCTGGTGGCGAACCGCTTGGCCTGGGTGTCGCCAGCCTGGCGGACGCTTACCAATGCTCGTTGCGGGCGCTGCACCAGGTGTTGGGCAGTGGTGGCTGAAGGGCGGCAGGCGGCCACGAGCGCTGGCCTGAAGGCCGGGAATGGCTTCTCAATGGCGCACTGATGACCTTGTGCATCGAGGGTACGACCCAGATAAGCCTGAGCGCACCCAGGATGCGTAGCGACCGCAGCGCCCGCGGTTGCTCAGGAAGCCGGTTTTGACTTGTGCGCGGCGTGCCACAAGCTGGCGAATACCGAGCAGGCGAGGATGGTGGCGACCACCGATAGCGATACCAGCACCGGGATCTTGATCCACTCGACGATCAGCATCTTGGTGCCAATGAAGACCAGGATCGCGGCCAGGCCGTACTTGAGCAGCTCGAAGCGGTCACCGAGGTCGGCGAGCAGGAAGTACATCGCGCGCAGCCCAAGGATGGCGAACAGGTTCGAAGTCAGCACGATGAAGGGGTCGGTAGTGATCGCGAAGATCGCGGGGATGCTGTCGACGGCGAAGATCACATCGGAGATCTCGACCAGCACCAGCGCGAGGAAGAGCGGTGTCATCATGCGCACGCCGTCGCGCACTACGAAGAAGCGTTCCCCCTCGAGCTTTTCGGTAACCGGATAGTGGTTGCGGATCCAGCGGATGAAGGGGTTCTTGTCCAGGTCGGGGTCATGTTCGGCGAACCACACCATCTTGATGCCGGTGGCGATCAGGAAGACACCGAAGATGTACAGGATCCAGTGGAACTCGCTGATCAGCCAGCTGCCGGCGAAGATCATGATCGTGCGCAGCACGATCGCGCCGACGATGCCATACAGCAGCACACGGCGCTGCAGTTCGAGCGGCACCGCAAAAAAGCTGAAGATCATCATCCACACGAAGACGTTGTCGACCGCGAGCGACTTCTCCACCAGGTAACCGGTGACGAAGGCGGTCGTCTGCTCGTTGGCGATGGCGCGGCCGAATGCGCCGTCCAGGTACCACCACAAGCCGCCTGCGAAGAGCATCGCCATGGTGACCCAGGCCAGCGACCAGCCGGCCGCCTCCTTGAGCGATACTCGATGCTGCTTGCCGCCGCCGAAGGCGACCAGATCCACCAGCAGCATCGTCACCACGATGGTGGCGAACGCCACCCACATCCACCACGTACCGATCGAGTCCACCGCGCACTCCGCAAAAAACGAAAAAGGGCCTGTTCCCGAAGGACACAGACCCTTGCGTGCTGTCGCAGCACGGACCTTGCCCTTGGGCAAGGTCTCGCTTGCAACGGATTCGATCGTTGCCCCCGGCACCGGGAGACGGTCTGGAGACCGGTCTGCCGTGATGACGATGCCGGGGCGAAAAAGCTACTCCCCTTGATGGAGTGCGAGTGTATGCCGCGCCGCGGCGAAGTCAAGAGGTGGGTTGTGAGCGCTCAGGCACAGGGCGCTGACGTGACGTCTACCGCCAGCCGGTAGCCCTCGCCGCGTACGGTGGCAATCAGCGAGGGGGCACCGTCATCGCCCGTTCCGCCATCGAGCTTGCCGCGCAGGCGGCGGATCAGGACATCCACGGTGCGATCCTGCGGATCCCAGTCGCGACCGCTAACGGCGCGCGACAGGCGATCGCGGCTCAGTACCTCCTGGGGGTGGCGTGCGAGCAGCGCCAGTACCTCGAACTCACCCCGGGTGAGCGCGACTTCGTTCGCGTTGATATCGATGAGGCGGCGCTTTGCGAGATCCAGGGTCCAGCCGCCGAAGCACAGCGGGCGCGTGCTGGCCTCGGCTGTAGCTGCGTGTTCACCGCTGCGCCGCAGCAGGCTCTTCACCCGCGCCAGCAGTTCGCGCGGATTGAAGGGCTTGGTCACGTAGTCGTCGGCACCCACCTCGAGGCCGACGATCTTGTCTATGTCGTCATTGCGCGCGGTGACCAGAATGATGCCGATGCCGGCGTCGCGTGCACGCAGCGCTCGGGCAAGCGACAGGCCGTCCTGCCCAGGCAGGTTGATGTCGAGCAGCACCAGGTCGACTGCGTCGCGCGCGAGCGCAGCCCAGAAGCCTTCGCCGTCGTCGGCAGCGAGCACGCGATAGCCTTCCTGGCTGAAATAGGCCTTGAGCCTTGCCTGCGCGACGAGGTCGTCATCGACCACCAGGAGCGTGGGGACGCGGGCCTCACGCATGTTGGGCGGGGTCTGTCGCGCGCGCGCCACGGCGGTAGCGGTCGATCAAGGCCGTCGTGCTGGCGTCATGGGCGTTGATATCGGTGCTGCGATCCATGTCCTCGAGCACTCGCCCGGCGAGCTGCTTGCCCAGTTCGACGCCCCACTGATCGAAAGGATTGACTCCCCACACCACGCCTTGCACGAAGGTGCGATGTTCGTAGAGCGCGATCAGGGCGCCGAGGGTGCGAGGGTCGAGGCGATCGAGCAGCAGGGTGTTGCTCGGGCGGTTGCCGGCGAACACCCGATGCGGCAGCAGTGCGTCAATGCGTTCCTGCGGCAGGCCGGCGGCGTGCATCTCTGCGGCAGCCTCGGCTGCGCGCTTGCCACGCATCAGGGCTTCGGCCTGCGCCACCATGTTGGCGAAAGCGATGCGGTGTTGTGCGTGCAGATGGGCGGGGTGCTCGAGCACGCCGATGAAATCCACCGGCACCGGGCGCGTGCCCTGGTGCAGCATCTGGAAGTAGGCATGCTGGCCGTTGATGCCGGTCTCACCCCAGATCACCGGGCTGGTGTGGCAGCCGACCGCGTGTCCGTCCGATCGCACCGACTTGCCGTTGGATTCCATGTCGAGCTGCTGCAGGTAGGCGGGCAGCCGGTGCAGGCCCTGGTGGTAGGGGGCGATGAGCTGGGTGGGCGCGTCGAGGAAGTCGACATTCCAGATCCCGAGCAAGGCCAGGATGACGGGCAGGTTGTGCTCGAAGGGCGTGTCGCGGAAGTGCACGTCCATTGCGTGCGCGCCCGCAAGCAACTCGTCGAAGCGCTCGGCTCCGATCTGCAGCGCGAGCGGCAGGCCAATCGCACTCCACATCGAATAGCGCCCGCCCACCCAGTCCCAGAAGCCGAACATGTTGGCAGTGTCGATGCCGAAGCGTGCAACGGCCTCGGTGTTGGTCGACACGGCGACGAAGTGGCGGGCGATGGCCGCTTCGCTGCCCGCATGGCCGAGCAGCCAGCGCCGTGCGACATTGGCGTTGGTGAGGGTTTCCTGGGTGGTGAAGGTCTTGGAGGCGACGATGAACAGCGTCGTGCCTGGATCGAGCGTGCCCAGCAGGCGGTCGAGTGCGATGCCGTCGACGTTGGAAATGAAGTGCAGCCTCAGCTCGCGGTGGGCGAAGTCGCGCAGGGCCTCGCAGGCCATCTGCGGGCCGAGGTCGGAGCCGCCGATGCCGATGTTGACCACGTCGGTGATGCGACGGCCATCATGGCCGCGCCATCCGCCCTCGCGCACCGCCGTGCTGAAGCGGCGGACACGTTCGCGCACCGCGGTCACGTCCGCCACCACGTCGTCGCCGTCGACCATCAGCGTGCTGCCTGCCGGCATGCGCAGCGCCACGTGCAGCACCGCGCGCCCCTCGGTGCGGTTGATGCGTTCGCCGCCGAACATGGCTGCGCGCTGCTCGGCGACGCCGGCCTCGCGTGCGAGCTGGAAAAGCAGGGCCAGGGTGGGCGCATCGACACGGTTCTTGGCATAGTCGAGAAAGATGCCGCAGGCCTCGGTGTGCATGCGCTCGGCGCGCCCGGGGTCGGCAGCGAACTCATCGGCGATATGGCGCCCGGCCGCGGCCTCGCAGCAGGCCCGAAGAGCCTGCCAGGCGGGCAGCTGCGTGGTACTGGGGCGGGGCGCGGGTTGGTTCATTGCGGGCACTCGATCGGCCGTGACTGGGTGGGCGGCCATTCTATCGTCTATCCCGTACGCTTGAAATCGTCGCGTCCGCAACACTGGCCAGGGGGGCTTCAGCCCCCTTGCGGGTCCGCCATTCAGACTTCCTGCAGCTTGTCCTGGGTGCGGGTGTCGAAGTCGCTTGCGTCGTGGCGCTCGTGCAGCTGATGCGCCAGCGGGCCGGTGACGCGGTTGACCATGCGCCCGCGCTGCACCGCGGGGCGACGCGCGATCTCATCGGCCCAGCGCACGACATGGGTGTAGTCCTCGACCTGCAGGAACTCGCCCGCGTCGTAGAGCAGCCCCTTCGCCATCGCACCGTACCAGGGCCAGATCGCGATGTCGGCGATGGTGTAGTCGTCCCCGGCCACGAAGCGGCTTTCGGCCAGGCGGCGATCGAGCACGTCGAGCTGGCGCTTGACCTCCATCGAGAAGCGGTCGATGGCGTACTCGATCCGGGTTGGCGCATAGGCGTAGAAATGGCCGAAGCCACCACCGAGGTAGGGCGCGCTGCCGACCTGCCAGAACAGCCACGACAGGCACTCTGCGCGCTGTGCCGGCGCGGTGGGCAGGAAGGCGCCGAACTTCTCGGCCAGGTACATCAGGATGGCGCCGGACTCGAACACGCGGGTCGGCTGCGGGCTGCTGCAGTCGAGCAGGGCGGGGATCTTCGAGTTCGGATTCACGCCGACGAAGCCGCTGCCGAACTGGTCGCCCTCGTTGATGCGGATCAGCCAGGCGTCGTACTCCGCCCCGGCATGGCCGAGCGCGAGGAGTTCCTCGAGCATCACCGTCACCTTCACGCCATTGGGCGTGGCCAGCGAGTACAGCTGCAGCGGGTGCCGGCCGCGCGGCAGCTCGCGCTCATGCGTGGCGCCGGCGATCGGACGGTTGATGCTGGCGAAGTGTCCGCCATTGGGCTTGTTCCAGGTCCACACCCTGGGCGGGGTGTAAGTGTCGGCGTCGGTGTTGCTGAGGCCCTGACTTGGGGCTTGTGACTGCGAGTTGCTCATGATCGATCGTTCCCGGGCTCTCCGGCCAAGCCGTTCGCGGCATGATAGGCCATCTGGTGTGCGCCATGTCGGCCGCTAAATCTTCCGCTCAAGTGCGCCGCAGCGCTGCACTGAGCTGATCGATGACCTCGGCCCAGTCGGCGTCTTCTGCCAACTCGTCGCGCAGAAAGGCCGCCTGTGATTGCGTCCAGCATGGCGCGTCCGCCAACTTCACGAAGTCGGGCAGTGGGCTGTGAGCCCGGATGAAATCGGCGATCTCAGCGTCACTGTTTGGCAAGCCAAGTTGAGCGAATAGGTCCCTGAAGGCGTGGATACCGGTTTCCATGGTGAACTCCTTTTCGTTGAATCCTGTTGCAAGGATGACGATGAGCCGAAAGGCTGCGACAGCCGCGTTTTCCGCCATCAATGGTTGCGCTCGCCCGGCAGTCCTGCACAGCCGGGCATGCTCGGAAGCAGCCTTCGACCTTGCTGCGTGCGGGCACTCTGTCGGTGTGCACTACAGTACCGTCGATGACCACTTCCGGTGTCGACATCACGCCATAGTTCATGATTCTCTGTATGCCCTCAACCCTCTCGAGCGCGATCTGCTTGCCCTTGGCTCAGTCGTCGAAAGGCCCCCGGCCTCCAGGGCGGGCGAAGCCGCTGACGATCCAGGCCGTCGCGCTCGTGGTGTTGAGGCGAAAGTCCGGCGCCACGCGTACCTGGGCGACTTCATCGCCGGCTTCGTCGTACGCGCTCAGGGTTGCAAAGGGCTCGTACTCGTCCGGCGTGATGTCGAGGCGAACGTCCCATTGGGCGTCAAGTGCGAACACCGTGAGCGACTTGTGCAGCATTGCGTGGGCCTGCTGGGCATGGCGCTGCAGCACTTCGGTCGCGGTCTTGACCAGGGTGTTGAAGGCCGCCTGGTCGAGCGGCTTGGGGTTCTTCTTGTCACGCCCCATGGTCCATGGGCCGACCAGCGCCGGCTCGGCCTCGCCGTCCTTGAGCATCTCCACCGCCCAGCCGTCGTCGTCCTCGTTCTTGATCACGCGGGCGGTCCAGCCGTCGAGCTGCCACAGGCGGTCGCTGCGGATGGCGTCCGGGGTGTCGTCGGGAGCGGGGGCGATGGAGGGCAGGGGCTCGTTATCGGTCATGGCGGGTGTGGCCTCGTGGGGAATCAGTTGCAGGGGCAGCAGCGCAGCCTGGGGCGCATCGTCGGGCGCGGAGCGTGTCCGGACCGCTCGCCGAGGTAGTGCCTGACGCGCGGGCTGCGACTCGGTTGGGGCGGTCGGGACCGCGAACAGGGTCATCTGGTCGTGAGTCATCATCAGTCTTCCTGGGTGACTGATATTTTATACAGTTTAAGGAGTGGGGAACACCTCAGGTGTCCGTGCCGGATGCTGCGTCGTCGAGCGTCGCCGGGATGTCGCGCCGGTGCTTGCCGTCCGGCCCGTTCAGTTGGCGGCGAGTCGCTTCATGACTGCGTGCCAGCCATCGGTCGCTTCGCCGCCGCAATCGGCAAAGGCGCGGCCGAGCAGGTCGGTCTGGATCTCGGTGAGCTGGGCTTCGAGCGCCTGGCCTTGTGCGCTGAGCGACAACTGACGCACGCGGCGGTCTTCGGCGGCAGGCTCGGCACGGATCAGGTCGCGTTCGACGAGCTCGCGCAGCGGGGCGTTGAGGGCCTGCTTGCTGACACCCAGGGCGTCGATCAGGGCGCCGACGGAAATCCCGGGATTGCGGCCGATGAAGTAGAGCACGCGGTGATGAACGCGCCCAAGGCCACGCGCTTCCAGCAACTGGTCGGCGCCCGCGGTGAAGGCGCGGTAGGCGAAGTAGAAGCGCTCGATCGCGCGACGCGGGTCCTTGTCGTCGAATGCGTCGGTTGTTGATTGGTCAAGCATGTTGACATGATAGGCGGAGGTGCCTATCTTGGCAAAAGGTCAACAACATTGACGCTTAGCCATGAACAGCCGACAACAGCCTAAGCTTTCCGAGCGCGTGGATCGCCTCCAACCCTCTGCGATCCGCGAGATACTCGCCGTCATCGATCGTCCCGGCATGATCTCGTTCGCGGGCGGCCTGCCGTCGGCAGACAGCTTTCCCGATCTGTCGGGCATGCCATTGCCGCGCGAGGTGCTGCAGTACGGCCCAAGCGAAGGCGAGCCGGCGCTGCGCGAGCAGATCGCGGCCGAGGTCGCCGCCATCGGCCTGCGCTGCACGGCCGACCAGGTGCTCGTGCTGTCGGGATCGCAGCAGGGCATCGATCTGGTGGCAAAGCTCTTCATCGACCCGGGTACGACGGTGGCGGTGGAAGAGCCGACCTACCTCGCAGCGCTGCAAGTGTTCCGCTTCTTCGGAGCCCGTTTTGCGCCACTGCGCCCGCGGCAGGCGCTCGCTGGCCTCGACGCCGATGTGCCGCCCGCGCTGGCCTATGCGATCCCGAGTTTCCAGAACCCCACCGGCCATTGCTACGACGCCGCCGAGCGCGCTGTGCTCGCCCGCGCCTGCGACACCCTGGGCGTGCCGCTGTTCGAGGACGATCCGTATCGCGACCTGGCTTACGACGCCTGCGAGCGCACGCCGGTGTGCACTCATCTCGAGCGCGCACCGTGGATCTACCAGGGCTCCTTCTCCAAGACGCTGGCACCCGGCCTGCGCCTGGGCTATCTGGTGGCCGCGCCCGCGCTGGTGCCGCTGCTGGTGCGTCTGAAGCAGGCGGCCGACCTGCACAGCAACCGCGTCAGCCAGCATGTCGTGCTGGCGCAACTGCGCTCGCCCGACCGCGCAGAGCGCATGCAGCGGGTGGTGGACGCCTATCGGCGCAAGCGCGACTTCTTCGCCGCCGCGCTGCAGCGCCATTTCGGTGATCTCGCGCGTTGGCAGACGCCGCCTGGCGGTCTGTTCTTCTGGATTGACCTGCTGGCGCCGGTCGACACCCGTGCCTTGTTGCCCGCAGCGATCGAGCGCGGCGTGGCATTCATGCCGGGCGAGCTGTTCCATGCCGGCGAGCCAGCCGCGAACGGCAGCATGCGGCTCAACTTCAGCCATGCGGACGAGGCGGGCATCGAGCGCGGGCTGGCCGTGCTGGCCGAGCTTGTCCGGCGCGCGATTGAGCACCCGGAAGCCGGCAGGGTGGCGGCGCGTTGAGCACCAGCTCGTGCGCGGGTCTGCTGCAACTGCGCACGGAGCTGTCGTCTTCGCGATCGCGGTATTCTTGCGGAGACAAAAGACAGGAGCAATCTATGACCGAGGTCAGCGCGCAGGCCCTGAGCCCGCCTTGGGACGACGCCTCGATCACCGCGATCCGGCGCGACATGCTGCGCTTCGCACGCATGCAACTGCGCGACAGCGGCGCGGCCGAGGACATGGTGCAGGAGGCGCTGATGGCGGCGATGACCGGCGCCAAGCGCTTCGCCGGGCGGTCGGCCTTCAAGACCTGGATGTTCGCGATCCTGCGCAACAAGATCGTCGATCACATCCGCGCGTCGGCGCGCGAGATCAGCCGAAGCGACCTCGCTGCGCGCGCAGAGGTCGATGCCGGCCTGGAGGACTTCGACGCGCTGTTCGAGCAGCGCGGCCACTGGAACCCCGATGACCGGCCATCGACCTGGTCGGACCCGGAAGCCTCTTTCGAACAGGAGGCGTTCTGGACGGTTTTCGACGTCTGCATGAACAACCTGCCCGAGCACATCGCTCGCGTCTACACGATGCGTGAGCTTCTGGAACTCGAGACCACGGAGATCTGTGCGGAGCTCGGCATCACCAGCAACAACTGCTTCGTGATCCTGCACCGCGCGCGGCTGGGCCTGAGGGAGTGTCTGGAGAATCGCTGGTTCCAGGGAGAGCGTAGATGAAGATGATGACTTGCAAGGACGCGACCCGGCTCATGTCCGAACGCTACGAGCGCACGCTCGACCTGCGCGAGCGCCTGGCGCTGAAGATGCACACCGCGATGTGCAAGGGTTGCTCGAACTATGGCCGCCACCTGGACGTGCTGCGCAAGGCCACGGCCCGCTTGCGCGAGGGCAACACGGGCGGTGAGCCTTAAGTGGGCTGCCCGCGCTGGGACGCGGGCTGATACTGGCGCATGAAACGCCGGTCGATCCAGTCCTTCCATCGCCACGCCAGACGCCCGCTTGCCGCCACCTGCCCCCAGGAGACGATCGCCTCGCGTGGACCGGTGGCCAGCAGGTAGAGGCTGCGGCGTTGCGGTCGATAGGCCTCGATGGGGCGCCCTTCCAGGGCACGCCGCAGGTTCCCGCTCAACACCGGGCCCGCACGCACCGCATAGACGCCCGACTTGGCGTGCGGTGCGTCGATGCGCGAAGCGGCGTCGCCCGCGGCGAACACATTCGCATGCGATACGCTCTGCTGCCCTTGACCCACTGCGATGAAGCCATCCGGCGCGAGCGCCAGCCCCGATTGGGCGAGCCAGCCGGGTGGGCCCACGCCGCTTGCCGCGATCACCCACGCTGCGGCAAGCGGCGTTCCCGCCTCGGTCTCCAGTGCGGATGTGCCGGCACGCACCCGCTGTTCGACGAGTTCGACGCCCTGGCGTGCCAGCGCTGCGCGCGCGCGCTTGACGACCCCGGGCGCGTGCCCCGGCAACAAGCCACCCCCGCATGCAAGTGTCACCCGCTGCACTGCGGCGCCGGTCTCGCGACGCAGTCGGTACGCGACTGCCAACGCGAGTTCGACGCCCGCCGCGCCGCCACCGATTACGGCCACCCGCGCCTGCGCGTCGTCAAGCAGCGTTGCCAGCGCCCGCTCCCATCGCGTCACGAAGGACTCGAGCGGGCGTACCGGCAGCAGCCCAGGGTGGTCCGATAGGCCTTCATCCATGGCGAGGCCGGCACCGGTGTCCAGCGACAGCACGTCAAAGTCGATGCGGCCGCCTTTTGCCAGCGTGACATGGCCCCGCTCCGCATCGACTGCGCACACGGCATCCTGGACGACGCGCACACCCGCGGCAGCCGCCAGCGGCAGGACGGGGGCGACGCAGTCCTCGAGGCGGTAGTGCCCGGCGATCCAGCCCGGCACCATGCCGGAATAGATCTGGCGCGGGTAGGGCGTGACGAGGACGACCTCCACGCCCGGCCAGCGCGCCGCGCCGAGCGTGCGCAGCACGTGCAGGTGGGCGTGCCCGGCGCCGGCGAGGACGAGGCGCTTCATGCCTGCTCCGGCGTGGCGACCAGCGCGCGTAGCGCCGGCATGCCTGCGGTCAGACGCTCGAAGTCGGCCGGGCGGTCGACATCCCACAGGGGCGCGGTTTCGTGCCAGTCGAGACCGAGGGTTTGCAGGCGCAGGCGCGTCTGCGCCATGACGCGATCCGTGCTCCAGTCGATGGCCTCGAACAGGCGCGGATCTGCACGACGCAGCGCGACCAGCACATAGCCGCCATCCTCCGCGGGGACAAGCACCGCGTCGTGGCGGCCGAGGGTGTCGGCCACCTGCCGGATCAAGCCGGGCGTCAGCGCCGGGCAGTCGGTGCCGATGATCAGCGTGCCCGCCGGCGTGCGCGCTGCAGCAACTGCGGCATGCATACGGGCGCCAAGATCGCCCTGTGGCTGGGGCAGCAGGCGGACATCGCCGAAGGCCCGGCAGCGCTGGAAGTCGGGGTGGGTTTCGTCGGGCGCACACCACAGGCTGACCGGCCCGATGTCGGCGTTCACCGCGGTGGCCACCGTGCGCTGCAGCAGCCAGCCTTGCAGCGCCGCCGCGCCGGCCGCGCCGAGGTGCGGAATCAAGCGGGTCTTGCACAGGCCGGGCAGCGGCGCCTTGGCCAGGATTGCCAGTTCCATGCGCGTCGAGGCGTCGTCGTTCATCGCGGGGTGTATCCGTAGGCGCGCGCAAGCGTATCCGGCGAGGCACCGAGCCAGAAGCGCAGGCGCAGCCACCACATGGTCAGCACCGTGCGCACCAGCCCATGACGCGCCCAGCGCCGGCCGGACGTCTCCACCCGCTGGCGCAGGCAGGCCGGACGCGAGATTGCACGCAGGCGCTGCGAGAGCACGATGTCCTCCATCAGCGCGATCTCGGGAAAGCCACCCGCCGCCGCGAAGGCCGCGCGTGTGCAGAACATGGCCTGGTCTCCGGTCGCGATGCCGGTGACGCGCGAGCGCAGGTTCATCGCCCAGGCGACCACCGCAATCCCCGCGGGGCCGTCCACGATGCGAACGTCGAAGCGCCCCCACACGGCACCGCTGGCCAGCCCTTGGCTTGCAGCCGATATCGCAGCGCGCGGCAGGGTGGTGTCGGCATGAAGAAAGAGCAGCACCCCGCCACGCGCGCAGGCCGCACCGGCGTTCATCTGCCGCCCGCGTCCACGGCCCGTGCTCACGACCCGGTCCGCGAGGGGGCCGGCCCGTTCGACGGTGTCATCCCGGCTGCCACCGTCGACCACGATGAGTTCGACCCCCTGCCTGCGCAGCGCCTGCAGCGACTGCAGGCGCGCGACGATGCCGGCGGCCTCATCGAGCACCGGCATCACGATCGACACGTCGTTCTCAGCGCCATCGTGCACGGACCTTGGCGTCCGTTCCGGCGCCTGCATCGGATCACTCAACTTTCAGCCTCCATCCACGGCCCCAGGCTGCGGGGTGTCACAGTCGCCTGCATCGGCGACGAAGCGGAACTGCGCAAAGCCGGCACGCGCCACGCTCGCGGTGTTGTCCGTATCGGAAGCCAGCGCCAGGCCGCTGAGCTTCGCCGGCAGGTCGCCGAACGCGCGCCGGAAGTCCTCGGCGACATTGCGCCGCTCCAGCACCCAGCGCCCGGCATCCTCCGCGCCCGATCGCAGCACGAGCATGCGTGCGCGATCGGTGTAGGCATTGTCGCGCAGCGTGCCGATCGGGTGGCGGTTGTCCCACACGTAATTGAGCGCGGCGTCGGGTACCTGGTTGCCGTAGATCGAGCGCGCAAGGGCCAGCTTGGTGCGGGTGCCGAAGCCGAGCGCCTCGGGTGCCACGTCGAAGCTCAGATACACGCGCGCCGCGTAATCGTCACCCGCCTTGCGCGTCATGTCGGCGTTTGCCACTGGGGCATCGACCCGCCACAGCCAGCACAGGTGCGGCGTTGCCGCGAGGTCCACCTCGAGCGGGCGGCCGAGCAGCGCCATGCTGCGCTCGGCCAGCGCCTCGACGGCAGGCACGCCGTCCCACTCGCGCAGCGTGTAGCGAGTGGGCGGGATGCGCTCGTCGAGCTGCTGGATGCGCCAGGGCTCGGGCAGCGGTCCTGCGCCGTCAAAGCGTCCTACCCAGACGGTGGCGGACAGCGTGCCAGGGGCGACCAGCATGAGCAGCAGGCCTGCGGCCCATGAGACGTGACGGTGCCGATTCATTCGATGGCCTCGAGTTGGGTCTTCATGCCTCGGGTGTTCAAGAGCGGGGTGTTGATGCGCCTGTGTTCGGCGTTGCACCGCATCCGGGTGTCGACACCTATCCGCGGCGCCAGGTGTGGAAGCGCTCCACCCACTGCAGCAGGCGCTCGGGGGCGTGAGCCCGCTTCCAGGTGCCGGCCACGTACTTGTTGGCTTCGGCCAGGGTCGGATAGATGTGGATGGTGCCGAGGATGCGGTTGAGCCCGATGCCCTGCTTCATTGCCAGCACATACTCGGCGATGAGGTCGCCCGCGTGCTCGCCGACGATGGTCACGCCCAGGATGCGGTCCTTGCCGGGCACCGTCAGCACCTTGATGAAACCGTGTGCCTCGCTGTCGGCGATGGCACGATCGAGGTCGTCGATGCCGAAGGTGCTGAGTTCGAAGGCGATGCCCTGTTCGCGTGCTTCCTGCTCGTTGAGTCCGACGCGGGCAACCTCGGGCTCGATGAAGGTGGCCCAGGGTATGACGCGGTAGTCCGCCCTGAAGGTCTTGATCGGGTCGAACAGCGCGTTGACCGCGGCGTACCAGGCCTGATGCGCGGCGGTGTGGGTGAACTGGTAAGGCCCGGCCACGTCGCCCGCGGCGTAGATGCTCGGGTAGTTGGTCTGCAGCAGCGCGTTCGTCTCGATCGTGCGGCCACAGCGCACGCCGAGTTCCTCCAGCCCGTAGCCCCGCAGGTTGGCGCTGCGCCCGAGCGCGATCAGCACGGTGTCGAAGGGGATGCGCACCTCCTTGCCCGCATGCTCGGCGATCAGGATCTTCTGTTCGCCGTCCGTGATGAAGGCCTTGGCCTGGTGCTCGAGGCGCAGGTCGATGCCCTCGGCGCGAAAGCGCTGCATCACCAGTTCTGAGACGTCGGCGTCCTCGCGCGGCAGCAGGCGCGGCCCGCGTTCGACCTGGATGACCTGGGCGCCGAAGCGGACGAAGGCCTGCGCCAGTTCCGAGCCGATCGGCCCGCCGCCCAGCACCAGCAGTCGGCGTGGCAACTTGCGCAGCGACCAGACCGTGTCGGAGGTGAGGTAGTCCATATCCTCGATACCGGGCAGCTCGGGCACCGTCGGGCGGGCGCCTGTGGCGATGACGATGGCGCGTGTGGTAAGGCGTCGGCGCTCGCCGTCGGCGGTATCGATCTCGACTTCCCACGGCGACACGATGCGCGCAGCGCCCTGCACCACGTCGACCCCCAGCCCGGTGTAGCGCTCGGCCGAGTCGTGCGGCTCGACCTGGGCAATGATGCGCTGCACGCGTTCCATCACCTCGGCGAAGTCGAAGCGTGCATCGGCGGCGGCGATGCCGAACTCGGGCGCGCGCGCGACGTGCGAAAGGAACTTCGCCGAGCGGATCAGCGCCTTCGACGGCACGCAGCCGGTGTTGAGGCAGTCGCCGCCAAGCTTGTGGCGCTCGACCAGCGTGACCTTGGCCCTGACCGCCGCGGCGATGTAGGACGTGACCAGGCCCGCGCTGCCACCGCCGATCACCACCAGGTTGCGGTCGAAGCGCGTCGGCCGCGGCCAGCGCGCATTGACCCGGTTGCGGCGGATGCGCTCCACCACGCGCCGCGCAATCAGCGGGAACACGCCCAGGATGGCGAACGAGCCGATCAGGGCGGGCGACAGGATGCCGCCCAGGCTGTCGATGCGTGCGAGCTGGGTGCCGGCATTCACATACACCACGGTGCCCGCGAACATGCCGAGCTGGCTGACCCAGAAGAAGGTCCAGGTGCGCATCGCCGTCAGGCCCAGCAGCAGGTTGACCAGAAAGAAGGGAAACACCGGCACCAGGCGCAGCGTGAACAGGTAGAACGCACCTTCACGCTTGATGCCCTCGTCGATGGCCGCCAGGCGCTGGCCGAAGCGCTGCCCGACCCAGTCGCGCAGCAGGAAGCGCGCGATCACGAAGGCGGCAGTGGCGCCCAGGGTGGACGCGAAGGAGACGATCACCGTCCCCCACAGCAGCCCGAACACGGCGCCGCCGGCCAGCGTCAGCAAGGCCGCCCCGGGCACCGACAAGGCGGTGACGACCACGTAGATGACGAAATACACGGCGATGCTCAGCACCGGATTGTGGTCGCGATAGTCCGCAATGGCGGCCTGCTGCGCCTTGAGCGTGTGCAGGTTGAGGTACTGGCCAAGATCGAACAGGAAGAAGCTGCCGATCGCGGCGGCGAGGATCACGAGGACGGCGAGTTTGCGAGGATTCATCTGGATGTCTGCCAATGCGCTCAATGCTCGAGCGCGCCGCCACAACTGCTGCCCTGGCCGGCGGTACAGCCATAGCAATGCTCGCCAACCCGGATTGTGCCGTCCTCCATGTCATTGCCCAGAAGATCGGACAGATGCGTGGCCTGTGACCGGGCCCCGAGCGGCAGCCCCAGCATCTGATTGAAGTCACAGTCATGAACCTGCCCCTGCCAACTCACTGATACCAGCGCCCGACACATCACCCCGACCAGGTTTTCTGGCCGGTGGGCACCCTTGAGCAGGGCCATGTAGCCGTCGAACTGCCCGCGTGAGATCAGCTGGCTGCCGAAGCGCTGGATCGGCATGTTGGCGAGCGCGAACAACTGGTTGAACACGATGCCGTAGCGTGCCGCCAGCTCGCGCTTGTACGCCTGCTCCAGCCCGTGCTGCTCGGGCGGGAGGCTGGGGCCGAGCGGGTTGTAGACCAGGTTCAGCACGAGCCCGGAGCCGGGCTGGCCGTAGCCGAGCGCGTTGAGCGTGCGCAATCCGTCGATGCTCTGCCGGAACACCCCTTCGCCGCGCTGGGCGTCTACGTTGTCCTCGAGGTAGCACGGCAGCGAGGCGACGACATCGACGCGCTGCGCGGCGAGGAAATCGGCCAGCCATTCGTAGCCCGGCTCGCCCAGGATGGTGAGGTTGCAGCGGTCGATGACATTCAGCCCCATCGCCCGTGCTTCGGCCACGAGCCGGCGGAAGTTGGGGTTCATCTCCGGCGCGCCGCCGGTGAGGTCCAGGGTGCGCACCCGGTGACGGCGCGCCACCTCGAGCAGCAGCGCCATCGTGTCCCAGCTCATTTCTTCCGTGCGGCGCGGGCTGGCGGCCACGTGGCAGTGCAGGCAGGCCTGGTTGCAGCGGTAGCCGAGGTTGGCCTGCAGTACCTCGAGACGGCCGCGCGTGAGCGCGGGGAAGTCGGTCTTGACCAGCAGGGGGAAGGTGTCGCGCATTGGAGTGCTCCGGGTCGGTTTTTACCTTGGTCGGAGGCGCGCGCGAATCCTTACAGGAAATTTCACGAAACGACCGAAGCAAGGGCCGACGGCCGGAGCGGGCCGCGGCTCATGATCCGCTGCGGCCCTGTCCGGCTCGAAGGCCTGCCCAATTTAGCGCAACAGCAGGGTCGGGATGGTGGCGGCGCGCAGCAGGTCGGTGGTCTTGCTCCCGAACAGCAGCGCGCGCAGTGGCGAATGGGCGTAGGCGCCCATGAGCAGCATGTCGATGTCGCGCGCCCTGATCTCGCGTGCAATCACCGCTTCGGGGTCGCCCGACAGGATGTCGGCCACGACCTCGAAGCCCGCGGCGGTGAGCGTATCCTTTGCCCAGGCGACCTGCTTCGGTGCGTCTGCGCTGTCCTTGCCAGCCATCACGATGTGGATTGGCAGGCCCTTGAACAGCGGGCTGCCGGCGATCATGTCCACGCCCTTGCGCGTTACCGCGCTGCCGTCGTAGGCGAGCATCACGCGTTCGGGCTCCTTGAAGCCCTCGGTGACGGTGAGGATGGGCTTGTGGATGGCGCGCACCACACGCTCGACATTACGGCCGAGCGTGTTCGATCCTTCCGGCCGCGTTTTTGCGGCCGAGGCACCGCGCCGACCGAAGACGAAGAGGCGTACGTTGTCCTCCTGTTCGGCCAGGGTGTCGTCGAGCGCGCCGTGGCGCTGGCGCATGTCGGCCGAGGGGGCGCCTGCAGCCAGTGCGCGTTCGCGCAGATGGTTGAGGAAGATGCGCCCCTGCTCGCGCTTGCTGCGGGCGAGGGCGGCGTCCTTGTCGCTGAGGCTGTGCAGCAGATGTTCCTGCGCGTTGAAGCCGATGGCACCGCTGTGGTCGTCGCCCGAGCCTTGCTCGAGGTGGCGGTCGATCACGTGCAGGAGCTCGAGCGGTGCGTCCATGCGGCGCGCGGCCCAGGCTGCGTAGTCGGCGACGGTGTCTGCAAAGTGCGACTGGTCCACGCAGGCCAGCACTTTCCTGTCTTGCTTGTTCATGCTGTTCTCCTCAGTGGCCGGTAAGCAGGTCGGCGCCGTCGCTCTTGTCGTGCGCGCCGAACTTGTCGACCAGCGTCGCGCTCGCTTCGTTGAGGCCGACGATCTCGACATCCGTGCCTTCGCGGCGGAACTTCACGACCACCTTATCCAGTGCGCTGACCGCAGTGATGTCCCAGAAGTGGGCGCGCGAGACGTCGATCACCACCTTGTCGATCACTTCGCGGAAGTCGAAGCTGGCGATGAAGGCGTCGGCCGAGGCGAAGAACACCTGCCCGGTGACGGTGTAGCGGCGCTGACGCCCTTCGTCCTCGGCAATCGAGCGCACCCTCAGGATGCGCCCCACCTTGTGCGCGAAGAAAAAGCCCGAGGCCAGTACGCCGACCAGCACGCCCTGGGCCAGATCGTGGGTGGCGACAGTGACCGCCACCGTGGCCATCATCACGATGCTGGAGCTGGGCGGGTGTTCGCGCAGCTTGCGGATCGAGTTCCAGTCGAAGGTGCCGATCGACACCATGATCATCACCGCCACCAGCGCCGCCATCGGAATCTGCGCCACCCAGTCGCCCACCAGCATCAGCAATGCGAGCAGGAACAGGCCTGCCGACAGCGTCGACAGCCGGCCGCGGCCGCCGGACTTCACGTTGATCACCGACTGGCCGATCATCGCGCAGCCGGCCATGCCACCGATGAAGCCGCTGGCGATGTTGGCCACGCCTTGGCCGACGCATTCGCGGTTCTTGTTGCTGGTGGTGTCGGTGAGATCGTCGACGATGGTCGCGGTCATCAGCGACTCGAGCAAGCCCACCACCATCAGCGTCAGCGAGTAGGGGAAGATGATCGCCAGCGTCTCCAGGTTGAGCGGCACGTCCGGGAGCAGGAACATCGGCAGGCTGTCGGGCAGCTCGCCCATGTCGCCCACGGTGCGGATGTCGAGGTCGAGCACGATGGCCACCGCGGTCAGCGCCACGATAGTGACCAGCGGCGAGGGGATTGCCTTGGTGACATACGGGAACAGGTAGATGATGCCCAGGCCGGCGGCCGTCATCGCGTACACGTGCCAGGTGACGTTGATCAGCTCGGGCAACTGCGCCATGAAGATGAGGATGGCGAGCGCGTTGACGAAGCCGGTCACCACCGAGCGCGACACGAAGCGCATCAGCCGGCCGAGCTGGATCCAGCCGGCGATGATCTGCAGCACGCCGGTGAGGATGGTGGCAGCGAGCAGGTACTGGAGACCGTGATCCTTCACCAGCGTCACCATCACCAGCGCCATGGCGCCGGTGGCCGCCGAGATCATTCCCGGGCGGCCGCCGGTAAAGGCGATGACGACTGCGATGCAGAAGGACGCGTAGAGGCCGACCTTGGGGTCGACACCGGCGATGATGGAAAACGCAATGGCTTCGGGGATGAGGGCGAGCGCGACGACCAGACCCGCGAGCAGATCGTTGCGGATGTTGGACGTCCAGTCCTGGTGGAGAGATTTCATTTGTCGTTATGAGTCCATCGAGTTTGCGCGCGTCCCGGACAGGGGCGCGATGAACTCACGCGAGGTGGATTCGCCTTTAAGCGCGAAGCCCTCGACGACCGGGTACGCAGCCTGGTCGTATGGATTGGGGCAGATGCGCGCCAGCCATGTAACGGGTCGTGTTGCGCAGCCCGTGCACGGATGAGTCAAGCGAACACGTTGCAGCAGCCTCGCGCGAGCGGAAAGGGGTGGAGCAACTCGCAGGCTGGGGCAGGGCTTACATGGGTCGCTTGTGGGGAGGCTTGTTGGGGGGCGCGGTTCGGCGCAAGTACTTGGATCGCGCAAGTGCGGCGGATTCTAGCAATGCTGCTGCGCTGCAGCAAGATCGGGGGCTGAATTGCGACGCCAGATCGGCAGGCTGTATCGAGGCCTGAACGAAGTCATGGCACCCGACCGGGCGTTGTCGCGGCGACGCCCTATTTGCGGCCAAATAGTCGCATCATTGCGGTGAGGCTTCTTGTGTGGGGTGTCCCATGGATGGCAACAGCTTCTGGCGCAACGAGTGGAAACCGCTGGCGCTGATCGTGGGCGTTTTCATCGCCTGCTTCTACCTGCCGGTCGAGGCCCTGCAGGGCTGGGACCGGCTGCACAATGCCTTCTGGGAAGCGCTCTATCTGGTGCGCTGGTATGCCGAAGAGCATGTGCTGCTGTGCCTCATCCCTGCCTTCTTCATCGCCGGTGCGATTGCGGTCTTCGTCAGCCAGGCGGCGGTGATGAAATACCTCGGGCCGACCGCGCACAAAGGCATGGCCTATGGCGTGGCTTCGGTGTCGGGGACGATCCTGGCCGTGTGCTCCTGCACGGTGCTGCCATTGTTCGCCGGCATCTATCGCATGGGCGCCGGACTGGGGCCGGCGATCGCCTTCCTGTATTCCGGGCCGGCGATCAATGTACTGGCGATCATTCTCACCGCCCGCATCCTGGGGCCGGAGCTCGGCATCGCGCGTGGCATCGGTGCCGTGGTGTTCAGCGTGGTCATCGGCCTGATGATGGCTTTCCTGTACCGCAAGGAGGAGCTCGAGAAGCTCAACAGCAAGATCGTGATGCCTGACGAAGGCCCGAGTCGGCCGCTGTGGCAGAACGCGCTGTTCTTCGGTGTGCTGGTCGCCATCCTGGTGTTTGCCAACTGGGCGAAGCCGGCGGTGGAAGAGGGAGCCTGGCACGCGATCTACGCGGCCAAGTGGTGGGTCACGGGGGCGCTCGGCATTGCGCTTGCGGCCATCCTCATTGGCTGGATGAAGATGTCGCACACCCGCGTGCTGCTGGTGGCCGCCGCTGGCGTGGCAGCGGCGGTCGTGTTCGGCGAACAACCACTCGTGCCCTTTGCGCTGCTCATCATCGGTCTGTCGTGGATCACCAGCACCGACAAGGGCGAGGGCGCCGGCTGGTTCGCTTCGTCCTGGGACTACGCCAAGAAGATCCTGCCGCTGCTGCTCGTCGGCGTGCTGATTGCCGGCGCACTGCTCGGCCGACCTGGCGAGGAAGGCCTGATTCCCTCGGAATGGGTGGCCTGGGCGGTGGGGGGGAATTCGCTGGCGGCGAATTTCTTTGCTGCGTTTGCCGGTGCCTTCATGTACTTCGCCACCCTGACCGAGGTGCCGATCGTGCAGGGCCTGATCGGCAATGGCATGGGCGAGGGCCCAGCGCTTGCACTGCTGCTTGCCGGCCCGGCGCTGTCGCTGCCCAACATGCTGGTGATCCGTAGCGTACTGGGCACGAAGAAGACGCTGACGTTCGTCGCCATGGTCGTGGTGATGGCGACGATCAGCGGGATGCTGTTCGGCATGTGGGTAGAGAGGGGGCTGCCGGTTTCCTCGCTACCCGGCTGATCGTCTGGTCCGCTGCGATCAGAACCAGCCCTCAACCTTGCTGCGCGCGGGTACGCCGCCGGAATGAACTACGGTGCCGTCGATTACGACTGCTGGCGTCGCCATCACGCCGTAGCTCATGATCTTCTGTAACTCCTCGACCTTTTCGAGCGCAATCTGCTCACCCATTTCGCCGGCGACCTCTTCGATGAGCTTGACCGTGTTCTTGCAGTTGGCGCAACCGGTACCGAGAACCTTGATGTCCTTCATGATGCTTCTCCTTCGCTGGTCATTGTGTCGGTGAGAAACACGGGCGCAAAGCCTCCACCCGCGGTACGGAAGTTGGTGGTCTGCCCCGTGTAGAGCCTTGCTGCGACTAGCTGAATCTCGCCTGCATAGGCATAGGCGCGAATGTCGAGCTTGAGATCGTTACCGGCGCCGTCGACCCGGACACGCCGTTCGGAGGGCAGGGCAAGGCTCTGGGCAACGTAGCCGCCGTCGAGAATGCTCTTCCACACCCGCTGGGTGAGCTTGTCTCCGCGGTACGCCGCGCGGCTGCCGAAGCCGCTGGCAGGCTTGAAGAACAGGCCGCGGCGTGCGGCCCACAAGGCGTCGGCGCGCTCGGGCATGACCTCGACCGTACGCGGGATGCCCGCCACCAGGCAGTCGATCGTATGCTGCGGAACACCGAGGGCTGCGAGGCGAGCCGCGTCGGTGAGCAGCGCGAGATTGCGTTTGTCCGCGTACAGCGCATGTGCGCGTGGGTGGGGCGTGAGCACGACTGCTCCGGCCTCATGGGCGGCGCGCAAGGCTACTGCAGCGGGCGATTGCAGGTAGAAATCGGTCAGGCGGTTGTAGACGAGGTCGACCGGCCGGCCGTTGTGTGTCAGCGCGCGGCTGTCGAAGGCGAGTTCGCCCGGATCGCAGATGACCGTGTCGATGCCTGCGCTGCGGAACAGGTGCTGAAAAAGCAGGAACTCGGGATGTAGGTATTGCTGTTCGGGTGTTTCGTCGACGATCGCGATGCACTCCGGCTTGCCGTGATGGCCCTGTAGCGCCCATTCGTTGAAGAAGGCCTCCAGCCAGCGCTGATCGAGCGCGTCGAGCCTGGCCGTGGGGCGCAGATGCGGCACGATCTGCGCGCAACAGGCCTGCTGTGCGCACGCAAGTGCTCGGTTTAGCAGGGCGCCGCCCGCGTTGGTGTTGATTTCGATGAGCTGTGGGCCAGTGTCGCAGACATGGAAGTCGAAACCCATGAACACACCCTTCGGGCCGTTATCGAAACGGGCGATTGCCGGCGCGCGCGCGAGCACCTCGGCCTCGTAGCCGGGCAGGGCGATCACGGTTTCGATCGCCGCCACGATGTCGGCCATGGCCTGCAGCGTCTCCGGGGCCATGAACACCGCGGTAGCCGAGAACATGTGCGGGCGGCTGCGCTCGATCTCGGTCGCCAGTCCGAGCAGTGCGGGTTCGGCTTCGAGTTGTTGGCGCAGGCGCAGGGGGTCGAGGCTGCGGCAGTCGCAGCTACGGTTCAGCGCCTGCGCTACCGCCAGCGCACTGCTCGTGGCGCTGGGGCGGTGTTGTTCGGGCGCTATGGCGGTTGGTATCACGAGGGTCTCACTGGGCGGACTAAAAGTGCAGGTCGGCGCGGCTGACGTTGCCGCAATGCAGTTCTTCGCGATGTGGCTAACGCTGCAAGTTTAGTCGAGCACAGGCCGGGGCAGGTGCGTGGGGGATGCGATCAGGGCGTGACCGCTGTACGAAGGGACGGGGTGTTGGTCAGTAACCTGCGTGTCACACATCGTGGCTAAGATTTCAATTATTCTAAAAGTGTTGTGTTATTGGAGATTGACATGAGGATTGGCATCAATGGCATGGGTCGCATCGGCCGTCTGGCGCTGCGCGCCGCGATGGGGGCTGCGGAACGGCAGGTGGACGACCCGCGCGCGGGCAACCGGCTGGAAGTGGTGCACCTCAACGAACTGAAGGGCGGCGCCGCGGCTACCGCACACCTGCTCGCCTTCGACAGCGTGCAGGGCAAGTGGCGTGCGGATATCGCCGCCGAAGGCGAGGGCGCGATCCGCATCGACGATCGCCGGCTGTCCTTCTCCGCGCACGCTACTGCGGCCGAGATCCCCTGGGGCGATCTGGGTGTGGATGTGGTGCTGGAGTGCACCGGCAAGTTCCTTACCCCCGAAACCCTGCAGGGCCACCTCGACCGCGGCGCCAAGCGGGTGATCGTGGCTGCACCGGTCAAGACCGGCGGCGTGCTCAACGTGGTGGTCGGCATCAACCACGAAGCCTATGACCCGGCACGCGACCGCATCGTCACCGCGGCCTCGTGCACCACCAATTGTCTGGCGCCGGTGGTGAAGGTGGTGCATGAGAACCTGGGCATCCGCCACGGGCAGATCACCACCATCCACGACCCCACCAACACCAACCTGGTGGTCGATGCGCCGCACAAGGACCTGCGCCGCGCGCGCAGCTCACTGATGAGCCTGGCGCCTACCACCACCGGCAGCGCCACCGCGATCGCGCTGATCTACCCGGAGTTGAAGGGCAAGCTCAACGGCCACGCGGTGCGCGTGCCGGTGTTGAACGCCTCGCTCACCGACTGCGTGTTCGAACTCGAGCGCGCGACCACGGCGGAAGAGGTCAACGCGCTGTTCAAGGCCGCGGCCGAAGGCGAGCTCGCCGGCATCCTCGGCTACGAGGAGCGCCCGCTGGTGAGCGTCGATTACGCCCGCGATACGCGCAGCTCGATCGTCGATGCACTCTCCACCATGGTTACCGACGGCACGCTGCTCAAGGTGTACGCCTGGTACGACAACGAGATGGGTTACGCCTGCCGCATGGTCGACCTGGCCTGCCATATGGAAACCGTGGGTATCTGAACATCATGCAACACGCTGCGCGCAACTACGCCATCGTCACCGCCGCTTACTGGGGCTTCACGCTCACCGATGGCGCGCTGCGCATGCTGGTGCTGCTGCACTTCTACCGCCTGGGCTATTCGCCGTTCACGCTCGCCTTCCTGTTCCTGCTCTACGAGGCGGCGGGCGTGCTGGCGAACCTGGTCGGGGGCTGGCTGGCGACGCGTTACGGCATCGCGCGCATGCTCAGCGTGGGGCTGGTGACGCAGATCGTCGGCTTCGTGCTGTTGTCGCTGCTCGACCCGGGGTGGACGGCGGCGATGGCGGTGGCGTGGGTGGTGGTGGCGCAGGGCATCTGCGGCGTGGCCAAGGATCTGACCAAGACCGCGAGCAAGTCGGCGATCAAGCTGACCCAGTCCGAGGCTCAGGCCGAGGCGAAGGCTCAGGGCGGGGATCAGGGCCAGCTCTTCAAGTGGGTGGCCTGGTTCACCGGCAGCAAGAACGCGATGAAGGGCTTCGGGTTCTTTCTCGGTGGTCTGCTGCTGGAAACCTTGGGCTTTCGTGGCGCGCTGTGGGCGATGGCGGGTTTGCTGGCACTGGTGCTTGCCGGCGTGCTGCTGTCCTTGCCGCCGATGATGGGCAAGAGGAAGGCCTCGAAGTCGGTGCGCGAACTGTTTGCCAAGAACCCCGGCATCAACGCGCTGGCCGCGGCGCGCGTGGTGCTGTTCGGCGCGCGCGACGTGTGGTTCGTGGTCGGTGTGCCAGTGTTCCTGTACTCGGCAGGGTGGTCCTTCACCATGGTCGGTACCTTCCTCGCCGCGTGGACCATCGGCTACGGCCTGGTGCAGGCAGCCGCGCCGCACATCGTGCGCCGCAGCGCCGACGGCCTGAGCCGTGAGGTGCCGGCGGCGCGCTTGTGGTCGGCGCTGCTGGCGCTGATCCCCGCTGGGCTGGCAGTGGCGGTGTGGCTGCAGCTGCCCAGCCTGGAATGGGTGGTGGTGTGCGGCCTGGGGCTGTTCGGCTTTGCCTTCGCGGTGAACTCCTCGGTGCATTCCTATCTTGTGCTCGCCTACGCGGGCTCGGAGAGGGCGGCTGAGGACGTAGGCTTTTACTACGCCGCCAATGCGCTCGGCCGCTTCATCGGCACGCTGCTGTCGGGGCTGCTGTACCAGTGGGGCGGGCTGCTTTACGCGCTTGCGGGTTCGGCGCTGATGCTGCTGATCTGCTGGCTGGCGACGCTGGCATTGCCGCTGGTGCGTGACGCCGCCGCCCGGGTGGAGACCTGAGCTGACGGTCTGGAGAACAAACATGGAAAAGAACACTGCACTGCCGATCTTCGAGGCGCTGTCCTCCGGCATCCGGCTGGACGTCTTTCGCCTGCTCGTGCGCGTCGGACCGGCCGGCATGGTGGCGGGCGAGCTGTCGGCCGCGCTCGACATCCCGCCCACCAACATGTCCTTCCACCTCAAGACGCTGACCCATGCGGGCCTGGTGTCGGCAGAGCAGGAGGGGCGCTTCCAGCGCTACCGCGCCAACATGGCGCTGATGCGCGAACTGGTGGCCTATCTCACCGAAGAATGCTGTGCCGGCATGCCTGAACTGTGCGGGGTCGATACCTGCGCCGACGGGCTCGATTGCTGAGTCGAATCACATCGCCCGATCCGGGCTCATAACGAAAAAGGGGCCTCCCATGTCCGACAAGATCTACTGCGTACCCTCGCGCGGCCTGACCTCGATCAATCACGACCGCCTGGTCATCAATAACGAGATTGGCCATATTGGCCATCTGCCGACGGAGGCTTGATATGGGGCTGTTCGAGCGTTACCTGACGGTCTGGGTCGGGCTGGGGATTCTCGCTGGCGTGGGGTTGGGGCTGGTCGCACAGGGTGCGTTCCAGCTCATCGCCGGACTGGAGTTCGCGCAGGTGAATATGGTGGTGGCTGTGTTCATCTGGGTGATGATCTACCCGATGATGATCCAGATCGACTGGCACGCCGTGCGCGATGTGGGCAAGAAGCCCCAGGGCCTGATCCTGACCCTGGTGGTGAACTGGCTGATCAAGCCCTTCACGATGGCGGCGCTGGGGGTGCTGTTCTTCCACTACCTGTTTGCACCCTGGGTCGATCCGCAGTCGGCCAGCGAATACATCGCCGGCATGATCCTGCTCGGCGTGGCGCCGTGCACCGCGATGGTCTTCGTATGGAGCCAGCTCGTGAAGGGCGACCCCAACTACACCCTGGTACAGGTGTCGGTGAACGACATCATCATGGTGTTCGCCTTCGCGCCGATCGCCGCCTTCCTGCTCGGCGTCACCAACATCACCGTACCTTGGGAAACACTGGCGCTGTCCACCGTGCTTTACGTCGTGCTGCCGCTGCTTGCCGGTATGGCAACGCGGCATGCGCTGGAGCGGCGTTCGCCGACGGCGGTGGCAGATTTCGTCGCCCGGCTCAAGCCCTGGTCCATTGTCGGCCTGATCGCCACCGTGGTGCTGTTGTTCGGCTTCCAGGCCAACACCATCGTCGACAAGCCGCTGGTCATCGCGATGATCGCGGTGCCGCTGATGGTGCAGACCTACGGCATCTTCCTCATCGCCTACCTTGCCGCCAAGGCGCTCAAGTTGCCGCACAATGTGGCCGGCCCGGCCTGCCTGATCGGTACCTCGAACTTCTTCGAGCTGGCGGTGGCGGTGGCGATCTCGCTGTTCGGGCTCAATTCGGGCGCGGCGCTGGCGACCGTGGTCGGTGTACTGGTCGAGGTGCCGGTGATGCTGTCGCTGGTGGCCATCGTCAATCGCACGCCGCACTGGTTCGCCCCTGCCGCCGTTGCCGCGCGGGCTGTCATGAAAGAGGAAACACGCTGATGAGCGACATCACGATCTACCACAACCCGCGCTGCGGTACTTCGCGCAACACGCTGGCGATGATCCGCAACAGCGGGGTGGAGCCGACCGTCATCGAGTACCTGAAGACCCCGCCCAACCGCGAGCAGCTCGTCGCACTGATCGCGGCCGCCGGCCTCGGGGTGCGCGGCATCATGCGCGCCAAGGAGGCCATGTTCTCCGAACTGGGCCTCGCAGACCCGGCGAAGACCGACGGCGAGCTGATCGAGGCGATGATGACGCACCCCATCCTCATCAATCGGCCGATCGTCGTCACCCCGCTCGGCACGCGGCTGTGCCGGCCGTCCGAGCTTGTGCTCGACATCCTGCCGCAGCCGCAGCGCGGCGCCTTCACCAAGGAGGATGGCGAGAAGGTCGTCGATGCGGAGGGGCGTCGTGTCTGAGCCGCTGCCCGGCCATTCCCTGCCTGACCTGCCGAACGTGGACGCGGCGCTGTTCCGTGAGCCCGATCCCGCGCAGTTGCAGGCTACCCAGCCGTCGACCCATCCGCCGCGCATCGTGCTGCTTTATGGTTCCTTGCGGGCGCGCTCGTTCAGCCGCCTGCTGGCAGAGGAAGCCGCCCGCGTGCTTCGCGCCATGGGCGCCGAGACGCGGGTCTTCAACCCGAGCGGCCTGCCGCTGCCGGACGATGCGCCCGACACCCACCCCAAGGTGGTCGAACTGCGCGAGCTCACCCAGTGGGCCGAGGGCATGGTGTGGTGCTCGCCCGAACGTCATGGCGCGATGACCGGCATCATGAAGACGCAGATCGACTGGATACCGCTGTCGGTCGGCGCGGTGCGCCCGACCCAGGGCAAGACCCTGGCGGTGATGCAGGTGTGCGGCGGCTCGCAGTCGTTCAACGCGGTCAATCAGATGCGCGTGCTCGGGCGCTGGATGCGCATGCTGACGATCCCCAACCAGTCTTCGGTGGCAAAGGCCTTCCTCGAGTTCGACGAGCATGACCGCATGAAGCCTTCGGCCTATTACGACCGCGTGGTGGATGTGATGGAGGAACTGGTGAAGTTCACCCTGCTCACGCGCGACATCGCGCCTTACCTGGTCGATCGCTACAGCGAGCGCAAGGAGAGTGCAGCCGAGCTGTCGGCGCGGGTGAGCCTGCCGGCTATCTGAGTCGGCGCTGCACCCACATCTGCGTTTGCTGCTCGGCAATGAGGGGACGAGCCGCTGCCGATGTAGAATCACGCGATTCCAACCAGACCAGCCCCGGGCCACGCCCCGCAAGACCATGACCAAGCCGACTCCCCTGACTCAACTTCCGCAGTCCGAGCTCTTTCGCAAGGATGACGTGTTCGTGCTCTTCGGCGAGCTCTTCGGGCGCGGATACGCCACCGGCCTCGTCGACCAGGCGCGTGCGGCCGGCATGCAGATCGTCGGCATCACGGTGGGGCGGCGCGACGACAACAACGCCCTGCGTCCGCTCAATGACGAGGAACTGGCAGCGGCCGAGGCCAACCTGGGCGGCAGGATCATCAACGTGCCGCTGATGGCCGGCTTCGATCTCGACGCGCCCGCTGGCGAGCCGACCCCGACCGAACTGCTCAACGCCATGACGCTCAAGACCTGGGAGCAGGACAAGCTCGACTGGGCGCATATCGACAAGTGCCGTGCGATCGGCACCGAGCGCTTCCGCAAGGGGGTGGCCGAGGTCATGGCCGTGCTCGACGGCATGATCGCCGACGGGCGCAATGTCCTCTTCGCGCACACCATGGCGGGCGGCATTCCCAAGGCCAAGGTGTTCATGGTCATCGCCAACCGCATCTACAAGGGCCGCGGCGAGCGCTTCATGTCGTCGCAGACCCTGCTCGACAGTGACCTGGGCAAGCTCATCCTGCAGAACTTCGACGAGGTTTCGGCCAACACCTTCCTGCACTTGATCGAAGGCAGCGCGGCGATCCGCGCCCGCGTCGAGGCCACGGGCGGCCAGGTGCGCTACACCGCGTACGGCTACCACGGCACCGAGATCCTCATCGACGGGCGTTATCAGTGGCAGACCTACACCAACTACACCCAGGGCTACGCCAAGATGCGCCTCGAGCGTATTGCGCGGGCGGCGTGGGAGCAGGGTGTAAAGGCCACGGTCTATAACTGCCCCGAGATCCGCACCAACTCCACCGATGTGTTCGCCGGCGTGGAGCTGCCCCTGATCGCACTGCTCGAGGCGCTCAGGAAGGAAGGCGGCGGCGCCTGGGCCGAGTCGCAGTGGCAGGCATGTCGCGACCTGCTGGTCGACGGCGTCACCCTGGAAGACGTGCTGAAAAAGGTCGCCGATTTCCAGACCAGTGACGTGATGCAGCCCTTCCACGACTTCGACGCCTGGCCGATGCCGAACAACCCGGAGCAGGCCGACCTGCAGATCGGTACCTCGGAGGACATCGTGCAGATGCACAAGGACCGCAAGGCCCTGGTCACCGACCTGCTCAGCACGCTGGTGCTCGAGGCCAGCGGGGCGCTCATCTTCCGTGAGTCCGCGGCGCCCGCCGGCCCGGTGCTGTGGCTCAACCACGACATCGTGGCGCGCCAGCTCAACCAGCTGCACGCCTGATGACACCGGCCCAGCCCAACAACCCACTTCATGGCCTCACCCTTGAGCGCATGCTCACCGAGCTGGTCGCCCGCTACGGCTGGGCGACGCTCGGCAGGCGGGTCAGCATCCGCTGCTTCAATCACGAACCCAGTGTCGCATCGAGCCTGAAGTTCCTCCGCCGAACTCCGTGGGCGCGGGAGCAGGTCGAAGCGCTCTACCTGGAGTCGCTGCGGCGCTAGCAGGGGGCGCCCGCATCGCTTGGTCGTCATCGCGGCTGTCGCCGGATTAGCGCTTTAGCATATACTCGGCCGCGCCAGGGTGCTCGCGGGGCACGGCCACGCACCTGCCTGCCCCTATCCCTGGATTACTTCAAAGACACGGAGTTTCACCACATGAGCCGCCCCACCCGAATCGTCGCCGCGCTGGTCGCGGTCGCGTTGATCTATCCCGCCGCAAGCTGGTATTCCGGCACGCGCATCCAGCAAGTCCTGGACGAGCACTACGCGGACATGAAGTCCCACCCGGCGCTCAAGGTCAGCGAACGCGTCTACGAGCGCGGATTCTTCAGCAGCACGGAAAAGCTGAAGTTCGACATTGCCATGACGGTCACGGCCGAGGATGGCTCACTGCAGTTGGGCGAACCCCTGCGCATGAGCGTGCTCAACCGCATCCAGCACGGCCCCCTGCCTCGACTCGGAACCCTGGCGGCGGCAACGCTCGACAGCGAGCTTGACGTCGAAGGGGAGGCGGGCGCCAAGTTGCGGGAGACGCTTGGTGACAAACCAGCACTGCAGGCGCAGACCGTGGTCCGATTCGACGGCAGCGGCCATTCGCGGATGACGACACCGGCCCTGGAGCTCGAACTCGCGGCGGATACGGAGCGAGCCCTGCGCGTCGCCTTCAGCGCCTTTCAAGCGGACATCGATTTCGGTCCCGGCATGCGCCAGTACACGATGAAGCTCGGTATCGACCGCTTCTCGATGGAGGATCCGAGCCTGCGCATCGTCATGTCGGAGCTCGCGCTCGATGCGGACCAGCGTCGCCTGTTCGACGATGAGGCCTGGCTCTATGTCGGCAAGCAGCGTGCGACGATCGCCTCCCTGCACGCCGAGGGCAAGGATGATGGCGAGATGGCGGGGACCGACCTGCAGCTCGAGCGCCTGAGCTACGAGGTCGATGCCCCGGCCGACGGCGACTACGTGGATGTCATCGCCATGCTGGGAACGGAGGTGCTGCGTGTCGGGGGCAGCGATTACGGCCCCGCGCACTACGACTTCTCGATCAAGCATCTGCATGGGCGGACGCTGATGGAGCTGTATCGCAGCTTGATCGAGCTCAGCAGCGACCCCGCCCAGCTTGCGCTCCAGGCTGAGGATCCGGCGGCAATGTTCGCGCCCCTTGCCGAGCCGGCGCTCACCCTGCTGGCGCACGATCCCGAGTTCAGCATCGACCGCATCAGTTTTACCAGCCCGCATGGGACGGCATCGCTGTCTGCTCACGTCAATCTCAAGGGCATCGAGCCCGACGAGCTCAACAACCCCATGATGCTGCTCGCCAAGATCAACGCCGCCGCGGAAGCCTCTTTGCCGCAGGGCCTCGTCGTCGCCCTCATCGGCGCTCAGGCTCAGTCCCCGCAGGAGGCCGCGGTCGTCGCTGCTCAGTTGCAGCAGCAACTCGACATGCTCGAGGCCCAGGGCTTCATCGTGCGCAAGGGTGGCCAGCTCAGCAGCCGTGCCGCGCTCTCGAAGGGCCAGCTCACCATCAATGGCCAGCCGCTCGATCTGTTCGGGCTGGGCGGGCGCTGAGCGCGGACGCTGTCATCCCCGTGTAACTGCGAGGTCATCTTCCCTGAGTAAGGTGCGCGGTTCGACTTCATGCGAAGTCTCCGTCAACCCACACCCCTCAGGGAACCATGATGAATCGATTGACCGCCGTTTCGGTTGCGCTGCTCTCCGCTTTCGCCTTCAATCCTGCTCATGCGGCACCGACCTGTGCGTCGAGTACCGCCATCGACGGCACCCCTGTGCTGACCTGCGCCGAGCCGGGCTCGGTGCCGGTCAGCGACAGTCGTGACGCGCTGCAGGTGCAGGTCCAGGCCGGCGCGGGGATCACCAGCACCAACCGCAATACTGCCGCGCTCGACCTTCGCGGCGCCGGCCAGCAGGTCTCCAACGCAGGCCGCATCGAGAACACCGACACCCGCAACAACGGCTACGCGATTGCGGTAAACGGTGCCAACGCGAACATCGTCAATAGCGGCGTCATCAGCAGCGGCGACCGCGCCATCGAGGTGCTCGGCGGCACGGGTGGCATGCGGGTCGAGAACACCGGCGAGATCCTGGCGCGCCGTCAGGCCGTGCGCTCGCTGGAGGGCTTCGAGAACGCGGAGGTCATCAATCACGGTCTCATCGAGTCGCGCGACGGACGCGCCCTGCAACTGCGTGGCGATGGCGCCCGTGTGATCAACCACGGCACCCTGATCGGCGGCGAAGAGGTCGTCGAGGCGCGCGGCAACTTCTACATGGAGAACTACGGCACGGTATTGCTGCGCGATGGCATCGATGACGAGGACGGCGTGCAGTTCGCATCTGGCGAGATCCACAACTGGGGGCTGATCCAGGGCAGCGATGACGGCGTGGATATCGACGAAGGCCTGGTGCGCAACTACGCGACGGGGCGCATCATCTCCACCGGCGACACGGGCAGCGGCGTCGACATCGATCCGGAATTCGACAACGGCGTCGATCCGATTCGCCCCAGCGGTCCGCTGACGATCATCAACGAGGGCTACATCGAAGGCCCGCGTGCCATCGGTGCCGACCCCGCCGCGCAGTCGAACGTGGATATCATCAACAGCGGCACACTCGTCGGCCGCAGTGGGGCGGCGATCGAACTCGCGCAGGGCCAGGGCGATAGCACGCTGACCCTCACCGGCGGCAGCGAGATCTTCGGTGACGTCTTCTTCGGCGCCGGCAATGATGGCGTCTTCATCGACAGCCTCGGCGCGGCCGGTGTGCTCAGCTCAGGGGTGATCGACGGCGGCCTGGGCATCAACAGCGTGCGCTTCGTGAGCTATGCCTTGTCTGACCTGCTGTCCTTCGTATACGAAGACGAGCGGGTGGAGCTGTCGTTCATGACTGCCTTCGGCAAGGTCAGCGGCGCCTTCCGCAACTTCAGCCAGTGGGACTTCGGCGTCGATGACGCGCGCTTCGATACGCTCACGCTGGCCAGCCGTTTCGATGGCTCGAACGCGGTCCCGGCGCCGGCCACCCTGCCGCTGCTGCTCGGCGCACTCGGCGGGCTGTGCCTCGTCGGCCGTCGCCGTCGCGGCTGAGCTGGGCGTACAGCTTGTCTTTACACCCGCCGTCCCTCGGGCGGCGGGGGTGCGACTCCTGCAATCAGCCGGCATGGCGGCGCGCGTTGGCTCAGCTCTGCGGCCATGATTCAACCCTGTTCCGTCCGGCTCTCTTGGCACGATATAGCGCTTGGTCAGCGTGCCGAATGACCATCTCTTCGCTGGACTCAGTCCCCACTGAACTTGCCACGCCGATACTTGCGGTGACATGACCCACAGGCGCAATCTCGACCTCATTGAGAATCCGGCGCAGCTTCTCGCCGACCTGCACCGCGCCGCTCAGGTCGGTATCCGGCAGGATGGCGATGAACTCCTCGCCCCCGAAGCGGGCGACGAAATCCGTTTCGCGCATGGAGTGAGCAAGACACGTCGCGACCTGCTGCAGTACTTGGTCACCACCCTCATGACCGTAACGGTCGTTGACCTGCTTGAAGTGGTCGACGTCGATCATCAGTACTGAGAATTGAGAATGACTGCGCCGGCTTCTCAGGTACTCCTCGTGAAGGCGTCCATCGGCTGCTCTCCGATTGCGCAGGCCGGTTAGCGGGTCAGTGTGTGCAAGGCGGTCCAGCCCTTCATTGGCTGTGCGAAGCTGGGCTGTGCGTTCTGCCACGGTTTGCTCAAGGCGGGTGTTGATGTCTTCGACCGTTTGCCTGCGCTCGACCAATGTGCTGGTCATGGCCTGCAGGGAGCTGAACAACTCGTTGAATTCCTTTACCGAGCTTTCACCATGGATATGAGTGCTTTCGTCGCCGGCTGTAATACGCTGCGCCGCCTGGTGCAGTCGTTCAACCGGTGTGCTGAATAGTTTTGCAACACGGTGTCCGACCAGCATGAACAGCGTTGCTGCAAGGATGCTGATCAGCAGCAATGTCCTGTTGAGGTCGTACACGGGTTCGAGCGCTGAGTCCACCGGCTGGCGAACGACGATCCTCCAGCCTAGATCGGTGACCGTGTTGGTGCGAACTTGGCGGGTACTGGTGAGATAGCGTTGGCTTCCACCCCAGTCGACCAAGGCGTGGCCGTCTTGTGGCATTCCGCGCAGCGGGATCTCGAGACCGCCGACTGCTTGATAGGGATAGAGAACCTCGCCAAATGCATTGAGCACAAGGACCTCGATACCTTGGACATCACTGTCGCGGGGAAGCGCGCTGAGAATGGTGTCAGCCACCCACGTCCAGTGAGCGTGGGTAGCCAGTACGCCACGCACTTGGTTGGCCTCGTCGAGAATTGGTGAGGCGAAGTCGACAAAGCGCAAGGGTTCGTTCGGGGCCTGGGGCGGCAGCAACTTGGCAAGCAACACGGCTTCGTGCACGTCGCCAATGAAGGCGCCTTGCAGTCCATTGGCAAACCAGGAGCGTTGCTGGACGTTGGCCCCCTCGAGCAAACCATTTGCGCTGGCTTGGACAATCCCATCGCTACTGACCACGCCAACCCAGGCGTAGTAGGGATGTGTCTGTAGTATGCGATTGAGCGTCTGGCGTACTTCGTGGCGTCCGAGGCTCCCTTCCATCAATAAGGGGGATTCGCTCAGCAGAACCACTTCTCTTTCGCGCTCACGCAGGTCGACTGCCAACGCCCCGGCAATCGCACGCGTTATGCCGTCCAAGATTTCACCGCGCGCCTCGGACAACCTCATGGTGGCCACGTGATTCACGTACGCCGCCAGCCCCAGGCCGAGGAGTAAGGACAGGCCACCAAGCAGTGCCGTTAGCCTGATGCGAAAGGTGCTGAACCAGGAAGTCATAGCCCAATGAAACGGCTCTGCGGAGTATTTACGGAGACCTTAGCACATGTATGGTCTTGCACGTTTCAAGGGTACTTTTGTCTCGGAACCTCGGCTCATGTCGCTGCAGACGAGTCTCCCGCGCCGCGGAGCCATGTCAGCTTCCTGTAGCCCACTTGCGCCAGTATTCAAGCGCGAATGGTTGGAGTGTCATACTGAAGTGCAGGAAGACTGGGCGGACTCAATAGCAAACAGGACTCCCGGAAAAGACAAACCCACCGCGTAGGGTGGGTTTCGTCTATTCCGTGTGACTAGCAGCGATACTTCAATACTTGCTGAGTCCCGGGTTTTGTGGGGCGACATACCGGTTTCGAACCGGTGACCTTTGGAGCCACAATCCAACGCTCTACCAACTGAGCTAATGCCGCCACTACTTGGCCCCGGTAAAACCGAAGCCCAGAAAACTCGTCCTGGCCTGCCCGGCAGGGATCGAACCTGCAACCCCCGGCTTAGAAGGCCGGTGCTCTATCCAATTGAGCTACGGGCAGATCCCGCGGGCATATCGAGGTGTGAGCTGGTCGGGGTGGAGGGATTCGAACCCCCGACATCTTGCTCCCAAAGCAAGCGCGCTACCGGACTGCGCTACACCCCGAGAGCCGCGAACTATACAGAGTCCTTTTTGCCGCGTCAAACCAAATCAGCAGAAAATTTACAGTGTCGATGCGCGATGCCATTCACGTACGACCTGAACCAGGTTAACGAACAGCCACGAGAACTCCGCGACGATGAGTACGCCGGCAAGCGGCGCCAGCGCGGGGATCACCGCGGCAGCGCAAAGGGCGCCGAGGGCGACTGCGTGGAGTTGCAACTGGCGGCGTACCGGTGGGTCGGGCAGCAGCTTCTTGACGTTTGGCGCGCGCACGCCCGACTGGGTCAGGTTGAGCCAGGCGAGGAAGGGGACGATCTTGTAGAGCATGGCGCTGATCGTGCCGACGAAGGTCCCGTGCAGGATCAGCACGCCGGCCAGCACGGGCCACTGCGAGCCGTCATGAAACTGGGCCAGCAGCAGCACGCCAAGGCTCGCCAGGAGGGCGAGCATGGCAAGGCGGAAGGCTCGGAAGGGTGCATCCGGCACACCGCGCCGCGAGCGCATCTGCAACCGCAGCGTCTGCAGGCTGAATGCGGCGGCGGCGATGAGCAGGCCGATTCCGCACAGCAATGCGCCCGTACTCAGTCCGCTGATCATGCAGATCGACCACAGCACCAGTAGCGCCAGCGTGGCCGGGGACCACACGCGGGTGAAATCCGCGGGGTAGGAGGGCGTGATCTGGAACATCGGCACCACGACCCAGCTTGTTGCCGCCAGCAGGATGCCACCCCAGCCCATCCAGGCCCACACCGCATGCATGTCCACAGCGGTAGGGAGGTCGATCGGCAGGGCGAGACCGCGCCCAAGGGCGAACGCCAGCAGCGTGCCCAGCAGGGTGGCCACCGTCAGTCCGGCCAAGGCCAGGCGCAGGTCGCGCGGCGTTCGGCTGGCACCGTGGTTGGGCGCGGCCTTTGCCAAGGCGATGAGGCTCGAGACGAGAAAGGCGATGAGCCCGCCGGCCAACAGCATGGCCCCGGTGACGATCGCGGCCGGGATGCCCGCACCCAGCCCTAGCGAGAGGCTGGCGGCTCCGAGCGCGAGGAGCGCGTGGGTGGTCGCCGCGATGCGGCGCGGCGCTGGGAGCGCGGCGCCCGCTGCCACCGGGAGGATCTGCAGCAGCGCGCCCAGCATGACCTGCAGCATGAAGCCGGCAGCGAACAGGTGGACGACTGCCAGGGCGCCCGGTGTCCACCGTGAACTCAGTAGCTCGGCGTCGAACAGCAGCAGCAGTCCGGCTGCGAGACCGAACAGCGGTGCAGTGAGGAAGAAGCGGAGCGGGGCGGAGAGCGGTGGCGTGTCCTGGTAGGCGAGTCCGGGATTGGCGCTGCTCATGGACGACCGATCAGGATCTCGATCGCGCCGTCGTCACGAAAGTTCGCCTCGTGCCGATAGCCGTCCCGATCGAGCATGCGCAGCAGCGGATGCGGCATGCGATCGATCAGCAGGGTGAAGCTGCTGCCGGGGGCGAGGTCGGCGATGGCCTCCATGGCGCGCTCGAAGGGCTGGGGCGGCTCCAGGCCGCGGGCGTCGACGGTCTTGTTGCTCATGCAGCGTGCTCCCTTGCGAGACGGTGCGACAGGTTGCCCACAACGGCTTCGCTTTGCGCGCCGAGCCGGGTATCGCACATTGGGTAGAGGATGTTCTCTTCTTTCATGTTGTGCTGCTGCATCATGATCAGCAGCGTTTCGGCCTCGCCCGCGAACTCGTCGGCGTCCTGGTTCTCGAGTGCCGAGGCCAGGCGTTCGAGTGTTGCGCGCATCTCGACGTGCTCGCCGCGCATCACCTGGGTCGGCCCCTGAGTCATTCCGGTCGCCGCCTCGAAGCGCGGGAACAGCTCCTGCTCCTCGGCCTGGAAGTGGGTCTCGAGGCTGGAGGTGAAGCGGTTCAGCGCCTTGGTCGCAGCCGGCCAGTCCTTGCGGGCGGCAAGGGTCTCGGCCGCTGCGAACTCATGGTCGCAACTGCGGTGGTCGTGCGTCATCAGTTCGGCGATCGAGGTCATTTTGCGCTCCAACGGTGGATGCGCTCATTCTCCTTACCGCGTGTTCATCAGCATTGATAAGTGTCAATTAGGGCGTGCTGATCGGCCGCGCGCAGGCCCCCGGCGAGGTGGGATGGCCTGCGCGCGGCGCTGCAGGCACAATCCTGCCTCGACCTTCCACGGGATGTTTCAGATGCATGACTCCACGGGGCCGAGCGCCTGGGGCAGGATCTTCCTGCCCTTTGCGCTGGGCTATTTCCTCTCCTACCTGCTGCGCACGGTCAATGCCGTGATTTCGCCGGCGCTCACCGGGGAGCTCGGCCTCTCGGCGGCCAATCTCGGTTTGCTCACGAGCACCTATTTCCTCGCCTTCGGGCTGGCCCAGATCCCGGTCGGCATGGCACTCGATCGTTATGGCCCGCGGCGGGTGGAGGCGATCCTGCTGCTGGTCACCGCGGCGGGCGCGGTGCTGTTCGCACTCGGCGAATCGCTCGCCGTGCTCGGCGCCGGGCGTGCGCTCATCGGGCTGGGGGTTTCGGCCTGCTTGATGGCAGCGCTCAAGGGTTTTGCGCTGTGGTACCCACCCGAGCGCCAGAGCTCGATGACCGGATTCATCATGGCTTCCGGCGCGATGGGCGCGCTGGTGGCGAGCGCACCGCTCGAGGCCGTGCTGCCGATCCTGGGCTGGCGCGGCGCGTTCTGGGTGGTCGCTGCACTTGCAGTGGTGGCCGCACTGACCATCCACCGCTCGCTGCCCGATGCGCGCTCGAGCGGTCCGCGGGGCAGCCTGGGCGACGGCCTGCGCGTGGTCGCGGGGATCTACGTCTCTCCCGCATTCTTGCGCTATGCCGCATCGTCGGCCTTCTTCGTGGGTGGCTTCATGGCGATGCAGAGCCTGTGGGCGGTGCCCTGGCTGATGAACGTCAATGGCTTCGACCTTGCAGGGGCGGCGCGCATGCTGGTCGTGCTCAACCTCGGCAGTCTGGTCGGGCAGTTGTCGATCGGTTTCCTGGGCGTGCGCCTCGCACGCCTCGGTGTCGGGCCCATGGCCTTGCTGCGCTGGGGCTATGCGCTGTTGGTGCTGATCCAGTGCGCGATCCTGTGGTCGGTCGCGCCGCCGGCAGTGCTCTGGTTCGCCTACGGCATGTTCTCCGCGGTGAACTCGCAGACCTATCTTGCGGCGTCGAGGGACTTCCAGCCGGCGCTGTTCGGCCGCGTGAGCACGGCGATCAACCTGATGGCCTTTGCCGGTGCCTTTGCCGTGCAGTGGGGGCTGGGCGGGGCACTCGACCTGTTGCAGGCCAGTGGGCACTCGATCGAGGCGGCGCTGTGGGTCAGCTTTGCAGGGCTGATCGCGCTGCAGGCGGTGGCCTTCCTGCCCCTGCTGCGCAAGGGCGGGCGCCCCGCGGCCTGAGTCGTGCGCGTGGTCTCAGGCGGCTAGCCCGCAGGCCACGCCCGACGACCACGCCCACTGGAAGTTGTAGCCGCCCAGGTGCCCGGTGACGTCGACAACCTCGCCGATGAAGTACAGGCCAGGTACCTCGCGCGCCTCCAGCGTCTTTGACGACAGTGCGCGGGTATCGACCCCGCCCAGCGTGACCTCGGCCTTGGCGTAGCCCTGGGTGCCCGAGGGCGTCAGCTGCCAGCCCGACAAGGCGGCGGCGATCGTGCGCAGCTCGGCGTGGCGGTACTGGTTGAGCGGGCGCTGCCAGTCATGCAGTTCGCACCAGGCGTGGGCGAAACGCCGCGGCAGGCGTTCGGCGAGCAGGTTGGCGAGCAGCGTCTTGTCCTGGGCGTGTGCCAGCAGCCAGTCTTCGGCGTCGATGCCGGGCAGCAGGTCCAGGCTGACCGGGGCCCAGTCACCGGCCTCATAGGCCTGTTGCTGCCAGTAGCTCGACACCTGCAGTATCGACGGGCCGGACAGGCCACGATGGGTGACAAGGGCGGCCTCGCGGAACACCGGGCCGCGGCACTGGGCCTCCACCTCGAGTGAGATCCCCGCAAGCGGTGCGAGCAGTGCGAGCGTTTCCGGCGGCAGGGTCAGCGGCACGAGGGCAGGGCGGGGCGCCACCACCGGCAGGCCGAACTGCTCGGCCACACGGTAGCCGAAGGGGGTAGCGCCGATCTTAGGGATGGCCAGGCCGCCGCTCGCGATGACCAGGCTGTGGGCGGAGAAGCTGCCCTGCGTGGTGGCGACGACAAAGCGCTCCGCTTCGTCGCCGCTGCGTGCGATGCCTTCTACCGTGGCGGGCATGGCCCACTCGACGCCGCCGTCATCGCAGCGCGCGCGCAGCATGTCGATGATGTCCTGTGCGGAGTCGTCGCAGAACAGCTGGCCCCAGTCGCGCTCGTGATAGGCGATGCCATGGTGCTCGACGAGTTCGATGAAGTCGCGCGCACCATAGCGCGACAGTGCCGAGCGCGAGAAATGCGGGTTACGGCTCAGGTAATTGTCGGCACTGACACGGCGGTTGGTGAAGTTGCAGCGCCCACCCCCGGAGATACGGATCTTCTCGGCGAGCCGGGTCGCGTGATCAACCAGCAGCACGCTGCGGCCACGCAGGCCGGCGGTCGCTGCACACATCATGCCTGCAGCACCCGCACCAATGACGATGACGTCGAAACTGCGCCGGCCGGATTGCGGAAATGGCTTGCTGGCGTGCTTCACGGCCTTACCTGTGGCTGCAAAGCGGCGCAGAATACGCCTTGTTCCGCAGTGCGGCAATCAGGAGCGGCCTTGGCCGGTCATCAGCATGACCTGCATGCTTCAAGCTTCTGAAGTCATCCAACAAATTCAGGACCCAGAGGAGTACACACATGCCCGATCCCACGACCGACCCGAATCCGGCCTCTCTCAGCGGTCGCCGGCCTCGTCGGGCGCTGTGGCTCGGCGGCGGCCTGCTCGCACTCGCCGCGCTGCTTTACCTGGTCGTGCCGCCGCTGGCGCGCCAGCAGGCGGAGACGATCCTTAGCGAAAAGCTCGGCCGCGAGGTCCGTGTCGAGCGTGTGCTGATCAATCCCTTCCGCCTCACGGCTGAGGTTGGTGGCTTCAGTGTCAAGGAGGCCGATGGCAGCGCCGATGCGCTGGCGTTCGAGACCCTGCGTGTGAATCTCGAGTTGGAGTCGCTCGTTCGGGGCGGGGTCGTACTGCATGAGCTGGCCCTGATCGGGCCGAGACTGCGCGTGGCGGTCGATGAGCAGGGCGGACACAACTGGGCCGACGTCCTCGAGCGCTTGGCTGCGCTTGGCGGTGAGGACAAGGGCGATGCTGGCCCGACGCTGTTCTCGGTGGGCAACATCCGTATCGCGGGCGGGCTGCTCACGGTGCACGACAAGGCGCGTGGACTCACGCACGAGCTGAGCGAGATCGGGCTGGGTGTGCCATTCCTCTCCAACCTGCCGGTGCGTGTCGATGTGTTCGTACAACCCTCGCTGTCGGCCAAGCTCAACGGTGATCCCCTCCTGCTCAGTGCGCGCACCAAGCCTTTCGCGGATTCGCACGAGACCATTGTGGATGTGGTGCTGCAGCAGTTCGACCTCGCGCCCTGGCTCGCCTACCTGCCGGCGGAAGTGGGGGTGCGCCTGCCGTCTGCACTGCTCACGACCAATGTCGAGATCTCCTTCCGCCAGCCAGCGGGGGCAGCCCCTGAGCTGGCGCTGCGCGGGCCGCTCAAGCTCGAACAGGTCGTGCTGCAGGATCGCGATGGCGCTCCGCTTGCCAAGGTGGCCGAGGCGGAGCTCGAGTTCGCCGATGTGCAGCCGCTGATCGGCCGTTGGCAGTTTACGCGGCTGCGGCTTGCACAGCCCGAGGTGGATGTCATCCGGCGAGCCGATGGTAGCCTCAACCTCGCTGCGTTGATGCCGCCCGCGCACGGGGCGACGACTCGTGGCGCGGCAGCCGTGCCGGCGGAGGGCGGCGGCCAGCCTGCACCCGCTGCCGCATCTCCGGCACCGGCGGTGGATTTCCTGCTTGCGCTGGCGCGCGTCCGCGATGGCGTGATCCGCTTCGAGGACCAAGGCGTGGGTGGCCCGTTCCGCATGCGCATAGAAGCCATCAACCTCGACATGCGTGACCTTGCCAGCAGTGGCGATCTGCCCGCCGAGCTGCGGCTCGACTATCGCACTGACGCGGGTGAGCAGTTCGTGCACGAAGACCGGCTGCGGCTCCAGCCCTTCGAGTTTGCCGGGCAGACTCGATTCGATGCGCTGCAGCTCGCCCGCTATGCACCTTACCTGGCGGCTGCGCTGCCGGGTGGCGAGTTGCGCGCGGGGACGCTGTCGGGGGCGGCGAACTACCGCGTCGTGCTGGGTGAGGATGGGCAGCCGAAGGTGGACCTGAGCCTCGGTACGCTGGCATTGCGCGAATTTGCGTTTGCCCTGAAGGGCGCCAAGGAGCCAGCGGTTCGGGTGCCTGAACTCGATCTGAGCGAAGCGGTGCTCGACCTCGAGGGGCGCAGGCTGCGGCTGGGGGCGCTGGACGTCAAGGGGGCGGCGGTGGCCGCAGTGCGACTGCGCAACGGTGATCTCGATCTGGTGCGGGCGCTGTCGGGCCCGGCTCCCGAGCCCCGCGCCGCTGCAGGCAGACGGAAGCAGCCCCAGCCGCCGCCTCAGCCCGATTGGGTGGTGGAGCTCGACAAGCTCGCGCTCAAGGCAGCGTCGCTGCGCCTGGAGGATCGTAGCGTGGGGCGCCCGGTGCTTACCACGATCGACGACATCGATTTCGAGCTCGAGGGCTTTTCGAGTGCAAAAGGGAACACCAGCCAGTTCAAGCTCGACTCGCGGCTCAACAAGCGTGGCCGGGTGGCGGTCTCGGGGCCGCTCTCACTGACGCCGCTGAAGGCCGAACTCCGCCTCGATCTGCGCAGCGTCGACCTCATGCCCCTGCAGCCCTATGTGCTCGAGCAGACCAAGATCGCGATCTCGCGCGGAAATCTCACCACGCAGGGCCGGCTCAACCTGCAGACCGGGCGGCGGGGACAGTTGCTGGCGAGTTTTCGCGGTGACCTCGGGGTGGCCAACTTTGCCTCGGTCGACCGCCTCAACGCGACCGACTTCGTGCGCTGGCGCACCCTGCGCGTCGGCGGCATCGATGCCCGCCTAGCCCGCATTTCTCACAGATAGGAGGCGCATCGCGGCCGGAAATATGAGAAAGTTGTTTTGCGAGAACGACTTAACCATACTCCGGAGGAATCCGCGATGCCGACACAGTGTACCGGACGAAGCCAAGGTGCGGAGCGTATTGAGGGCCGCCAGGTGGCGGTTGATTTCGACGGAGGGCAGATCAGCTCGGATGCGGGCGCGCTGTTGCTGCGCGAGGTCGATCGCACGTTGCGACTGACCGAGCGGGTGGCGGCCTGCTTCGAGGATGGGCGTGATCCGGAGCTGATCGAACACACCGTGCACACGCTGGTGATGCAACGGATCGTGGGGATCGCGCTCGGCTACGAGGACCTGAACGACCACGACCAGTTGCGCCGTGACCCGGTGCTGGCCACGCTGGCGGGCAAGCTCAGCGCTCGGCGCAAGGGCTGCGAGCCGCTGGCGGGCAAGTCGACCTTGAACCGGCTCGAACATGCCCCCGACACCAAGGACGGTTCGCGCTATCACAAGATCGCTCACGATCCGGCGGCCTTCGAGTCACTGTTTGTCGAGTGCTTCATCGAGGCACATGCGCAGGCGCCTGAAGAGATCATCCTCGATCTGGACGCCACCGACGACCCGCTGCACGGCCAGCAGGAAGGGCGCTTCTTCCATGGCTACTACGGCGGTTACTGCTACTTGCCGCTGTACATCTTCTGCGGCCGACATCTGCTCGCCGCCAAGCTGCGCCGGGCCAACACGGATGCCTCGGCGGGCAGCATCGATGAACTCGAACGCATCATCACCCAGATCCGCCGCCACTGGCCCGAGGTGCGCATCGTGCTGCGCGCCGACTCGGGCTTTGCGCGCGATGCCTTGATGAGCTGGTGCGAAGCAGAGCACATCGACTTCGTGTTCGGGCTGGCCAAAAATGATCGGCTCAAGGCGCAGATCGACACCGAGATGAGCGAGGCGCAGGCCGAATGCACCCAGACCGGCAAGCCCGCGCGGCGGTTTCGCGACTTCACCTACCGCACCCTCGACAGCTGGTCGCGTGTCCGACGGGTCGTCGGCAAGGCCGAACAGTTACCGGGCAAGGCCAATCCGCGCTTCATCGTCACCAGCCTGGACGCCCAGCGCTGGCCGGCACGCGAACTGTATGAGGCGCTGTACTGCGCCCGCGGCGAAATGGAGAACCGGATCAAGGAGTGCCAGCTTCATCTGTTCGCCGATCGCACCTCGACGGCGACGATGCGGGCCAACCAGCTGCGGCTGTGGTTCGCCTCCTTCGCCTACGTCATGCTCGAAGCGCTGCGCCGCATCGGGCTGGCTGGCACCGAACTGGCCGACGCCACCTGCGAGAGCCTGCGCCTGAAACTGCTCAAGATCGGCGCACGGGTCAAGATCAGCGTGCGCCGCATCCACATCAGCATGGCCAGCAGTCATCCATTCCAGACCGCATGGCGCCTGGCCCAGGCCAGACTCGCCCCCGGCTGATCCGCCACGCTACCGTGGCCCTGCTGATCCGATCGCGCTCCCGTTCGCGCGAGGCGGTCTCATGCCCGAACAGCGCCGCTTGCCCCCTCAACGCACCTGACCGCTCGCAGAACCTCACCCGCCTGCCCTCGATTGGCCGCTCGCGGGCCTGAACCCTCGCGGTCACGGCGACGCGTGAAGCAAAAAGCCGCACCACCGGGGGCCGAACCGTGAGGGTGTGAGAAATGCGGGCTAGAGCCTTTCTCACTGGCCATCCGGCGCGTGGCGATCGACGACTTCCATACCCGGCTCATCCTCGACGAGGAGGGGCGCCTGAACCTGCGCGAGATCGGTGGCGGCGGATCGCAAACGGCAGCCACGCAGTCGGCGCCACCGACCTCCAGCGCTGGGGGGGGCTCAGCTGCCGCGTCGTCAGTGCCAGGCCCGGATGCGGTAGCGGCAGACGGGCCGCCTCCGCCGCCCGTGCGTATCGACCGCATCGAGATCAAGCGTGGCAATGTCGCGTTCAGCGACCGCTTCATACGGCCGAACTACGACGCCAACCTGACCGGCCTTGCCGGCGAGATCGTCGGCCTGTCGACCTCGTCGGACACCATTGCCCGGGTCGAACTGAGCGGAGAGGTGGACAAGACCGCGCCGCTGTCCATCAGCGGCGAGCTCAACCCGTTCCGCCAGGACGCCCATCTCGACATCGTCGCCAAGGTCAAGGACTTCGAGCTCACCGGCCTGTCCAGCTACTCGGGCAAGTATGTCGGCTACGGTATCGCACGTGGCAAGCTGTCCGCCGAGCTCAACTACAAGATCGAGGACCGCAGGCTCACCGCCACCAACCAGATCTTTCTCGACCAGCTCACCTTCGGCGACAAGGTCGACAGCCCGGACGCGGTCAACCTGCCGGTCCAGCTCGCCGTGTCGCTGCTCAAGAACAGCCGTGGCGAGATCGATCTGCACCTGCCGGTGAGCGGCACCCTGGATGATCCCGAGTTCAGCGTGTTCGGCCTGGTCGTGAAGATGTTCTTCAACCTGATCGGCAAGGCCATCACCTCGCCCTTCACCCTGCTCGGCGCGGCGTTCGGCGGTGGCGAGGCGTTGTCGCATCTCGAGCTCGCGCCCGGTAGCGGTCGACTGGATGAGGCCCAGCAGGACAAGCTCGCCAAGCTGGCGCAGGCCTTGGCCGAACGTCCTGCGCTGCGGCTCGACGTGATTGGCCGTGCCGACCCCGCCTCCGACCTCGACGGCCTGCGCCAGGCCGGGTTGGACAATGCGCTGCGGGCGCAGAAGCTCAAAGCGCTGATCGCACGTGGCGAGGAGGCGCCGTCTCTCGACGACATCGAGGTTGGCGCAGACGAGTATCCGGCCTTGCTCGAGAAAGCCTACAAGGCGGCCGACATCAAGAAGCCGCGCAACCTCGTCGGCCTGGTGAAGGATCTCCCCGCCGCCGACATGGAGGCGCTGCTGCGCGCCAGCGTGAGCGCGTCGGAGGCGGAGTTGCGCGCACTTGCCCAACGGCGCGCACAGGCTGTACGCGAGTGGATGATTGCGCAGGGGGGCATCCCGGGCGAGCGCATCTTCGTGCTCGAGCCCAAGGTCGAGCCCGTGGCCGAGGGCGGCCAGGTGCAGTTCTCGCTGCGCTGAACGGGCTGCAGTGGTGGCGCTCAGCGCAGCTTCACGACGGGCTCGCCGAGGTTGAGGTTGCCGACGCCGTCCTTGCCCTGAATGAGCATCTTGCCGACCGGATGTTCCGCCTTGCACGGCGACAGGCGGCGTCCGTCCATCTCGAAGCGCGCCAGCTCGACACCGTCGAGCGGCGGGGAATAGGTGGCGGTGAGTTCGCCGTGGTAGTTGTACTCGAAGTCGCCGGTGAAGCGCGCCTCGATCCGGGCCTGGCTCCCCCGCACCGTGCATTCGGCGCGGTAGTAGCGGTAGTGCGCGTCCTTCGACCACGATTCGCCGCTGCAGGCCGGCTCTTCGTGCCCCGGGCGGCGCAGGATCGGCGCGGGCGTCGAGCCCAGGCAGACATGGAAGCTGGCGACCCCGGCCGCCTCCGTGGCCGGCGCCGTGTTGATCAGCCACAAGCCCGGCAGGCGTGCAGGGGCGTCGATCGGGGTTGCCGCGAGGGCTGCGGTGCTGGACAGGGTGGCAATCAGGAGCAGGACTGGGCGCATGGCCGGTCTCCGGGGGGACGGGTTGATGGGGTCGAAACCTAGCGGCGACAGCTTATCAGGCGTGTTCCGGCAGGCGATTTGAGCCAGCGCAAGAAGTGCGCGCCCGTGCAACGAGGGACAGGGACTGGCGTATTCGGAGGCCTTGCCCCACCCCCTACAGCATCCCCATTTCCAGGCGTGCCGCCTCGCTCATCATCTCCCGGCTCCAGGGCGGATCCCACACCAGGCTCACGGTCGCCTCCGCAACGCCGGGGATGGTCAGCAGCTTGTCGCGCGCTTCGTCCGCGATCAGCGTGCCCATGCCGCAGCCCGGCGCGGTGAGGGTCATGTTGACGGCAAGGCGGAAGCGCCCATCTGCCAGCGCTTCGGCCGTGCATGCGTAGACCAGGCCGAGATTGACGATGTCGATCGGTATCTCGGGGTCGTAGCAGGTGCCGAGCTGTTCCCACGCCGCGCGTTCGATGCCTGCAGCGTCGAGTGCGCCGTCGGCAGCGGGCGGGGGTGGCGGGGGCAACTGTGGTTCGAGGCCGAGCGCGTCGGCGTTGCGCTCATCGATACGGTAGAGGTTGCCCCCGCTCATGACCGTGATCGAGCCGCCCAGGCGCTGGGTGACCAGCGCGTAGCTGCCTTCCTCCAGCGTCTGGGGCTGGCCCCAGGGCACGCTCACCGCTGCGCAGTCGCGCTGCAGGATGCGGGTGTCGGTTTCGCCGTAGCGTTCGCCCATGATCTGCTCCTGTGCCGCCTCATCGGTTGGCGGCCTTGGTTCATTCGGTATGTGCCGTGGATGCCTCACCGGTCAAGGCGTTGTGCAGCGTGTGCCAGGCCAGGGTGGCGCACTTGACCCGCGCCGGAAACTCGCGCACACCGGCGAGTGCCGCGAGCTTGCCGAAATCGCGCTGCGGGCCGGGCTCGTCGCGCGCTGCGGTGAGCAGGGCGTGGAAGTCGCGAAACAGCGCTTCCACCTCGGCAAGCGGGCGGCCCTTGATCGCCTCGGTCATCAGCGACGCCGAGGCGGTGGAGATGGCGCAGCCGTGGCCGACGAAGCTGGCGTCATGAACGATGCCATCGGATACCTGCAGGTAGACCGTGAGCTGATCTCCGCACAGGGGGTTGTGGCCGTCGGCGTGGCGGTTGGCGCCGGTCATGGGGCGGTAATTGCGCGGGCTGCGGTTGTGATCGAAGATCACCTCCTGGTAGAGCTCGCGCAGCATGTCGTCCTTGTCGTTCATCACGCGCCCCTGGTGCCGAACATGCGTTGCGCCTTGTGGATGGCGGCGACGAGCGCGTCGATGTCGGCCGGGCTGTTATAGAGGGCGAATGAGGCGCGCGCAGTGCCGGGGATCCCCAGGCGTGTCATCAGCGGCATCGCACAGTGGTGGCCGGCGCGGATCGCCACGCCTTCGCTGTCCAGGATGGTGCCGAGGTCGTGCGGGTGGATGCCATCGACCAGGAAGGACAGGATGCCCGCCTTGTTGGCCGCGGTGCCGACGAGGCGCAGCCCGCGGATGTCGGCGAGCGCGGCGGTGGCTTGTTCGAGCAAGGCGTGCTCGTGGGCTGCGATGCGTTCGAGCCCGATGCCGCGGACGTATTCGATCGCCGCGCCGAGGCCGACCGCACCGGCGATGTTCGGGGTGCCGGCCTCGAAGCGTTGTGGCGAGGGCGCAAAGGTGGTGTGCTCGAAGGCGACGGTGCGGATCATGTCGCCGCCGCCTTGCCAGGGCGGCATGGCGTCGAGCAGCGCGCGACGGCCGTAGAGGGCGCCGATGCCGGTCGGGCCGTAGAGCTTGTGCCCGGAGAAGGCGTAGAAGTCACAGCCGATGGCTTGCACGTCGACCGTGGTGTGGGCGACGGCCTGCGCACCGTCTACCAGGACGACAGCCCCTGCGGCGTGCGCCTTGGCGGTCAGCTCGGCGACCGGTAGCACCGTGCCGAGCGCGTTCGACACATGGGTGATCGCGACCAGGCGGGTGCGCTCGCCGAGCAGGCCGTCGAAGGCGAGCATGTCGAGCTCGCCATTGATCTCCACCGGCACGACCTTGAGCACCGCGCCGGTCTGCTCGCACAGGAGCTGCCAGGGCACGATGTTGGAGTGGTGCTCCATGTGGGTCACCAGGATCTCGTCGCCCACCGTGAGACGTGGCCGCCCCCAGCTCTGTGCGACGAGGTTGATCGCCTCGGTGGTGCCGCGGGTGAACACGATCTCGTCTGCGCTGGCGGCATTGAGCAGCCCTTGCACGCTCGTGCGCGCAGTGTCGTAGAGCTCGGTCGCATGCTGGGACAGCCAATGCACGCCGCGGTGGATGTTGGCGTTCGAGTGGCGGTAGAAGTCGCGCTCGGCCTCGATCACGGCATCGGGCTTCTGCGTGGTTGCGCCGTTGTCCAGGTAGGCCAGGCGCTTGCCGTGCACCGGCCGTGACAGGATCGGAAAGTCGGCCGCGCGCTGCAGCAGGGCAGGGCGGGTGGCCGGTGCGCTTTGAAGGGTGTGCATATTCACTGCAGGGCCTCCATCCGTGCGCCGCCCGGCAGGCTCGACAGCAGCAGGCCACGGCCGCGCTTGCGCACGGCGGCGTGGGCGATGCGTTCGATGACCTCGGCGGCAAAGGCATAGGTCAACAGTTGGCGCGCATGGTCGGTGTCGATGCCGCGCGCGCGCAGGTAGAAGAGGGCGTCCTCGTCGATCTGGCCGACAGTGGCGCCGTGGGCGCATTTGACGTCGTCCGCATAGATCTCGAGCTCCGGGCGGGCGTCGGCCTCGGCCAGCCTGGACAGCAGCAGGTTGTCACAGCGCTGTATGGCATCGGTACGCTGTGCGTCCTGGGCGACGATGATGCGTCCGGCGAACACACCGCGCGCGTTGCCGTCGACCAGGCCACGGTAGTACTCGCGGCTGGTACCCAGCGGCCTGGCATGCTCGATGAGCGTGTGATGGTCGACATGGCGCCTGCCATCGACGTGATACAGGCCGTTGAACAGTGTCTCGCAGCCTTCGCCGGCGAAGCGGGTGCGGATGTCGTTGCGCGCCAGGCGGGCGCCGAAGGACAGCGAGTGTGAGGCGAAGTAGGCGCCGCGTGCCTGTTCGGCTTCGATCTGCGCGAGATGAATGGCTTGCGCGTCCTGCTGCTGCAGTTTCACGTGGGTGATGCGGGCGTCCTGCGCCGCCTGCACCCGGGTGACGACGGTGCCGAGCGTGGCACCGCCGCCGACATGGTGCTCGACAACCGTTGCCTCTGAATTGGCATCGGCCACGATCAGGTTGCGCAGGTGGGTGTCGGCCGCGCCGGTGGCGCCGATGAACACCAGGTGCAGCGGCTGCTCGAGCGCGGTGCCGCGCGCCAGATGCACGAAGGCGCCGTCGCTGCATAGCGCCAGGTTCAGTGCGTAGGGGCTGGCGCTGTCGTCAGCGCTGCCGAAGGCGGCCTCGACCGCATCGGGTGCGCTGTTCAGCGCCTCCGACAGTGCGCCTGCCTTCACGCCGGCCGGCAGCATGCCGGTAACCGACAGGACTGGCGCGAACCGTCCGTCTACGAACACCAGCCAGTGGTCGCCCTCATCGAAGGCCGCGCGCAGCGTGGCCAGCGCGAACGCAGGGTGGGGGGCAAACGCCGGCGCCGCCAGCGCCTGCTGATCGAGGAAGGCGAGCGAGGTGTGGCGCCAGCCTTCCAGCCGGCTCGTCGGCCAGCCGAGATCGGCGAAGCGCGCGATCGCGTCGGCGCGGCGACGCGCCAGCCAGGGCAGGGCAGCGCCGGGCAGCTGGCAGGCGCGCTCGCGCTGGTGCGCGACCCAGGCGTCGATCGTGCTCATGACCGTGCTCCTGATGCAGCCGCGGCGGCCTTGCCGTCGGCGTCGATCCAGCCGTAGCCGTGCGCTTCCAGCTCCAGCGCCAGTTCGCGACCGCCCGAGCGTACGATGCGGCCCTGCGACAGCACGTGCACCTTGTCGGGCACGATGTAGTCGAGCAGGCGCTGGTAATGGGTGATGACGATCATCGAGCGCTCGGGCGAGCGCAGGCGATTGACGCCCTCGGCGACGATCTTCAGCGCGTCGATGTCCAGCCCGGAGTCGGTCTCGTCCAGCACTGCGAGCCGGGGTTCCAGCAACGCCATCTGCAGTACTTCGTTGCGCTTCTTCTCGCCGCCGGAGAAGCCCTCATTGACCGAGCGGTAGAGGAATTCCTCCTTCATGCCGACCGCCTTCATCTCGGCCTTCACCCGCGCGAGGAAGTCCATCGCGTCGTACTCGGGCAGGCCGCGGTGGCGGCGCACCGCGTTGACCGCAGCCTTGAGGAAGTAGGCGTTGGACACGCCGGGAATCTCGACCGGGTACTGGAAGGCGAGGAAGAGCCCGGCGCGGGCGCGTTCCTCGGCAGGCAGGGCGAGCAGGTCGGTACCGTCCCAGTCCACGCTGCCGTCGGTGACGGTGAAACTGTCGCGCCCGGCGAGCACCTGGGCCAGCGTGCTCTTGCCCGAACCGTTGGGGCCCATGATGGCGTGCACCTCGCCGCTGCCCACCTCCAGGTTCAGACCCATGAGGATGGCCTTGCCGTCGACGGCCGCGTGCAGGTTGTTGATCTTCAGCATGTTTTCTCTCCCGATTTCAATTCCATATCTCGCCTGAGGCCCCTGCACGACAAGCGAGCGGTTACCGGCTCCGCCGTAGGAGCGGCGCCAGCCGCGAGCCTTTCCTGCGGATAGGCTGCGCCGCGTCGCCTTGAACCCCTCGCGGCTGGCGCCGCTCCTACGAGGACCTGCGGGGCCGATCTATCCCATTTCGGTTTAGCCGACACTGCCTTCGAGGCTCACGCCCAGTAATTTCTGCGCTTCCACCGCAAATTCCATCGGCAGTTCCTTGAACACCTCGCGGCAGAAGCCATTGACGATCATCGACACTGCGTCCTCTGCGCTGATGCCGCGCTGCATCGCATAAAAGAGCTGGTCCTCGCCGATGCGCGAGGTGGTGGCCTCGTGCTCGACATGCGCTGTGGGGTGGCGTACCTCGATGGTGGGGAAGGTGTGCGCCGCGCAGCGATCGCCGATCAGCAGCGAGTCGCACTGTGTGTAGTTGCGCGCACCTTCCGCCTTGGGCGTGACGCGCACCAGGCCGCGGAACGTGTTGCTGCCGCGCCCGGCCGAGATCCCCTTGCTGAGAATGGTGCTGCGGGTGTTGCGCCCCATGTGGATCATCTTGGTGCCGGTGTCGGCCTGCTGCAGGTTGTTGGTCAGCGCCACCGAGTGGAAGTCGCCCACCGAGTCGTCGCCGCGCAGGATCACGCTCGGGTACTTCCAGGTGATCGCCGAGCCGGTCTCGACCTGCGTCCAGGAGATGTGCGAGCGCGCGCCGCGACAGTCGCCGCGCTTGGTGACGAAGTTGTAGATGCCGCCCTTGCCGTCCTTGTCGCCCGGGTACCAGTTCTGCACGGTCGAGTACTTGATCTTGGCGTCGTCGAGCGCGATCAGCTCCACCACCGCGGCGTGGAGCTGGTTCTCGTCGCGCATCGGCGCGGTACAGCCTTCGAGATAACTGACCGAGGCACCTTCCTCGGCGATGATCAGCGTGCGCTCGAACTGGCCGGTATCGCGGGCGTTGATGCGGAAGTAGGTCGACAGCTCCATCGGGCACTTCACGCCCTTCGGGATGAAGACGAAGGAGCCGTCGGAGAACACTGCGGAGTTGAGCGCAGCGTAGAAGTTGTCGCCCGGCGGCACCACCGTGCCGAGGTACTGGCGCACCAGCGCCGGGTGCTCCTTCACCGCCTCGGAGAACGAACAGAACACGATGCCGTGCTCGCCCAGCTCCTTCTTGAAGGTGGTGGCCACGCTCACCGAGTCGAACACCGCATCCACCGCCACGCCAGCCAGGCGTGCGCGTTCGTGCAGCGGCACGCCGAGCTTCTCGAATGTGCGCAGCAGTTCCGGATCGACCTCGTCCAGGCTCTTGGGGCCGTCCGTCTTCGACTTGGGTGCCGAGTAATAGACGATGTCCTGGAAGTCGACCGGCGGAAACTGCACCGCGGCCCAGAGCGGCGGCGTCATCGTCAGCCAGTGGCGATAGGCCTCGAGCCGCCAGTCGAGCAGCCATTCCGGCTCGCCCTTGCGCGCCGAGATCGTGCGGATGACGTCCTCGGACAGCCCCTTGGGCACGGTGTCGGTCTCGAGCCGGGTTTCGAAGCCGGCAACGTAGTCCTGCTCCAGAAAGGCACCGAGTGCTTCGTTTCTCGTGGGGGCGTTCATGCTCGCTTCTCCTTGTCGGTGGCTACTGCGTGCGGGCCGAGGATGAGGTGTTCGTCCGGACCCTTGCCGCAGCCCTGCGGCTGGATCATGTCGGCGACGCTGACGTCCTGGAGTGCGTGGCGCACCACCTTGTTGATGCGAAGCCAGTTGTCACGGATGCGGCAACCGTCTTCCATATTGCACAGGCCGCTGCTCGCGCTGCACTCGGTGAGCCCGAAAGGGTGCTCCTCGAGTGCGTCGATGATTTCGGCGACGCTGATCTGCTGCGGCGGGCGCGCCAGGCTGTAGCCGCCCTGCGCGCCGCGCTGGCTGGTGACAAGCGCACCGCGTCCAAGCGTCTTGAGGACCTTGCTGACCGTCGGCACTCCCAGCCCAAGCGCGTCGGCCAGCCCCGCGGCGCTGAACACCCTGGCGGGGTCGCGGGCCATGTGGGTGAGGATGAGCGTGCCGTAGTCGGTGAGCTTGCTGATGCGCAGCATGTCTGTGGGTTCCGGGGTCTGTGTTTAAAGAGTACGAAAATGGTTCGATATAGTCAAGCGCTGCAGTCTATAAAGAAAGGAGTGCGATCCAACCTCGTCCTTCTCAAGTGGAGGCCTTGCTGCCGATGCGCCACATCACGCGCTTCGAATGGCCCTATCCCGTCTCACTTGCATTCCCGTTGCTGGGTCTTGCTGGGCTCGTGGCGTGGTGGCCTGTGTCGCTCTGGCGCTGGCCAGCCCTTGTCGGCGCGCTCGCCGGCCTGGCTGGCTGGACCCTGCTTGAGTATGTCCTGCACCGTTTCGTGCTGCATCGCATCGAGCCCTTTCGTACCTGGCATCTGGCCCACCACGCCGACCCATCGGGCCCGATCCGGGTACCGGTAGCCTTCAGCCTGGGGTTGTTGCTGGCGGTCCTGGGCGTGCCTGTGCTGCTGCTCGGGGCGGACGGGATGGCCGGCCCATTGTCCGCGGGGCTACTGTTGGGGCAGGTCGTGCAGGAGAGTGTGCATGTGAGGCTGCATGCACCGGCTGATGCGGGCGCGGGGCTGGCGCGCCTGTGCGCGCATCACGCCTACCACCATCAGTGCGACGCCGAGCGGGCGTTCGGGACGCTGACCTTGTTCTGGGATCGCTGTCTTGGCACCGCACCGCCCGCACGGTGAGGGAGAAGGCGGCGGGGGGGCGGATGCGGTGGAGGGGCTCAGCCGAGGCTTTCGGTCTTCAGTACGGCCTGGACTGCCGGACGCTCGGATACACGTGCCACAAAGGCGCTCAGGTGAGGCCACTGCGCGAGGTCGAGCTGGATATGGCGCGCCCAGCTCAGGACGGTGAACAGATAGGCGTCGGCGACGCTGAAGTCATCGCCCATCAGATACGCCTTGCCGGCCAGTTGGGCGTCGGTGTAGCCCAGCCGGCGTTCGAGGTTGGCGCGTGCCAGCGCCTTCCAGTCGTCCTTTGCGGCCGGGTTGAAGAACGGGCTGAAGGACTTGTGCAGCTCGGTGGCGATGAAGTTGAGCCAGCCCTGCAGCAGATAGCGGGCGATCGTGCCGTTGGCGGGGGCGAGCTTCCAGCCGGGGGCCTGGTCTGCGATGTACTGCAGGATCGCCGGCCCTTCGGTCAGCAGCACGCCATCGTCGAGCAGCAGGGCAGGGACGTAGCCCTTCGGGTTGATGACATTGAAATCGTCGTTCTGGGCCGTGCGCTTGGTCTTGAGGTCGACCGATTCCGTCTCGTAGTCGAGTCCGGACTCTTCAAGGGCGATGTGCGGGCTCAGCGAGCACGCGCCGGGCTTGAAATAGAGCTTCATGGGGGCTGTCTCCACCAGGGGGAAGGAGCTGCCTATTATGCCCTTGCGGGCATTCCCGAGGCACCGGTCGCGGGCTCACCGCCGGTACGTCTGTGCGCTTGAACCTCGAGCCAGTCAGACTGTACCCTGGCCGCCCGCAGTCGCAGTGCCGCGGCTGGCTCAACCCTTGAAAACCTCACACCCCTGGAGTTCCGACATGATCCCTGCGTTACAGCGGGCGGTGGTATGACCTCGCGCGAGACGGCTTCGGAGGCTGAAACGCGTAAGCTCCCTGGTGGAGCACCCACGAGCCTGTGGACCGACCTGCGCGCCGCGCTGCGCGGCACCAACGCCGACTACACGCGCATTCCGCTCAAGCGCGCGGTGTTCCTGCTGGCCGTGCCGATGATGCTGGAGCTGGTGCTCGAGTCGACCTTCGCAGTGGTCGACATCTTCTTCGTCGCCAAGCTCGGCTCGTCCGCGGTGGCGGCCGTCGGCCTGACCGAGACCTATCTGTTCCTGCTCTACTCGATCGCGATGGGGCTGGCGATGGCAGTCACGGCGATCGTCGCGCGGCGGGTCGGCGAGCATCGGGGCGACGAGGCCGCACTGTCGGCAGTGCAGGCCATCGCGGTGGCGGTACTGGTGTCGCTGCCGTTTGCCGTGGTGGGTATTGTCTGGGCGCAGGATCTGCTGCGCTTGATGGGGGCAGACGCCTGGGCCGTCGAGCACGGCTACCGCTACACCCAGTGGATGCTCGGCGGCAACGCGGTGATCATGCTGTTGTTCGTCATCAACGCCATCTTTCGCGGTGCGGGCGATGCAGCGGCGGCGATGCGCGTGCTGTGGGTCGCAAACGCGTTGAACATCGTGCTCGATCCGATCCTGATCTTCGGTCTCGGGCCGATCCCGGCGCTCGGCATAGAGGGCGCGGCGATCGCAACCAACATCGGCCGTGGCGTGGGCGTGCTGATGCAGCTGTGGATCCTTGTGCGCGGCAGCGAACACTTGCGTATCTGCCGAGCCTGCCTGCGCTGGCATGGTGCCACCCTGATGCAGATCGTGCACACCTCACTGGGCGGCATCGGACAGATGATCGTTTCGATGACGGCGTGGATCTTCCTGATGCGCATCCTCGCCAGCGTATCGACCGAAGCGGTTGCCGGGGCGACGATCACGATACGCATCATGATGTTTACGCTGATGCCGGCCTGGGGCATGTCCAACGCTGCGGCCACGCTGGTCGGGCAGAACCTCGGCGCGGGCGAGCCCGAGCGCGCAGAGGCCGCTGTGTGGCGTATCGGCTGGATGAACATGGCCTTCACGCTCGCTGTGTCGGTGGCCTTCTTCTTGCTCCACGACGAACTCGTCGCGCTGTTTTCGGATGACCTGCAGGTCATTGCCATCGGTGGCGAATGGCTGGCCATTCTGGCGTATTCCTACTTCGTCTATGGCTGGTGGATGGTGTCGGTGCAGGCCTTCAACGGTGCGGGCGACACGATGACGCCGACCTGGATCAACCTCGTGTTCTTCTGGCTGATACAGATCCCGCTCGCCTGGGCGCTAGCACTGCCCCTGGGGTGGGCGCACTCGGGTGTGTTCTGGGGGGTGTTCGTGTCGGAGACCGCGGTCGGGCTGTTTACGCTGTGGCTGTTCAGCCGTGGCCGCTGGAAGACGGCAAAGGTCTGATGATGGGGGCCGCGGCGGCGCATCGGCGTTGGGGCGTTCGCCGTCGAGTGCGGCGAAGGTCTGCTGGCCTGTGCGGCGCGCGTTTGCATGCTCCTGTCAAATGACGTTTCGTTCCGAGCGAACGGGGTGAGGATAGAATCCGTGGCCAGAGTCCGCGGCTTTGCGACCCATGCGAAGTGACGGATAACCCCTTCCAGCAGATCGATTCGGACACATGAACATCGCCATCAGTCTCAACGACGACATCGCCTCAGAGGAGGTGGTTGCGCTCTACAAAGCGAATCAATGGTCTTCGGCGGACAAGCCTTCCGAGCTCATGAAGGCCTTGCGCAACTCGCACAGTCTTGTCACCGCACGCGTCGACGGCAAGCTTGTCGGTATCGGCAATGCGATTTCAGATGGCCACCTCGTCGTCTATTACCCTCACATGCTCGTGCACCCTGAGCATCAGGGCCGGGGCATTGGCCGCTCGATGATGCTGGCTCTGGGTGAAAGGTATGCGGGTTTTCATCAGCAGATGCTTACCGCCGATGGTGAGGCAATCGGGTTTTACGAACGGATCGGGTTCGTGCGTGCAGGTCGTACGGTACCGATGTGGGTGTACTCGGGTACCGAGCATTGATGGTCGCAAACGCTGCACACCCGCCCGCAAGCACCTGGGCTGGCGTGTGTTGCGTTGATACTGCGGGCCGGATGATCAGGCGGGCGGCGCAATCCGCAGCGGAATCGTCACCGGCCCGTCGTTGACCAGCTCCACCTTCATGTCGGCGGCGAAGCGCCCGGTCTGGACGACGGGATGCGCCGCCTGCGCCCGGGTGACGAAATGTTCGTACAGCGCCTTGCCGGCGTGAGGGGCAGCGGCGTTGGTGAAGCTCGGGCGGTTGCCGCCCGCGGTGTCGGCAGCGAGGGTGAACTGGCTGACGATCAGCAGGCCGCCTTCCACATCCTGCACCGAGCGGTTCATCTTGCCTGCGGCGTCGGAAAAGATGCGCAGCTTCAGCACCTTGGCGAGCAGTTTGTCGGCCTCGGCGGGGGTGTCGCCGCGCTCGGCGCACACCAGCGTGAGCAGGCCTGGGCCGATCTCGCCGATTGTTTCACCGTCGACGATCACGCGCGCTTCGGAGACGCGTTGCAGCAGAGCCAGCATCCGGGATCCTTAATAAGGGGGTGGCGAGGTGCGCTGCGAGTTCATCCGCTCGCAGCAGTGCATGTGGGCCGGTGGGGTCAAACGCGCACGCGTGACAAGGCCTCGTTCAGTCCGGATGCCACGTCGGCGAGGCGGGCGGACGACTGGGCGATGTGGGTAACCGCTTCAGCGCTCTCCTCGGCCTGGCAGGCGATCTGTTCCACGTTGCGGGCGATCTCGTTTGCCGCGGCCGACTGTTCGCGGGTGGCGAGCTCGATTTCGCCGATCAGCCCCAGTGTTTGCTCGGCCGAGCCTTTGATGTGGCTCAGTGCGCTTGCGGTGGACAGTACCTTCTCCACGCTGATCTCCACCTGTGCCTCGCCGTGTTCCACCGAACTCACTGCGGCGCGGGTTTCTTCGGTCAGCGCGGCAATGATGCCGGTGATCTCGGTGGTGGACTGCCCTGTGCGCTCGGCGAGCTTTCGAACCTCGTCGGCCACGACGGCGAAGCCGCGGCCCGACTCGCCGGCCCTGGCTGCTTCGATTGCGGCATTCAGGGCGAGCAGATTGGTCTGCGCGGCAATTTCGGAGATCACTGCAACAATCTTTCCGATTTCGGTGGAGGATTGCGAGAGCTGCTCCATCGTCCTGGTGGTTTCCTTGACATTCGCGGCCAGCTGCCTGATTTGAGCTGCTGCCTGCTCGGCCGCTGCGATGCCGGCTTGCGCATCCTCTTCGCTCCTGCGGGCAGCAGCAGCGGCATCCTGAACGTTCGAGGCTACGGTGCTGATGGCTACAGTAACCTCCTCGACGGCGGCTGCCGTGGAGGCGGTCGCCTCGCTGCTTGCACTTGCAGTCCGCGAGACCTCGTCTATTGCGCCAGCGACGGTCTCGGATTGGACTTGGGTGCTACGCGCGGCCTCCTGCACGTTGATCAGGATTGCCTGCAGGTTTGCCATCATGGCGTTGTAGGCGTCGGCCACCTTTCCGATCTCATCTCTGCGTTCGCAATAGACCACTCTTCGCAGATCGCCGTCGCGCTGGGAGGCCTCCATGGTTTCGTGCAGCGACCTGAGGTCCCGAAAGGTTCGGGGTATCGAGACGAACGACAGCCAGCCGAGAACCATGCACGCAAGTCCAAAGGCAAGTGTGAGCTGTGTGGTCAGCGGCCCGGCATCTGCCCCATGGCCTCCGGAAGCGCTGTCGAGCCCTTTCAGGAACAGGAACAGGATGAGCATGCCGAGCAAGCCCATGGATAGCTGGAGCCGGGTTCCCATGGCGGTCGCACTCAATCGCCCAAGCAGGCCTTTACGCACGACGCGGCCGCTGTCGACCGTGAGGGCGCTGCCCTCGCGCATGCGCTTGTAGTTGGTCTCGAGCCAGGGTTTGAGATGCGCGGGTACCGTACGGCGGACCGACTCGTAACCCACAACCTTGCCGTTCTCTCTTACCGGTGAGGCGAAGGCATGTACCCAGTAATATCCACCGTCCTTGCGGCGATTCTTGACGTATCCACTCCAGGCCTTGCCTGCCTTGAGTGCCTTCCACAAATCTGCGAAGGCGTCGGTCGGCATGTCGGGGTGTCGCACAAGATTGTGCGGCGCACCAAGCAGTTCGTCCCTCGAGAAGCCGGACAGTTCGACGAAGAGGTCATTCGCGGCAACGATCTTGCCGCTCAGATCGGTCCTGCTGTAGATGAAGCGGCCTTCGGGGACCGTGGTTTCTATACTGGTGACAGGCTGATTGTTTCGCATGCCAATCTCCTACGGAACGCGGCTCGGACCCGGGACAAGATCTTGCCTGGATGTTATCGGTATTTTCCGGCAAACGTTTAGCCTTTTGGGCTATCGGTTTGGGCTATCGGTTTGGGCTATCGGTTTGGGATAGGGGAGGGCACTGTCGCCGATGATGCCGATGGCGCAACTGGCGGAGGGATGTCCTTCTGCCGGTCATTGATCAACCGCAATCTCATGTCGGTGGTGAAGTGCCCGGTCTGGACGATGGTCTTGCAGTCGAGGCCATGCGGGCTTTGGAGACTTGCCACTGGCGCACTGCGATCATTCGGGCCCGGCTACAAGAAAGACGCCACCCGGAGGTGGCGTCGAAAGCGATTGCGGCCGTCGCGCTGGCGACGGCAGGTGGGGTCAGACCGCGGCCAGCGCCTGCTCCAGGTCCGCGATGATGTCGTCGATGTGCTCGATGCCGATCGACAGGCGCACCATGTCGGGCGATACGCCGGCCTTGGCCAGTTCCGCCGGCGACAGCTGGCGGTGGGTGGTCGAGGCCGGGTGGCAGGCGAGTGACTTGGCGTCGCCGATGTTGACCAGGCGAGTGATGAGCTTGAGGGCGTCCTGGAAGCGGCCGCCGGCTTCGAGCCCGCCCTTCACGCCAAACGACAGGATGCCCGAGGCGCGGCCACCCATGTACTTCTGCACCAGGCCGTGGTCGGCGTGGTCGGCCAGGCCTGCATAGTTCACCCAGTCGACCTTGGCGTGCTTCTTCAGGTACTCGGCCACCTTGATGGTGTTGGTGCAGATGCGGTCCATGCGCAGTGCCAGCGTTTCGATGCCCTGCAGGATCAGGAAGCTGTTGAACGGCGAGATCGCCGCGCCGGTATTGCGCAGCGGCACGACGCGCGCACGGCCGATGAAGGCCGCTGCGCCGAGCGCTTCGGTGTAGACCACGCCGTGGTAGGACACGTCGGGCTCGTTCAGGCGCTTGAAGCGCGCCTTGTGCTCGGCCCAGGGGAACTTGCCCGAATCGACGATCACGCCGCCGATCGAGTTGCCGTGGCCGCCGAGGTACTTGGTGAGCGCGTGCACCACGATGTCGGCGCCGTGCTCGAAGGGACGGCACAGATAGGGCGAGGGCACGGTGTTGTCCACGATCAGCGGCACGCCGGCCTTGTGCGCGATCTCGGCCAGGCGGCCGATGTCGGTGACGTTGCCCAGCGGGTTGCCGACCGATTCGCAGAAGATCGCCTTGGTGCGTTCGTCGATCAGCGCAGCGAAGCTGTCCGGGTCGCGGTAGTCGGCGAAGCGCACCTGGATGCCGAACTGCGGCAGGGTGTGGGCGAACAGGTTGTAGGTGCCGCCGTACAGCGTCGACGCCGAGATGATGTTGTCGCCGGCTTCGGCGATGGTCTGGATCGCGTAGGTGATCGCCGACATGCCCGAGGCCACGGCTAGCGCGCCGATGCCGCCTTCCAGTTCGGCGACGCGCTGCTCGAGCACCGCGGTGGTCGGGTTCATGATGCGGGTGTAGATGTTGCCCTGCACCTTGAGGTCGAACAGGTCCGCGCCGTGCTGGGTGTCGTCGAAGGCGTAGGAGGTGGTCTGGTAGATCGGCACCGCGACGGCCTTGGTGGTCGGATCGGGCGAATAGCCGCCGTGCACGGCGATGGTTTCGAGCTTCATGTGTCAAGTCTCCCCTTCGGTGAAAGTGCCGGGGAGTATAGCCAGCGCGCGGGGGATATCGAAATAACGGAACAATCCAAGGCGCTGCCTCAAGAGTGTGCTCGCTATGGGCCAACGCGGCATGACCCGGTACACTCCGCGGCCTGACTCACGCGATATCACTCGGAACCTCATGGCCCAACTCATCCTCAACCCCGGCAAGGAACGCTCGCTGTTCCGCCGCCACCCCTGGATCTTCGCCGGTTCGGTCGACCGCCTCGACGGCCGCGCGCGGCCGGGCGACACGGTGACGGTGGTGACGGCCGAGGGCAAGGCGCTGGCGCGCGCGGCCTGGTCGCCCGAATCGCAGATCCGCGCACGGGTGTGGAGCTTCGAGGCCGAGGCGGCGATCGACCATGCCTTCTTCAAGCGTGCGGTAGCGGCTTCGGTCGCGCGCCGCTCCGCGATTCCCGCGCTGAAGGGGCAGGAAGGCGTGCGCCTGATCCATGGCGAATCCGACGGCCTGCCCGGGGTGATCGCCGACCGCTACGGCAATGTCGTGGTGCTGCAGCTCACCAGCGCAGGCGCGGACAAATGGCGCGAGGCCATTGTCGCCGGGCTGGTGCAGGCCACCGGCTGTGCGGCGATCTACGAGCGCTCGGACTCCGAAGTGCGCGGCCTGGAGGGCCTCGAACCGCGTACCGGCTGCGTGCATGGCGAACTGCCGGCGGGCGGGCTGACCATCGTCGAGAACGGGGTGCGCATGGAGGTGGACGTGGAAGGCGGCCACAAGACCGGCTTCTACCTCGACCAGCGCGACAACCGCCTGCTGACCGGCCAGCTCGCCGCCGGGCGCGAGGTGCTCAACTGCTTCTGCTACACCGGCGGCTTCTCGCTGCAGGCGCTGGCCGGCGGGGCGAAGTCGGTGCTGTCGATCGACTCCTCGGGGCCGGCGCTGGCGTCGGCGCAACGCAACTTCGCGCTCAACCCGCAGCTCGATGCCAGCCGTGCCGAATGGCACGAGGCCGACGTGTTCAAGGCGCTGCGCGCGCTCAAGGACGAAGGCCGCAGGTTCGACCTGATCGTGCTCGATCCGCCCAAGTTCGCGCCTTCGGCCGCACACGCCGAGCGTGCTGCGCGTGCCTACAAGGACATCAACCTGTTCGGTTTCCGCCTGCTCAACCCGGGCGGCATCCTGATGACCTACTCCTGCTCGGGCGGTATCGGCCAGGAGCTGTTCCAGAAGATCGTCGCAGGCGCGGCCAACGATGCCGGTGTCGATGCGCGCATCATCTACCGCCTGGCGGCCGCACCCGACCATCCAATCGGGCTGGCCGTGCCCGAAGGCGAGTACCTGAAGGGGCTCGCCTGCCAGGTCGGCTGAGCCGGCGCTTTGGCGCAAAGGTTGAGGCGGCATCAGGCGGCAAGGACGTCGGCGCGCATTGACTTGGTCGTGTCCGATCGTCCGCCCTCAGGCATCATGGCGCCCCTCACTCCCCGATAACCGGAAACAAGGCTCCGCATGTACCCCATTCACGATACCGACGCCCAGCTGCTGCTGGCCACCTTCATGGCTTCGAAGAGGCGGCCCGCGGCGCTGGCGGAGATCGTGGCTGCCGCCGAGTTCATGGGCTGCCCCGTGACCGCACCCAGAGCATGGGCGAGTGCATTCGAGCAACTCTCCACGCATGGCCTGCTGGTGGCTGCGGGCGACGGCTACGCCCTTGCGCCGGCCGCTCAGGAGATGGCATCCGGTCTGCCGAAGAAGGCGGAGAGCGATGAGCGTGTCTTTCTCGTGCGCGAGAGACTGTCTGCCTACAAGGCACCTGCCGCGAGCGCGGCCGTCGTCGTCAGCGAGGCGCAGTTCGAGGCCGCCCTTGCGGCGCATGCCGCGCTCGCACAGCAGGGTGGCAAGAACCTGCTGATGCCCAAGCCCAAGCGCGATGACGACGACCGCCCGCGCCGTCCGCAAGGCCGTCGTCCCTTTGGTGGCCCCCGCCGTCGCGCCTGACACCGCGCCTGCATTCAGCCGAAGCGGGTCGCCGGCACGCGCTCGCCGACGCTGTCGGCCTCCGTCAGCGGCTCGCCAGTTGCCGTGCGGAGCGGGATCACGCCTGCCCACACCGGCCAGTCGAGATCTTCCGCATCGTCCTTGACGCCCCAGTCGCGCACCTTGGCCGAGGCCTCGGCTAGCGCGATCCGCAGCAGGCCGGTGGCGTTGAGCTCCTTGTCGGAGATCGGGCGCAGCGTGTCCCAGCGGCCGGGGTAGAAGCCTTCGATGAAGGCGCGCAGGCTGCCGAGTTTGTGTGCGGGGTCGGTCACCAGTTCGAAACGGCCATAGATGACCACCGAGCGGTAGTTCATCGAGTGATGCATCGCCGAACGCGCCAGTACCAGCCCGTCGGCCAGTGCGATCGTCACACAGGCCTCGCCTGCGGTCAGCGCCTTCAGCATGCGCGAGGCCTTGGCGCCGTGGATGTAGAGATGATCGCCCTCGCGCCAGTGGATTGTGGGGATCGCATGCACGACGCCGTCGATCTGGAAGGCGACGGTACAGATCATGGCCGCGTCGACGATGGCGGCGACCGTGCTCGCATCGTAGTGCGCGCGCTCGGGCAGGCGGCGGATGCGGGCACGGGAGGATGGGGCGGCGGCTGAGGCGGATTGGGGCATGGCAAGGTGCTCGCAGTGGTTTCGATGGCGCCATCCTAGGGTATCGGTGGTACCTTGCGTGGTGCCACAACGACCACTCTCAATGGAGCCACGATGGAGTTCGACTGGCTGCTGGCCCTGCTCTCGCCCGAGACCGTGCCTGGGACCACGCCCGGTGAGGGAGGTGGCGCGGGCGCCGAGGCCATCCCGCGCCAGCGCATGCTCTATCTGCGTTTGCGCGAGGCTGTGCTGGCGGGGCGGCTTCCCGCCGGGACGCGCCTGCCAGCCAGCCGAAGCCTGGCGGCGACGCTGGGTATTGCGCGCAACACGGTGCTGTTTGCCTACGAGCAGCTGGTTGCCGAGGGCTGTCTGGTCGCCGACCGTCAGGGCACCCGCGTGGCGCCGCTGCCGGCGCCGTGCGCGGCGCGACCGGTTGCAGTGGCGGCCACGAACGCGCCAGGGCTTGCCGAACGGGCCGCGCTGGCGGTGCGGCGCGAACCCGCGCGTGATGCCGAGGCGTTACCGTTCTCGCCCGGAGTGCCGGATTTCGGCGCCTTCCCGTTCCGCAGCTGGCGCGCCTGCCTGGAGCGTGCGTGGCGCGATGCCGGCTGGCGCCAGCTGGGCTATGCCGCACATGGCGGTGATGCGCTGCTGCGAGAGGCACTGGCGGGCCATCTCACCAGCGTACGAGGCTTGGCCGTGGCAGCCGGTCAGATCGTCGTCACCAGCGGCACGCAGGCTGCGCTCGATCTCTGCGCGCGCTTGCTGGCCGATCATGGCGACACGGCGTGGGCCGAAAACCCGGGCTATCTCGCTGCCCGCGTAGCCTTCGGGCTGGCCGGGCTGCGGGTGCATGACGTTCCCGTCGATGCGCAGGGAATGGCCCCGGACGAGGACGACTGGGGCCGCCATCGGCCGCGTCTGATCATGGTGACGCCCTCGCACCAGTATCCCAGCGGCCGCGTAATGCCGTTGTCGCGCCGCCTGGCATTGATCGAGCGTGCCCGCGAAGCCGGGGCGTGGATCATCGAGGACGACTACGACAGCGAGTTCCGCCGCGCCGGCCCGGCGCCGCCCGCGCTGTTCGGCCTGCAGCCCGATGCACCGGTCGTCTACGCCGGCACCTTCAGCAAGACGCTGTATCCCGGCCTTCGCCTGGGCTACCTGGTGCTGCCGCAAACCATCGCGGCCGACTTCGTTCATGCCGCAGCGCTGGCCACGCGCGCGGGGCAGGGCATCGAGCAGCGTGCGCTGGCCGACTTCATCCAGCGCGGCCACTATACAACCCACCTGCGCCGTATGCGTGCGCGCTACAACGGCCGGCAGGCGGCGCTGCGCTCGGCCATGCAGCAAGTCTTCGGACAGGACGTTGAGCTGTCCGGAGGAGAAGCCGGGCTGCATCTGGTGATGCGCCTGCCCGACGCTGTTGCCGACGGGGCGGTGGCGCAACGCGCCGCCGTGCTGGGCCTGGGCGTGAGGGCGCTGTCCGCCTACGCCAGGCCACCCGTGCGCTGCAACGGGCTGGTGCTGGGCTACGGCAACCTGGATGAGGACAACGTCGCCGAGGCCGTACGCCGCCTGGCGCTGGCGGTCGGCGGCTGAGCGCCTCGCCGCCGACCGTGGGCTATCCCGTGGCTCAGCGGGTGCCGTAACGCTCCAGCCAATGCGCGTACGGTGCAGGCAGCACCCAGGTGGGGCGGTCGATCTTCAATGCGCGCGCGGCCTGCATCGGCCAGTGCGGATTGGCGAGATGGGCACGGCCGACCATGACGAGGTCGAGCTGGCCCCTGGAGACCGTACCATCGGCGATCTGCGGATCGTCGATGCCCCATGCCGCGGCGACGGGCAGACCGGCCTCGGCGCGAACACGGCCGGCGATGGGGGCGAGGAAGGCCGGGCCCCAGGGGATGTTGGCCTGCAGGGTCGAGAAGCCGACGCTGACGCTCAGCAGGTCGAGCCCGCCCTGCCTGAAATTGCGTGCGAGCTCGATCGACTCCGCCAGCGTTTCCTCGTCGCGGCCGTCGTATTCGATGACGCCGAAGCGCGCGGTCAGCGGCAGGTGCTCGGGCCACACCTCGCGCACGGCGGCAAGCGTCTCGAGCAGGAAGCGGCCGCGGTTAACCGCGTTGCCGCCGTAGGCGTCGTCGCGCTGGTTCGCATGTACCGAGAAGAAGCTCTGGCCGAGGTAGCCGTGGGCGAAGTGCAGTTCCAGCCATTCGAAGCCGGCGTCGCGTGCGCGGCGGGCGGCAGCGACAAAGTCGGCGCGCACGCGGGCGATGTCGTCCAGCGTCATCGCCTTGGGCGCCTTCGGCAGGTGGGCGCCGAAGGCAAGGGCCGAGGGCGAGATTGTCGCCCAGCCGCGCGGGTCGCCCTCGGCAATGTGGTCGTCGCCCTCCCACGGGCGGTTGGCGCTGGCCTTGCGGCCGGCGTGGCCGATCTGGATGCCGGCTACGGCGCCGGCCGCCTTGATGGACGCGGCGATGGGGGCGAGCGCCGCGGCCTGGGTGTCGTTCCACAGACCCAGGCAGCCAGGCGTGATCCGTCCCTCCGGCGAGACGGCGGTGGCCTCGACGATGACGAGACCGGCGCCGCCACGTGCGAGCGCCGGGTAATGCACCGCATGCCAATCATTGACGACGCCATCTGTGGCCATGTACTGGCACATCGGCGGAATGGCGATGCGGTTGCGCAGGGTGACGTCCTTGAGCCTGAAGGGCTGGAACAGTGCGGTCATGCGTGATCCTCTCCTGGGGTTCTTGTGTGAGTCGTATGGGGCTGGGGGCAGTGCTTAGAAGCAGGCCTCGAGGATGCGGCGGCTGGCGGCGAGGTCGATGTCGCGATGTTCGCCGAGTGCGGTCATGCCGTGGGCTTCGAGCTGGGCGACGATGCGGTCGACCGCGTCGGCGCCGATGCCGTAGGCGGACAGGCGGGTGTTGACGCCGAGCGATTCGAAGAAGGCACGCGTGCGGGCGATGGCGGCGTCGATGCGCTCGTCCTCGCTGCCGGCGTGGATGTCCCACACGCGCGCTGCAAACTGCAGTAGCTTGGCGCGCTTGGCTTCGCGACGCAGATGGAGCAGGCTGGGCAGCACGACGGCCAGGGTCTGAGCGTGGTCGAGGCCGTACAGCGCGGTGATCTCGTGGCCGATCATATGGGTCGCCCAGTCCTGCGGCACGCCGGCGCCGATCAGGCCGTTGAGGGCCTGGGTGGCGGCCCACATCAGGTTGGCGCGCACATCGTAGTCTTCGGGCGTGGCCAGTGCCTGCGGGCCGACTTCGACCAGCGTCTGCAGCAGGCTTTCGGCGTAGCGGTCCTGCACAGGGGCGTTGACCGGGTAGGTCATGTACTGCTCCATCACATGCACGAAGGCATCGACCGCGCCATTGGCGATCTGACGCGGGGGCAGGGTGAAGGTCTTGACCGGGTCGAGCACCGAGAAGCGCGGGAACACCAGCGGGCTGCCGAAGCCGAGCTTCGCCTGCAGCGACTTGCGGGTGACGACCGAGAAGCAGTTCATCTCCGAGCCGGTGGCGGGCAGGGTCAGCACGCAGCCCACGGGCAGCGCCTGGGTGAGGTGCTTGGCGCGCGTTTCCAGAATCTCCCAGGGCTCATTCGGGTAGTTGACTGCGGCGGCGACGAACTTGGTACCGTCGATGACCGAGCCACCGCCGACCGCGAGCAGGAAGTCCAGCTTGTCGCGGCGGACCTGCTCGACCGCAGCCATCAGGGTTTCGTAGGACGGGTTGGGTTCGATGCCGCCGAAGCGCTGCACGGTGCGCGCGCCCAGCGCGGCTTCGACCTCTGCGAGGGTGCCGTTGCGTTCGGCGCTGCCACCGCCGTACAGCACCAGCACGCGGGCGTCGGCGGGGACGAGCTCATCGATGTGCGCGATGCTGTCCTTGCCGAAGACGATGCGGGTAGGGTTGTAGTAGTCGAAGTTCAGCATGTGGGCTCCTGTTGCCGCCTTGGGTGTGGCCTCATGTGCGGCCTTTGAGAGGTAGGAATTAGACTGGTCGTCTAGAGTTCAGGCAAAATGATCAGGGTTCGAGCAGGCCTTGGGTGGCCGCCCAGGCGTGTTCGAGCGGGCTTTCGTCGCGGTGCAGTTTGGCGAGCAGGCTGGCACCGAGCCAGAGCTGGTACAGCATGCGAGCCGTGGCCAGCGGATCGAGCGCCGGCAGCGAGCCGTCGGCGACGCCGCTCGACACGCAGCCAGCGAGGCGGCCGATGATGCGGTCGGTGCCGTCGCGCAGCGTGAGTCGCATCGCTTCCGACAGGTCCGCCACCTCGGCGCCGAGCTTGACCACGAGACATTTCTGTTCGTCGCAGTTCTCCTGCCCCTGCGTACTGCGCCACTGGCCGAAATAGCGCAGGAGTCGTGTCTTGCCGTCCAGCCCGGGCATGCCGAGCAGGGTGTCGAGTTGGCCCAGGTAGTTGTCGAAGTAGTCCTGCAGCAAGGCCTGGCCGAAGGCCTCCTTCGACTTGAAGTAGTGATAGAACGAGCCCTTGGGCACGTCCGAGGCCTGCAGCAGCTCTGCAAGGCCGACGCACGAGAAGCCCTTGGCCGCAATGATGCGGTTGCCGGTATCGAGGATGTGCTGACGGGTATCGGTGTGGCGCGAACTCATGGAGGCGGATCATACGTGCTACTAGACCGGTCGTCTAGATCTGGCCGAGTTGGCACGCTGAGGCACGACGTCCGTCGCATTAAGCGATACAGTTCCATTCCCAATCAGAAAACAAGAAATTGCTCATGAAGAAGAACCTCTGGCTGCTGGCCATCGCCCAGGGCCTGTTCCTGACCAACAACGTGGTCTTCATCGCCATCAACGGCCTGGTGGGCTTGTCGCTGGCGCCGGTGGCCTGGATGGCGACTCTGCCAGTCATGGGCTACGTGGTTGGCGGCGCGCTGTCGACCGGCCTGGTGGCCCGTACCCAGCGGCGCTGGGGGCGGCAGGTGTCCTTCCAACTGGGCCTGGCGGTAGCCTTCGTGACCGCGCTGCTGTGCGCCTTTGCGCTGTCGATCGGCAGCTTCTGGCTGCTGGTGGCAGGCACGCTGGTGGCGGGCTACTACAGCGCGAACGGTCAGCTCTACCGTTTTGCTGCGGCTGAACTGGCGCCGGCCTCGTTCCGCGAGAAGGCGGTGTCGCTGGTGCTGGCGGGCGGCCTGATCGGGGCGGTGATCGGCCCCAACCTGGCCAACTACACCCGCGAGTCGATGGGCGCCCCTTTCCTGGGCTCCTACCTCGCGCTTGCCGTGGTGGCGCTGGTCTCCATGGCGGTCATGCGCGGCATCGCGTTTCCGCCCGAGCCGGCGCGCAAGGCGGGTGCAGACGGCGGCCGCCCGCTCGCCGAGATCATGCGCCAGCCGGTGTTCGTCGTGTCCACGATGGGGGCGGCGCTGGGCTATGGGGTGATGAACCTGCTGATGGCGGCGACGCCGCTGGCGATGGACGTGTGCGGCATGCCGTTCTCGGATGCTGCGCTGGTGCTGGAGTGGCACGTGATCGGCATGTTCGCCCCCGGTTTCTTCACCGGGCACCTCATCAAGCGCTTCGGCGTGCTGCAGATCATGGGCGTGGGGGTTGCGCTCAACTTCGCCTGCATCTTCGTAGCGCTGTCGGGGCAGGACCTGCACCAGTTCCTGATCGGCCTGTTCCTGCTCGGCGTGGGCTGGAACTTCCTGTTCACCGGCAGCACCACGCTGGCGATGCAGGCCTACCGGCCGGAAGAGAAGGACAAGGCACAGGCGGCGATCAACTTTGCGGTGTTCGCAGTCATGGCGCTGACCTCGTTCGCCTCGGGCGCCCTGGTCACGACCCAGGGCTGGGCGCTGCTCAACCTCGGTTCGCTGATCCCGGTAGGGCTGACGGGCGCGGCCCTGGTGTGGCTGGCGCTGCGCCAGCGGCGCGAGGCGGCGCAGGCGTCCTGATTGCGGCGCACTCAATGAAAGTCGCGGCTGCGGGCTGCGAGCGTGCCGAGCAGGGCGGAGTGGTCCACCACCCGGCTTGCCACCAGGTGCACGACGCGTCCCTGGCGGCTGACCTGGCCGTACACGCCCATCAGCTGCGCGCCGAGCAGGATGCGGCGCTGCAACTCGAACAACTCGGGGCGCACGATGACGTTGGTGAGCCCGGTTTCGTCCTCCAGGGTGACGAACAGCGTCCCCTTGGCGGTGCCCGGACGCTGGCGGCAGGTGACCAGGCCCGCGCCGCGGGCCAGCATGCGGTCGGGCGCAGTTGCGATATCGGCGGCAGTGAGAAAGCGCAGCCGGGCGAGCTGCTTGCGAACGAAGGACAAGGGGTGGCGGCCGAGGGTGAAGCCCAGGCGCGCATAGTCGGCGAGCAGGTCTTCGGCTTCATCCGGGGCGGCGAGTTCGGCGGCTGCATCTCCGCCCGGTGCCGCGGCCAGCAGGCCGGGTAGCGGCGGCGCGCCACTCGCCTGCCACAGTGCCTGGCGGCGGTGGCCGGCGAGGCTGGCGAGCGCGCCGGCGCCCGCCAGCC
>NZ_AMXA01000012.1 GCF_000310145.2 Thauera sp. 28
GCTGCGGGCGGGTGCGCGCTGGCGGGCGGCGGCTGTGGCCGCGCTCAGTGCAAAAGGGGGTGCGGTGGCCGACACCGACCCCGCGGACCAGGTTGCGCCACGGCTGGCGGCCGCGGCGCAGGCGCAGGTAGACGCCTGGGTGGCCAGCGCAGAGCAGTTGCTGGCAGACAACCCGGGCCTGGGGCCTGTCGAGATCCAGCAGCGCCTGCTGGCACTCTATGGCGACCTGCCCACCGAACAGCTCGTCGAGCTCATGGCGCAGGGCTATGCGCTGGCCCAGCTCGTGGGCATGGACGATGTGAACGCAGATGAGCTCGACCCCGACGCGGATGGGGCGCGCTGATGCCACGCTCGAGCGCCCTCGAAGGGGTGATCCACCTGCCGTTTGCAGAGCAGATTGCGTTCTTCCGGCGCAAGCTGAACGTGCCCACCGAGCGCTGGGACGACCTCTGGCAGGCGGCGCATGACCGCGCGTTTGTCGTCGCAGGCGCGGCCAAGGCCGACCTGCTGGAGGACTTGCGCGGGGCGGTGGACAAGGCGGTCAGCCAGGGCACGACCCTGGCCGAGTTCCGCCGCGACTTCCGCGCGATCGTGCAGCGGCAGGGCTGGACCGGGTGGACGGGCGAGGGCAGCGCGCGGGGCGAGGCGTGGCGCACGCGCACCATCTACGAGACCAACCTGCGCACCAGCTACGCGGCCGGGCGCTACGCCCAGCTGACCGACCCCGAGCTGCTGGCGCGCCGGCCGTACTGGCGCTACGTGCATTCGGACACCGTGCTGCGCCCACGGCCGCTGCACAAGCGATGGGGGGATATGCGGCTCACGTTGAGGCACGACCACCCGTTCTGGGCAACGCACTTTCCGCCCAATGGCTGGGGGTGCCGATGCCGCGTGGTGGCGGTGCGCGCGCCGGCCGAGGGCGACGCCACCGAGCCGCCGGCAGGCTGGGATGCGATCAGCGAGGCCACGGGTGCGCCCGCCGGCATCGACCGCGGGTGGGGCTATGCCCCGGGCGCCAATGCGGCAACCCCGCTGCTGGACCTGGTGGAGCAGAAGCTGCTGAACCTGGACGCGCCGATTGGCGCACAGATGTGGCAGCACCTGCGCCCGGCTGTGCAGGTGGAGCAGCGGCTGGCGCTGGCCGACCTGGTCGACCGCGTGGCCGGCAGCCTGCGCGCCGGTGGCCGCGCGGCGCTGGTAACGGTGGTTGCGCCAGCAACAGTCGCGGCGCTGGCCAGGCTGGGGCATGGGCTGGAGGCGGCCGAGGTGTGGCTGCGCGACGAAGAGCTGCTGCACGCGCTGCGCGACACCAAGGCGGCGCGCGCAGCCGCGCTGCCCGTGCAGACCTGGCGCGACCTGCCGCGCCTGCTGGAGACGGCCACGCCCTACTGGGACACCGCGGACCCGGCGCTGGTCTACGCCTTTGATGCAGACGGTGGGCAGGGCAAAGTGCTGGTGCGCGTCAACTACCGCGACAAGCTGCGCGTAGGCGACAAGCGCACGCGGGTGACTTCGAACTTCGTGCGAACGGGGGGGATTGTGGATGCCGCAAACCTGCGGGATGGCTCGCAATACCTGAAGCTGCCAAAGGGGGAATGAGGCGGCGCCGGATTCGAACCGGATCATAGGTGCAGCGGACTGCCTCTAACCATTCCCATTGGAAACAACCGCCTCATGCGCACAGTATAGACCGGAGCCTGATCATGGCCAGCGACAAGATCACCATCGAATACACCGGCGCCGACGTGGTCGAGCGCCTGCGCCGCCTGGCCGATGGCCTGGGCCCGGCAGGCTTGCGTCCAGCCTTGCGCGAGATCGGCGAGGATCTGGCCGAATCCACCAAGCGGCGCTTCGCCACCAGCACCGCGCCCGACGGCAGCCGCTGGGCGCCCAACGCGCAGGCAACCTACCTGGGCATGCTGGGGCGCGCGGACAGCCGCAGCGACGGCCGGCTCAACGCACACGGCAGCGCGCGGGTGATGGCCAAGCGGCCGCTGGTGGCCAGCGGCATGATGGGCGATCAGATCCTGTACCAGCTCATCGAGGGCGGCGTCGAGATCGGCAGCAACCTCGTGTATGCGGGCACCCACCAGTTCGGCGCCCGGCAAGGGGCGTTTGGCCGCACGTCGCGCGGGGCGCCAATCCCCTGGGGCGACATCCCTGCCCGCCCCTTCCTCGGGCTGTCTGCCGATGATGAGGCCGCCGTGCTGGACATCCTGGACGACCACTTGGCTGGGTTGCTTGGGGGCTGACCCGGCCGGCGCGTTTACAGCCCCGTAGCGCCGCCGATGGGGTGCGGTGGGGTGTTGGTATGGGCGCGGAGGCGATCGGGGCGGGTAACGGGGTGGTAACGGGGTTTGCGGCGATGTGTCGCGCGCGCCCGCAGTTGCGCCCGCCTCTTCGCGCCCCTTCCCGCCCCTTCCCGCCTCTTCCCGCCTCTTCCCGCGTGGCACCCTGCCGTTGCCACCCGCCCCTGGCGCGCGCTGGTGCAGCCCCGCACCCTGATCTGATGCCCGCAGCCGCCCATCATGGGCGGCATGTCACACGCCTGCCCGCCCCGCCCTGTTGCCTCGCCCGCCATTGCTGCATGCGCCCTGCGCGTGCGGCCAGGGCAGCGCATGGTTCGCGTCATGCCGGCGGGCGAGTTCAGCGCGCCGCGTGGCGCATTCAAGGGGTCGGGCCCCTGGCGGCTGACGCCCGAGGCGGCCGCCAGCATCATCGCGATCAACCGCAGCCGGTCGGCGGACATCCTCGTCGACTTCGAACACCAGGCGCTGCTGGCCGAGAGTAACGGCAAGCCTGTGCCGGCGGCGGGCTGGGTCGATCCGCGCTCGCTCGAGTGGCGCGGCGAGGGTGATGAGCCGGGCCTGTACGGCGCGGTGACCTGGGTGGGCGACGTGCCCGAGATGATCGAGGCGGACCGGTACCGCTATCTCTCCCCGGTGTTCCCGTATGACACCGACGGCACGCCGCTGGATCTGCTGCACATCGCCCTGACGAATTTCCCCGGGATCGACGAGCCGCTCTATGCGGCGCTCTCGGCGCGTTATCGCGTTCATGCCAGCGGAGGGGCCGCTGCCTCCGCACACCCACACCAGGAGGATTCCCAGATGGAGCTGCTCAAGAAGCTGCTCGTCGCCCTCGGCTTGCCCGAGGCGACGAGCGAGGCCGACGCGCTGGCCGGCGTGGCCGCGCTGAAAACCAAGGCCGACGGCGCGCAAGCCGAGCTTGCCGCACTCAAGACACAGGTGGACGGCGCCACGGCCGAAGTGGCCGCGCTGAAGGCGGGCGGCGGCACGCCCGACCCGGCCAAGTACGTCCCCATCGCAACCTTCCAGGCCGAGCGCGACGAGCGACTGCGCCTGGCGGCGCTCTCCGGGCAGTCCGAGGTCAAGGGGCTCGTCGAGGCTGCCATCGCCGACGGCCGCCTGCTGGAGGCGCAGCGCGCCTACGCCGAGGACCTGGGGCAGGTCGATCTGGCCGCGCTCAAGGGGCTGATCGATAGCGCCGCGCCGCTGGCGGCACTCAAGGGCATGCAGAGCCAGGGCCGCGAGCCTGGGGCGCGCCAGGACGCGGCCTCCGATGCGCAGCTGGCGGTGTGCAAGGCGCTCGGCCTGTCTGCCGACGAGTTCAACAAAGCCAAGCTGGGAGCCTGACATGGCCGCACTGATTTCCCCCCGCAATACCGTGCAACGCGTGGGCGACGTGATCGCCTTCCCGGTGAAGGCGGCGACAACGATCCATCAGGGCGGTCTGGTGGTGCTCGATGCCGGCCATGCCGCCCCAGGGCGCGTGGCGACTGGGCTGGTGGCCGTGGGCCGCGCCGAGCACAGCGCGACGGCGGTGGCCGCAGGCGATGCGCTCGTCGAGGTGCGCTGCGGCATCTTCAAGTTTGCCAACAGCGCAGCGGCCGACCTGGTGGCGCAGGCCGACGTGGGGGCCGACTGCTATGTGGTCGATGACCAGACCGTGGCCCGGACGAGCGCCACCAACACCCGTTCGCGCGCCGGCATCGTTGTCGCCGTCGAGCCCGATGGGGTGTGGGTGCAGATCGGCCTGGGCCTGTAACGCTTCACCTACCGGAGTTACCGCTATGAAATCGAGTATCAAGCTGGCCTATGTGTGGGCCTTTGCGCTGGCCGCGATTGGCGTGGGCTTTGCCTGCGGCTTGTCGCCGAGTCCGAGCGAAGGGGTTGCGTTGCTGGGGTTCGGTGGCCTGATCGTGAGCAACGCCACGCTGACCGCGCTCGCCCAGGGCTTCAATGCGGCTTTCCGTCGCGGATTCGAGGGGGTGGCATCGACCTACCAGCAGGTGGCGATGGTGGTGCCGAGTACGTCGGACGCCGAGAACTACGGCTGGCTGAAGGACTTGCCGGGCGTGCGCGAGTGGATTGGTCAGCGCCAGTACAACAACCTGGAGGCCACCGTTGCGCAGCTCAAGAACCGCAAGTGGGAGCACACGATTGCGGTCAAGCGCGACAACGTCGAAGACGACAAGCTGGGGATGTACACGAACTTGTTCGCAATCCAGGGCGAGATCGTGGCGCGCCACCCGGATGACCTGGTGTGGGGGCTGCTGGCGCAGGGCTTCAATACCAAGGGCTTCGATGGCCAGTATTTCTTCGACACCGACCACCTGAGCCACAGCCGCGCCGGCGTGGAGACGAGTTGGAGCAACACCGGTGGCGGCACGGGGGCACCGTGGTTCTTGATGGACCTGTCGCGAGCGTACATGAAGCCGCTGATCTTCCAGGAGCGCCGGAAGCCGCAGTTCGTGAGTCGCACGCGCCCGGATGACCCGCGCGTGTTCGACATGGACGAGTTCGTGTATGGCGCCGATGCGCGTTACAACGCGGGCTTTGGCTTCCATCAGCTGGCCTACGGCAGCCGCCAGGCCCTCGACGCCGACACCTACGATGCGGCCCGCCAGCGCTTGGCTGGGCAGTTCCGCCCCGATGGCAGCCCGCTGGGCGTGCGCGGCACCCACCTGGTGGTGGGGGCCAGCAACGAGGCCGCGGCGCGCGAGCTGCTCGAGGCTGAGCGCAATGTGGCCGGTGCGAGCAACATCTGGCGCGGCTCGGCGCAGTTGATCGTGAGCCCGTGGCTGGAGTGATGGCGATGACGGCCAGTCCGAAAGGCAAGGGGCAAGCGAAGCCCCCCGCAGCCGGGGGCGGTCGCCCCGGCACCACAGGCCCCGATGGCGCGGCCGACGAGCCCGCCCGTGAGGCGCTGGCGCGCGCTGCGGAGGCCGTTGTGCAGCCGGGCGAAGATGCGGGCGAGCTCTATCAGGCGACGCTGGAGGCGGCCGAGCCCGTGGTGACGCACCTGCGGGTGCGCGCACTGCAGGACGGGTTTCGGCGCTGCGGGCGGGCGTGGCCGGCAGCGGGCGTGGAGGTGAGTGTCGATGAGTTCGACCACGCCGAGCTGATGCGCCTGATGGCGGACCCCGAGCTGGTGGTGGAGTCGGTGTGCCGACCGCTGCCCGAGATCGAGTAATCGCCATGCCCTACGCCACGCTGCAGGACATGATCGACCGCTTTGGCGAGCGCGAGCTCGGCCAGATTGCACAGGGCGTTGCGCTCGAGGTGATCGACGCCGACCGTGTCGAGCGGGCGCTGGCCGACGCGAGTGCGGAGATCGACGGCTACGTCGGTACGCGCTACCCGCTGCCCTTGGCGCCAGTGCCGGCGTTACTGGCGCGGGCGGCGTGCGATGTGGCGCGTTACCGGCTGTACGACGACGCCGCGCCGGAGGAGGTGCGCCGGCGCTACGAGGATGTGGCGCGCATGCTGCGCCACATCGCCGAGGGCACGGTGAGCCTGGGCGAGCGCCCGGGTACGCCGACCGTGCCGCAGGTGGTGCAGATGGTGGAGCGCAGCGGCAACGCGGTGTTCCGCCGGCGCACGGATGGGGGGCTGCGATGAGCGGCACGCCGTGCGATACGCCGCAGCGCCCGACCTTCCTGGGGCTGGAGCCGCTGATCGTGGCACGCCTCGAGGCGACGGTGCGCAGCTCCCTGCAGGTGCCGGTGCTGAGCACGGCTGACATTGCCGGGGCCACCGAGGCGAGTCTGCCCAAGCCGAGCGTGCGCGTTGCCTACGGCGGGCACCAGGTGGTACAGGCCGGCGCGCAGCTGCCGGCAGGCTGGGCGCTGATCGAACAGACCTGGATCGTGGTGCCCGCCGTGCGCAATGTGCGCGACATCCGCGCCGGCGCGGCGCCGCGGGCAGACGCCAGCCCGTTGTGCGACGCGGTGCTCGATGCGCTGGACGGCTGGGCGCCGGGCTGCGGCTACGGCCCCTTGAAGAGTGTGACCCCCGGGCTACGCCCGGCAACCCTGGACGGCTGCACCTATGTGCCGCTGGCCTTTACGTCCCGATTCCGGAGGACTACGCAATGCACGTGAAACTGTTGCGCCCCCATACCCATGCCGGCCGTGAGTACCCGGCCGGCGCGGAGCTCAAGACGCTGCGCCCTGCCCAGGCCGAATGGCTGGTAGCGGTCGGCACGGCCGAGCCGACCAGCCCCGAGCCGGCCCCCATCCCCCACACTGAGCCGGCCAAGGCCGGCAAGAAGGAGTAAGCCATGGCGATGACGCCCGGAACCCCGATGATCTGGACCGGCCAAGGCCCGGTGCAGATTGGCACGTTCGACCTGGTGCGCGGCCGCCCCGACCAGGCCTACCTGGTGGATGTCTATCGTGTGGGCTGCGGCAACAGCTCGCTGACGACAAACGTGACACGCGAGACGCGAGACCTGCGCGAGACGTGCAGCGGCCAACGCATGACGCTCAAGCAGTTCGAGACCGGCAAGCAGATGGCCGTGTCGCTGTCGATGTTCCAGTTCAGCGGCCGCAGCCTGGCGGCGGCGCTGTTCGGCGAGGCGCTGGTGAAAGCGCCGGGCACGGTGACGGGCGAGGTGTTGCCCCAACTGGCCGCGGGCGACTACTTCAACCTGCGCTACCCCAAGGCGAGCAGCATCGTGATCAGTGATGGGGCCGATCCGACACCGGCCACGTATGTGGAAGGCACCCACTACGCGGTGGAGGATGCGGCACACGCGCGCCTGCGCCTGCTGGCCCACCCGGCTGGCCATGTCGAGCCCCTGGCGGTGGATTACGCGTACGGCGAGTCGGTGAACATCCGGGCCTTCAGTAAGACGAACGTTGAACGCGGGCTGATCTTCAACGGGGTGAACCAGGACGGGCAGCGCGCACGCCTGATCATCCCGCGTACCTCGCTGGCGCTGGACGGCGACTTCGGTTGGATCGCTGAGGAAGAGGCCACGCTGACCTTGTCGGGGCAGGCGCTGTTCGTGTCCGAGCTCGAGAGCGACGACGACTATGGCGGCTTCGCTCGTGTGACGCTGTTCGATAACGCTTGATTGCCGTGAGCGCATACGAGCACAAGATTGGCGCCACCCTGGACCTGGTCGGCCAGCTGACGCTGAACGGCCAAGCTCAAGATATGGCGGGCTGGAGCGCGCGCAGTCAGATGCGCGGGCCGGCCGGCGAAATCGATCTCGAGTGCGTGTGGCTCGATGCCGGGGCGGGCGTGCTGGCTGTGCGCGCGGCGCCCGATGCACAGGGAGATTGGCGGCCCGGGCGCTATGGCATTGATGTGCGCCTGGAGTCGCCGTCCGGTGAGGTGTTGATCTCAAGCGCAGACCAGGTCCAGTTGGTTGCGCCCGTTACTCGGCCGGCTCAGCCATGAGCCGGCGAGCGTTGACGCTGACGCTCGCGCCGGCCGGGGCCGGCCTCCAGTTGGCGGTGCGCGCTGGCGCTGAAGGTTGCCTGCGGCTGGACCTTGCGCCCGTGCTGCGCGGCGAGCCGGGCCCGCCGGGGGCCGCTGGCAGCGAGCTGTTGCAATTGACCGCAGCCGTGGCGCTAAGCGGGCACCGGGTAATCGCACAGGACGGCGACGGGCATGCGATCTATGCCGATAGCGGTGACGGGTCGGCTTTGGTGGCGCTGGGGGTCTCCGAGCATGCGGCAACGTCGGGCGGGCCGGTGACGGTGCGCCAGTTTGGCGCCTTAGCCTGGCCAGCAGGAGGGTTGACGCCCGGTGCGCCAGTGTTTCTCGGGGCTGCGGGCCAAGTCTCGCATCTTCCCCCGGTAACGGGGTTCGTGCGCCAGGTCGCGGTGGCGCTGTCCGCGAATCGAATCCAGGTCGGCATCGGGCCGGCATTTGACCAGGAGTAGCCAGAATGGCAGACAAGTATCTGAAACTGATCGCAGGGGTCCCCACTCAGGTGGAGGGTTCGACAGCATCGGCAGGTGTGGGCGATGCGGGAAAGCTCGTCGCACTCAACGCACAGGGCAAGCTCGATGAGACGATGATGCCCACCGGCATTGGAGCCGACGTGGCGATCATCCAGGCCAGCGAGAACCTGGTTGCAGGTGATTTCGTGAACGTGTGGAGCGACGCTGGCGCGGCGCGGGTACGCAAGTGCGACGGCAGCGCTGCCGGGAAGGAAGCTCACGGATTCGTGCTGGCCGCTGTGGCATCCGGCAACCTCGCCACGGTGTACTTCGAGGGCACCAACAACCAAGTCAGCGGTCAGGTGCCAGGCCCGGTGTACATGAGCGCGGCCGCGGCCGGCGCCGCGGCGTCAGTGGCGCCCGTTGGCGCGGGCCAGGTTGTGCAGCGTATCGGCGTCGCGACCAGCGCAAGCGCTATCAACGTTGAGTGCGGACAGCACTACGTCTTGTAAGGCGCCGCCATCATGGCTTTGCATAGGCCGCTGGTGTTGATCAACGGGGCGCCGGTGCAGCTTCAACCGGGCGGAGGGCTTGATCTCGGGCCGGTAGTGGCATTAGGCGCTTTCGGCGTAACGCAATCGATAGACCTCAGTGCGGGTGCCGTGCAGTCGGGCTCGGTGAGCGCGAACTGCACCATCGTACTGCAGGCGCTGCCCTACGCGGGCGCGACCAGCTTCACCACGCTGCTGCTGGAAAAGACGGCCGGGGTTGCGATTATATGGCCGGTCGCGATGCAATGGGTTGGCGGGGAGGCGCCAGACATGGCGGCCGCTGGCCTCTACGTTGTTCTTCTGCGCGCCGTGCGAACGGGTGCGGAGACAGTGTTCGTGGCTGACGGCGCAGCGGTGGAGACATGATGGACTGGTATATCCGGCTTGCCGATGGCGAGCTCACTCCTAGGCTGAAGGTGCTGCTGCCTCATGTGTCGAGTCCTGAGCATCTCGATGACGCGGCGCTAGCAGGCATGGGGGTCGCACGTTGCGTAGTGCATGATGCACCACTGCAGTGGTGGCAACTGCTTGGCGCACGCACCGTCGACACCACGACGATACCGGTCACAGTGCGTTGGGCTGTGTTTGAGCGCCCGTTGGACGAGGTCAAGGTGCTGGCCTGGGCGCGCGTGAAGGACGAGCGCGCACGCCGACAGCAGGCCGCTATGCCCTATGCTTACCCGGATGGGTCGATACACCACAATGTGATGAGCGACCGCACAGTACGCGATTTATCGGCATCGACCACTGTCGCTCTGGCGCTGGCTGCGGCCGGCGTGAGCGACCCCCTTATGCCGTGGACCGTCGATGAGAACGTGACGCACATGCTGACGCCACAGCAAATGATCTCATTCGGCGTGGCCGCCACGCAGTGGTATAGCTCGATTCATTTGCAGTCGCAGACGATTCGTGAGCAGATCGAAGCGGCTGGAACCGTCGACGAGGTAATCTCGCTCGCGGCATGGCCGGAGAGCTAAGGTGGCGCAGTATTGGACCGATTTTGCACCTGGAGCGAGCATGACGCAGATGCTGACCGCACCGTTCTGGTCTGCACAGCAGCCAAGCTCTGACGCAACCGACGGCCAAGCCTGGTTCACGTACCTGATGAGTGCAGCACGGTCATTTCTCAGGCCAAATGAGTTTCCAGAGGTTTCGTCATCGAACGGCTTGGAGCTGTTTTTCTCGTTGAAGCAGCATACTGGAACCGTCGCGAACGGCTTTGGCGTCGGCGTTGGTGTTTCGAATGGGGCCAACGGTTTCGTGCTAGGTCTGACTACCGAAACATTCGTTAAGTACCACTTGGTGCGGTGGCAAAGCTCCGGAGCGAACTCGCAGCTAGCAAAATTCGCCGCCGCAGCGAATCCATTTAGCTCGGCACCTGCGACCGTCTACAAGCATGGGCGGCTCCAGTTCCTGAGCGATGGGACCGTGCGTGGGCGCATGTGGAATCGTGATACTCAAGTCGAGCCTGTCAGCTGGCCACTTTCGGTAGGGGGGCAGTCCAGTATCACAGGCTTTGTCGGCATGTTTTCATTCGCGGCTGGTTTACAAGAGTTTTGCGACTTCATCGGTGTCGGAACTCACGGCGACCCGGCCCCCTCCGGTCCGCCTGTCCCCCCCTCCGCGCGTCTGCGCGTGCCCTTGCTGCTAGGCTCCTTCTGAGCCTCGGGTGCGGCATCGCACCCTGATCCCCCCGCCCCGCCAGGCGCAGCATGGCGGGTATGGCAAACAAGCTGCGCACTTCCCTACATGTTGGTATCGAGGTCGATGACCGCCGGCCGCTGACTGACGCGGCCGATGCGGTAGAGGCCGTGTCGGAGGCTGCGCGCACGTCGGCGCCGGGGCTCGATGCGCTGGCCGAGGCGCAGCAGCGCGTGGCACATGAGAGCGAGGCGGCTCAGGCCGCGCTGGACAAGATCGAGCTCGATGCGCTGGCGGCCGATATCGACCGCGTAGGGTTGGATCGCTTTGCCGATGAACTCGAGCGCCTCGCGGTCGAAGGTGGCGCGATGGCGCCGCAGTTTGCCCAGGCAGCGCGCGAGCTGCGCGCCCTGCAGGCTGGCGCCGACGTGGGCGCGGCGGCCGTGGGGCGCATGGGGGGCGAGGCGCGCGATACTCAGAGCGAGCTCGGCGCACTCGGTAACGCGGCGGCCGACTTGCAGACCCGGCTGAGCGGTGTGGCCAAGGCGGTGGCCGGGGTGTTTGCAGTGGGCAAGCTGCAGGGCTATGCGCGTGATGCGATTGCGGTGGCCGATGCCTATGGGCAGATGGCCAGCCGCATCGAGATGGCCACGCGTTCCTCCGAAGAGTACGACCTGGTTCAGGCCCGCCTGCTGGCGACCGCGAGCGCAACATACCGGCCTCTGGCTGAGGCGCAGGAGTTGTACATCCGCACGGCGGATGCGCTGCGCAGCATGGGTTACGAGACCGAGCAGTCGCTCGACATTACCGATTCGTTCAGTTACTTGCTGGTGAATAACGCTGCGAGCGCCGATAAGGCTGCGGCGGCAGTGGATGCGTACAGCAAGAGCATCCAGCGCGGCAAGGTGGATGCGGATGCTTGGGCAACGATCATGGCGGCGATGCCCACCGTGGTGGATGCGATCGCGAAGGCAACAGGCCGCAGTGCCGCTGAGATCCGCGCGCTGGGCGTGACCGGCAAACTCGCTGTGCAGGAGCTGAACGAGGGCCTGCGCCAGACCGTTGAGGCGAACAAGGCGGTGGCAGACAGCATGCCGACGACGGTGGCTGATGCGCTGACGCGGCTGTCGACGGTGTGGGGCGCGTATATCGGCGAGGCGAACCGCGCGAGCGGCGCAACGCAACGCGTGGTTGGGCTTATCAATGCAGTGACCGACAACCTGGATGCGCTGGTGAGCACCGCCATGAAGGCGGGCAACGTGCTGGTGGCGGTGTTCGCTGCGCGCGCGGTACTGGCGGTTCAAGGCTACGCGGCTGCGGCCTTGGCGGCAGGCAAGGCGGTGCAGGCGACGGCGGCGGCGACCGCGGGCCAGGGGGCAGCAGCCGCAACGGCAGCGCCCCAGGTGGCGAGCGCTGCGGCCGCGACTGCTGCCCACGGGCGGGCGGCGGCCGGTGCCGCTGGCGCGGTAGGGGCGAGTGCGGCAGCAACCGAGCGGCAGGGCGCTGCGGCTGCCGCTGCCTCGCGTGGTGTGGGCGGGCTGGCCAGGGTGTTGGGAGCGCTACGCTTCACGGGGCTGACGCTGGCGGTGTCGGTGGTGATCGAGCTGGCGTCGAAGCTCTTGTTCGCCAAGAGCGCGGCCGAGCAGGCCGCCGAGGCGGTCACGCGCGTGGTGGAAGAGGCTGATTTCTCGGATGCTGATGGCGTTGGCGCGTTTATCGAGCAGCTCGAGGAGGTTGGCCGTGCGGCCGACGCCTCTGGCGAACAGGTCGAGCAGGCATTGTCGGCCCGTATCAAGACCTTGTCGGGTGAGCAGCTGGCCGCACTGCGCGATGGCCTGGTCGAGGCGTTCAGGGCGGGGGGTGAGCAGGCCGCGGCACTCGGCGTGGCGCTGGGTGCGGTGGATGCGCGCTTGGCCGATGTCGCCGAACGCGCCAACTGGGGGCGTACCGTTGCAACCGATGCAGCGGCTGCGCGCTTCGAGCTTACAGCGCTGCAGCGGACGCTGCGCGATGTTGCGGGCGATGCTGCGGGTGTTGGCAAAGCGCTGGGCGAGGCGCTGACGAAGGCGGACTTTGGCAGCGCCGATGGGGTCCGCGCGATCCTGGCAGACCTGCAGCTGGTGCAGGATTCGGCGCTGGCGACGGGGGCTCAGATTGAGCAGGCGCTGGGCGACCGGCTTTCACAGCTTTCAGCCAAGGGGCTACGCGAACTGGCCTTGCAGGCCGAGGTGGCGCTGGGGCGGGTGCAGGCCGATGCGCAGGCGGTGGCCGTTGCGTTTGCGCAGGGGGAGGTGTCGGCCGACGAGCATGGCCAGGCGCTGGCGCGCTTGGCGGCCGAAAGCGCGAACCTGGCGCGCATCAATGACCAGGTGCTCAATGCGTCGTTTGCGCGCCTGGGGGTGAATGCGGCGCAGGCGATGGGGCGTATCAGCCCGGCCGCGAAGGATGCCATCGATAGCGTAGAGAACATTGTGGCGGCGCTGACCGCTGCTGGGACGTCGGCGCAGCAGGCGGGCGAGGCGATTGCCGCGGCGCTGGATCAGGCGGTGGTGCGGGCCGATAGCGCGCAGGCGCTGGAGGTGCTGCGTGCCAAGGTGGAGGCGTGGGGCCGCGCGGGGACGCTGTCGGGCGCGCAGGTCGCCGCAGCACTGGACCAGATCAAGTCAAAGTCGGATGCACTGACGCCCGGTATCAACAGCGCAGCCGAGGCAATGAAGCGGCTGGGCGTGGTGTCGGACACTGAGTTGCGGCGCGCGGCCGACGCGGCGCGCGAGTCCTACGAGGCCGTGCGCGACATGGGCGGCAGCGTGCGAGAGCAGGCCGAGGCATTCCGGGTGTATGCAGAGGCGGCCATTGCGGCCAATGGCGGCGTTGCCACGGCGGCGTTGCAGGTGCAGGCGGCACAGCATGGGCTGCGTATCGAGGCCGATGAGGCGGGCAAGACGGTGGTGCGCAGCATGAAGGAGGCGGCCGAGGCGACTGCGAAGCTGCGCGAGCAGGCCGAGGGGTCTGCAACGGCTATGAAGGGGGTGGCCGAGGCGGCCGAGGGGGTGTCGGTTTCGCTGGTGCAGGCTGCGCGTACGCACAACTCGTCGCTGGGGGCCGTTGCGGGTTCGTGGCTCGATGCTCGCATGGCTGCGAGCCGCTATGCCGATGAGGCGCGCCAGGCGGTGTTCGATGCAACGAAGTCGGTCGATGAGCTGCGCGCGGCCTTTGCGGGCTATGTGGCGCAGATGGACGCGCTCGATGCGCGCCAGCGTGCGCTCGATGGCGGGGCTCAGCGCGGGGTCGCGGATCTGCGGTTGCGCTTGCTGGAGCTGGAAGGCACTCAGGAGCAGGTTGCGCAGGCTCGCTATGCACGCGACAAGGAGGAGCGCGCGGCGCAGCTGGCACTGCTGGAGATCGAGATCGAGCGGGCACAGCTGCGCGGCGACGGTGCAGCGGCCGAGCAAGCGCGGGCGCGCGTGGCGGCACTGCATGAGGAGCTGCGCCTGCTGGGCCGGATCCATGAGGCGGAGCAGCGCCAGGTGTCTGCAGCGCGCGTGGCGCAGACAGGCGCCCCCTCGGGCACGCCTACTGCAGCGGCGGGTGATGTGCATGTGCACATTGCGGGGGTGCTGGATGTGAATGATCCGGTCACGCTCGATGCGCTGACGCGGAAGATCCGGCCGGTGCTGGGCGAGCTGGCGCGCAGGGGGGCGTGATGCAGTCAAGTTCGGCCAGCCGCATTTTGTGCAACCGCGACAACCTGGCGCGGGAGGCGACGATTACGGCCTCGGCGCAGCGCGCGAGTGACGACATCCGGTTGGAGGCGCAGGCGCGCCGGGGCGGCGGGCGCATGGCGCTGTCCGGCCCGTACCTGGGGGCAGAGGATGGCGTGATCGACGTCGAGGTGCTGAGCGGTACCGGTGGCGAGCTGGTGGCGTCTATGCCGGTGGTGCGCGGGGTGGGTAGTGGCGCGCTGACGGTGGAGTCGGTGGATGTGACGGCGGTGCCCGATACGGTGACGTTCGCGTTGGTCGATAAGGGCACGCCGCCGGTGCCGGCGCAGCTGGAGTTCTACGGCGTGACGCTGGCCGCGCGTACACCGGGCCTGGTGGGTAACGCGCTGTCTGTGACGGTGACGCGAAACGTGGTGGCGACGCCGACGTCGTACGCGACGCTGGAGCCGATCAGCGCGGGCACGCCGCAGCTTGAGGGGGCGCAGTGGGACTGGGCGCAACCGGCAGCGGTGGATGCGGGGATTCCGCCTGGGGCGTTGCGGGTGCAGTTCGAGGGGTTTCCGGTCGTGCACCGGGCGTGGAAGGTGTGGGATCAGGGGCGCTTTGTGTTCCGTCTGGATCCGGTTCCGCCATATGACATTCCAGCAAACACGAGGGTGCTTGCGGTAAGCGGCGACTACACGCTGACGCTGAGCGACGGCGTGCAGAGCGAGGTGTTTGCCGGGGTTGTGACGGTGTATGACTTCCTGGTGGCGGTCGATACGCGCAGTACGCTGGCGGAGGTGCGCGGGGTGGTTGCGCGCGATACGGCGCCGGGCGGGATGGCGGTAACGGAGATGCCGCTGCGCACCGATGCGCACCACCTGCCGCCGTCTGGGGGACAGGTGGTGGTGCATGGCGTGTCGCCGTCCGCCCCGACAGAGAACCTGGTGCTGGAGTATCTGGGTGCTGCGGCGCCTGGGCGGTGGCGGGTGTCGGGGTCGGTGAGCGGGGTGTTGCCGCAGGCGGCGACCGGGACGCTCTACGCCCATGGGCCCGTGTCGTTCACAGTTCAGGCGCTGGCGTCGGCCAGTCTGGGGGCGCGAATCGATGCGCGCGCCCGCTTTGCGCCTCGCAGCGACGGCGAGGCGCTGCCCGCGGTTTGCTTCAAGCCCGTGATGCTGGGGGTGAGCGCCGTCGACAAGACGGTGACTTTTAAGTGGACGCGGCGACCGAAGTCGAATTGCCGCTGCGACAACTTGCCGGCGCTGCGCTTGCCGGCGCTGTGCCTGGGCTTGGAGCCTGATGGAGGTGGGATGATGCTGGAGCCGGAGTATCAGAGTCGGCTGCAGGGGCTGTACCAGTGGCGCGCTGCGTTTGCAGCAGCCAATACGTCGACGGGGCCTGATGCCGTTGCCGTGGTGCAGGACCTGGATATGGCCGACCAGGTGGTGGCGCTGTTTGCGCGGACCTTGGCAGAAGTGCATGGCGATACGGGTGCCCGCGATCTGTGGGACGCGTACCGTGTGACGATGCAGTCCGAGCTGGCGACGTTGCATGGCGTAGCGGGCTACCTGCCTGCACCGGAGGGGGCTGGCGACTCGACCGAACTCACGGCCTGGCGCGCGATCGTCGCTGCGGCGACGACTATCCAGGGTGGTGCGAAGGGCAGCGTGTACTACAACGCGGCCAACCAGCGCTACTACAGGCTAGAGCTGAGCCAGGTGGAGTTCTCACCGGCCGTGAGCGTGGGGTACCCGTGGGAACAGCCAACCGCCGGCCTGGTGCTGCCGTTCGGCTACTACTACGAGACGACGACCGGTGTCGTGCCTACGGAGTGGGAATCCAGAACCTTTGAGCCCTTCGCGGATGCGGGGTGGGCGACGTCGGCGTCGCACATGCTGGAGCGTGCTGTGCCGCTATCGGCTTCGCGCGGTGGTCAGTTGCGGGTGAGGCTGTGGTACACGGACCTGGGGGCGCCGCCGGCGGGCCTGACAGGCAGCACTGACGATGGGCCTCAGCATAACCTGAAGGTGGATTCGCCCGAACAGCTCGTGCGCCGTTACTCGGCGCAGATGGATCACGTCCTGACTGCGGCGGGCATCGTCCCAAAATCTGACGCCAGCAACAACACGGTAGCCGGGGACGGTTGCTGGCGCGACCCCGGCCACGATTTTTGGTGGGTCGATGAGTCCGGCGAGTATCTGCCGATCTTCAACAACACCCCGTACGTCTCGGCTGTCGTGCGCGATGGCGTCCCGGTGTCGACGCGCGAGTGGGGCGTGGGCGTGGTAACGCAGTGCGAACACCGCTTGCGTGAGGGCGATGAGATCACAATCAGAATCCGCGGGACCGGGCAGTCACTGCAGGCCGGTGACCGCATCGTGATCCCCGTTGTTGCGGCAGCGGCAGCTGCGTTCGGTGGTGGTGACGCCGGCGATGATACCCAGCGCTGGTCGGTGCGCAGTGCGGTGCTGGGCGTGTTGCCCGATTGGCTGAGATCGCCAGGCGACGGCGCGCCGCATTCGGCAGGGGCGCTGACCGTGCGCCTGGCAGATGGCGCGCTGCCGTGGGAGGTGGGTGACACGATTCGGGTGGAGCTCGAGGGCGGGCGCCTGCGCTGGCGGCGAGACGGGGGCACATGGGTCGAGGCCGACATCTTCGGGCCTGCGCTCGATCTGGGCGACGGCCTGCTGCTCGATGCGGCCCCCGGGGCGGCCCCTAGCTTTGCGGCCGGCGACTCCTGGCAGTTTCGGGCGCTGGCGACACACGGGGTGTCGCGGCTGCGTCAACCGCGAGTGGGGCGTGGCTTCGCGTGGTTGGGCGATACGGTGACGCTGGACCTGGACCTGGGCGCGTTGCATGACGTGGAGTGCGTCATGCTGGGGCTGCACACGCTGCCTGCCGGCGCGCGAGTGGATGTCTGGGACCCCGATGATCCGAGCTGGGAGGTGTTTCTCGATGCGCGCGAGGGGCCACTGCTGGCGATGCTGCCGAACGGCACGCGGGTGCGCTACCTGAAGGTGCGGGTTACCCATGCAGGCGCGGGTGCGGCGATTGGCTGGCTGTTCGTCGGCCGCGGCTGGCGTCCCAGCGTGGGGGCCTCGGCGCTGACAATGCAGCGTCAGTATGGTCTGGCGCGCGGCCAGGGCCTGAACCCAGCGGCACTGTACCGCGGTCGTGGCACCGGCGGGCGGTGGCAGTGGGACATCGACCGCGGCGCAGCGCTGCTGGGCGCCAACGCCGATGAGCTTGTTGACCTGGTCGACTACGTGGCACGCAACGGCCTCGAGCCGGTATGTCTGGTGCCCGATGTGCGCGACCCAGGCCGTGCGGCCCTGGCCATTCTGGATGCCGATGAGCTGGCGTTGAGTGAGTTGAGCGAGTGGCAGGCCAGCGGTGTGGCGCAGGCAGTGGTGTCCGTAGATTTGCCCTTCCGCGCTGTGCTGTCGTGATCCTGTACATCCATGCAATTCCGCCATTGGTGCTCGAGGTGCTCGAGGCCGGTGCCCAGCGGTCAACGCTGGGCGGTGAGGTGCCCACGATGAGCGTGAGCATCGATAACGCGCGCGGTGAGGCGGCTGCGCTGCTGAGCGTGCCGCCGCTGCGCGCGAGGGTAACCTTGGTGAGCGGCGGCACGACGGTTTTTTCGGGTCGGGTGCAGTCCGTTGCGCTGGCCGAGGTTGCTGTTTTGATTCTGGAGATTTGACATGAACGTCGATGCGTACCAATGGCTACCCGCTGCGCTAATTCCAGCGCAGACGGCGCTGCGCGACCGGATTGACCAGGGTGGCCTGCCTGGCCGCTTCAAGGTGTACGACGTGGACGACACCTTGCTTGCAACTCTGGCGCTGAGCCATCCGTGCGGCTCGCTCGACGCAGCGGGGGCACTGACGCTGACGCCGGGTGCGCCCGAGAGCAGTGCACCAGCGGGCGGTGCTGCGGCATACGCGGTCATGGAGGCGGGAGACTCAACGCCGCTGCTTTTGCTCCCGGTGGTTGAGGGCGCTACGCCGCTGCCCGGATACCTGGTGATCAGCTCGGCCAACATCGTCGCCGGTGGGACGGTGTCGATGGTGAGCGCGCAGGTCGGTTGAGCCGGCGGACAAGCGAGACGTAATCGTGTCGGGCTGGGGTAACTTCGTATGGGATAACGGCTACGGCGACACTGCGCCCTGGGCCGAGGATACGGCTGTTCCGTACGATGGGCGCCCGAGCCTGCGTTCCGCGCCGATCGCGCAGAATGAATCGTCATCGCTGGCGTCCGGTCTGTTCGACAACACCGCCGGGACGATCACCTGGGCCTGGCGCGTCGATAGCAGGCTCAACTACGACAAGCTGCTCGTGCATCTGGATAGAGAAAGCGGCGAGCGGTATCTGCAGGGGTTTGAAGGCATCTCGGGCAACGAGGGCTGGGCGGAATACTCGATCTCTGCGGGCACGTTGCCTCCAGGGCAGTTTCGGCTGGTCTTCAGCTATACAAAGGAGGCTGCCGGCGGTGTAGGGAGCGATGCTGCCTGGATTGCGCCGATCAGTGGATTCCCAGTGCTACCGCCAGCGGGCAGCGAGGTCGCCGTCGCCGTACGAGCCCCCTTGGCCGTACCGGGAGCTTATGCTCAGGTGTGGCCGTGGGCAACGATGCGCGCGACGTCGCCGCTGTCGGTTCCGAGAGCGCAGGCGATGACGTGGATCGATGCGAGAGTATCGGCTCGCTCCGCACTCGGCCGCCCAGGGGGAGTGGCTGCTCAGCCGGCAGTCGCAGACATTGCCGTCCCGTCGCCCCTTGGTCAGCCTACGCTCCAGGTTCGCCGAGTTCGCCTTGCGCCTGTGCCGGCCTACGCTCCCGCGCCGGGCCGATTGCTGGCTGACCCCCTACCGTTGCGCAAAGGCAGCGATCTGCCCCACTACCGCACCAATCGTGAGCTCCCGTGGGTTTATGGCCGAGTCTGGATATCGCCCGTGCCCTTGGACTCGGCGGGGCTGCTCTGGCTGGTGGCCGATCACCCGGTGACAGCAGTGGAGCGTGTGACCGTCGCAGGCGTGCAGATTGACGGCTGGCAGTTGGTGCAGCAGGTCGATGCGACTGGGCAGGCTGTGGCGCTGCTGCGATTGACGCGCCCCCCTGCCGATGGCGGGGCGATCGCGGTGCGGGTGGTGGGTCGTCGCCACCCGGTGACAGGCCAGGCGATCGAGCACCCCGCTGATATCGTTGCAGACCTGTTGCGCCAATGTGGCTGGGTCGTTGCGGCAGATGCGTTTCAGGGCTTGCGGGAGGCGTACCCGGCCCTGGCTCTGGGTATGGTGTTTGGGGCGCCCGTCCCGCTTCGAGATGCAATCGGAGCAGTCATCGAGCCGATCGGTGCAGTGTGGTCGGCGCCCCGTGTGGACGCGTGGGCGCGCCGCCCACGCAATCCCGTGGCGACCCTGGACGCAAGTGCGGCCGAGCGAGTCAGCGCCCGTGCCGCGGCTGAGTTGGCGTCCGTCGCGCGCATATCCTACGCCTACGACTGGGCGGCCGGCGCCGCACGTGAAACGCTGACGGTGGAGGCGCCCGAGGCTATTGAGCGGTACGGCCGTATGGTCGTGGATATCGCAATGCCTGCGGTGCGCACTGCCCGCGACGCGCTCGAGATCGGATCAGCCAGGCTCGCCGACATGGCCCGCCCGCAGTGGCAGATCGAGATCTCCGTTGCCGGTGCAGATGCACCGATCGATGCCGGAGATACCGTTTTTCTGGCGCACCCCCGCATCCCTGGGGGCTCCGCGCTCATTACCGCCGCTGCACGAGACCGCACTCGCGATATGCTCGACCTGACCGCGTGGTTGCCCGCCGGTGGCGCTCCGCGCGTCGTCCTGGCTCAACGCGGGCTGATGGTCGAGGCTGATCGCGCAGCCCCCAGCGCAGTGGTTTACCGGGACGGCGTGGCGACCTTCACCGTAACGGACGATTCAGGTATGCCTCTGGCCGGCGCGGCCGTGGTGCTGGACGGCCAAGCCATGCGAAATACCGATCGCTTTGGCCGCGTGCAATTCACCACCAGCCGCGGGGCACACACATTGTCCGTCTATATGGATGGTTACGCGCCCTTCCAAATGGATGTCACCGTATGAGCGTCATTCAGCGCACGCCGGACCTGGCTGTCGGTATCCGGCTACAACGTTCCCCCGAACCGCCCGCGCCCGCTATTGGCGGCGCCTGTGATGCAGACGCCTTGGCATGGACCGGGCTTGGGTTCGTGGATGCCTATGGCGGCGTGAGTCACCCGTTCATCGGCAGAGGCGTCTCGTCCCCGGGCGGCAGCTCAGGCGTGCCGGTGGCGGTCTTCGCGGGGATGGACCTGGCCGACTGGGTCGGCACCCGCAGATTGATCGGCATGCCTCTGGGCGAGGCGTGCGGTGTGCGCTGGGAGTGGGAATGGAGCATCCCGCCGACCCCCAGCACCGCCGGGGACAGCGACGTGTGGTGGGAAGGGCACGTAACGCGAACCCTGGGCACGCTCCTGTTGGTCGAGATCCTGCCGGGCTATCGACGCTACGAAGTGTCATGGCTGGCGACGCTGACCGCGGTCGCATGGTGCGGTAACCGCCGCATCGGCGAGTTGGTGCTCGAACTTGGGCAGCGTGAGTAACCCCCGCCCCGTATACCGGCATGCACCGTATCGATTGTCATGTTCTGACGCTGCACGATAGCAATCCGCAGTGGTTGAGGTTGATGCAGGCCGACCTCGATCAAGCCGCGGTCAATCAGCATTGGTTGCCAGGGGTGCCAGGTAACATCGGGGCTGCTCGTGCAGCAGGATTTCGTGCCGGGTCAGCCGAGTTCGTCACGTTCGCGGACCCCGACGATCGCTATGACCCCACGGTGTTCGGCGCACTGGCATCGCTGTTGGACGATCTGCCGACAGCCCCATTCGCGTTCGCTGGCGAGCAGCAAATCGACCCGCGCGGCAATGCAATCTCAGCGCCGCTCTTGCATCCTTATGATCCAGCGGGCCACCTCGACAGCCCGTGTCACGTTCATGGCGTCATCGTCATGCGGAGGCGGTTGGTGGAACCTCTGCTAACGCTGATCACGTCCATTCACATCGCCCCGGAGTGGCACTTGACCCTCAAGCTAACCAATCATGGCATGCCCGTCAGCATGCCTCGTATTGGGCGATGGTGGCGGCGACACGGCAGTCAAGCAACCATATCAGCACCACCTAGACCAGACGCTTTCAGGCGCTAGAACTGCCTGCCGGGGCTACGACAAAAGCAGTCCAAATCCGTGCCAAAACGAGCGCGCCGTTACACTCGCACCAGCCGGTTTCGACAAGACCCGGCAGAAAAGCAAAGGGGCTTGCATCGCTGCAAGCCCCTGAATTTTTTGGTGGTGATGGGCAGAATCGAACTGCCGACCTACGGGTTATGAATCCGTCGCTCTAACCGTCTGAGCTACATCACCAACCGAGCTCGCGAATATAGCGGTTCAGGTGAGTGGGCGTCAACAGGTTTGATGGCTTGGCGTGTCCGGGGGTGTTGTCGGGGCGGTGGCGTCAGGGTCTCATCGAAGTCTTGATTTATAAGGCTTTTGCATTGACAGGGCAGGGGGGATCGGGGATCATTCGACGCCTGTCCTTTTCGGTTCCGGCTCGTTCCGGTCTGTCCTTGCGCCCGTTATCTCTTCCTGCCCTGCTGTTCCTGGTGCTCGGTGTATTGCCCGGCCTGGTGTCTGCGGCGCTACCGCGCAACATTCCCGAGGCTGCGTTCCTGGTGAAGATGGCGTTCGCCCAGCCTGGTAAGGTCCAGGTGAAGGGCAAGGTCAATGGCAAGGACGTTGAGGCGGTGCTGCTGCTGAGTCCCGGTGCGCAGATCCGCGACATTCACAACCGAATCGTGCTCCCCTCGCACATCGGTGGTGAATACATCGTGCGGATGCTGCTCGACAACAACGGCCAGGTGCACCGGGTGTGGGTCCTCACCCCGCAAGAGGTCGCGGCGTCCGCGCCCACACGCTGAGCGGCCCGCGATGTTCGCGCCGCTCGCATCCCGCCCCGCAGTGATTTCCCTCTCATCATGAAAAAGCTCTACATCCGCACCTTCGGGTGCCAGATGAACGAGTACGACTCCGACAAGATGGCGGACGTGCTCGGCGCCCACGAAGAACTGGTCAAGACCGATAACCCGGAAGAGGCCGACGTGATCCTCTTCAACACCTGTTCGGTGCGCGAGAAGGCGCAGGAGCGGGTGTTCCACGACCTCGGCCGCGTGCGCTTGCTCAAGCAGCAGAAGCCGGGGCTGATCATCGGCGTGGGCGGCTGCGTGGCCAGCCAGGAAGGCGAGGCCATCGTCAAGCGTGCGCCTTATGTGGACGTGGTGTTCGGGCCGCAGACCCTGCACCGTCTGCCCAAGCTCATCGAGGCGCGCAAGCAGACCGGGCGCTCGCAGGTGGATATCTCCTTCCCCGAGATCGAGAAGTTCGACGCCATGCCGCCGGCACGTGTCGAGGGCGCGAGCGCCTTCGTGTCGATCATGGAAGGCTGTTCCAAGTACTGCACCTTCTGCGTCGTGCCCTACACCCGAGGTGACGAGGTGTCGCGCCCGCTCGAGGATGTGCTGGCCGAGATCGCTGGCCTGGCCGCTCAGGGCGTCAAGGAGGTGACCCTGCTCGGCCAGAACGTCAACGCCTGGCGCGGCGTGCTGACGCGCGAGGATGGCGAGGACGGTGCCGACGTTGGAGATTTCGCCTTCCTGCTCGAATGCGTGGCCGAGATCCCCGGCATCGAGCGTATCCGCTATACCACCTCGCATCCGCGCGAGATGACGCAGCGCCTGATCGACTGCTATGCGAAGATCCCCAAGCTGGTGTCGCAGCTTCATCTGCCGGTGCAGTCGGGCTCGGACCGCGTGCTGGCGGCAATGAAGCGTGGCTACTCGGTGATCGAGTTCAAGTCCGTCGTGCGCAAGCTGCGCGCGGCACGGCCGGACCTGTCGCTGACCTCGGACTTCATCGTCGGCTTTCCGGGCGAAACCGAAGAGGACTTCGACAAGACCATGAAGCTGATCGACGATATCGGCTTCGACGGCTCCTTCAGCTTTGTCTACAGCGCCCGCCCCGGCACGCCTGCGGCCGACCTCGAAGACCCCGTGCCGCAGGAGTCCAAGCTCGCCTGGCTGGCCCGCCTGCAGAAGCGCATCGACGAGCAGTACCAGGCCAACAGCGAGGCCATGGTCGGCACGGTGCAGCGCATCCTGGTCGAGGGTGCGGCGAAGAAGAACGCCGAGGTCGAGATGATGGGCCGCAGCGACAATAACCGCGTGGTCAACTTCCCTTCCGATTCGCCCAATCGTGACCGCCTGATCGGCCAGTTCATCGATGTGCGCATCACCGCTGCGCTGCCGCATAGCCTGCGCGGCGAGATCATCGTTCGGGAATCCTGAATGGCGAAAACCCTGGAAGTCTTCTTCGAGCCGGTGGACAACCCCCGGCTGGCCCGCTTGTGCGGCGTGCTGGACGAGAACCTGCGCCAGATCGAGAACGCCTTTGACATCACAGTCAGCCGGCGCGGCGAGCACTTCACCCTCAACGGCCACCCCAGCCAGGTGCTGCGCGGCGAGATGGCGCTCAAGCACTTCTACGAGCGCGCCGACAAGGACCTGTCGCTCGACGATGTGCAGCTCGGCCTGATCGAGATCGGCAGCCGTGGCGCCGGCGCCGATCCGCTGCAGCCCGCCCCCGTGCTGATGACGCGGCGCACCGAACTGCACGGCCGCACCCCGCGCCAGGTGGAATACCTGAAGAACATCCAGGAGTTCGACATCACCTTCGGCATCGGCCCGGCCGGTACCGGCAAGACCTATCTTGCGGTGGCGAGCGCGGTGGACGCCTTCGAGCGCGACCTGGTCGAGCGCATCATCCTCACCCGCCCGGCGGTCGAAGCCGGCGAGCGCCTGGGTTTCCTGCCCGGCGATCTGGCGCAGAAGGTCGACCCCTACCTGCGCCCGCTCTACGACGCGCTCTACGACCTGATGGGATTCGACCGCGTCGGCAAGCTCTTCGAGCGCAGCCTGATCGAGATCGCGCCGCTCGCCTTCATGCGCGGGCGCACGCTCAACAACGCCTTCATCATCCTCGATGAGGCGCAGAACACCACGCCCGAGCAGATGAAGATGTTCCTTACCCGCATCGGCTTCGGTGCCAAGGCGGTGGTGACCGGCGACCTCACCCAGGTCGACCTGGCGCGCGGCCAGCGCAGCGGCCTCAAGGAGGCGCGCAAGGTGCTGGCGGACGTGCGCGGCATCGCATTCACCGAGTTCGCCAAGGAAGACGTGGTGCGTCATCCGCTTGTCGCACGCATCGTGGATGCTTACGACCGCGAAAGTGCGCGTATCGAGCAGGCCAGGGTGGCGGCACGCGCCCAACAACAGCAGGACAAGGAATCACAGGATGCCGAAGACGGGGAGTAAGCAGGACGCAGGGCAGGACAAGGGGATCGCGGCGACAGCAGGCAAGCCGAAGCTTGTCGCCATCGACGCCGAAGGCAAGGTCACGCGCTTGAAGGCGGAGCGGCTCGAGATCGACTTTGGCGATGGCCGCAAGCTGGTGCTCGCTTTCCCAGAGCGCGCCTGGGGCGATCTCGAGATCGAGGCCGATGCCGACGACGCGGCCGCGGTGCCGATGCTGTCGCTGCAGCCCGGCGCCTGCAATCTGCTCACCTTGCGTGTCGACGTGCATCATGACATGAGCTTCGTCGATGTGCCCGGGTTGCCCGAGCACGCCCGCCCGCCGGCGCTCCGGCTGTCCGTGCAGAAGGCGGTGGAGGGCGAGGACAAGGCCAACGCCCCCAAGAAGAACCACATCCGGCGCTGGGCGCAGGCCGCGCTGCAGCGGGATGCCGAGGTCACCGTGCGCCTGGTCGGCGAAGAGGAGGGGCGCGAGCTCAACCGTGCCTACCGCGGCAGGGACTACGCTACCAATGTGCTCACCTTCGCCTATGCTGACGGTGAGGATCTGTCGCTGCCGGCGCAGGACAACAGCGCCGTGCTCGCGGGCGATCTCGTGCTGTGCGTACCGGTGGTGATGCGCGAGGCAGCGCTGCAGGGCAAGACGCCCGAAGCTCACTTCGCGCACTTGGTCGTGCATGGCATGCTCCACCTGCAGGGCCATGACCACGAGAATGAGGCTGAGGCAGCGGTGATGGAGCGGCTCGAAACCGACGTCCTGCGCGGGCTGGGCTATGCAGACCCCTATGCCTGAGCGCGGTGTGCGCGAGGCTGACTTGCACGACCCCTGGGCTTGAGTGGAGACCCCGACCCAAAAAATGGACAGTTCCCCTAAACCGTCGTTACTTGAGCGACTTTCGGCCTTTCTCTCGCGCGAGCCGGAAGATCGCGAAGAACTCCTCGCGCAATTGCACGCGGCCTTCGATCGCAACCTGATCGACGCCGATGCCCTTTCCATCATCGAAGGCGCCCTGCAGATGTCCGACATGCAGGTGCGTGACGTGATGATTCCGCGCGCGCAGATGGACTGCGTGCACCTGGACGATCCGATCGACGCGATCGTCAATTTCGCCATCGACACCGCGCATTCGCGCTTCCCCGCCATTGGTGATGGCAAGGATGATGTCGCCGGCATTCTGCTTGCCAAGGACCTGCTGCGCTACTTTGCCGGGCGCGAATTCGACCTGCGCGACATGTTGCGTCCGGCCGTGTTCGTGCCCGAGTCCAAGCGCCTCAACGTGCTGTTGCGCGAGTTCCGCGTGTCGCGCAACCACATGGCGATCGTGGTCGACGAGTACGGCGGCGTGGCCGGGCTGGTCACTATCGAGGATGTGCTCGAACAGATCGTCGGCGATATCGAGGACGAGTACGACTTCGACGAGGTCGGCGACAGCATCCGCCTCGATCACAGCGGTCGCTACCGTGTGAAGGCCACGACCGAGATCGAGGACTTCAACGAAGCGTTCGCAACCCACTTCAGCGACGAGGAGTACGACACCGTTGGCGGTCTCGTCATACGCCACTTCGGGCGTCTGCCCAAGCGCGGTGAAGCCGTGGAGCTCGAGGGTCTGAAGATCCAGGTACTGCGCGCCGACAGCCGGCGGGTCTACACCCTGGTCGTCGAGCATCTGCCGCAGCCCGAGCCCGCCGCCGAGTGATGCGTGTCGCCCTGCTTGCCGCGTTGCTCGCGGGCGGCGCGTCGGTATTCGCGTTTGCGCCCTTCGGGCTGTTCCCGCTTGCCTTCGCGAGCCTGGCCGTGCTGGCCTGGCTGCTCGGGCGTGCCGGGTGCTGGCGCCAGGGCTTCGCGCTCGGCTTTGCCTGGGGTTTCGGTGCATTCATCGGTGGCGTGTCGTGGCTGTATGTCGCGCTCGAGCGCTATGGCGGCATGCCGATCCCGCTCGCTGCGCTCGCCATTGCGCTGTTCTGTGCCTACCTCGCGCTTTATCCCGCACTGGCAGGTGGCGTCTTCGTCGCCCTGCGTCGGCGGCTGGGCTTGGCGCACGGGCTGGTCCAGGCCGTGTTGTTCGGCGCCTTGTGGCTGCTTGCGGAATGGTTGCGCGGCGTCGTATTCACCGGCTTCCCGTGGCTGGCCATCGGCTATTCGCAGACGCCGCCCAGTCCGCTCGGCGGCTGGCTGGCGGTGGTCGGCGTGTACGGTGTGGGCGGGCTCGTTGCCTTCCTGGCGGCGCTTGTCGCCAGCGCGGCCAGCGCTGTGCGTGCCTGGCCGGCCGTGTTGGCCGCGGTCGTGGTGCTCGCCGCCGGGGCTGGCCTGCAGGGGCGGCCTTGGACACAGCCCGTTGGCGAGCCGCTCGAGGTCGCGCTGGTGCAGACCAACTTTGCCCAAAGCCTGAAGTGGGATCCCGATCATTTCGCTGATGTGCTGCAGGTCAACCTTGATCTCGTACGCGAGCAGTTTGGCCGACCGGCGCCTCCCGCGATCACGGTGTTGCCTGAGACCACCTTGCCCACCTTGCTCGAACGCCTGCCTGCGGGCTACCTGGAGGTGCTCGCACAGCTTGCACGCGAGGCCGGTGGAGACCTTGTGCTCGGCGTATTCCGGCGTGACGAGGCGGGACGGATCTACAACGCCGCGATGAGCCTGGGGCGCGCGCCGGAGCAGCACTACGCCAAGCAGCACCTGGTGCCGTTCGGTGAGTACTCGCCGCCCTTGTTCGGCTGGTTCTACCGCCTGGTCGACATCCCCATGGCGGACCAGACTCGTGGCGCGTCCGATCAGCCGCCCATGCTGATCGATGGGCAGCGGGTGGCGATCAATATTTGCTACGAGGACCTGTTCGGCGCGGAGCTGATCCGCGCCCTGCCACAGGCCACACTGATGCTGAACCTCTCCAATCTGGCCTGGTACGGCGATTCGCTTGCCCAGCCGCAGCACCTGCAGATCGCGCGCGTGCGCGCGCTCGAGACCGGGCGGCCGATGCTGCGCGCGACCAACACCGGCATGACCGCATTGGTCCAGCCCGACGGCCGGGTCGCCGGCGTGCTGCCCGAGTTCGAGCGTGGCGTGCTGCGCGTGCAGGTTCAGGGCTTCAACGGTATGACCCCCTACGCCCGCTGGGGCGATGGCCTTGCCCTGATTGTCGCGCTCCTCGTCATTGCCGCGCTCCCTCTTTCCCGCCGGAGGGTTTGAGCGCACAGCCGCCCGCCGCGACCCTCGGTAGGCGCGGCGCCAGCCGCGAGGGTTTTGAAGGTGACGGGCGTGGTCGGCTGTGACGAAAAGCTCGCGGCTCGCGCCGCTCCTACAGCAGGGCGTCGTGCGCTCGATTCCCCCGTAGGCGCGGCGCCAGCCGCGAGGGGTTGAAGGCGATCGCGCTCGCGCCGGGTCGAGCGGGTGAGGGCTTCGGCGCGATTGCGCCGAGCCGAAGCCCCCGCACTTGCCGAAGCCCGGTAAAATCACGGTCTTTGCGTGCGCTGCGCAGCCCGGAGGCTGCCCGAGACCATGACCACCGAATCCCGACTCGTGAAACCGACCTTCCAGCAAGTCATCCTCACGCTCCAGCACTTCTGGGGCGAGCGCGGCTGCGTGCTGCTGCAGCCCTACGACCTCGAGGTGGGCGCCGGCACCAGCCATACCGCCACCTTCCTGCGCGCCATCGGCCCAGAGCCCTGGAACGCCGCCTACGTTCAGCCCTCGCGCCGCCCCAAGGATGGCCGCTATGGCGAGAACCCCAACCGCCTGCAGCACTACTATCAGTTTCAGGTGGTGTTGAAGCCCTCGCCGCTGAACATCCAGGAACTCTACCTCGACAGCCTGCGCGCGCTCGGCATCGACCCGATGGTGCACGACATCCGCTTCGTCGAGGACGACTGGGAGAACCCCACCCTCGGCGCCTGGGGCCTGGGCTGGGAAGTGTGGCTGGATGGTATGGAAGTCACCCAGTTCACCTATTTCCAGCAGGTCGGCGGCCTCGATTGCAAGCCGGTGCTGGGCGAGATCACCTACGGCATCGAGCGCCTGGCGATGTACCTGCAGGGCGTTGAAAACGTCTATGACCTGGTGTGGTCGATCGCGCCGGACGGGCGCAAGGTGACCTACGGCGACGTCTATCACCAGAACGAGGTCGAGCAGTCGACCTTCAACTTCGAGCACAGCAACGTCGACTTCCTGTTCTCGCTGTTCAACAACTACGAATCCGAGGCCAGGCGCGTGATGGAAGTCGGCCTCGCGCTGCCGGCTTACGAGATGGTGCTGAAGGCCGCGCACACCTTCAACCTGCTCGACGCCCGCGGCGCCATCTCGGTCACCGAACGCGCCGCCTACATCGGCCGCATCCGCAACCTGTCGCGCGCCGTCGCCCAGGCCTATTTCGAATCCCGCGAAGCCCTCGGCTTCCCGATGCTGAATACCACCAAGGAGGCCGCGTGATGACCAGCGCGACCCTGCTCGTTGAACTGCTCACCGAAGAACTGCCGCCCAAGGCCCTGCCGCGCCTGGGCGAGACTTTCGCCACCAGGATCGCCGATGGCCTCAAGGCCAAGGGGCTGGCGCCTGCCGACGCCGCCTTCCGCACCTTCGCCAGCCCGCGCCGGCTGGCGGTGACGGTTGCGAAGGTGAGCTCAGAGGCCGCTGCCAAGGAGGTCACCGAGAAGCTGATGCCCGTGTCCGTGGCACTCGACGCCGAGGGCAAGCCGACGCCGGCGCTGCTCAAGAAGATGGAAGCCAAGGGCATCCCGGTGGGGGCCGTCGCCGGCTTCGAGCGCCGCATGGACGGCAAGGCCGAGGCGCTGTTCCACACCGCCATGGTGCCGGGCGCCAAGCTCGCCGACGTCCTGTCGGCGATCGTGCAGGACGCGATCAAGGCGCTGCCGATTCCCAAGGTCATGCGCTGGGGCGACGGCGACGCGACCTTCGTGCGCCCGGTGCATAAGCTCACCTTCCTGCACGGCGCCGATGTGGTGCCGGGCCGCGTGCTCGACCTGGACTCGGGGCGCACCACGCGTGGCCACCGCTTCATGAGTCGCGGCGACATCGACATCGCGACTGCGGATGCTTACGAGCCCACGCTGCTCGCCGAGGGCAAGGTCATTCCCAACTTCGCCGAGCGCCGCGCCAACATCGAGCGCCAGCTTCTCGCCGAGGCCGCTAAGCAGGGCGCGCTGCTCAACGAATATGCCGACCTGCTCGACGAGGTCGCGGCGCTGGTCGAGCATCCGACGGTGTATGTGGGCGAGTTCGAGGCCGAGTTCCTTGCCGTGCCGCAGGAGTGCCTGATCCTGACGATGCGCGCCAACCAGAAGTATTTCCCGCTCTTCGACGGCGCCGGCAAACTGCTCAACCGTTTCCTGATCGTCTCCAATATGCAGGTGGCCGACCCGAGCAACATCGTCGCCGGCAACGCCCGTGTGGTGCGCCCGCGGCTGTCGGACGCGCGCTTCTTCTTCGAGCAGGACAAGAAACAGAAGCTCGAGGCTCGCCTGCCGCGCCTGGCGCCGGTGGTGTATCACAACAAGCTCGGCAGTCAGCTCGAGCGTGTCGAGCGCCTCGAAGCCCTGGCCGGCGCGATCGTCGCCCAACTGCACGGCGACGTCGCCGCGGCCAAGCGCGCCGCACGCCTGGCCAAGGCCGACCTCGTCACCGACATGGTGGGCGAATTCCCCGAGCTGCAGGGCATCATGGGCCGCTACTACGCGCTCGCCGACGGCGAGGGGCAGGTGGTGGCCGATGCCATCCAGGCCCATTACCAGCCGCGCTTTGCCGGCGATGAGTTGCCCGCGGGCAATGTCGCCGCTGCGGTGGCACTGGCCGACAAGCTCGACGCCCTGGTCGGCTTCTTCGGCATAGGCATGGTGCCGACGGGAGACAAGGACCCGTTTGCGCTGCGCCGCGCAGCCCTCGGCGTGCTGCGCATCCTCATCGAAGCGCCGCTGCCGCTCGAGCTGCCCAAGCTCATCGACACCGCTGCCGCCGGCTTCAAGCCCGGCCTGCTGACCGCCGAGGGTTTCGTCGCGCAGTTGCAGGACTTCATGTTCGAGCGCCTGAAGAACCTGCTGCGAGAGACAGGGCGCGACGGCGCGGTGGTCGACGCCGTGCTCGCGCTCAAGCCGGTACGCATCGATCTGGTGCCCGCCAAGCTCGCCGCGGTGGAGGCTTTCCGCGCGCTGCCCGAGGCCGAGGCTCTGGCGGCCGCCAACAAGCGCATCGTCAACATCCTGAAGAAGGCCGAGGGTGCGCCGGGCGAGCCCGATCTCGCACTGCTGCAGGAGGAGGCCGAGAAGGCGCTCTTCCGTCAGGTGGTCGAGGTCGCGCCGCTGGTGCGCTCACATGTCGCCAACGAGGACTACACTGCAGCGCTGTGTGCGCTCGCCGGCCTGCGTGCGGCGGTCGACCAGTTCTTCGAGGACGTCATGGTGATGGCAGAAGAGCCGCTGACCCGTGCCAACCGCCTTGCGCTGTTGGCGCAACTGGCTGGCCTGATGAACCAGGTCGCTGATATCTCGCGCCTGTCGGCCTGAGCGTCACGAGACCCGCGGCGCGCGCCGTCGCGGGTATGTATGCATCCCAGGGAGTCTGCAGATGAAGCTCATCATTCTCGACCGCGACGGCGTCATCAACGTCGACTCCGAGCAGTTCATCAAGTCGCCCGAGGAATGGAAGCCGATCCCCGGCTCGCTCGAGGCGATCGCGCGCCTCAATCAGTGGGGCTGGCGCGTGGTGGTGGCGTCCAACCAGTCCGGCGTGGGGCGCGGCCTGTTCGGCATGGATACGCTAAATGCCATCAATGACCGCATGGTGCGCAGCCTGGCGCAGGTCGGCGGTCGCCTGGATGCGGTTTTTTTCTGTCCGCATGCGGCGGACTCCACCTGCGACTGCCGCAAGCCCAAGCCCGGCCTGTTCCTGCAGATTGCCGAGCGCTTCAATGTCGCGCTGCAGGACGTACCCTGCGTGGGCGACAGCCTGCGCGACCTGCAGGCGGGGGTGGCCGCAGGTTGCCAGCCCTTCCTCGTGTTGACGGGCAAGGGGCTGCACACCAAGGACAGTCCCGAACTGCCGCCCTCGACCCGGATCTTCCCCGATCTCGACGCCGTGGCCGCTACGCTCACGGCCTGAAACTCATGGCAGGCGCACCGTCAGGGCGGTGCGATCTGCGCCCAATGACGCCTGGACCACACCGTGCATCTCATCCGCTCATTCCTGTTCGCAATACTGCTCACACTGATCACCGTGCCCTATGCGATCTTTGCCACGCTGATCTTCTGGCTACCCCCGATGACCCGCCATCGCCTGATCACGTCCTGGGTGCCGGTGATGATGTGGGTGATCCGCCATGTTCTCGGTATCCGCTACAGGGTGATCGGTGCCGAGAACATGCCTGCCGGCCCGGCCGTGGTGCTGTCCAAGCATCAGTCCGCATGGGAAACGATCGCGCTGCAGCAGATCTTTCCGCCGCTGTGCTTTGTGCTCAAGCGCGAACTGTTGCGCGTGCCATTCTTTGGCTGGGGTTTGGCAAGCATTCCGGGCATTGCGATCGATCGCAATGCGGGCAAGGATGCGCTCGCCCAGGTTGTCGAGCAGGGCCGCGAGCGCCTGAAGGAGGGCCTATGGGTTGTCGTCTTCCCCGAGGGTACGCGTGTTGCCCCGGGGACGGTGAAACGCTACAAGCCGGGCGGCGCCATCCTCGCCAAGCGTGCGGGCGTGCCTGTGGTCCCGGTGGCGCACAATGCGGGCGAGTTCTGGCGGCGCAATGCCTTCGTCAAGCGCCCTGGTGAGATCATCGTCAGCATTGGTCCGGTGATCGACGTCAAGGGCGTGAAGGCAGAGCAGATCAACGCGCGCGCCGAGGCCTGGGTCGAGAGCGAGATGCAGAGGCTTTTCCCTCATCACTATGCCGGCGAGGCGTCGGCTGTGCATGACCAGGACGGTGGCACGGGCGCGCCTGAAGCCTGATCTGGTTACACGTCAGCCGCGAGGGTTTGAAGGCGATAGTCTTTTGTGGCGTGCCCGAAAAGCTCGCGGCTCGCGCCGCTCCTACAGCAAAGCCCGCCGCCGCGGGTCTCTCCACCGGTGGGAGCGGCGCCAGCCGCGAGCTTTTCGTCGTCACGGGGGGCTTCGACGGCCTCTCGTCTACGCCTTGGACGTGCGCTGCACCGCGGGCTACATTGAAAGCCCGAACCCGCAGGAGGTCGATATGAGCGACACACTGCCCGCGCTGGGCGAGGATGAGATTCGCCAGCGCCTGGCGCGCGAACTGCCGCATTGGTATTACGAAAATGGCTGGATCCGGCGCAAGTACCGCACGGAAGGCTGGAAGGGCACGCTGATGGTCGTCAATGCCGTCGGCCACCTTGCCGAAGCGGCCTGGCACCACCCGGACCTTGCTGTGTCCTATGCCTTCGTGATCGTGAAACTATGCACCCATTCCGCGAAAGGGGTGACCGAGCGCGACTTCGCGCTCGCCAGCAGGATCGAGGCGCTGATCCAGTGGCAACCCGGCCGCGAGGGGGGTGTGCTTGAAGGCACTCCCAATGATGACCAGCGCTTCCGCTACATCAAATACGACTGATGCATCGGCGGGCGGTAAACGCAAAACGGCCCCTCGATGAGGGGCCGCTTCGTCAGACCTTTACCGAGGAAGCTTAGGCAGCCTTCTTGGAGGTGGTCTTGGCGGTGGTGCTGACGGCCTTGACGGTGGCGTTGGTCGCGGCAGCCACGTTGGCTTCGGCGATCTCGGCGACTTGCTTGGCAGCCTTGCTCATGCTGTCGTAGGCGCTGTTGGCGGCGGCGATGGCCGACTTGACGGCGGCGACGGCGACGTCCGAACCGGCGGGAGCCGACTTGGCAGCCTTGTCGAGGGCGGTAGCGACGCCCTTGTTCAGCTCGGCGACCTGGCCTTCGAAGACCTTGGACATTTCTTCCTGGCTCTGCGAGGCGATCTCATAGACGCTGCGAGCGTAGGCGACGGCCTTCTCGACGATCGGCTGGGCCAGCGAAGCCTGCAGGCTCACCAGTTCCTGGACGTCCTTGGCGGCGAGCAGGGTCTTGGTGTTGGCAACGCCGTCCTCGAGGATCGAGCGGGCGGTGTTCAGGTTCAGGGCAGCGAGGCGCTCGGCGCTGGCGAAGGCGGTGTTGGCCAGGGTCAGCAGGGTCTCGATGTTGGCCTTGTTGGCGGCGGCGAACTGCTCGGGGGTGGTGAAGTTGCTCATTTGAATCTCCTGTAATCAAGCCCGGATTGCATGCACATCGTGGTTTCATGCCACATGTTGCGTTGCAGCATGGTTCGAATTATACGGAGGCGCCTTAAGCTGTCAAGCGAAAATTTGTGCATCGCACAATCGCTATTCGATTGCTTTATCCAATCATGTGCGCCGCTGTCCGGCCCAGCAAACGCTTGGTCTGCCGAGCGATCCACATGCAGTGTGCAACACCCTTGTTGCGGGCCGATGACCAAGGCACTGCGGCGTGGTATGGCCTTGCCGCAGTGCAGGAGGGGGGTGAGCGATCAGTCGTGGGTGAAGTTGGCCTTGCGCTTTTCGACAAAGGCGGCCATGCCTTCCTTCTGGTCGTTGAGGGCGAAAGCGGCGTGGAAGACGCGGCGCTCGAACAGCAGGCCTTCGTTGAGGCTGCTTTCGAAGGCGCGGTTGACCGATTCCTTGATCATCATCACCACCGGCAGCGAGAAGCTGGCGATGGTCTCGGCGGCGGCCAGGGCCTCGTCGAGGAGTCTGTCGGCCGGCACCACGCGCGACACCAGACCGGCGCGCTCGGCTTCGGTGGCATCCATGAAGCGGGCGGACAGGCACAGGTCCATGGCCTTGGCCTTGCCGACCGCGCGCGGCAGGCGTTGCGTGCCGCCTGCACCCGGCAGGATGCCGAGCTTGACTTCGGGTTGGCCGAACTTCGCGCTGTCGGCGGCAATGATGATGTCGCACATCATCGCCAGCTCGCAGCCGCCGCCCAGGGCGAAGCCCGCCACTGCAGCGATGACCGGCTTGCGGCAGGTCTTCACGCGTTCCCAGTTGCGGGTGATGTATTCGCTCTTGTAGGCGTCCATGTAGGAGAAGGTAGCCATCGCGCCGATGTCGGCACCAGCGGCGAACGCCTTTTCGGAGCCGGTGATGACGATGGCGCCGATGCCTTCGTCGGACTCGAAGTCGTTCAGCGCGGCGGTGATCTCGTCGACGACCTGATCGTTGAGGGCGTTGAGTGCCTTGGGGCGATTCAGGGTGATGAGGCCGACGCGGCCGCGCTTCTCGGCGATGATCAGTTCAAAGCTCATGGGTTCTCCTGTTGTCGGGGTGCTGCGTGTCGGTGGAAGAAGGTCGAGTGCGCTTACTGTTGGCCGTCCGACTTGGGCTGGATCACGGCACGCACCCGGCTGGATGGTGCGCCCGGCTGGCTGCCGGGGGCGTTGGTGACCAGGTAGTTCTCGGTGATGGCGTCGTATTCGATGTAGTGGCCGCTGACCTGATCGCCGCCGCTGGTGACGCGGGCGCGGTTGAACAGGCGCGCTTTCTCGCTGCGGCTGTCGTATTCGATGCGCTCGGCTTCGCCTTCGACGTACTGATCCGTAGTGCCTTCGCGGCGCTGACGGAAGGTGGCCAGGCGGTTGCCGGTGGCGGTGGCGACGCCGTTCTGGAAGCCCGCGGCGTCCTGGGTCACGACCAGCTTGTCGCCACGGATCGTCAGTGAGCCCTGCGACAGGATCACGTTGCCCTCGAACACGTGCACCTTGTTGCGGTCGTCCACCGTCAGGCGGTCGGCCTCGATATTGACCGGCTGCTCGCGGTCGGCCTTCTCGGCGATGGCAGGGGCGGAAAATGCGGCGAGCGCTGCCACCCCCAGGGTGGCCAGGCAACGGGTGAGGGATATGCGATGAGTGTGCTTCATGAGGAGGGTCCTTGGCGGCGAGGCATGTGGGTGCGGACCTCGCCGGTCAGTTCGAGCGTGCCGAACAGGTTGTCGGCGCGCATGCCCTGGGCGGTGGCCCGGCTGTCGCCGCGCATCAGGACCACCGGGGAGTCGGTCTGGGCGCGGTGGGCGTCGGGCCACACCGTCAGCGTTTCGGAGTCGAGTGCGAGTGGCAGGGCGTCCGCGGAGCCAGGACGGCGGACCTGCACCTTGCCTTCGAGATCGACGCGCTCGCCCCCTGGGGAGACGTCGCCGCGCGTGGCGCTGATGTGGGTGTCGCGTTGTGCGTCCTGCATGTGCAGGCGCGGTTCGTGGAGTCGGGTGATGTCGCTGCCAGGGAAGTGCTCGAGGCGCTCGGCGAGCAGTTCGTAGCGCTGCCGGCCGTCTTCACCGAACCCCACCAGGCGGGTGTGTTCGGCGACGAAGTCCGGACCGCCATGCTCGACCGCGGCAACCGGCTCTTCGATGCGGGTGATGCGCTCGAGCCAGAGCGAGGCGCCTGCCAGTGCGGCGAGGGCGAGAACCGGGTAGAGGCGCCAGGTGTCGATCACTCAGATCACCTTGGCGCGCATCAGGTCGTGAGTCGTGAGCGCGCCGACGAGACGGTTGTCGCCGTCGACCACCAGCAGCTGGCTGATGCGCAGGCGCTCCATGACCTCGGCGGCTTCGGCCGCCAGGGCCTGGGGGCCGATGTTGCGCGGATTGTGGCTCATCACCGCGGTCACGTGCGCGCTGCGCACGTCGCAGCCTTTCTCGAGCGCGCGGCGCAGGTCGCCATCAGTGAAGATGCCCTGCGGCCGATCGTCGCTGTCAACGATGGCGGTCATGCCCATGCCACCGGCTGTCATCGCCAGCAGGGCGCTGCTGAGCAGGGCGTCGGGGCGCACGCGCGGTACGGCGTCGGCGGGGCGCATCACGTCGGCGACGTGGGTGAGCAGGCGACGACCGAGTGCACCGCCCGGGTGCGAGCGTGCAAAGTCCTCCGCGGCGAAACCGCGCGCGTCGAGCAGGGCAACTGCGAGTGCATCGCCAAGTGCGAGTGCGGCGGTCGTGCTGGCGGTGGGGGCGAGGTTGAGCGGGCAGGCTTCCTCGGCGACGGCGGCGTCGAGGTGGACGTCGGCCTGTACCGCGAGCGGCGACTCCGGTCGTCCCGTCATCGAGATCAGGCGTGCGCCCTGGCGCTTGACCAGCGGCACGATGGTGAGCACCTCCTCGCTCGTCCCCGAGTTCGACAGGGCGATGACGACGTCTTCGGGGGTGATCATGCCGAGGTCGCCGTGTGCAGCTTCGGCGGCATGCACGAAGTAGGCGGGCGTGCCGGTGCTCGCGAGCGTAGCCGCGAGCTTGCGTGCGATGTGCCCGGACTTGCCGATACCGGTGACGATCACGCGCCCGTGGCGCTGGCGGATGATGTCGACGGCACGCTCGAAGTCTGCGCCGATGCGGTCGGCAAGGGCGGCGACTGCATCGGCCTCGATGCGCAATACCCGGCGGGCGAGGGCGACGGCGCGGCTGTCACCCGTTTCTGGAGTTGAGTCCATGCGGTCCATGCTTGAGACTGGCGGGGGCGGGGTGCGACGCGCATGGAATGTATCGCTGCGCGCAGCACCGTGTGCGAGCCCCCGATTGTATATCAAGCGCTACCCGTGCTCAGAGACTGGCGCAGACGGTGTGGCTGGCGCTGTCGTCGAGCGGATTGGTTGCCGAGATCGGCACCAGTGCGCCTTCGCCAGCCGTGCCGGCGCGCATTGATCCAGTTGCCGGGTTGCCATCGTCGAGCGCGATGTCGAGTTGGCGCACCAGCTTGCCGACGATTGCGTCCGAGCACACGACCATCGCGCCGGGGATGCCCAGCACGGTGCCGCCGCGCTGGACGCCGACCCTGCCGCCGACCGCATTGCGCGGCAGGAAGCCGGCATCGTCTGGGTCGGTGCTGCCGCTGGCGACGTTGGCGAGGCGCAAGTGCTGCCAGAAGCGCACGCTCTCGCTGCCGCTGCTGTCGTCCCAGTTGCCATCGATGACGCCGTTGCCGTTGCCGAGGGCTGTGCACTCGCTGCTGCTTGGGCACAGATGCATGCGTGCATTACGGTCGTCGCCGGGCAGGGCGCGGTACTTGTCCTGGTAGGCATGGACCATCGCGGGGATGCTGCGGAAATCCTGGCCGAGGTTCTTCACCTTGGCACTGTCGATCAGTTCCTGCCCCTTCATGACGCCGCCGAGCAGCAGGCTGACGACGAGCAGCACGATGGCGATCTCGACGAGGGTGAATCCGTCCTGTTTGGTGTTCATGGTGGTCTCCTTCGATGGTGGATGAAAAACACGGATATCCTTGCCCTACAGTCGTCCGCCCTGTGCCAGGCGGGCAATCAGCAACGGCCGGCCGAGCCAGGCGAGCAGGTCGTCGTAGTCGGGTGTGGGCGGGCCTGCCTGGTAAAGAGGGGCGGTTACGGTGTAGCTGGCGTTGAGGCCGTCGGCTCGCCGGTTGGGGCCGGTGGAGTAGACGATGGCGACGGCCTGCGAATCGGAGGTCGTGATGCGGCTGCCGTCGTGGCCGCGGATCTGAAGGTTGGCCGATGGCAGGGTGGCGGCGGTGATCGGGGCCTCGGCGAAGCGCGGGTCGACGCGGTAGTGCCAGTGCCCGCCCCAGTCGTCGCCCACCGCAGTGCGTAGTGAGCCCCACGCGTCGGTGGCGGGCACGGCCAGGCTGCGCCAGGGCAGGCGGCCTTCGCTTGCGAAGCTGCACGGCGCCGGGTCCTCGATGCCATAGAGCGGACTGGCGGGGTCGGTGGTGGTACTCGGGCAGGGCAGACGGCCGTGGATGAGTGCGAAGCCGATGAGGGCGTGCTGGATGTCGCCGAGGCGTTCGAGGCTGGCCTGGCGGTCGCGGGCGTCCATCCGGCTGCCCAGTGGCACCAGCAGGCCTGCACCGAGTACGGCGAGGATGACGAGGACCATGGCCAACTCCACGAGGGTGAAGCCGCGGCCTCGGGGGTGTCGCGCAAGGGCTCGCTTCGGCCTCTCGATAGCGCGGAGCGGGGGCGTCTGTGTCATGACAGGCAGCGGACGATGTCTTGCACTGCCGGTTGTCCGCGCTCGTGGGCCGCGAAGCGCTCGGCGCCCTCGAAGCGAGGAACGCCGGCCTTGAGGTGGAGCGCGTTCGTGCCCTCGAAGTACTGTGCGGGATCGGCGCGCTGGGCGGCGGTTGCGCGCAGTTGGCGGCCAGCGCCGTGACGGATGCGTTCGCCGGCGAACAGCAGCGCCGCGCGGCAGTGCCGGGTGGTGGCAGTGTCTGAGGAGGTGATCTCGATGCAGGCGTCGCTGTCGGTGCAGATGGCGACGCGGATCTGGTCGCGCCAATGGTCGATGCGCGCCCGCTCGGCCGCGGGCAGTCCCAGGTCGGCGGCGTTGGGCAGGACGCCGGAGCGCAGTGCGCCGACCTCCGTGTCGAAATGGCGGTGAGTGAAGTCAGGTTCGGCGAGGCGAGCATCGAGCGCGGAGGCGATGTCCGAGATGAGCGCGTCGATCCGTGCCGCGTGGTCGGCGCGTCGGCGCAGGGCGTCGAAGATGTCGTCGATGCCGATCCAGGCGATCAGGTCGGCGCCCGGCAGATTACCCCCCGAGAACACGTCGAGTGTGCCATCCACCGTGGCCGGATAGTCGCCATCGAGGTAGTGCGCGAGATCGGCGACGGCCGAGTCGCCGCCGGGGCAGGTGCGACCGCTCGCAGGTGCGCGCACTTGGCCGGCCATTGCGGGCCCTGGGGCGAAGACGATCGCGACGGCGCGCCCGTCCGGTCCGGCGGCGGCGATCCGGTGGCCGTCCGCGCCGTGCACGACGAACTGGCCCGGACTGTCCCAGTTCAGCATGAGCGCCTTGGGGTTGTGCTTGACGCTGCCGGCGACGGCGTACCACAGGCATTCCCCCCAGCCGTCGCGCAGGTCCGGGAGGCCGAGCGTCCGCCAGGGCAGGCGGCCGATCGCGCCCTGACCGCGGGCGCCGCAGGCGCCGATCGGTGTCGAGCCGGTGTTGCCGCTGTCCGGGCAGGGCAGGAATCCGTAGCCCTCGCCCGGGTGGCTCTCGTCATAGCTGACGGCGTAGCCGATGAGCGCTGCGCGCGCCTGGGCGAGAGCGATGACGCTGCGGGCGTGGGTGAGCATGGTGGCACGCGTGCGCAACTCACCAGCGCCGAGCAGGGCGCCCGCTCCCAGTACCAGCAAGAGCACGAGTGCTGCGAGCAGGGCCTGCCCACCGTGCGCTCGAGGTGGTGATGGATGTGCGCTCATTGTCGTGCGTCCTCGTCGGAGGTGTCGTGTGCGGTCGTGGCGGGGGCAGGCCAGAGGTCGCCGACGCGCAGCCGGGGGGCGCTGAGGCCGCTGGGAGCAAGCGCGGGTTCGTTGCCCGGCACCATCCTCAGGCCGGCCTGCGCAGGCTCGATGGGTTTGCCGTCGAGCCATATGGTGTGACGGCCGTCGGGGCGCCTGAGAACGCCGTCGATGCGTTTCGGCTCGGGCACTTGCACGCGTGCGGCGGGGGCTGGCGTGGGCGCGGCTGGCAGGGGGGGCTGCGGCGCGGCGGTTGCGACCGGCTCGGGTGGTGGGGCGAGGTCGTCGGGAGGCGCAGACGCGGCGTCGTGTGTCGGCTGCGCGGGCACAGCTTCGAGGGGGGACGGGCGTGCGCTGTGCTCGGCACCGGCACGCGCTGCAGCCTGGGCGTGCAGCCAGTATCCGGCGCCCAACGCCAGGCAGGCTGCGAGCAGCCCGCCACCGAGCAGGAGCCCGCCTGGGCGGCGTGGCGCCGACGCTGCGGCCCAGCCCAGGCGGGCGGGTGCCCGGCGCAGGGCGTGCAGCAGTAGCGGCGCGAGTTCGTCGGCTGTGGTCGGTGCATCCGTGTCGTCGCGCATCCGGTTGGGGCCGAGGCGCTCGGATGGAATGAAGGTGATTGACGGGTCATCTTCGGTGACGGCGGCCGTGGTGTGGAACTGCTCGGGGGTGCCGATGACGAGTGCGTCGAGTGCGTCTTTGCTGGCCACACGATGCTGGGCGCGCAGGTAGTTGCGTGTGCGTGCGAGTTCGTCCTGCCACGCTGCCGAATGGCCTACGATGCGCGAGAACAGCGCCTGGCCGTGCATGAGGAGGCTGATGCGCAGGCCGGCGCGCGTGCGGCCGAGCACCATCACCTGTGCTCGCGTACCGACGGCCCGGGCGTGGAGATGGGCCAGCAACTCCGCCGCGGGTACGATGCGTTCGACGCGACGGCCGGTTGCGCGCAGGGGGTCTATCCAGGCCTGCAGCGTTGCGGGTTGGTTGAGGCCGGAGAACAGCATGCGTTCGCGACCGGGCGTTGTCTGGCCGCTCGTGTCGTCGAGCCTGATGGCACGTGCGTAGGCGGGGTCTGGGAACCAGGCGGCCAGCCTGCGCGTGATCAGTGCGCGTCGATCGGCTCCGCGAACGCGCGGGATGTCCTCGCTCTCGTAGGCCTCATCGGCCAGGTCGACCAGAAGCCTGCATGGGGCGCGGGTGGGGCGCTCTTCCAGCCAGGCTCGGAATGCGGGCTGTGCAGTGCTGTCGAAGACGGCGACCCGGATGACTTCGTTTTCATGCACTTGCCATGCGTCGAGGCCGAGTTCATCGATGCGGAGCAGCAGTGGTGTGCGCATCGCGGATCAGACCGGCAGGCGGGTGATGATGTCGTAGATCGGCCCCAGCACTGCGCTGGCGATCCAGAGCAGCAGGCCACCCATCAACAGGGTGAGTGCGGGTTCGGCCACCGCCTGCAGGCGAGCCGTGCCCTCGCTGACGTCGCGCTGGTAAAGCTCGCCGAGCTTGTGGAGGGCGTTGTCGAGGCTGCCTGTCTGTTCGCCGAGGGCCAGCATGCGGGTGACCAGAGGCGGGAAGATGCCTGCGGCCTCGAAGGCGGTCGAGATGGGGCGGCCGCGCTCGATGGCGTCCCGCGCGCTGCGCAGGCCTTCGCGCAGGGCCAGGTTGCCGGTGGCGCCCTCACTCGCGCGCAGTGCGTCAATGACGTTGATCCCGGCGGTGTAGAGGGTTGCGAAGAGGCCGGCAAAGCGTGCAAGCGCGAGTTTGCGCAGGATGTCGCCGACTACGGGCAGGCGCAGGATGAGTGCGTCGGCGTGGGTGCGCAGCCTTGCCGAGAGGGCCAGCACCTGCCATGACGCACCCATGCCGGCACATAGCGCCAGCAGCGCGTAGCCGCCCCAGTCGCGCACCGCCTGTGACAGGCCGACGAGCAGCCGTGTCTGCAGCGGCAGTACTTGCCCACTGCTGCGCAGCAGCTTCTCCAGTTCGGGTACGACCTGGGTGAGGGCGACGACCACGGCCAGCAGCAGCACGCTGGCGACGATCGCCGGGTAGATCGCGATCCGGCGTGCGTGCGCGGCGAGCGCCTCGTCGCGCGCCAGGGCGCTGCCGATGTCGCGCACGGCCTCGGGCAGGCGCCCGGCTTCTTCGCCCGCGCGCAGCAGGCTGACGGCGACGGCCGAGAACGCGCCCGGCTGGCGGGCCGCCGCTTGCGACAGGGGGCAGCCGTTCTCGATGTCGTCGAGCAGCCCCGAAACCATATTCTTGACCCGGCTGTCGGGGTGTGAATCGCGCAGCACGGCGAGGCTCTCGAACGGGGGGACACCGGCACCAAGTAGCTGTTCGAGCTGGTAGCAGAAGGGGATCAGCTCGCGCCGCGGCAGGCGCCGCCGTGGCAGCATCATGCGGCAGGGCTCGCCGTTGATGAGTTGGAGCCCGCTTGCGTGCAGGCGCTGCTCGAGGTCGCGCAGGTCCGTGGCTTCCATGCGGCCGCGTTGACGCGTGCCGGAGAGGGTGAGCGCACGGTATCTGAAGAGGGTCATGCGCACGCCCCGCGCGCGGCCGCCTTGCCTGCCTGGCCCAGATCGACCACGCGCGCCAGTTCGTGAAGGGAGGTGGTGCCGTCGGCCACGCGGCGCAGACCGTCTTCGAGCAGGCTGCGATGCCCTGCCTCGCGCGCCGCGGCCTGGAGCATGCCGGGGCTGGCTTTGCGCGCAATGAGCTCGTCGAGCTCGGGCGTGAGATGCAGGATCTCGAAGATGGCGCGCCGCCCGCGATAGCCGCGGAAGTCGCAGGCCGGGCAGCCTGCGGCGCGGTACAGAGCGGGGGTGGCGGTGTCGGTGGCGAGGCCGAGCAGTGCGCGCTCGGCCCCGTCCGCGACATGGGCTGTGCGGCAGTGGGGGCACAGGCAGCGCACCAGGCGCTGGGAGAGGATGCCGGCGAGGTTGCCTGCGAGCAGTTCGGCGTTGAGTCCGATGTCCAGCAAGCGCGGCAGGGCGCCGAATACCGAGTTCGCATGCAGGGTGGCAAACACCTGGTGGCCGGTGAGTGCCGCGCGCAGGGCCATTGCGGCGGTGTCGGCGTCGCGGATCTCGCCGACCAGGATCACGTCGGGGTCCTGACGCAGCAGGGCGCGCACGCCGTCGGCAAAGCCCAGGCGGGCGGCATCGCCGATCTGCGTCTGGCGGATCATGGCGAGCGGATACTCGACCGGATCCTCCAGGGTCATGATGTTGACCGCCTCGGTGTTGAGGTGGTTGAGGATGGAGTAGAGCGTAGTGGTCTTGCCGCTCCCGGTTGGCCCGACAACGAGGGTGAGTCCGTCGGGGCGGCCGAGGATGCGCGCGAGCGTGGCCGCCTGGTCCTTGTCCAGGCCGAGCGCGGGAAGGGGGACGATGCCCTTGTCGCGGTCGAGAATGCGCAGCACGATGTTCTCGCCATGCAAGGTCGGCTGGGTGGCGACGCGGAAGTCGATGGCGCGGCCGCCGACGGCGACGCTGATGCGGCCGTCCTGGGGGCTGCGCGATTCGGCGATGTCCAGGCCGGCCATGACCTTCAGGCGCACGGCGAGCTCCGGCCAGCATGCCTTGTGGATTGCCCGTACCTGGCGCAGTGTGCCGTCGATGCGGTGGCGGATGCGCAGAAATGCGGGTTCGGGCTCGAAGTGGAGGTCGGATGCGCCGCGCGCGGCAGCGTCGGCGAGGAGCGCATCGACGAGGCGCACGACCAGCTGTCCGTCGCGCACCTCGGACGGTGTGCGCGATTCGAGCGCCCGCACAAGATCCTCGATCGAGCCTGCTTCACCGTAGTGGTGGTCGATTGCGCGGCCCAGCTCGGTGTCGCCGGCCAGCCGGAGTTCGATGTGCACGTCGGGGCCCAGCTCGCCACGCAGGCGGTCGAGGGCGACGATGTCATGCGCATCGGCCATGGCGACGATCAGGCGGTGGCGAGCGGCATCGTATTGCAGTGGAAGCAGGCGGTGGCGGCGGGCAAGTGCCTGCGGTACGCGAGCGACGGCGTCGGGGTCGGCGAGTGCAACCGAGAGATCCACGAAGGGCAGCCCGCTGCGTGTGGCGAGGGTCTCACGCAGGGCTGCCTCGCTGACGAAGCCCATGTCTACGAGCACCCGACCGAGCGGCTGGCGGCGCGCGGGCTGTTCGCGCAGGGCGATGCGCAGCTGATCCTCGCCGATGAGGCCGGCGGCGAGCAGGGTCTGGCCAATGGATTGGGGTGCGTTCATGGCGTGGTGATTGGCATCGCCGTGGCGGCTGGGGAAGCAGCCGGCAGCACTGTGGGGCGCAGCGGCATGGTGGGAAAGTTGCGCTGACCGGGCGAGGGGGCGCGGGTGAAGAAGTCGTCGGCGGGGAGGTGTGTGGCGTAACCGGCGTAGTCGCCGTGAATTCCGGGTTCGGAGATCAACAGCGGACGCAGGAAGATGAGCAACTCGGTGCGGCGCACTGCGTTGGCGCGGCGAGTGAATAGTTCGCCGACCACGGGTAGGTCGCCGAGCAAGGGGATACGGCCGGTATCGAGGTCGACGCGGTCTTCCATGAGGCCGCCGAGCACGGCGGTTTCGCCGCTGCGCAGGCGCAGCATGGACTCGATCTCGCGCGTGCGGATCTGCGGCACGCGATTTGGAATGCTGCGCAGCGAGGGGTTGGGGTCGTCCTTGAAGCCCGAGATGCCGGAGATGGTGGGGCGCACGTTGAGGGTGATCTCGCCGTTGGCACTGATCTGTGGCGTGACCGACATCACCATGCCGACCGAGACCGACTGCGGGGTGGTGGTTGCGGTGATGCGCGATTGTTGGCGGTCGTCATACTCGGTGGTCGTGCTGTCGACCAGGAAATACACCACTTCCTCGACCACCTTGAGCATGGCCGTCTGGTTGTTGAGCACAGAAAGGCGCGGGCTGGAAAGGACCTTCACCGTGCCGAAGGTCTCGAGCAGCTCGATCTGCACGTCTGCACTCGATGACAAGTAGCTGAGCGTGGGCAGTCCGCTTGCGGCATCGCCCGTGCCGCGCGGGCGCACGTTCCAGCCCGGCACGCCGATACGCGTCCAGTCGATGCCTTGGCGGTAGCCGTCCGCAAGCGTGACCTCGACGATGGTGGCTTCGATCATGACCTGTCGGCGCGCTGCTTGCTGGACCTGGTCCAGGAAGGCCTTCAGGTGTGCGTGCTGGCGTGCACTTGCACGTGCGGTGACGACGCCGCTCTCGCGGTTGACCATGACGTCGGCGCTGCACGGACCGGCGCTGTTGGTGCGGCAAGGACGGGGCGTGCCGCCAGCCTCCTCGAGGATTGCGCCCAGGCTGATCTCGAGCGAGTTCCAGAAGTCGTTGCTGGCGCGGGTCTCGATCTGGGTCACCGAGGTGTTCCCGGCGGTGTTGGCAGCGCCCTGCTGGTGGGCGCCCGTGGTGGCGATCTGCGTGCTGGTGGCGACCGAGCCGCGCATCTCGCGGCTGAGGTTTACGTAGTCGAGGGCGTAGCTGCGGATGAATGGGGTGTCGGGACGGACCGAGAGATGGCGACCGCGCAATTCGTAGCGGATCTCTGCCTGTGCCGCGATGCGTTCGAGCAGCAGACCGAGTGGCTGGCCGGCCGCATGGATGGTGACCCGGCCCTCGATGCCCGGGTGGAGGTCGAGTTCGAGCCCGGCGTCACGGCCGATCGCGAACAGCAGTTGGTGTACGGGCAGGTCGTTGACCGACAGGGAGTAGGTTTCGACAGGCTCGGGTGCTGCCGCGTCGATGCCGGGGGTGGAGGTGCCCGTCCAGCCCGTGGCGGGCGTCGGCTCATGCGTTGGCGCTGTTTCTTCGGCGGTCTGCGTTGCTGCAGGGGAGGTGGCGAGCGCAGCCGTACCCGTGGCGTGGAGGTGCCCCGGTGGCAGCCGGGCGGGGGCGAGTGGGGTGCATCCGGCGATCAGCGCGGAGACCATGGCCATGCCAGCGAGACGAGCAGGGGCGAAGGTGCATCGGGTCATGTCGTAATGCTAAATGCATTCGGTGCCAATTGGAATACGATATTGGGATAATTCGGGAACGCCTGCAGCCTTGGGTGGTCTGTTGCAAGTGCCTGCGGCAGAAGCGCTCTTTGTCTGGTCACGCTCTCGGTGCGGGGCCAGGCGATGGTGTTGCGTTGCAGCACCATCGCCGCTCAGTCGCGGACCGCTCTGATACAATGCGAAGCTTTTTTCAGTCCCGTCTACCTCTCGTGTCCCTTCCCCCCGAGCCCTCCGCCCCGCTGGTTTCGCTGCGCGACGTGCGTTTCGCCTATGGCGAGCGTCAGGTCCTGCGCGGCATCGATCTGAGCGTGCACCGCGGCCAGGTGGTGGCCATCATGGGGGGCAGCGGTTGTGGCAAGACCACGCTGCTGCGACTGATCGGCGGGCAGCTGCGCGCTTCGTCGGGTGCGGTCGAGGTCGAAGGGCGCAACATGGCGAGCCTCTCGGGTGCGGAGCTTTATGCGCTGCGCCGGCGCATGGGCATGCTGTTCCAGTTCGGTGCGTTGTTCACCGACATGAGCGTGTTCGACAACGTCGCTTTTCCGATGCGCGAGCACACCAGCCTGCCCGCAGGCATGATCCGCGACCTGGTGATGATGAAGCTGCAGGCCGTTGGGCTGCGCGGCGCGGCGACACTCAGCCCGGGCGAGCTTTCGGGCGGCATGGCACGTCGCGTGGCGCTGGCGCGGGCGGTGGCGCTCGATCCGATGCTGATTCTGTATGACGAGCCCTTCGCCGGCCTCGACCCGATCTCGCTGGGCATCATCGGCCAGCTGATACGGCGGCTCAATGACGCGCTCGGAGCAAGCTCCGTGATGGTTACCCACGACGTGCATGAGTCGCTCGAGATCGTGGACTACATCTACTTCGTCTCCGACGGCCGCATCGTCGCGCGCGGAACGCCGGATGAGATTCGTGCTTCCAGCGACCCCTTCGTGCACCAGTTCGTCAATGCCGAGGCCGACGGTCCGGTGCCTTTCCATTACCCGGCGCCACCGATCGACAGCCTGCTCGGCGGGAGGGGCGTATGAACGGCATGTTCGCTGCGCTGGCCAGCGGCCTGCGCCACATCGGCGCGCTCACCATCGGCGGTATCTGGCGGCTCGGTTTTGCGGCCCGCTTCCTGCTCGCCGTGTTGCTCGCCTCCGGACAGTCGATCCGGCGACTCCATCTCACGATCCGCGAGCTCTACTTCAGCGGCGTACTGTCGCTGCTGATCATCGCGGTGTCGGGATTTTTCGTTGGCCTGGTGCTGGGGCTGCAGGGCTACGACATCCTGCAGCGCTTCGGCTCGGCCGATGCGGTCGGGGTGATGGTGGCGCTGTCGCTGTTGCGCGAGCTGGGGCCGGTCATCGCCGGCCTGCTGTTCGCGAGCCGGGCAGGTTCGGCAATCGCCGCCGAGATCGGCCTGATGAAGACCACCGAGCAGCTCAAGGCGATGGACATGATGGCGGTAGACCCGATCGCCCGTGTGGTGGCGCCACGGTTCTGGGGCGGCGTGCTGTCGATGCCGCTGCTCGCGGCCCTGTTCTCGGCAATGGGCATCTTCGGCGGCTGGTTGATCACCGTCGTGGTGATCGGCGTCGACGACGGCGCCTTCTGGTCGCAGATGCAGGCGACCGTCGAGTTTCGCTATGACGTGGTCAATGGTGTGATCAAGTCCTTCGTGTTCGGCGCGGTGGTGTCTTTGATCGCGGTGTTCGAGGGGTACGACTGCCAGCCCACGGCCGAGGGCGTCTCGCGGGCGATCACCCGTACCGTGGTGACCTCCGCGCTCGCCATCCTGGCGCTGGACTTTGTCCTCACTTCCTTCATGTTCCGGGGGCTATGATGAGCCGTACGACGCTCGACTTGTGGGTCGGCATTTTCGTGGCGCTGGGCTTTGCAGCGCTGATCTTTCTGGCGATGCGGGTGGCGAATTTTTCCGGTTTCGATGCCTCCACGGCCTATCGCGTAGAGGCGCCCTTCGACAACATCGGCGGGCTCAAGGTGCGCGCGCCGGTCAAGAGTTCGGGCGTGCTCGTCGGGCGGGTTGCAAGTATCCGCTTCGATACCGAGATCTATCGCGCCGTCGTGGTGCTCGAACTCGATGCGCGCTACCCTTTTCCTGCCGACACCACGGCCTCGATCCTGACCTCCGGCCTGCTTGGCGAGCAGTATGTGGGCCTGGAGGCTGGGGCCGACATCGACATGCTCAAGGACGGCGATCGCGTCCTGATCACCCAGTCGGCCGTCGTGCTCGAGAAGCTCATCGGTCAGTTCCTCTTCGACCGCGCGGCCGATGCGCCGGCGCAGTAAGCAAACATCGTTCGGGAGAAAACAACAATGCGTACCAGACCCGTTCCCGGCCAGCGTGGCCTTGCCGTGCTTGCCGCGTCCATCGTGCTGACGACTGGCTGTGCGACCACCGCCAATCCCGACGATCCGCTCGAGGGTTACAACCGCGCGATGTTCGCCTTCAACGAGCAGGTCGACAAGGTGGTGGTCAAGCCCGCGGCCGAGGTCTATCAAGCGGTCTTGCCGCGTCCAGTGCGCACCGGCGTCGGCAACGTGCTGGGTAACCTCGCCGACCCCTGGATCGGGCTCAACAACCTGTTGCAGGGCAAGGTGGCAGAGGCGATGAGTGACTTCATGCGGTTCGCCTTCAACTCTACCTGGGGGCTGTTCGGTCTGCTCGATATCGCCAGCGAGGCCGGCCTCGCCAAGCACGATGAGGATTTGGGCCAGACGCTTGGCCGCTGGGGGGTGGGCGAGGGCGCTTACGTCGTGCTGCCCTTCTTCGGGCCGCGCACCGTGCGTGACACTGTGGCCATGCCGGCTGACATGATGGGCAACATGCCGCTGCGCATGGATCACGTGCCGACGCGCAACACGGTGCGCGCCACGCAGATCGTGCATCAGCGCTCCACCCTGCTCGGCACCGAGCGCACCCTGGATGAAAAGGCGGTCGACCGCTATGCCTTCGTGCGCGACTTCTATCTCCAGCAACGCCGTTACAAAGTCAGTGATGGACAGGTGGAGCGGGTGTACGAAGATTTCGATGAGCAGTCGGCGGTGCCGCTTGGTGATGAGGTCGACACCGCCGCAGCGGCCGCGGTCGAGCGCCTCGAGTTCGCCGAGCTCGATGCGCCGGCCTTGTCCTCAACCGATATCCGATAAAGCAAGCACATGAACAAGTTCATCACCCTCGTCTGTTTCCTCTTCGCTGGATTGCTGCCGGGCGTGGCCGCGGCGGCGGAGCCCAAGGCCCCCGATGTGCTCATCCGCGACGTCACCAACGAAGTCCTCGAGATCGTGCGCACCGATGTCGCGTTGCGCTCGGGTGACATCCGACGCGTGGTCGAACTGGCCGAGGCGCTCGTGCTGCCGCACTTCGACTTCCGTCGCATGACCATGCTCGCCGTGGGGCGCGATTGGCGTGACGCTTCGCCCGAGCAGCAGGCGCGCCTGATCGAGGGCTTCCGTACCCTGCTCGTGCGTACCTATGCCAATGCCTTCACCCAGTACCGTGACGAGCGTGTGGTGTTCCCGCCGTCGCGCTTTGCAGCGGCCGATACCCGCGTGCAGATTCGCACCGAGGTCGTGCGTCCGGGTGCGCAGCCGATCGGTATCGATTACATGCTCGAGAAGGGCGAGCAGGGCTGGAAGGTGTTCGACGTCGTCGTCGCCGGCGTCAGCCTGGTGACCAATTACCGCAGCAGCTTCAGCCAGGAGGTCCGCAGCGGTGGCATCGACGGCCTGATCCGCGCGCTCGAATCTCGCAACAACGCGCTCGCCACCGAGCAGGGCCTGGCGCCCGCGGGCGCGGGAGCTGCCTCGTGAGTGGAGAGGCGGCGGTGCGCGTGTTCGCACCCGTTGGTGAGCTGACCATGCAGTCGGCGCCCGCGCAGCTCGAGGAGGGGCGGCGGCTGGCGGCGGCGGGCGACCTCGTCGTCGATTTCTCTGCCGTCACCGCGGCCGATTCGTCAGCGCTCGCCTTGCTGCTCGAGTGGATGCGCTGCGCGCGGGCGGAGGGGTATGCGCTCTCGGTTCGTGGTCTGCCTGCCGGGCTGGCCAGTCTGTCACGGTTGTACGACATCGATGCATTGCTGCCTGTAGAGGGTAGCGCTTGAGCCTGCCTGCGATTCGCATCAGCGGCGTTGCCAAGCGCTACGGCACGCTTCAGGCCTTGGGTGGCGTTGACCTCGAGATCGGGCAGGGCGAGTTTTTCGGCCTGCTCGGGCCCAACGGTGCCGGGAAGACGACGCTGATCTCTGCGCTGTCCGGCCTGGTGCGCCCCGATGCGGGTAGCCTGGAGATCATGGGGCACGATGTGGTGGCCGATTACCGCAATGCTCGCCGCAACCTGGGTGTGGTGCCGCAGGAACTGGTTTTCGATCCATTCTTTTCGGTGCGTGAGCTGCTGCGCATGCAGTCGGGCTATTTCGGCATCCGCAACAACGACGACTGGATCGACGAAATCCTCGCCAGTCTGGACCTCAGCCATAAGGCGCAGGCCAACATGCGCGCGCTGTCAGGCGGCATGAAGCGACGTGTGCTGGTGGCGCAGGCCCTGGTGCACCGGCCGCCGGTGATCGTGCTCGATGAACCGACCGCGGGCGTCGACGTCGAGCTGCGCCAGGGGTTGTGGCAGTTCATCCGCAAGCTCAACCGCGACGGCCACACCATTGTCCTCACCACGCACTACCTCGAAGAGGCAGAGACCCTGTGCGGGCGCATTGCGATGCTCAAGGCGGGCAAGGTGGTGGCACTCGATACCACCGGAAATCTGTTGCGGCGTTTTGCCACGCATAGCCTGCGTGTGCGGGTCGATCAGCCCGGTGCGGCACTTGCTGCCGGGGGGCGAACGGACGCAGAGGGTTGGATCGTATTCGAGTTCGACGCCTACGCCGAGGTCGAGGGGCTGCTTGCACGCCTGCGCGAGGAGGGCGCCGGCGTGCGCGAGCTGCAGCTCGGCGAGCCTGATCTCGAGCGCGTCTTCGTTGAGGTAATGAATCGTGCCTGATGTCGAGCCTCGCGCCGTGCGTGCGCGCATCGAGCCGATGGTGGCCGAGTCGCCGCTTACCGGTTTCCGCACCCTGCTGTACAAGGAAACGCTGCGCTTCTGGAAAGTCAGCTTCCAGACCGTGGCCGCACCGGTGCTCAATGCGCTGCTGTTCCTGCTCATCTTCTCGCATGTGCTCGACCGCCATGTGACCGTGTATGGCGACGTCGCCTACACCAGCTTCCTGGTGCCCGGGCTGGTGATGATGTCGGTGCTGCAGAACGCCTTCGCCAACAGCTCGTCGTCGCTGATCCAGAGCAAGATCACCGGCAACATCATCTTCGTACTGCTGCCGCCGCTGTCCTATCGCGAGTTCTTTGCCGCTTACGTGATCGCCTCCATCCTGCGCGGGCTGATGGTCGGCGCCGGGGTCTTGCTGGTGGCAACGCCCTTCGTCGAACTGCCGATGGCTCACCCTTTGTGGGTGCTCGGCTTTGCCGTGCTGGGTGGCGCGATCCTCGGATCGTTCGGCGTGATCGCTGGCATCTGGGCCGACAAGTTCGACCAGCTCGCCGCATTCCAGAACTTCCTGATCATGCCGCTGACGATGCTGTCGGGCGTGTTCTACTCCATTCATTCGCTGCCGCAGTTCTGGCAGGACGTGTCGCATTTCAACCCGTTCTTCTTCATGATCGACGGGTTCCGCTATGGGTTTTTCGGTCAATCGGACACTTCGCCCTGGCTTTCGCTCGGCGTGGTGAGCACCTGTTTCGTCGTACTCGCGGCGCTAACCCTGGCGATGCTGGCCAGGGGGTACAAGCTGCGTTCGTAAAGGATTCAAGACATGTTTGAAGCAAGCGAAGTCAAGCGCCTGATCGAGCAGGGGTTGCCCTGCGAGTTGGTCGTCATCGAGGGTGAGGATGGCGTGCATTTCCGCGGCATCGTGGTGAGCGCCGCCTTCGAGGGCAAGCCCAAGGTGCGCCAGCACCAGGCCGTCTATGCAACCCTGGGCCGATTGATGGGCAACGAGATCCACGCCCTGCAACTGCAGACCTTCACGCCCGCGCAGTGGGAAGAGGGTCGCGGCGAACTGGGGATGTGATCGCTTCATGGACAAGCTGTTGATCGAAGGCGGCGCCCGCCTGTCGGGCGAGATCGCTGTTTCCGGCGCCAAGAACGCCGCGCTGCCCATCCTGTGTACCGCGCTGCTGACTGCGGAGCCGGTGACCTATACCAATGTGCCGCAGCTCAAGGATATCGGCACCTTGCTCGCACTGCTTGCGCAGATGGGGGTGAAGGTCGAGCGCGCGGGTGACACCGTCACGCTCGACGCCTCGGGGCTCGACAACCCGGTTGCGCCTTATGACATGGTCAAGACCATGCGCGCATCCATCCTCGTGCTGGGGCCCCTGGTGGCACGCTGCGGCGAGGCGCGGGTGTCGCTGCCGGGGGGGTGTGCGATCGGCGCCCGTCCGGTTGACCAGCATATCAAGGGCCTGCAGGCGATGGGTGCCGAGGTTCGGGTCGAGCATGGCTATGTGCATGCGACCGTGCCGCGCCTCAAGGGTGCGCGTCTGTTCACCGACATGGTGACGGTGACCGGGACGGAGAACCTCATGATGGCGGCCGTGCTCGCCGATGGCGTCACCGTCATCGAGAATGCCGCGCGCGAACCCGAGGTTCTCGATCTGGCCAACTGCCTGGTGGCGATGGGTGCGCAGATCTCCGGCGCGGGCAGCGACGTCATCCGCATTCGCGGCGTCGAGCGCCTGCATGGTGCGACCCATCGCATCATGCCTGACCGTATCGAGACCGGCACCTATCTGTGCGCGGCCGCGGCCACCGGCGGTTCGGTGCGGCTCACCGGGACCTCGTCGTGCTACCTCGACGCGGTCATCGACAAGCTCATGGATGCCGGCTGCGAGGTTGTGTCCGAGCGTGACGCGATCCGCCTGTCGGCGCCGTCAAGGCTCAACGCGGTGAGTCTGCGTACTGCACCCTATCCGGCCTTTCCGACCGACATGCAGGCGCAGTTCATGGCCATCAACTGCGTGGCCAATGGTGTGGCGATGATCCGCGAGACCATCTTCGAGAACCGCTTCATGCATGCGGTCGAGTTGCAGCGCCTGGGGGCCGATATCCGTATCGACGGCAATACCGCGGTGGTGCAAGGGGTGGCGAAGCTCGAGGGGGCGACGGTGATGGCGACCGACCTGCGTGCCTCGGCCTCGTTGGTCGTGGCCGGCCTGGTGGCGGAAGGCGAAACCACGATCGAGCGCATCTACCATCTCGACCGCGGCTACGAGCGCCTTGAGGAGAAGCTCGCTGCGCTGGGGGCGAAGGTCAGGCGCTTGGGCTGATCCGCGCGCCAAGGCAGCTCTGCTTGCGCGCCCTTGGACCTGGATCAATGGTCTGTGGGCGCTGCGGTCGAAGCTCGCACGGTCGAAGTTCGCGCGGTCAGAGTTCGCGCGGTCAGAGTTCGCGCGGTCAGAGTTCGTATTCGCCGTTCGCCTCGGGCTGCCACGTAACCTCGAGTACCTTGAGGTGCAGCGCCTTGCCGTCGGGTGTGATCCAGTCGATCGACTGCCCGGCGGACAGACCGAGGAGTGCGCTGCCAGCGGGCGAGAAGATCGATACGCGCTGTGCCTCGGCGTTGGCGTCCTTGGGGTAGGCGAGCGTCAGTTCGTACTCACGGCCCGTGCCTTCCTCGCGGAAACGGGCGCGGCTGTTCATGGTGATGACGTCGGCCGGCATGTCCTGCGGTTCGCGCACGTCGGCACGCTCGAGCTCCGCGCGCAGGCCGTCCAGGTCGCTGCGGCTGCGGAAGGCGGGGAGGGTAAGCAGGCCCTCGAGGCGTTCGAGGTCGTTGCTGGAGACGATGATCGACGGTTTCATGGTACGGGCTTCCTGCAAGCGGGGTTCGCCGGCCATACGGCTGTAATGGAGGCGAAGCAAAAGAAAAGGCCGAACCGCCACTTGCGGTTCAGCCAGTCGAGGCAGAGGTTAACAGATGCGGCGCCGGGTTACAATGCGCACTCGACCAGACCAAGGCTTTTCACGTGTCCAGCATCACGCTCGCCCTGTCCAAGGGGCGCATCTTCGAAGAAACCCTGCCGCTGCTCGCTGCAGCCGGCATCGTACCAACCGACAATCCGGAGTCTTCGCGCAAGCTCATCATCGGTACCAACCGGCCCGACGTGCGCCTGGTCATCGTGCGCGCGACCGACACGCCGACCTACGTCCAGTATGGTGCAGCCGACCTCGGTATCGCGGGCAAGGACGTGCTCATCGAGCATGGCGGTGCAGGACTCTACCAGCCGCTGGATCTCAATATCGCCAGGTGCCGCCTGTGCGTTGCGGTACAAAAGGGCTTCGACTATGCGGCGGCCACGCGTCCAGGAGGGCGCATCCGCGTTGCCACCAAGTACATCAATGCCGCCAAGGCGCACTTTGCCGGCAAGGGCATGCATGTTGACCTGATCAAGCTCTACGGTTCGATGGAGCTTGCGCCCCTGGTCGGGCTGGCCGATGCCATCGTCGATCTGGTGTCGACTGGCGGCACGCTGCGTGCCAACAATCTGGAAGAGGTCGAGGACATCATGCCGATCAGCTCGCGCCTGATCGTCAATCAGGCCTCGCTGAAACTCAAGCGCGATCTGCTGCAGCCGGTACTCGAAGCGTTTTCCGGCGCGATCAAACCGTAAGGACTGTTTCATGAGCCAGACGCCCATCCGCCGCCTCGATGCGCGCGAGCCCGAATTCCTGTCCACGCTCGATGCCCTGCTCGCTTTCGAATCCGAGGCCGACGAGCGCATCGATGCCGCGGTGACCGAGATCCTGCGCGCGGTGCGCGCTACCGGCGACGCTGCGGTGGTGGAGTACACCCGACGCTTCGATAGCCTGGATGTGCATTCGATGGGGGCGCTGGAGTTGCCGCGGACGGAGTTGCATGCGGCCCTGGACAGTCTGGCGTCCGCGCAGCGCGAGGCGCTCACCATCGCCGCCGATCGCGTGCGCATCTACCACGAGCGCCAGAAGGGCGAATCCTGGGAGTTTGCCGAAGCCGATGGCACTCGCCTGGGACAGAAGGTGACACCGCTCGATCGCGTTGGTCTTTATGTGCCGGGTGGGCGTGCGTCCTACCCGAGCTCGGTGCTGATGAACGCGATCCCGGCCAAGGTGGCTGGCGTCGGCGAGCTGATCATGGTGGTGCCCACGCCGCGTGGCGAGAAAAACCCGCTGGTGCTGGCTGCTGCGGCCATTACCGGCGTGGATCGTGTCTTCACCATCGGCGGCGCGCAGGCAGTGGCGGCGTTGGCCTATGGCACGCAGACCATCCCGCAGGTGGACAAGATCGTCGGTCCGGGAAACGCCTATGTGGCCGAGGCCAAGCGTCGGGTGTTCGGTACCGTCGGCATCGACATGGTCGCAGGGCCCTCGGAAGTGCTGATCATCTCGGATGGCTCGGGGCATGCGGACTGGGTGGCGATGGATCTCTTCGCCCAGGCTGAACATGATGAGCTTGCGCAGTCCATCTTGCTGTGCACCGATGTGGCCTTCATTGACGCGGTGCATGAAGCGATCGATCGGCTGCTGCCGACCATGCCGCGCCGCGATACGATCGCCAAGTCGCTGGCCAATCGTGGTGCACTCATTCACGTTGATAGCCTGGAGCAGGCCTGCGCCATCGCCAACCGGATCGCGCCCGAGCATCTCGAGCTGTCGATGGATAACGCCGAGGTCTGGATCGACCGCATCCGTCATGCTGGCGCGATTTTCGTCGGCCATTGGGCGGTGGAGGCGCTGGGTGACTACTGCGCCGGCCCCAATCATGTGCTGCCGACCATGCGGAGTGCGCGCTTCTCGTCGCCGCTCGGCACCTACGACTTCCAGAAGCGCACCAGCATCGTGAATATCTCGCAGGCCGGGGCGCAGCACCTGGGCAAGGTCGCGTCCATTCTTGCTCATGGCGAAGGCCTGCAGGCGCATGCGCGCTCGGCGGAGATGCGGCTGAAGGTTTGACCCCGGCGGCGGCTCCAGGCCGCCGGCCTGGTTCAGGGCCGCTTCAGCGGCCGAGAATGTCCCTCAGCGCGTCGACCAGAATACCGCACTGTTCGTCCGTGCCGATCGTGATGCGCATGAACTGATCGATGCGCGCAGCCTTGAAGTGGCGCACGATGATTGCGCGCTTGCGTAGCTCCGCGGTCAGCTCGGCGCCGTCGCGACCGGGATGGCGGGCGAAGATGAAGTTCGCCGCTGATGGCAGCACCTCGAAGCCCAGTGCCTGCATGCTGGCCACCAGCTTCTCGCGAGTTGCGATCACCTTGGCGCAACTGTCCTGGAAGTGGGCCTCGTCCGCTACCGATGCCACTGCGCCCGCCGTCGCCAGGCGGTCGAGCGGGTAGGAGTTGAAACTGTCCTTGACCCGCTCCAGGCCCTCGATCAGGTCGACATGGCCTACGGCGTAGCCGACGCGCAGGCCTGCCAGAGAGCGGCTCTTGGAGAAGGTGTGGGTGACGAGCAGGTTGGGGTGGCGGTCGATCAGCGTGATCGCGCTCTCGCCGCCGAAGTCCACATAGGCTTCGTCCACGACCACCACGACGTCCGGGTTGCCGGCGACGATGCGCTCGACGTCGACGAGTGCGAGCGGCATGCCGGTGGGTGCATTGGGGTTGGGGAATATGATTGCTCCCGGACGCTCGTCGCCCTGGGGCAGGTAGTCCTCGACTCGGATCGAGAAATCGTCAGCAAGCGGGATGGTGCGTTGTGCGATGCCATACAGCCCGCAATACACCGGATAGAAGCTGTAGGTGATATCCGGGAACCACAGCGCGCGCTCGTGCTTGAGCAGCGCCATGAAAGCGTGTGCCAGCACTTCGTCCGAGCCGTTGCCGACGAAGATCTGTTGCGGCTGCACGCCATGACGACGGCCGAGCGCCGACTTGAGCGCATCGCTGTTGGGGTCGGGGTAGAGGCGCAGGCCGTCGCCGGTCGCCGCGCGGATCGCCTCCAGCGCCCTGGGTGAGGGGCCGTAGGGATGCTCATTGGTGTTGAGCTTGACCAGGTTGTCGAGCTTGGGCTGTTCGCCCGGAACGTAGGGGGTCAGGCCGTGGACGACGGCGCTCCAGAAGCGGCTCATGCGGATTGGGCTCGGTGCAGGCGGCAAGCCTGTTGGATCTGCGGGCGGATTGGGCTGCGTCTGGCTGCGTCTGCCATAGCCAGGCGCCATCACGGCGATGGATTGTGCATTGCAGCCAAGTTGTCGGGCGATGTTATCATGCTCCGAACCTTACATTCTCCAGCCTCCAGTCAGTCATGCGGCAAGCCGAAGTCACTCGCAATACACTCGAAACGAAGATCACCGTGCGCATCGACCTCGATGGCAGCGGCAAGGGTAAGCTCGACACCGGCGTGCCCTTCTTCGATCACATGCTCGACCAGATCGTGCGCCATGGCCTGATCGATCTCGACATCCATTGCGAAGGCGATACCCATATCGACGACCACCACACCGTCGAGGATGTCGGTATCACGCTCGGCCAGGCCTTTGCCAAGGCGCTGGGTGACAAGAAGGGGTTGCGTCGCTACGGGCACGCCTACGTGCCGTTGGATGAGGCCTTGTCGCGCGTGGTGGTGGATTTCTCCGGGCGCCCGGGGCTGCACTACTTCGTCGAGTACACCCGTGCCCGCATCGGCAACTTCGATGTGGATCTGGCGCGCGAGTTCTTCCAGGGCTTCGTCAATCATGCCGGGGTCACGGTGCACATCGACAACCTGCGTGGCGACAACGCCCACCATCAGTGCGAGACCGTGTTCAAGGCCTTTGCGCGTGCCCTGCGCATGGCAGCCGAGCACGACGAGCGTGCCGCCGGCACCATTCCCTCGACCAAGGGCGCGCTCTGAGTCGCTTTCGCATCGCTTCGCGGCCCACGGCAGCGGCCGCCCACCCGTTCAACTGCGAGTCAAACCGATGACCATCGTGGCCATCCTCGATTACGGCATGGGTAATCTGCGCTCCGTCGCCAAGGCGATCGAGCATGTGGCGCCCGGCCATGAAGTCTTCGTTACGTCCGATCCCGCGCGCGTCGCTGCTGCAGAGCGCGTCGTCTTTCCCGGTCAGGGAGCCATGCCCGATTGCATGCGTGAATTGGATGCCCGCGGTTTGCGTCCCGCGGTGATGCAGGCTGCTGCCAGCAAGCCCTTCCTGGGGATCTGCATCGGCCAGCAGATGTTGTTCGATCACAGCGCGGAAGGCGACGTCCCTGGGCTCGGCATTCTGCGCGGCGAGGTCGTCCGCTTTCCCGATGCGGCCATGCAGGGGGCGGACGGCTTGCGCCTGAAGGTTCCGCACATGGGCTGGAACGAGGTCTGGCAGCGCCAGCCGCACCCGATGTGGGACGGCATTCCCGATGGTGAGCGCTTCTATTTCGTGCACAGCTATTTCGTTGCGCCGGCCGATGACGACATCGTTGCTGCCCAGACCGATTACGGCCTTCGCTTTACCAGTGCGGTAGCGCGGGCTAATATCTTCGCCGCCCAGTTCCACCCGGAAAAGAGCGCCGCAGCGGGCTTGCGCCTGCTCGCCAATTTCATCCGCTGGCAGCCCTGAGCGCCGGATCCGACCCACTTTCAGTCACACTATATCTCCCGGTATGCTGCTCATTCCCGCCATCGACCTCAAGGACGGTCACTGCGTGCGCCTGAAGCAAGGCGAAATGGACGACGCCACGGTCTTCTCCGAAGATCCGGGCGCCATGGCGCGCCACTGGCTCGACGCCGGTGCCCGTCGTCTGCACCTGGTGGACCTCAACGGCGCCTTTGCCGGCAAGCCCAAGAACGGCGCTGCGATTCGTGCGATCACCGACGTGGTCGGCGAAGACATTCCCGTGCAGCTCGGGGGTGGGATTCGTGATCTCGATACCATCGAGCACTACCTCGACAACGGCATCAGCTACGTCATCATCGGCACTGCCGCGGTCAAGAATCCCGGTTTTCTGCACGACGCCTGCAGTGCCTTTCCAGGGCACATCATCGTCGGTCTGGATGCCAAGGACGGCAAGGTGGCGGTCGACGGCTGGTCCAAGCTCACGGGGCACGACGTCGTCGATCTGGCGAAGAAGTTCGAGGACTACGGTGTCGAGTCGGTGATCTACACCGACATCGGCCGCGACGGCATGCTGTCGGGCGTCAATATCGAGGCCACCGTGCGGTTGGCACGTGCGCTGCGCATACCGGTCATCGCCAGCGGCGGCATCACCGACATGCGCGACATCGATGCGCTGTGTGCGGTCGAGGAGGAAGGCATCCTCGGCGCCATTACCGGGCGGGCGATCTACGAAGGCACGCTCGACTTCGCTGCCGCCCAGGCGCGTGCAGACGAGCTCAACGGTGTGACCGAATGATTCTTCCGAGCGAGCGCAGCTGATGTTGGCCAAGCGCATCATTCCCTGCCTGGACGTGAAGTCCGGGCGTGTGGTCAAGGGCGTAAATTTCGTTGAGCTGCGCGATGCAGGCGATCCTGTCGAGATCGCCCGCCGCTACGACGAGCAAGGCGCGGACGAGATCACCTTCCTCGACATCACGGCCAGTTCCGACGATCGCGACATCATTCTCCACGTCGTCGAGCAGGTCGCAGAGCAGGTGTTCATTCCGCTCACTGTCGGCGGCGGTGTACGTGTGGTCGAGGACGTGCGTCGCTTGCTCAATGCCGGTGCCGACAAGGTGAGCATGAACACTGCGGCCGTCAACAACCCCCAGCTCGTGCACGACGCTTCGAGCAAGGTGGGCAGCCAGTGCATCGTGGTCGCAATCGACGCCAAGCAGACGGCGCCGGGCAGATGGGAAGTGTTCACCCATGGCGGGCGCAACAACACCGGGCTGGACGCCATCGAATGGGCGCGCAAGGTCGAGGCCCTGGGGGCGGGTGAGATCCTGCTCACCAGCATGGACCGCGATGGCACCAAGAGCGGCTTCGATCTGGCCTTGACACGGGCAGTGTCCGATGCGGTCCGCATTCCGGTGATCGCCAGCGGAGGCGTCGGCAGTCTCGAGCACCTTGCCGAGGGCGTTTCCGAGGGGCGTGCGGATGCGGTGCTGGCGGCGAGCATCTTCCATTTCGGACAGCACACCGTGCGCGAGGCCAAGGAATTGATGCGTGCGCGAGGTATCGAGGTGAGACTGTGAGTGAGCACACGCGCTGGTTGAACGAGGTGCAGTGGGATGAGCATGGCCTGGTGCCGGTGATCGCCCAGGAGGCCGCAACGGGCGACGTGCTGATGTTCGCCTGGATGAACCGCGAAGCGCTGCAGCGTACCGCGGAGACCGGCGAAGCCATCTACTGGTCACGTTCGCGCCGTAAGCTGTGGCACAAGGGGGAAGAGTCCGGGCATGTGCAGAAGGTGCTCGACATCCGCATCGATTGCGACAACGACGTCGTGTTGTTGAAGATCGAGCAGGTTGGCGGGATCGCTTGCCATACCGGCCGGCACAGCTGCTTCTTCCAGAAGTATTTCGCAGATGGCCGCTGGGAGGCTGTCGAACCGGTTTTGAAAGACCCGCAGGAGATCTACAAATGATCGATATCGAAGTGCTGCATCGTGTGTCCGACACCCTGGCCGCGCGCAAGAAGGCCGATCCTGACTCCTCCTACGTCTCCAGCCTGTACCAGAAAGGGACGGATGCGATCTGCAAGAAAGTTGCCGAGGAGGCTGCAGAGACCATCATGGCGGCCAAGGACAAGGACATGCTGCACCTTGTTTGGGAAGTGACCGACCTGTGGTTCCACTCCATGGTCCTGCTTGCCCACAACGGCCTGTCCGTGGACGACGTGCTCGCCGAGTTCCGTCGTCGCGAGGGCGTGTCCGGCATCGACGAGAAGAAGTCGCGGACGGCTTGAGGGGGCGCGATGAGCGAGTGCATCTTCTGCCGTATCGTCCGCGGCGAGATTCCGTCGAAGAAGGTGTATGAAGACGAGCACGTCTACGCCTTTCACGACATCAATCCGGTTGCTCCCGTGCATGTTCTGGTCGTCCCGAAGCAGCATGTCGACTCCATGGCCCACCTGACGGCGGAACATGAGGTGGCAATGGGGCGTCTGATGGTTGCGGCCGGGCAGATTGCCCGTGATCAAGGATGCACCGACGGCTTCCGGACCATCATCAACACCGGAAGGGTTGGTTTGCAGGAGGTGTATCATCTGCACCTTCATATTCTGGGCGGCGCGGATCCCCTGCCGCCCATGTTGAAGCGTTAAGGAGAGCGGTATGGGTTCTTTCAGCATCTGGCACTGGCTGATCGTGCTGGTCATCGTCCTGCTGGTGTTCGGCACCAAGAAGCTGCGCAACATCGGCTCTGATCTCGGTGGGGCAGTCAAGGGCTTCAAGGACGGCATGAAGGAAGGCGATGCCGACGCAGCTTCGCAGCAGAAGATTGCTGGCGATGGCAGGACGATAGAAGGCGAAGCGCGGGAGAAGGTCGACAAGACCCAGTCCTGAGCTTCGCGACTCGAAGCAGGAGGGGCGCCCTGACGGGAGCGCCCCTTCGTTTTACTGCGGTGCGCATCCGGTGCGCCGCGTATCGAGCGGGCGGACATGTTCGATTTCGGTTTTACTGAACTCATGGTGATCGGCGTCGTGCTGCTGGTCGTGGTCGGGCCTGAGCGCCTGCCCAAGGTCGCGCGCACGGCGGGTCATGTGCTCGGACGAGTGCAGCGCTACGTGTCGGACGTGAAATCCGACATACAGCGCGAAATGCAGCTCGAGGAGCTCAAGAAGCTGCAGGAGCAGGTCAAGCAGCAGGCGCAGGAGCTCGAGTCCTCGGTGCGCTCCGGGGTCGCGGGTGTCGAGTCCGAGGTCGGGCGTACCGCGGAGGAGTTGCGCACGATGCTGCCCGACGGCAATCCGGTGGCGCCTGCGGACAGCGCGACAGCGCCGCCATCGGTGGCCGGCGGTGACACGTCGCCTGTCGCGGGTGCAGAGGCCGGACCGCAACTCGAGCTTGGCCTGGATGCCGCAGCGCGTGAGTCAGCCAACGCAGACAAGACAAAGGCATGAGCGCACAACAGGAAACTTTCATCGCCCACCTCATCGAGCTGCGCGACCGGCTGATCCGCGCGCTGCTTGCGGTGATCGTCGTCTTCGTTTGCCTGATGCCCTGGGCGGGAGACATCTACGACATCCTCGCGCGACCGATGATGAATACCCTCCCTGAGGGGACCAACATGATCGCCACCGGCGTGGTCACGCCGTTCTTCGTTCCGGTGAAAGTGACGATGATGGTCGCTTTCGTGTTTGCACTGCCATGGGTGCTCTATCAGGCGTGGGCCTTCATCGCCCCGGGCCTGTATGCGCATGAAAAGCGCATGGCGCTGCCTCTGGTGCTGGGTAGCACGCTGCTGTTTCTCATCGGCATGGCGTTCTGCTACTTCTTCGTGTTCGGCATGGTGTTCAAGTTCATCGCCGAGTTTGCGCCGAAGAGCATCGTGCCCGCGCCGGACATCGAACAGTACCTGTCCTTCGTGATGTCGATGTTCCTCGCTTTCGGCATCACCTTTGAGGTGCCGGTGGCGGTGATCCTGATGGTGAAGGCCGGCATTGTGGACGTCGCCAAGCTCAAGGAGGCCCGCCCCTATGTCATCGTGGGCGCGTTCGTGATCGCAGCGATCGTCACGCCGCCCGATGTGATTTCGCAGTTCATGCTGGCAGTGCCGATGTGCCTGCTCTACGAACTCGGGATCATCCTCGCCGGCTGGATGAGCAAATCTTCGCCGCAGGCCGCAGCCGCAGCGGATTACGTGCCGCCGTCGATTGCGGGCGGGGACAGCGAGGTGGGCCGAATCGAGGCCAAGGACGGCGAGCGCGACAAGGGTTGATCCGGGCTGCACACCCCGCCCAGCCAGGACGCTGAAAGTTCTCAGCGACTGGGCTGTGGTGTCGGCCGGCGGCCGATCTCCACGCCAAGCTCGATCTCCTGGCCGCCCCTGCGGATGCGGAACGTGGCCTCACGTCCCGGCGGCAGTGCGGCAACCATGTCGAGCATGGTCTTCGGATCGCGCACTGCGGCACCGTCCAGCTCGATCAGCACGTCACCCGGGCGTATGCCTGCGCGCTCGGCCGGGCTGCCCCGCAGTACACCGGCAATCAGCGTGCCACGCGCGTCCGCAAAGCCGAAGGATTCGGCCAGCTCGGGGGTAAGGTCCTGGATTTCCACGCCGACCCAGCCGCGAATGACCTCCCCCGTGGAAACAATCTGCGTCAAGACGTTGCGTGCGATCGATACCGGGATGGCGAAGCCGATGCCGAGCGAGCCTCCCGAGCGCGAGTATATGGCCGTGTTGATGCCGACCAGGTGGCCGGCGCTGTCGACCAGTGCGCCGCCCGAGTTGCCCGGGTTGATGGCCGCGTCGGTCTGGATGTAGTTCTCGAAGGTGTTGATGCCGAGCTGGCTGCGGCCGAGTGCCGAGACGATGCCCATGGTTACGGTCTGGCCGACGCCGAAGGGGTTGCCAATCGCCAGCACGACATCACCCACGCTGAGGCTGTCGCTGGCCGACAGGGTGATGGCGGGTAGCTGCCCGCCGGTGTCGACGCGCAACACGGCGAGGTCGGTTTCGGGGTCACGGCCGATCAACTGGGCCGGATACTTGCGGCCATCGTTGAGCGCGACCTCGATCGCATCGGCGGTTTCGATAACGTGGTTATTGGTCAGCACGTAGCCGTCAGGGCTGACGATCACCCCCGAGCCAAGGCCTGACTCGCGCTGGTTTGGGCTGTTGCCCGGGCGCTCGCCGAAGAAATGACGGAACAGGGGATCGTCGAACAGGGGATGGCGTTGGCTGCGCCCAGCCTTGCTGGTGAAGATGTGGACCACCGCAGGCATCGATTGCTGTGCGGCCTGGGCATACGAGCCGGTGGCTGGCGTGCGCTCGCCTGTGCTCGGTGCCTCGAGGATCGCGATCACGGAGGCAGGCGTCGCGCCGCGCAGCCATTCGGGCTTGAGCGTGTTGAGGACGAACAGGACCGCGACGCTGATGGTCACGGCCTGGGCGAAAATGAGCCACAAGCGGCGCATAATTGAGACTCTTGGAACGACGGCCTCCTGGAGGCCGGGACGGTTGTGGTGGGGGCGCTGGCCAGCCCCTTCCACCAAAGGAGATTGCATGCAACTGTCGGAGCTCAGGGATTACCTCGATACCCTGCTCGATGCGCCGCGGCTGAAGGATTATTGCCCAAACGGTCTGCAAGTGGAAGGACGCGCCGAGGTCGCACGCGTGCTGTGCGGCGTCACCGCCAGCCAGGCGCTGCTGGACCACGCGGTGGCGGGTAGATATGACGCGGTGTTCGTCCATCATGGATACTTCTGGAAGGGCGAGGACGGCCGGATCTGCGGGATCCGCCGTCAGCGCCTGCGTACCCTGCTGGCAAACGATGTAAGCCTCTTTGCCTATCACCTGCCGCTTGATGTTCATCCGGAGCTGGGCAACAACGCCCAGCTGGCGCAGATCATGGGGTGGCAGGCCGAAGGTCGGTTTGCCGACCAGGATCTGGGGTGGATCGGCCGTGTCGCGCCCCCCCAGGGGCCGGTCGGTGCATCTGTGCTGGCGCGCGAGATCGCGCACAGGCTGGGGCGTTTGCCGCTGCTGGTGGGGGATGGCGAGCGTATCGTTCGCCGTGTCGCCTGGTGCACCGGAGGGGCGCAAGGCTATTTCGAGCAGGCGATCCTCGCGGGGGCAGATGTTTTTGTATCCGGCGAGATTTCCGAGCAGACCGTGCATCTTGCGCGCGAGTCGGGCGTGCCCTACATCGCCGCAGGACACCATGCCACCGAGCGTTATGGTGCGCGTGCGATTGCCGCGCACCTGAGCGCCCTGCCGGGGCTGACGGCGGATTTCGTCGATCTCGACAATCCCGTCTGAGCGCTCAGTTCGTGGCGCTCGGCGTCGCAAGCGTCATTCGGCTGAGGGGGGAGGCGGGCGGAACGGGCCGAGCTCGTCTTCGAGGATCGCCGACAGCAGCAGGATCTCGTCGATGACCGGGAACGGGAAGCCGTTACGGCTGCCATCCCGGTTGTCGCGCAGCAGAACCTCGAGGAACTGCTGGCATTCAGGCGTGCGCCATGACTTCTCGAGCTTGGTGGCGATGTGCGGGTAATCTTCTAGGCTCGCTTCAACGGCGCGCAAGGCGTCGTAGTTCTGCCAATACACGGTATTGACGTTGAAGGTGCGGTGCAGCTCGTTCGCGATCGCGTCGAACTCGGCGCGCAGACCGGCCGCGCGATAGACCTCGAGCAGCTTGAGCCAGGGCGTGATGGCCTGCTTCGGGTTACCGCGGATGAACTCGGCCAGGGTTTCGGCAGCGCCGTGAAGGCGGCCGAAGCTCATCATGATGTCGGCGAGTTCGACGGCCGACTTGTGCTCGTCGTTCAGGTCCAGGTTGGAGTCCACTTTCGTGCCGATCGACTGCTCGACGACTGCGTGCGGGTTCCAATCGACCAGGCTCATGGGACCTTCTGGTACGGACGGGGCCACCGTTGGCGGTGGGCTGTCCGCGGTTCTGGCCTGCAGGCGCGCGAGTGCGGCGTCGGCCGCGGGCGCCTGGGTGTGGATGGCTGTATGCGGCGAGCCGACGGTTGACGCGGGCGTGCGTCGGCGGCGCAGCAGGGCCAGGGTCAGCAGCAGGGCCGCGAGCGCGAGTCCGCCGATGAGGTAACGGTCTTGGTTCGGGTCGGCAACGGGCGCCAAGGGGGGTGAAGGCGGCGCTGCAGGGGCAGTGGCCGCTACGGCCGGCGTCGCGGCCACTGCCGGCGGTGCCACCAGCGGCGCCGGGGGCTGTGGTGCAGCCACGGGAGCGGTGTCGAGCGCGCGGATGCGTGCCTCCAGGCGCGCCTGCAGCTCTTCAAGCTCCTTGATCCGCGCCAGCAACTCCATCTCGACGATGATGCTGCGGTCGATCGCCGCGGCAAGTTCGCGCTCGCGCGCCTGTACGTCGAGAGGAACTGCGGTCCCGCCCGTGGCGGTCTCGCGCTGAGCCCCGGGGGACACCGCCTTGTCGACTTCGACGCGATCCTGCGCCACGCGTGCAGCACTGCTCGCGGCGGCGGGCCGAGGTGCGCGGGCTGCCGCTGCCTTGGGGGGGGTGGAGGGGGCGGAGCCCGAGAGTCGGCGAAGGTCCGGAACCAGGACAGCCGTCCCTGTCGGCAGGGGGCGTCGTCGCGAGGCGTCGTCGGGGAACAGGTCGGGGTTTGCGCCCGCAGTAGCGCGGATGAAACGGCTGCGCGCTCCGGTGTCGTCCGGATAGAGTGCGTTGGCAAGTGACTCGAGCGACTCTCCAGGCGCCGTGTTCCAGGTGCGCACGTTGGCGGGCGCGACGGCTGCGGGACGGGCCGGGCGGGCTGTCTGCACGGAGGGCGGGGGCGCTGCGGGCGTGATCTGTGCAGGGCTGATCGCGCTGGAAGGATACGGCAGGAGCAGGGTGTACTCGCGGCGCAGGCGCGATTCGCACACGTTCTCGATTACTAGGGTGACGATGGGGTCGTTGACGGGGCGGTTGCGCGTCACGACCAGTCGTGCGCTTGCGCCCGTGCCTGCGACTGCGGTCCGTGCCCCGGTCAACTGCGGCAACTCGGATGAGGCCCCCGTCGCCGCAGCGACCTGAAAACAGCCTGCGGCATCGCGCCCTTGGCCGCTGAGCGGGATCTCCACCCTGAAGGGTTCCCCGATTGCGGAGAGTGCCTGGGGTTCGCCGAGGACAAAGGCATGTGCTGGTGCAATGCCGGTCAGGGCGAGGGCGATGACGAGAGCGAGAGTCGTACGTTGGGTCTTCATGTTCCGCGCATCCGGCGGGAGATCGATTCCGGGGTTGTAACAGACTCTTGGTATGTGTTCCAGCGTCGCCGTCACGCAGGGTATGAAGAAATGTGCCAAGACGTGATGTTTTGGGGGGTTGCGCGCTTGATTCGACCGCTGCGAGGTCGCCCGCGGCCTGGCTCCGGGTGTGCGGCGAAATGGTTTAAGATGCGGCAATCCATACGCTAGCGTACGCTGAGGACCGCAATGCCCCTTAATGCCCCCGCGGTGCCGCGCAGGCGCCTTCACACCCGGCGCATCGAAGTCGAAGGCTTCTTGCGAGACGACGGCCTGTACGAACTCGAGGCCTCGCTGACCGACGTCAAGGATGTCGATTACCCGATTGCGTCCGGTCTGCGCCCGGCTGGCGAGCCGGTGCATCTGATGCGTGTGCGCATCACCATCGACCACAGTTTCGACATCGTCGATGCCGAGGCCTGTTCGGACGGCGTGCCCTACCCGGGGATGTGCGACACGATCGGGCCTGTCTATCGCGGCTTGATCGGCCTGAACCTGGTGCGCGGCTTTCGTCGCACGGTGGGCGAAATGTTCGCCGACGTGCGCGGCTGTACTCATCTAACCGAAATGCTTCTGTCCTTGCCGACCGCGGCAATCCAGACCTTTGCAACCTTCCGGCGCGATAACGAGGATGACGGTGTGAAGCCCTTCCAGCTCGATCGTTGTCATGCGCTCGAGACCTCGGCGGCAGCGGTCCGCGCCTACTATCCCAGGTGGTACCGTGCTCAGCCCGGCAAGGAGCGGGCAGGGGGCTGAGCGGCCGTACGCCGGCCGGCCCTGTGCACTGCGCAAAACTGGTTATAATTATGGAGTCTTGCGGGCGTGGCGCGTGTGTTGCGTGCGTGCCGCGGGTCGGGTCGGGGGGTCCCGATTCTTGGCGGCGGGCGACGGTCGAGGGAGACGGCGCCGGTCGTGGAGCGCGCGCTCCGAAGCATGCCATCAACCTGTTTGCGGCGGGTCGGCCGTCGCGACTTAGAACGAAGGGCAACCATGAAGATTCATGAGTATCAGGCAAAAGAAGTACTGAGAAAGTACGGTGTCGTCACGCCGCGAGGCATCCATTGCACCAGCGTCGATGACGCGGTCAAGGCAGCACAGGAGCTCGGCGGCAAGATCTGGGTGGTCAAGGCCCAGATCCACGCTGGCGGTCGCGGCAAGGGCGGTGGTGTCAAGGTCGCCAAGTCGCTGGACGAAGTGCGCCAGTACGCGTCCCAGATCCTCGGCATGCAACTGATCACCCACCAGACCGGCCCCGAAGGCCAGAAGGTGCGCAACCTCCTGATCGAGGAAGGCGCCGACATCCAGCACGAATACTACGTCGCTGCCCTGACTGACCGTGCCACGCAGAAGGTCGCCATCATGGCCTCGTCCGAAGGCGGCATGGACATCGAGGAAGTCGCTCACAACACGCCCGAGAAGATCATCAAGGTCTTCGTCGATCCGCTGGTCGGCCTCACCGACGAGCAGGCGCTGCTGCTGGTCAAGGGCATCGGCATGCCGGAGGCTTCGGCTGCCCAGGCCGTGGATGCGCTCAAGAAGCTCTACACCTGCTACATGGAAACCGACGCCTCGCTGGCCGAGATCAACCCGCTGATCCACGAGGGTGACGGTACGGTGAAGGCGCTCGACGCCAAGTTCAACTTCGATTCCAACGCGCTCTATCGTCACCCCGAGATCGTCGCCTACCGCGACCTCGACGAAGAGGATGCCGACGAGATCGAAGCCTCCAAGTTCGACCTGGCCTACATCAGCCTCGATGGCAACATCGGCTGCCTGGTCAACGGTGCCGGCCTGGCCATGGCCACCATGGACACCATCAAGCTGTTCGGCGCAGAGCCGGCCAACTTCCTGGACGTCGGCGGCGGCGCAACCACCGAGAAGGTCACCGAAGCCTTCAAGATCATGCTCAAGAACCCCAAGGTCAAGGGCATCCTGGTCAACATCTTCGGTGGCATCATGCGCTGCGACACCATTGCCACCGGCGTGGTCGCTGCAGCCAAGGAAGTTCATCTCTCCGTCCCGCTCGTGGTGCGCATGAAGGGCACCAACGAAGACCTCGGCAAGAAGATCCTCGCCGAGTCGGGTCTGCCGATCATCACCGCCGACACGATGGCGGAAGCTGCGACCAAGATCGTCGCTGCGGTCAAGTAAGGAGAGCTTCGAATGTCCATCCTGATCAACAAAGACACCAAGGTCATCACTCAGGGCATCACTGGCAAGACCGGTCAGTTCCACACCGAGAAGTGCCAGGAGTACGCCAACGGCAAGAACTGCTTCGTTGCCGGCGTTAACCCGAAGAAGGCCGGCGAGAAGATCTTCGACATCCCCATCTACGCCTCGGTCAAGGAAGCCGCCGCCGAGACCGGTGCTACCGTGTCGGTCATCTACGTGCCGCCCGCGGGTGCTGCCGATGCCATCTGGGAAGCCTGCGAGGCCGATCTCGACCTGGCGATCTGCATCACCGAAGGCATCCCGGTTCGCGACATGCTGGTCGTGCGCAACAAGATGAAGCAGAAGGTCGCCGCTGGCGGCAAGGAAACCCTGCTGCTGGGCCCCAACTGCCCCGGCCTGATCACGCCCGACGAGATCAAGATCGGCATCATGCCCGGCCACATCCACCGCAAGGGCCGCATCGGCGTCGTGTCGCGTTCTGGCACGCTGACCTATGAAGCCGTTGCCCAGCTCACCGAAATTGGCCTGGGCCAGTCCTCGGCGGTCGGCATCGGCGGCGACCCGATCAACGGTCTCAAGCACATCGACGTGATGCGCATGTTCAACGACGATCCTGATACCGACGCGGTCATCATGATCGGCGAGATCGGTGGCCCGGACGAGGCGGAAGCCGCGCTGTGGTGCAAGGAAAACATGAAGAAGCCGATCGTCGGCTTCATCGCTGGCGTCACCGCCCCGGCTGGCAAGCGCATGGGCCACGCCGGTGCGCTGATCTCCGGCGGTGCTGACACCGCAGACGCCAAGCTCGCCATCATGGAAGAGTGCGGCTTCAAGGTCACGCGCAACCCGTCCGAGATGGCCAAGCTGCTCAAGGCCATGCTCTGATCCATTGCAGGGTCCCTGCACGAAGGCGCCGGCTGGTCCGGCGCCTTTTTTGTTAACCCGCCTTGGGACAGCGTTAGAATGAGCAGGTTGATCACGCGCCGGCACAAGGCCGCGCGGGTGTCGTCGAAGCAATCATTGAACGGGTAGGTGCATGCCGAAACTGGTCCTCAGCATGGATGGTCTGGTGCTCAAGGAGATGACGCTCAACAAGGAGCGCACCACCATCGGGCGCAAGCCCGACAACGACATCCAGATCGACAACCTGGCCATCAGCGGTCATCACGCGGTGATCACCTGCATCACCGGCGATGCCTTTCTCGAGGACCAGAACAGCACCAACGGTACTTACCTCAATGGTCAGCCAGTCAAGAAGAACGTGCTGCGCGCCAACGACGTCATCGAGCTAGGCAAGTACAGGATCAAGTTCATCGCCGACGATGCCAAGCCGGGCACATCGCAGTCGGAGATGGTCGATACCGCGGCGCTCAAGGCCTTCGAGATGCCGGGCGTGAGCACCGATGTGACTGCCGCGCCGGCCGGACCGGCGCCGACGGAAACCCAGGTTGTGGCTGCCGCTGCGCGGCAGCAGCCAGGCACACCCCAAGCCGCCGCGACCGATCTCGTCGGCGTGATTCAGGTGCTCAGTGGTGCGAATGCCGGCCGCGAATTGGAGCTGACCAAGTCGATGACCACACTCGGCAAGCCAGGTCGCCAGGTCGCCGTCATCACCCGTCGGCCGCATGGCTATTTCATCACCCATGTCGAGGGTGCGAGTTTTCCGCTCGTCAATGGCAAGGCGATCGATGCGCAGGCCCGCCATCTCGATGATCATGACATCATCGAACTGGCCGGGGTGAAGATGGAGTTCTTCCTGCGCACCTGAGTCGGTCTACTGACGTGATTTTATTCCGCGCGCAGGGGCGGTGCGCGGTGTTACGTTTTGCAGTCATGAGGAATCGACTCGCAGCGCGCGGAGGCGGCCGGCGATTCGGGTGGACGGGGTGATGAAGCTCAGAGTACTCGGCTGCAGTGGTGGAATCGGGGGGTCGCAGTCGCGGACCACCTCCTTCCTTGTCGACGATGACATCCTCGTCGATTGTGGCACGGGCGTGGGCGATCTGCCGCTCGAGGTCCTGTCCCGTATCGACCACGTCTTCCTGACGCATGCCCATCTGGATCACATCGCGGCCTTGCCGCTCCTCATTGATTCGGTCGGTGAGCTGCGCAGCAAGCCACTGCTGGTGCACGCGACACCAGAGACGATCCGCATCCTGCATTCTCATATCTTCAACTGGCTCGTCTGGCCGGATTTCTCGGCCATCCCGGACCAACACCAACCCTTCATGCGTTTCCAGCCCATGATGGTGGGTGAGCATGTCGACCTGAGGGGACGTCGGATCACCGCGCTGCCAGCGCGGCATACGGTACCGGCGGTCGCCTTCTGCCTCGACAGCGGTAGCGGGCAGCTGGTGTTTTCCGGCGATACCGCCTACTGTCCCGAGTTGATCGACGCGATCAACGCCCAGCCGCAGCTCCGCCACTTGATCCTGGAGACGGCGTTTGCCGACGAACAGCACGGGCTTGCGCTGGCGTCGCGCCACCTGTGCCCGAGCATGTCGCTGACTGTGCTTGCGGAACTGAACGTCGCACCGGTCGTTCATATCAGCCATTTGAAGCCTGGCGGCAGTTCGCGCATCATGGAAGAATTGTGCGCAGGCCTTCCAGCACTCGCGCCTCGCCGCCTCGAGCAGGGCGATGTGCTGGAGTTCTAGCTTCTTGCTGCCCGTCATCGTCGTGCGGGCGTGCAGTCGCCGACCAATCGCTGAATGAGCTGAAAACCATGAGCGAATCCTCTGCTGCAACGACGCAGGGTCGTGCCGTGTCCGGCCGTCTCTCCTTTTTCAAGGGCCTGCAGGCGTTGACCAACCGCATCCATGCCAGCAAGGATGTCGAGGAGATCATGCTCGAGCTGGCGCCGCAGTTGTGCGAGCTGTTCGAGGCCGAGCGCTTCACCATCTACGCGGTGGAGGAGGGTGGGGGCTCGATCGTGACCCGGGTCAAGACCGGGTTGAGCGGGGTGCAGAGCATCCGCCTGCCGATCGGGGAGAACAGCATCGCGGGCTACGTCGCGCTGAGCGGCGAGCTCGTCAACGTGCGCGATGTGTACGACGACTCCGAGCTGCGTGCGATTTCGCCCGGGCTGAAGTTGCGGCGCGAAGTCGACGCGAGCACTGGTTTTCACTCGCGGCAGATGTTGGTGGCGCCGATACGTGATCCCGACACAGGCAGCCTCCTTGGCGTGGTGCAGTTGATCAACACGCGAAACGGCCAGCCTTTTTCCAAGGTGGCCGAGGAGGGCGTGCTCGGACTGGCGCAGACGCTCGGCGTCGCGTTTCTCAGGCATACGCGACAGCCCGCACGCTTGCGTTCGCGCTTCGATGCGCTGGTTGCCGACGGCCGCATCACCGCCGAGGAGTTCGCCGATGCGACGCGCGAGGGGCGGGCGAGCGGCACGTCGGTGGAGACCTTGCTCGTCGAGCAGTTCGGCCTGTCCTACGCCGAGCTCGGTGCCGCTGCGGCGCGCTTCTTCGGCGTGCCCTACCAGCCCTTCGTGGCCAATCATGTCAAGCCAATGGACCTGCTGCGCAACATCAAGCGCGAGTACGTCGAGCAGATGCTGTGGCTGCCTTACGAGGAGAGCAACGAGGGCGTGGTCGTGCTGTGCGTCGACCCCGAGCAGGTGCGCAGTTCCGGGGTGGCGCAGAACGTGTTGCTCAAGAAGCGCCTGAGTTTCCGGGTGACGACGACGCATGACTTCGAGCGTACGGTCGAGCAGTATTTCGGGGCCACCCTCGATGACGCCTCGGTCACCGACCTGCTGTCCGACCTCGGGGAACACGATGACGATGGTCCGTCGCTCAAGGACGATGTCACGGCAGCGGCCGACAATGAACTGGTCAAGCTGGTCAACAAGATCATCATCGACGCATACCGGCAGGGCGCCTCGGACATCCATGTCGAGCCTCGCCCGGGGCGCGAGAAGACCCTGGTCCGTTTCCGCAAGGACGGCTCGCTGGTGCCCTACATCGAGGTTCCGGCCAGCTATCGCAACCCCTTGATCACCCGCATCAAGATCATGTGCGACCTGGACATCGCCGAGCGCCGCCGCCCGCAGGACGGCAAGATCAAGTTCCGCAAGTTCGCGCCGCTCGATATCGAGCTGCGGGTCGCCACCCTGCCTACCCAGGGCGGCATGGAGGACGTGGTGATGCGCCTGCTGGCGAGCAACGAGCCCATTCCGCTCGATCAGCTTGGCCTGCTACCGTTCAATCTCGAGCGCCTCAAGGCTGCGATCGCCAAGCCCTATGGCATCTTCTTCGTGTGCGGCCCCACCGGCTCGGGCAAGACCACCACGCTGCATTCGATCCTGCGCCACATCAACACGCCGGACACCAAGATCTGGACGGTCGAGGATCCGGTGGAGATCACCCAGAAGGGACTGCGCCAGGTGCAGGTCAACCGCAAGGCAGGGATCGACTTCGCGACCATGATGCGCGCCTTCCTGCGCGCCGATCCCGATGTGATCATGGTCGGCGAGATGCGCGATCACGAGACGGTATCGGTCGGTATCGAAGCCTCGCTCACCGGCCACCTGGTGTTCTCCACCCTGCATACGAACAGTGCGCCCGAGTCGGTGGTGCGTCTGCTCGACATGGGCATGGATCCGTTCAATTTCTCCGATGCGCTCCTTGGCGTGCTCGCCCAGCGCCTGGCAAAGCGCCTTTGTGGCAAATGCCGCGAGCGCTACGAGCCGGAAGCGGCGGAGATCGGGCATCTGCTCGACGAGTACTGCGAGGACATGCACCTGACGCCCGCGTTCAGCGCAGACCCGGAGCGCGCTCGTGAGCAGGTTCTCGAGCGCTGGCGGGCGGAGTTCGCGGACAAGGAGGGGCGCTTCACGCTCTACCGGGCGGTTGGCTGCGAGCATTGCACCGAGGGCTACAAGGGGCGCGTTGGTCTGCATGAGCTGATGCTTGGCTCGGATGCGATCAAGCGCCTGATCCAGGAGCGTGGTCGCGTCGAGCAGGTGCTTGGTCAGGCACTTGCCGAGGGCATGCGCACGCTGCGCCAGGATGGCATCGAGAAAATCCTGGCCGGCATCACCGACATTCGCCAGGTGCGCAAGGTCTGCGTGCGCTGACGCGCGGCGGGTGCCGGGCGCACCGAGGCGGGTAGAATCGGGGCTGCCCTCAGCCCTCCCGGAGTTCGCCATGTACCGTATCGCCCCCAGCCTGCTGTCCGCCGACTTTGCCCGCCTCGGCGAAGAGGTCCGCAACGTCATCGCCGCTGGCGCCGACTGGATTCACTTCGACGTGATGGACAACCACTACGTCCCCAATCTCACCATCGGACCACTGGTGTGCGAGGCCATCCGCCCGCATACCACGGCGCCGATCGACGTTCATCTGATGGTGAAACCGGTCGATCGCATCATCCCCGACTTCGCCAAGGCCGGCGCCAATGTCATCACCTTCCATCCCGAGGCCTCCGAACACATCGACCGCAGCCTGGGCCTGATCCGCGATGCCGGCTGTCAGGCCGGGCTGGTGTTCAACCCGGCCACGCCGCTGCACCACATGGACCACGTCATGGACAAGCTCGATGTGGTGCTGCTGATGAGCGTCAACCCAGGCTTCGGCGGGCAGAAGTTCATCCCTGAGACGCTCGTCAAGCTGCGTGCAGCGCGCGAGAAGATCGACGCCTACGCGGCGCGCAGCGGGCGGCGCATCCTGCTTGAGATCGATGGCGGGGTGAAGACCGACAACATTGCCGAGATCGCCCGTGCCGGCGCCGACACCTTCGTTGCCGGATCGGCCGTGTTCGGTGCCGGCAAGGACAGTGACCCGCATCGCTACGACTCGATCATCGGTGCGCTGCGCAGCGAGCTCGCGGGGGTGGCGGCATGAGCGCGCGGCCGCGCTTTGCCGCCCGCGCAGTGCTCTTCGATCTCGACGGCACCCTGCTTGACACCATTACCGACCTTGCGGATGCCGCCAACCTCACCCTCGCCGAGCTCGGGCGCCCGTTGCGCAGCCAGGACGAGATCCACAGCTTCGTCGGCAAGGGCATCCCGAACCTGGTGCGGCGCTGCATGACCGAGGGCACGCAGGCCAGCGATGCCGAGATCGACGTCGCCATCGGCGTGTTTCGCCGCCACTACGCGGTGGTCAATGGTGCGCGTACGCGCATCTACCCGGGTATAACGGATACCCTCGATGCGATGCGTGCACTTGGACTCAAGCTGGCAGTGGTCACCAACAAGGCCGAGGCCTTCTCCCTGCCGCTGCTCGAGCGCATGGGCATCGCGCACCATTTCGATACCGTCATCAGTGGCGACACGCTTGACGTGAAGAAGCCGGACCCCGCCGTGGTCAGGCTGGCCTGCGAGCGACTCGGTGTTGCAACGGCCGACGCACTGATGATCGGCGACTCGGCCAACGATGCGCTTGCCGCACAGGCTGCGGGTATGCCGGTGCTGCTGGTGACCTATGGCTATAGCGAGGGCGTGCCGGTGGACACCATCGAATGCGATGGGCTACTATCGATCGCCACCGAGGCGCTGCAATACATCGCTACGGCATGAATACAGGGGCTGCGCCCCCTCATCATTCACCTCCACGACAGATCGCCATCGTGACGCTCGCACACAGGGTCAGCTCCGCATCCGCCACCTGCCTCACCGTCCAGTCCTGCTGGCGCGGCGCTTGGCGTTGGCCTTTGGGCCACTGAACGCCAACCCTGTCGCGGGGCGGCGCACGCTGCAGGCCAGCCTGCACCCTGTCGCCAACCTGTCCCCGCATTCGCTGCACCGTCCGAAGAACAATCTGCTGCACGTGGAGCCGCCATGCTCGAACAAGAGTTCAATGCCCTCGCCGCCGAGGGCTACAACCGTATCCCGCTGACGCTCGAGACCTTTGCCGATCTCGACACCCCGCTGTCCATCTACCTGAAGCTCGCCAACGAGCCCTACACCTATCTGCTCGAATCCGTGCAGGGCGGCGAGCGCTTCGGGCGCTACTCCTTCATCGGCCTGTCCTCGCCTACCCGTATCGAGGTCTATGAGCGCTCTGCGCTGCTGCTCACCGGCAATCGCCTGGTCGAGCGTCGCGACTATGGTGACCCGCTCAACTTCGTCGCCGAGTTCATGAACCGTATCAAGGTGCCGCCGCGCGAGCACCTGCCGCGTTTTGCGGGCGGCCTGGTGGGCTGCTTCGGCTATGACACGGTGCGCTATATCGAGCCCAAGCTCGCCAAGGCCGACAAGCCCGATCCGGTCGGCACGCCCGACATCCTGCTCCTGCTCTCGGAGGAGGTCGCCATCGTCGACAACCTCAGCGGCAAGCTCACCCTCGTGGTGTACGCCGAGCCTGAGGTGCCCGGTGCCTACAAGCGTGCGCAGAAGCGCCTGCGCGAACTCCTCGCCCGTCTGCGTGCGCCGGTGCAGATCCCTGACGAGGTGCGTGCCGAACCGGCCGCGGCGGTGTCGAGCTTTGGCGAGGACGCCTTCAAGGACGCGGTGCGGCGCGCCAAGCAGTACATTGTCGATGGCGACGTCATGCAGGTCGTGCTGTCGCAGCGCATGAGCAAGCCCTACGCCGCCAGCCCGATGGCGCTGTACCGAGCGATCCGCTCGCTCAACCCCTCGCCCTACATGTTCTACTTCAACTTCGAGGACTTCCACGTCGTCGGCGCCTCGCCCGAGATCCTCACCCGGCTCGAGGACGAGGTCGTTACCGTGCGCCCGATCGCCGGCACGCGCAAGCGCGGCGCCACGGTGGCCGAGGACCTCGCGCTCGAGCAGGAGCTCCTCGCCGACGAGAAGGAGCGTGCCGAGCATCTGCAACTGCTCGACCTTGGCCGCAACGACGCCGGTCGCGTCTCCGAGACCGGTACCGTCAAGGTCACCGAGCGCTTCACCATCGAGCGCTATTCGCATGTGATGCACATCGTCTCCAACGTCGAGGGCCGGCTCAAGGAAGGTCTCAACGCGCTCGCCGTGCTGCGCGCCACCTTCCCGGCCGGCACTGTGTCGGGGGCCCCAAAGGTGCGCGCGATGGAGATCATCGACGAGCTCGAGCCGGTCAAGCGCGGCATCTATGCCGGGGCGGCGGGCTACCTGGGCTTTCATGGCGACATGGACCTCGCCATCGCGATCCGCACCGCGGTGGTCAAGGATGGTCAGATCCACGTCCAGGCCGGTGCCGGCATCGTCGCCGATTCCGACCCCGAGTCGGAATGGCAGGAAACCCAGAGCAAGGCGCGCGCCATGCTGCGCGCTGCCGAAATGGCCGAAGGCGGGCTCGACACCCGCGTCTGAGCGCCTCGGCGCCGTTCATGTTGACGAAGCCGGCCGCGGCCGGCCTTCGCGAAGGGAAGACCATGCTGCTGATGATCGACAACTACGACAGCTTTACCTACAACCTCGTGCAGTACTTCGGCGAGCTCGGGGCACAGGTGAAGGTGTTCCGCAACGACGAGATCACGCTCGAACAGATCGCGGCCCTGCAGCCGGACCAGCTCGTCATCTCCCCGGGGCCGTGCTCGCCGGCCGAGGCCGGGATCTCGGTGGCGGCAATCAAGGCCTTTGCCGGCAAGCTGCCCATCCTCGGCGTCTGCCTTGGCCACCAGAGCATCGGCGCGGCCTTCGGCGGGCGCATCGTGCATGCGCGAAAGCTCATGCACGGCAAGACCTCGCCGGTGCACCACCTCGACGCAGGGGTGTTCCGCGGCCTGCCCAATCCGCTCACCTGCACGCGCTACCACTCGCTGGCCATTGAACGCGCAAGCCTGCCCGACTGTCTTGAAGTGACCGCATGGACGGACGACGGCGAGATCATGGGTGTGCGCCACCGCACGCTCGACGTCGAGGGCGTGCAGTTCCACCCCGAGTCCATCCTCACCGAATGCGGCCACGAGCTGTTGAGGAACTTCCTCGACCGCGACGCGCGACTGCCGGCTGCCGCCTGAGTACCGGTCGGAGAACACGACATGACGATTACCGCCCAGCAAGCCCTGCAACGCACGATCGAGCACCGCGAGATCTTCTTCGACGAGATGCTGTCGTTGATGCGCCAGATCATGGCGGGCCAGGTTTCGCCGCTGATGACCGCGGCCATCCTCACCGGACTGCGCGTCAAGAAGGAAACCATCGGCGAGATCACCGCAGCTGCCACCGTGATGCGCGAGATGTCCACCAAGGTGGTGGTCAAGCCGCCGCACGACCACTTCCTCGATGTGGTCGGTACCGGTGGCGACGGCACGCACACCTTCAACATCTCGACCGCCACCATCTTCGTCGCTGCCGCGGCCGGTGCGCGCGTGGCCAAGCACGGCGGGCGTGGCGTGTCGTCCAAGTCCGGTGCGGCCGACGTCCTCGAGGCGCTCGGCGTCAGGCTCGACCTTACGCCCGAGCAGGTTGCCGCCTGCGTGGAGGAGACCGGTATCGGCTTCATGTTCGCGCCCAACCATCACAGTGCGATGAAGAACGTCGCGCCGGTGCGGCGCGAGATGGGCGTGCGCACCATCTTCAACATCCTCGGTCCGCTCACCAATCCAGCGGGCGCGCCCAACACCCTGATGGGGGTGTTCCATCCCGACCTCGTCGGCATCCAGGCGCGCGTCATGGAGCGCCTGGGCGCCAACCATGTGCTGGTCGTGCATGGCCTGGACGGCATGGACGAGGTCAGCCTCGGTGCCTCGACCCTGGTCGGCGAGCTCAAGGACGGCGTGGTGCGCGAGTACGAGATCCACCCGGAGGACTTCGGCCTGCAGATGGCCGGTACGCGCAACCTGCGCGTCGCAGATGCCGACGAATCCCGCGCCGTGCTGCTCGCTACGCTGGAAAACCGTGCCGGGCCAGCGCGCGAGATCGTCGTCCTGAACGCGGGGGTCGCGCTCTACACCGCCAACCTGGTCGAGTCGATCGGCGCTGGCGTGGCGCGCGCGCGCGAGGTGATCGAGAGCGGCGCGGCACGTGCCAAGCTCGATGCCTTCGTACGGTTCACCCGCCAGTTCGGAGCCGCAGCATGAGCGACATCCTGCAGAAGATCTGTGCAGTCAAGGTCGAGGAGGTCGCGGCCGCGTCGGCTGCGGCACCGCTCGTCGTCGTGCGCGCGCTGGCCGAGGCCGAGCCCCCTGCACGTGGTTTCGTTGCCGCCATTCGTAACCGCCATGCGGGTGGCCTGCCCGCGGTGATCGCCGAGATCAAGAAGGCCAGCCCTTCCAAGGGCGTGATCCGTGCCGACTTCGACCCGGCCGCCATCGCCGCCAGCTACGAGGCGGCCGGCGCCGCCTGCCTGTCCGTGCTGACCGATCGCGGCTTCTTCCAGGGCGCCCCCGAATACCTGCAGGCGGCACGTGCGGCCTGCGCGCTGCCGGTGCTGCGCAAGGACTTCCTGGTCGATCCCTACCAGGTCTTCGAGGCGCGCGCGATGGGGGCAGACGCCATCCTGCTCATCGCCGCCTGCCTCGACCTTGCGCAGATGCGCGACATGGAGGCGATCGCCCAGGCGCTGGGCATGGCGGTGCTGGTCGAGGTCCACGACGGCGCCGAGCTCGAGCAGGCACTGCAGCTGCAGACACCGCTGATCGGCATCAACAACCGCAACCTGCGCACCTTCGAGGTCTCGCTGCAGACCACGCTCGACCTGCTGCCGCGCATTGCCAGTGGCGCCGCCGGTCGCATCGTCGTCACCGAATCGGGCATCCTGCGTGCCGAGGATGTTGCGCTGATGCAGGGTGAGGGCGTGCATACCTTCCTCGTTGGCGAGGCCTTCATGCGTGCGCCGGATCCGGGCCTGGAGCTCAAGGCCCTGTTCGGCGGCTGATCGAGCGCAATGACGGCGCATCCGGCCACTCCCGCAACACGCCCGCCCGAGCTACGTGGGCGCCGCTGGCTGCGAGGCCTGGCTGCCGCGCTGCTGCTGCCGCTTGTGGGCGCTGCCGGACTGGGGGCCTGGCTGCTCGGTACCCAGTCCGGACTTGAGACCGCGCTGGCGCTCGGCACCCGCCTCACCGATGGCGCGCTGCATGCGGAGCGTCCGCGAGGCCGTGTGCTCGGCGGTTTCGAGCTCGACGTGCTGCGCTATGAAACCCCCGGGCTGCAACTCGAGGTACGTGACTTCGAACTCGAATGGAAGCCTGCTGCGCTGTTCGAGCGCCGCCTTCTGGTCGAGCGTCTCGCGGCGGCACACGTCGAGCTCGCCAGGGCAAGCACGGACGACACTGCGCCCGCGGCCCCCACCACCCTGCCGGACTCTCTCGCCGTGCCGCTGGCCATCGAGCTGCGCAGCCTCGTGCTGGGCGCTTTCGTCATGCGTACGCTGGGTGAAGAGGAGGCGCATGGCCAGGCCGACGAGCGTGCCGGCGAGCCGGCCGGGGATGGCGGCGCTGCCGATCTCGATGCCCGCTCCGGTGCCGGGCATCACGCCGCGCAACCGTTGTTTACCGAACTCGAGGCCGCGTTCGACAGCGATGGCCGTCGGCATCGGTTGCGCACGCTCGCGCTCAGCTTGCCCCAGGGACGACTGCAGCTCGCGCTGGGTGTCGAAGGCGCCGCACCGCACGCGCTCGATGGCGAGGGCCGCTTCGATGGTGTCATCGACGGGCGTGCCGTGGTCGCACGCTTTGGCGCCACCAACACCCTGCTCGAGCCCCATCTGAGCATCGACGCCCAGGGCGAGGGGCTGACCGCCCGGGTCGAGGTCGAGGCGGAGAGCCTGGCGGCGATGCCGCTGCGTCGGCTTTCGGTCAAGGCGGGCGAGATCGACCCGGCTGCGTTCGTGGACGGGGCGCCGCGCGCCGCGCTCAGCCTCGAGGCCGAACTCGCGGCGACGCCCGATGCGGCGAGCCTGCTTGCCGGGCCGATTCGTGTCACCAATCGCCTGCCGCAGGCGGTGGACCAGGGGGGTATTCCGCTGCTCAGTCTCGATGGCCGCCTGGACTGGCGGGACGATGGCCTCGCCGTCGATGCGCTCGACCTGCGCCTGCCCGGCGCGGGGCGCATCGGCGGTCGCGTGGCGTGGCAGCGCGGCGGTCAGGCTGATGACGATGCGCGCCGCGAGGGGGGCCTCGGTCGCATCCATGCCGCGCTCGAGCTCGATGCCATAGACCCGGGCTTGCTCGACAGTCGCCTGCCGCGGCAACGGCTGGCGGGGCGTATCGACGCCGAGGGCGACGAGGCCCGGCAGCAGGCGCGTGTTGCGCTCGAGGCGGGGAGCGCCCGCATCGACATCCAGGCGCTCTTGCAAGGCATGGCAGTGACTGCCGACGCTGCCGCGGCGGAGACCGAGTCCGGCGGCAGTACATCGGCAGGACCCGCTGCGGCCGGCCGCCAGGTGTTCGAACTGAGTGCCCGTCTGCGCGGGGCCGACCCGCGTGCGTTTGTGGCCGAGGCGCCGTCGGCGCGCCTCGATCTCGACCTGCATGCCGAAGGCGCGCTGCCGGTGGCCGACGAGCCGCTGTCCGTGGCGCTGCGTTTCGACATCCTCGACAGCCTGCTCGAAGGTCTGCCGCTGCGCGGCAAGGGCCAGCTCAGGGTTGAGGGTGAGCGCTTGCCCGAACTCGCACTGGATGTGCAGCTGGCGGGCAACAGCCTGGTTGCCGAGGGGGCGCTGGGCGCACCACAGGATCGTCTCGCGCTGCGTCTCGATGCGCCGGCGCTCGAAGCGCTTGGCCTGGGCCTCGGCGGGCGGGCCTCGGCAGAGGGCTCGATCGGTGGCGCGCTTGCAGCGCCCGTGGGGCGCGTGCAGTTCTTCGGCGAGGGCCTGCGCCTGCCGGGCGAGGTGCGCATCGGCGGCGTCAACGGTGTCGTACAGCTCGATGCTGGCACCGACGGGCCGTTCGCGCTCGCACTCGGCGTGAGCGGGCTTGGCAGCAGCGCGCCGGATGAGGACGGCCGGCCGCAGTCCGACTGGGTGTCCAGCCTGCGCCTGGCGGCCGAGGGTACGCGCGCCAGCCACCGTATCGAGCTTGCTGCAATTGCCGGTGGGAACGTGGCGCCGGCCGGTGTTGAAGCCGATGCCCTCGAGCTCGGGTTGAAGGGCGGACTGGCAGCAGGGACTGCGCTGCGCTGGCGCGGCGAGTTGTCGGCGCTGCAGACGACTGGGCGCGTGGCGGCGCGCCTGCTGGCCCCGGTGGCCCTCGAGCTCGCGCCCGATGCGGTACGCCTGGGTGCGGCCGAATTCAATGCCGGAGACAAGGGCCGCATCCGCTTGCTCGAGACGGCATGGTCGCCGACCCGCAGCGTGCTGCGTGGCGAGCTCAGCGGGCTCGTGCTCGAACTCGAGCCGCGGCGCGCCGATGGCCAGCGCCGGCGTGGCGCCGACCCGCTGGTGCTGGGCGCGCGCTGGGATCTGAGCGTCGGCCGCACGCTCGACGGCGAAGCGCGGGTCTTTCGCGAGGCGGGCGATGTGCGCCTGGAAGGGGAGTTGCGCACCCGGCTGGGGCTGGAGCGTCTCGACGCCGTCCTGCGGGCACGCGGAGACCGTCTCGAGCTTGCGCTCGACGTGCGCGGCAGCGAATTCGGCAGTCTCGCCGGTGAAGCGAGCGTGCGTGCGCGGCGCAGTGCCGAAGGCATCTGGAGCCTGCCGCCGGATACGGCCCTCAGTGCGTCGGCCAGGCTGGACATGCCGTCGATCACCTGGCTCGGCCGGCTCGTGCGCGAGAATGTGGAAACCGCCGGACGCATCGGGGGGGCGGTCGCCGTGTCCGGGACACTGGCTGCGCCGCGTGCGAGCGGCACGATCAATGGACGCGAGCTGGGCTTCACGCTGGTCGATCAGGGCCTGGTGCTGTCCGGTGGCGAGCTCGATCTCGCCTTCGATCAAGAGCGCGTGCGCCTTCTGCGCCTCGAGTTCGTATCGCCGAACCGGGTGCAGCCACGTGATGGACGCATCCCGGTGGCCGCGTTGACGGCCAGTCCGGGGCGTTTCGAGGCCAGCGGCGAGGTGGCGCTCGACAACGGCGCCGGCCGCTTCCGTTTTGCCGCCGATCGGCTGCCGCTACTCCAGCGTGACGACCGCTGGATGCTGTTGTCGGGCCAGGGGAGTGCGCGCAGCACCTGGTCGTCGCTGGCGCTCGACGCCGAGTTCCGTGCCGATGCCGGCTACATCGAGTTCGCCGAGGCGATGCCCCCCAGCCTGTCGGATGACGTGGTGGTGCTCGGCCGCGACGAGGTGGCCGAGGCCGGCGCCTTTGCCGTCACTGCCGATGTCCGCGTCGGACTGGGCGATGCGCTATACCTGTCCGCGATGGGTTTGGAGACCCGCCTTGCTGGCGATCTGCGTATCCGCCTGCAGCCCGGACGTGCGCTGTCGGCCGTCGGTACCGTATCGACCGTAGGGGGCAGCTACCGCGGCTATGGCCAGAACCTGGTGATCGAGCGCGGGGTCGTCAACTTCCAGGGGCCGCTCGATGCGCCCGGGCTCAATATCGTCGCACTGCGCAAGGGGCTCGAGGTGGAGGCTGGGGTCGCCGTCACCGGCAGCGCCAAGCGCCCTCAGGTGCGCCTGGTGTCCGAGCCCAACGTGCCCGACCCCGCCAAGCTGTCGTGGATCGTCCTTGGCCGTGCCCCGGACGCTGCTTCGGGGGCCGATCTGGGCCTGTTGCTGCCGGCGGCCGCGGCGTTGCTCGGCGGCCCGGGGGGCGGCATGACCGAGGAGCTCTCGCGCAGCCTCGGCTTCGACGCATTCTCCATTGGCCAGGGCGAGCTCACCAGCACCTCGCGCACGCAAAGCAGCCGGGTGCTCGGCAGTGGCTCGACGGTTGCCAGCGGCCCCACCGTGTCCGGCCAGGTGCTCAGCCTGGGCAAGCGCCTTGGACCCGACCTGTTCCTGTCCTTCGAGCAGAGCCTGGGCGGGGCGGCCACACTGGTCAAGCTGAGCTACCAGCTCTCGCGCCGGCTGTCGCTCGTGGCGCGTGGCGGGACCGACACCTCGGTCGATCTGCATTACGGCTTCTCCTTCCGCTGAGCCGCAGTGATGCCGAGCCGGCCGCATGGGGAATGAATGAGGCTGTCCGTGGTCTGCAGCAAGTGCTGCATTTCCTTGTAGGGAGTGGATGAATGACTGAAGAAGCGAAGGGCCCCGTGCTCGAGACCGCCATCCTCGGAGGAGGCTGTTTCTGGTGCCTGGAGGCCGTGTTCGACCTCGTCGATGGGGTCGAGTCGGTGGTGCCGGGATACTGCGGCGGGCACGTCGATAACCCGGGCTATCGTCAGGTGTGCACCGGCGGCACGGGCCATGCGGAGGTGGTGAAGGTCGATTTCGATCCGGCGCGGGTGAGCTATCGCGAACTGCTCGAGATCTTCTTCCTGATCCATGATCCGACCACGGTCGACCGTCAGGGCAATGATGTCGGCCCGCAGTACCGCTCGGTGATCTTCGTCACCAGCGATGCACAACTGCACGATGCGCTCGCGCTGATCGAGGACATCGGCGAGCAGCGCGTCTACCCGAAGGCGATCGTGACGCGGGTGGAGCGGGCGCCGGTATTCTGGCCGGCCGAGGCCGAGCATCACGACTACTATATGAACAACAGCGATCAGCCCTACTGCCAGTACGTGGTGGCGCCCAAGATTGCCAAGTACCGCGCCAAACTCGCCGAGCGCCGGCGCGGAAGTGGCAGGTAGAATGCCGCCTTTGCACGCACACAGGAGAAGCGCATGACCCAGACCACCACAGCCAGCGGCCTCGTCATCGATGAACTCGAGGTTGGTACCGGCGAGACCGCCGTCAAGGGCAAGATGGTGTCGGTGCATTACACCGGCTGGCTGACCGACGGTCGCAAGTTCGACTCGTCCAAGGATCGCAACGACCCGTTCAATTTCCCGCTCGGCGCCGGCCATGTCATCCGCGGCTGGGACGAAGGCGTCGAAGGCATGCAGGAAGGCGGCAAGCGCAAGCTCACCATTCCGCCGGCGCTTGGCTATGGTGCGCGCGGCGCCGGCGGTGTGATCCCGCCCAATGCGACGCTGGTGTTCGAGGTTGAACTGCTCAAGGTGATCTGAGCCGGGCGCGCGATGAAACTCGATCCGGCCCAGCGTCATATCCTGAGCCTGCTGCAGCGGGACTCCACGCTCAGCACCCAGGTGCTTGCAGAGCGCGTCGGCATGTCGCCGACGCCCTGCTGGCGGCGGGTGAAGGAGCTGGAGGAGGCGGGGGTGATCAGCGGCTACGTGGCGCTCGTCGACCGCCACAAGGTCGGTCTGGGCACCTGTGTCTGGGTGCGGGTCAAGCTCAAGCAGCACAGCGCAGACGTGCTCGAGCGCTTCGAGCGCGTGGTGAAGGGCTGCCAGCAGGTGGTCGAATGCTACGAACTGCTCGGCGAGACCGACTGTCTGCTCAAGCTCTACCTGCCCAATCTGGAGGCGCTGTCCTCCTTCATGCACGATTTCCTGCTCAAGATTCCGGAGATCGACGTCACCCACTCCGCGGTGGCGTTGCGCGAGATCAAGAACGAAACGGCCCTGCCGCTTTAAGCGGTCAGGGCCGTTTTCGCCTTCATCGCGCCTGTGCGGCGCACGCGATGATCAGAGGTTGCTGACGAAGACGATCAGCACGCCCACCGGTGCCACGAAGCGCGCCACCACGTTCCACACACTGAAACCCAGTTCGCCGAGGCCCAGCTCCTTGCGCACGCTGTCACGGTCCAGGCACCAGGCGGCGAACAGGATGGCGCCCAGTCCGGTCAGTGGCAGCATGAACTTGCTGGTGAGCTGATCGAGCAGGTCGAAGATGTTGAGGCCGATGATCGTCACGTCGCTCCAGTGGTTGAAGGACAGCAGCGCGGCGATACCCAGCGCCCAGGTGGCGATACCGGCGACGAAGGTCGCGCCTGCACGCGACAGCGGCGTGCGCTCCTCGACCAGTTCCACCACCGGCTCCAGCAGCGAGATCGCCGAGGTCAGCGCGGCGAAGGTCAGCAGCACGAAGAAAAGGGTGCCGAGAATGACGCCCCCGGTGATGTTGCCGAAGGCGATCGGCAGGGTGACGAAGATCAGGCCGGGGCCGGCGGCAGGGTCGAGACCGTTGGCAAAGACGATCGGGAAGATGGCCAGGCCGGCGGCGATCGCGATCACCGTGTCCATGATCACCACGGTGCGCGCGGTACGCAGCAGGTCGACGTCCTCGCCGAGGTAGGAGCCGTACGCCATCATGATGCCCATGCCCAGCGACAGGGTGAAGAAGGCGTGGCCGAGCGCAGCCAGCACGACGTCGCCGGTGAGCTTGCTCCAGTCCGGGTTGAACAGGTAGGCCATGGCCTGGCCGAAGCCGCCGGTGGTCATGCCGTAGCCGACGAGGATGAAGAGCAGCACGCCCAGCGAGGGCATCAGCAGCTTGGAGGCACGCTCGAGGCCGCCTGCGACGCCCATGGCCACCACACCCACGGTCAGCGCCATGAACACGGTGTGCCAGGTCAGCAGGCTGCCGGCATTGGCCAGGAAGACGGTGAAGGCATTGCCCACTGCATCCTTGTCCATGCCGGTGAAGCCGCCGGTGATCGCATCACCGGTATAGGACAGCGCCCAGCCGCCGATGACGCTGTAGAAGGACAGGATGAGGAAGGCACCGAGCACGCCGGTGAAGCCGATCAGCGCCCAGGCGCCGCTGCGGCCGTTCTTCTTCGCCAGTTCACCCATTGTGCTGATCGGATTCTTCTGGCCGCGGCGCCCGATCATCCATTCGGCGACCAGGATCGGCAGGCCGATCAGTGCGATGCAGAGCAGGTAGACCAGCACGAAGGCTGCGCCGCCACTCTGGCCGATCATGTAGGGGAACTTCCAGATGTTGCCGAGGCCGACTGCCGAACCGGTGGCCGCGAGCACGAAGCCCATGCGCGAGGTCCACTGGCCGTGGGTGTGCGTCTTCTGCATGTCAGTACGCTCCCGGCAAAGCGTGATCGGGTGCAGTGGGGCGTGCGGCGATGCAGGGGCGCGGCTGCCGGATGGGCTGCCCGCCGCTGGCGGCGTGATGGTTCATTTTGGTCTCCTCGAGTTTTCTGCGCTTGTGGCGCGGTGGGCCTCTGGCCCGGGCAAAGCCGCGGATTCTAGGCTTGTTGGCGGGCTGCGGCCAGTGCTGGCACGCAGGCGGCTCGACCCGGCACCGTGCCATGTCGTATCCGTGGCCGTGGTGTGCGGTCAGGATGACGCGGATCGTAAGTGCTGATGAGCGGAAAAATATTTCTTATATCGACCGAATCCAGGCCGAATGCGGAATTTCTTTTCTCGACTTCGTTCTAGCATTCGGTTCGTAAGCCGCTGTGGGACGGGGAGCGATTCGTCCTGCGGTGGCCAGAGTGACGCGCCCACAACCCCTAATGCAGAGGAGACAACGCCGGCCCGCCGGAAGCCCGCGCCAACCGCGCGCCGCTCACCGCCAGGCGGCAGTTCACACCACCATGTCGAACACCATGCCCCCCGTCAGCCTCGACGACAAATACACCCTCAAGACCGGCCGCGCCTGGATGACCGGCATCCAGGCTCTGGTGCGCCTGCCGATGATGCAGAAGATGCGCGACGAAGCCGCTGGCCTCAATACCGCCGGCTTCGTCACCGGCTACCGCGGCTCGCCGCTCGGCAACGTCGACCAGGAGTTCTGGAAGGCGAAGAAGTATCTCGAGCCGATGCAGATCCGCTTCCAGGCCGGCCTCAACGAGGATCTCGCGGCGACCTCGGTGTGGGGCACGCAGCAGGTCAACCTGGATCCGAATGCCAAGTTCGACGGCGTATTCTCGATCTGGTACGGCAAGGGCCCTGGCGTCGACCGCACGGGCGATGTTTTCCGCCACGCCAATGCTGCCGGCACCTCGAAGCACGGCGGCGTGCTGGTGATCGCCGGTGACGACCATGCCGCCAAGTCTTCCACGCTGCCGCACCAGACCGAGCATGTGTTCAAGGGCCTGATGATGCCGGTGCTGGCGCCGGCCGGTATCCAGGAGTACCTGGAGTACGGCCTGCACGGCTTTGCGCTGTCGCGCTATTCGGGCTGCTGGGTGGCGTTCAAGGCGTTGACCGACACGGTGGAAACGTCCTCGTCGGTCAATGTCGATCCGTTCCAGGTGCAGACGCTGATCCCGACTGCCGCGGACTTTCCGCTGCCCGAGGACGGGCTCAACCTGCGCTGGCCCGACCCGCCGCTGGTGCAGGAGAAGCGCCTGCTGCATCACAAGCTCTATGCTGCGCTCGCCTACTGCAGGCTCAACCAGCTCAACCGCACCATCATCGACAGCCCGAACGCGAAGCTCGGCATCATCACCAGCGGCAAGAGCTACCTCGATGTGCGCCAGGCGCTGGACGACCTCGGCATCGACGAGGCGAAGGCGGCCGCCATCGGCCTGCGCCTGTACAAGGTCGGCATGGTGTGGCCGCTGGAGGCCGAAGGCGTGCGCAAGTTCGCCGAAGGGCTGGATGAGATCCTGGTGATCGAGGAAAAGCGCCAGTTCCTCGAGTACCAACTCAAGGAGGAACTCTACAACTGGAAGGACGAGGTGCGCCCGCGCGTGATCGGCAAGTTCGATGACAAGGGCGAGTGGGCCCTGCCGCACAGCGAATGGCTGTTGCCCGCTGCCGGCGAGCTCACCCCGGCGATGATCGCCCGTGCCATCGCCGGCCGCATCGCGCGCTTCTACACCTCCGACCGCATCAAGGCGCGGCTCGCCTTCATCGAGGCCAAGGAGGCGGCGCTTGCCAAGCCGCGGCTGTCCATCCAGCGCGTGCCGCACTACTGCTCGGGCTGTCCGCACAACAGCTCGACCAAGGTGCCGGAAGGTTCGCGCGCCATCGCCGGTATCGGCTGCCACTACATGGCGACCTGGCTGTCGCCCGAGCACACCCAGACCTTCTGCCAGATGGGCGGCGAGGGCGTGCCCTGGATCGGCCAGGCGCCTTTCACCGCCACACCGCACGTGTTCGCCAACCTGGGTGATGGCACTTACATGCACTCGGGCATCCTCGCCATCCGTGCGGCGGTGGCGGCCAAGGTGAACATCACCTACAAGATCCTCTACAACGATGCAGTCGCGATGACCGGCGGCCAGCCGCACGACGGCACGCTGTCGGTGCCGATCATCGCCCGCCAGCTGCTGGCCGAAGGTGTGGGCACGGTGGTGGTGGTCAATGACGGCACGCCGCGTGCCTATGGTCCGGCCGACCTGCCGCACGGCGTCGGCGTGCGTCACCGCGACGAGCTCGACGCCGTGCAGCGTGAGCTGCGCACGGTGCCGGCCGTGACAGCGATCATCTATGACCAGACCTGCGCAGCCGAAAAGCGCCGTCGCCGCAAGCGCGGCAAGTTCCCCGACCCGGCCAAGCGGGTGGTCATCAACGACCTCGTGTGCGAGGGCTGTGGCGATTGCAGCGACAAGTCGAACTGCATGTCGGTGGGTGCGGTGGAGACCGAGTTCGGCCGCAAGCGCTTCATCGACCAGTCGTCGTGCAACAAGGACTATTCCTGCGTGAAGGGCTTCTGCCCCAGCTTCGTCACCGTCGAAGGCGGCGCGCTCAGGCGTGGCAAGGCGAGTGGCGCGAGCGCGCCCGGTCGACTGGCAGCCGATCTGCCCGAGCCGCAGTTGCCCGATACCGCCGCGCCCTGGGGCATCCTCATCACCGGCGTGGGCGGCACCGGCGTGGTCACCATCGGCGCCCTGCTCGGCATGGCCGCCCACCTGGAGGGCAAGGGCATCTCCGTACTCGACATGGCGGGCCTGGCGCAGAAGGGCGGCGCGGTGTGGTCGCATGTGCGCATCGCCGACCGCCAGGACCAGCTCCACGCCGCGCGCGTCGCCGCCGGCGAGGCCAACGCAGTGATTGGCTGCGACCTGGTGGTGGCGGCCAGCGATGAGTCGCTGGCCAAGATGCAGAAGAGGCTCACGCGCGTCGTCATCAACCGCGACCAGACCAACACCAGCGAGTTCGTGCGTGGTTTTGCCGCCCAGGCGCGCAGTGGCGACGTCGGGGCCAACCCGGATCCGCAGTTCCCTGCGCAGCCTATGGAAGCGCAGATCGTCGATGCGGTGGGTGCGGACAAGGCCGAGTTCCTCGACGCCACCAAGCTCGCGACCGACCTGCTGGGCGACTCGATCGCGACCAACCTGTTCATGCTTGGCTTTGCCTGGCAGCGCGGCCTGGTGCCGTTGTCGCGGCAGGCGATCGAGCGCGCGATCGAGATCAACGGCGCCGCGGTCGACGCCAACAAGGCTGCCTTCCTGTGGGGGCGCCGTGCCGCGGTGGATCTCAAGGCAGTGGTCGAGGCCGCCAAGCCGCAGCTTGGGACGCCGGAGCACCACCGCCTGTCGACCAGCGTCGATGAGGTCATCGCCCGCCGCAAGGCGCATCTGAACGACTACCAGGATGCGGCCTACGCCACGCGCTACACCAGGCTGGTCGAGCGCGTGCGTGCTGCCGAGGCGAGGGTTGCTCCCGGCATCAGCCTGCTCACCGAGGCGGTGGCACGCGGCTATCACAAGCTGCTTGCCTACAAGGACGAGTACGAGGTGGCGCGCCTCTACACCGACAGCGACTTCCTCAAGCGTGTCGACGAGCAGTTCGAGGGCGACTACAAGCTCGTCTTCCACCTTGCACCGCCGACCATGGCAGACAAGGATGCCCAGACCGGCGAGCTCAAGAAAAAGGCCTACGGCCCGTGGATGCTCAAGGCGATGCGTGTGCTGGCAAAGTTCCGCCATCTGCGCGGCTCGATGCTCGATCCCTTCGCGCGCAGCCACGACCGCAAGCTCGATCGCGAGCTGATCGCCGACTACGAGCGCATCGTCGAGGAGATCCTGGTCAATCTCGACCAGGCCAACGTCGAGGCTGCCATCGAGCTGGCGGCCATTCCGGACCAGGTCCGCGGCTTTGGTCATGTCCGCGAGCGCTATGTCGCCAGCGCCCGCAAGCGCCAGGCAGCGCTGCTCGAGGATTTCCGCCACCGCCGCCCGGTGAGCGCGCCGGTGGCGACCAAGGTGCGCAAGACGATCGCAATCATCCCGGGCTGAGCCCGCTCCCGTTTCTTACCCCCGCCGCCTCACCGGCCCGCCACGAGCGGTGCCGGCGGGACGGCTCATCCCCACGTTCCCAAAAGGAAGGAGACACAACATGGCCGTATTTTCCCTGAGCGACTTCGCCGACCACGAGCAGGTGGTGTTCGTCAGCGACGACAAGAGCGGACTGAAGGCGATCATCGCCGTTCACAATTCCAACCTCGGCCCTGCGCTCGGAGGTTGCCGCATGTGGCCCTACGCCTCCGAGGAGGAGGCGATCCGCGACGTGCTGCGCTTGTCGCGCGGCATGACCTACAAGTCGGCGATGGCCAACCTGAAGCTCGGTGGCGGCAAGTCTGTGATCATCGGCAACCCGCGCACGCAGAAGACGCCCGAGCTGCTTGCCGCCTTCGCCCGCGCGCTCGAACAGCTGAACGGGCGCTACATCGCCGCCGAGGACTCCGGCACCAGCGTCGCCGACATGAAGTACATGACGCAATTTACCCAGCATGTGGCCGGCATTCACGACAAGCCCTCCGACGAAGGCACGCGCAGCGGGGATCCTTCGCCCGCCACCGCCTACGGGACCTTCATCGGCATCAAGGCGGCGGTGAAGGAGAAGCTCGGGCGCGATTCGCTCGAGGGCCTGCGCGTCGCCGTGCAGGGTGTCGGCAATGTCGGTTTCGACCTCGCTCGCCAGCTCAAGGCGGCTGGTGCCCAGCTGTGGGTCACCGACATCCACCGCGAGCCGCTGCTGCAGGCGGGCAAGGAACTGGGCGCGACCGTGGTTGCGCCGGATGAGATCTTCGGCCTCGACGTCGACGTGTTCGCACCGTGCGCGCTGGGCGCCATCCTCAACGACAGCACCATTCCGCAGTTGAAGGCGAAGGTCGTCGCGGGCGCCTCGAACAACCAGCTCGCCGAGCCGCGCCACGGCGTCGAACTGATGAAGCGTGGCATCCTGTACGCGCCAGATTACGTCATCAATGCCGGCGGCATCATCGACGTCTATCACGAGCGCATCGGCTTCGATCGCGCCGCATTGCTCAAGCACATTGAGGGTATTCATGACAACCTCATGGAAGTCTTCGAGCGCGCGCGCAAGGAGGAGCGTCCGACCGGCGAGGTGGCTGACGCAATTGCCGAGGAGCGCTTCAAGCGCTGAGCCGGGCCTGCGCTGGCACGAAAACGGCGACCCGCGGGTCGCCGTTTTCGTGGCTTGCACTCAGCTTCAGGCGGTGCGCTGCTTGCGGCGGACCGCGCCAAGACCGAGCAGGCCCAGGCTGAGCAGGGCGAGTACCGTGGGTTCGGGCACCGCGCTGGCAGGCGCTGGGGTGAAGCGCACGTTGTCGATGGACATATCGTCGAGGACGCCGCCTCGAGCAACCTGCTGCAACAGCACCGAGCTGAATGCGGTGTCGCTTACGAGGCCGAAGAAGCCGGAGGTGCTCGTGCCATTGCGCGGGAAGAGCCCACCGGTGGTAGCGCCACCGAAATCGACGCCGAGTACGGTCAGCTTGTAGGAGTCCGTCGAGTCCGTGTCGCGCCAGTCGAAGCCGAAGGCGTAGGTCGGGGCGTCGAAGATGAATTCGATCTGGGGACCCCAGCCGCTGCCATTGGCGCCGAAGGTCTGAGAGCCCCAGATCAGTCTTGCCGTGTTGTCGATCGTGCTTCGTGCCGTGTTCCCGATCCCGACGCCGGGGCCCGTGCCGCGCGGGTTCGCTGCCGCAGTCAGCGTGAAACCGTCGAAGTCGTAGGCGACGCCATAGCTGAAGCGCCCGAGTGCGCTATCGTTGAAGTCTTCCAGCGCGGTCGTGCCTGCCGCTGCGCTGAAGGCTGCGAGATTGCTGAAGGTGTTGATCACTGCAGCATTGGCGCTGCTGGCGAGGGCAATGGATGCGGTAAGGGCAATCGCGAGTTTCTTGAGCATTTCTTTCGTTCCGTCAGAGGCTGTTCAGACCAGCAGCGGAGAAGGCTGCTGTGCTTTTTGCTGATTTCGAGGCAGCGGTTTTTAAGTGCAGGACTCTAAGCAATAGCCGTGCCAGGCAGGATTCCGTCGCGGCGAGACGTTCTTCAGGGTGTTCTTGCGCTCACACAGCGCCCAGTTCCCTCATTCATTTGTGATGTGTGTCACGGATGATTCGCCGACTGCCGGATCTGGAACTTGACGGTCGCGCCCTTCTTGCGGGTGCGCGCGCATTCATCGCCAAACGCCATGATCCAGCCATGTGCGGGGTGTAAAAAAAGCCGACACACGCCATTTTTGATGCCATCAGTCGAGCCGGGCGGTGCGATGTCGCAGCATCGGAGCACCAGCCTCATGCAGGTAATCCCCAATTGACCGTAGCCCATTGATTTTGTGCTTTTTCTCAACTTGGACTAATTCTCCTTAAGGTTCTCGCTGATTCTTGCGTTTCCCGATTCCCTGCATATAGTGAATCGTCAGGCCGCGTGCACGACGCGTCCGCCAAGGCCTTTGCATCAGACCTCCGCCTACAGGGTTGCCAAGCTCCCAAACGATAATTAGGAGTCGTGCAGTGAGACACCACATCCTGAGCGCGTTGTATTCGGCAAGGTATTCGCGGCTGTGCCTTGGCGGTTTGTTCATGTTCTTGTGCCAGGCGGCAATTGCCCAGGAAAGCAGATACAACATGACGCGTGGCGTGACCGAGATCAGCCAGCGCGTGTATGGCCTGCACATGACGATCTTCTACATTTGCGTGGTGATCGCCATCATCGTGTTCGGGCTGATGTTCTGGTCCATCGTGCGCCATCGCAAGTCGGCCGGCGCTGTCCCTGCGCAGTTCCACGGCAGCATGAAGATCGAATTGCTGTGGACCGCGATTCCGGTGGTGATCCTCGTCGTCATGGCCATTCCGGCCACGCAGGCCCTGATCGCGATGGAGGATGCTTCCGAGTCCGATCTGACCGTGCTGGTCACCGGCTCGCAATGGAAGTGGCACTACAAGTATCTCGATTACCCGATCGAGTATTTCTCGGTCCTCGCCACCCCGCGGGCGCAGATCTCCAACGAGGCGGAAAAGGACGCGCTCTACCTGCTCGAGGTCGACAAGCCGCTGGTCATCCCCACCGGCAAGAAGGTGCGCTTCCTGCTCACCGCCGACGACGTGATCCACTCCTGGTGGGTGCCCGATTTCGCGATCAAGAAGGACGCGATCCCCGGCTTCATCAACGAGACCTGGACGCGGGTCGACAAGCCCGGCCTCTACTACGGCAAGTGTGCTGAGCTGTGCGGGCGTGACCACGGTTTCATGCCGGTGGCGGTCGAGGTCAAGAGCGAGGCCGACTTCGAAGCCTGGGCGGCCGAGCAGGTCGCGCTGCAGGAGGCGGCGCGCACGGCCGATGCGGCAGCGACGCCGATGAGCATGGACGAGTTGATGACGCTCGGCGAGAAGGTCTACGGCACGGCCTGCGCCGTCTGCCATCAGGCTTCCGGCGAGGGCCTGCCTGGCGTGTTCCCGGGCCTCAAGGGCAGCGCCATGGTTACCGCCGACATTCCCGGTCACATCCGCATTGTCGTATTTGGCAAGGCGGGTACGGCGATGCAGGCCTTCGCCCGCCAGTTGAGCACCAGCGAGTTGGCGGCCGTGATCACCTACGAGCGCAACGCCTGGGGCAACGACACCGGAGACATGGTGCAGCCGGCCGACGTGGCCGCCGCGATCCAGGGAGGGGAGTGAGCGATGAGCACAGAACAGACCGGTGCCCTGCACCCCGGCGAGCATCTGGACCACGAGCACAAGCCGCGCGGCATCACGCGCTGGCTCTACAGCACCAACCACAAGGACATCGGTACGCTCTACCTGCTGTTCTCGCTGGCGATGCTGTTCATCGGCGGCAGCCTGGCGATGGTGATCCGCGCCGAGCTGTTCCAGCCCGGGCTGCAGTTCGTCGATCCGCACTTTTTCAACCAGATGACCACCGTGCATGGGCTGGTGATGGTGTTCGGTGCGGTGATGCCGGCCTTCGTCGGGCTGGCCAACTGGATGGTGCCGCTGATGATCGGCGCGCCCGACATGGCGCTGCCGCGGGTCAACAACTGGAGCTTCTGGATCCTGCCCTGCGCCTTCGCCATCCTGCTGTCCACGCTGTTCATGGAGGGGGGTGCCCCGGCGGCCGGATGGACCTTCTACGCGCCGCTGTCGACCACCTACAGCAGCGACTCCACCGCCTTCTTCGTGCTGGCGGTGCATCTGATGGGCGTGTCCTCGATCATGGGCGCGATCAACATCATCGTCACCATCTTCAACATGCGCGCACCGGGCATGACCTGGATGAAACTGCCGCTATTCGTGTGGACCTGGCTCATCACCGCCTTCCTGCTCATCGCGGTGATGCCGGTGCTGGCCGGCGTGGTGACGATGGTGCTGACCGACAAGTATTTCGGCACCAGCTTCTTCGATGCGGCAGGCGGCGGCGATCCGGTGATGTTCCAGCACATCTTCTGGTTCTTCGGCCACCCCGAGGTGTACATCATGATCCTGCCGGCTTTCGGCATCATCTCGGCAATCATCCCCACCTTCGCACGCAAGCCGCTGTTCGGCTACGAGTCGATGGTGGTGGCCACCGCCAGCATCGCCATCCTGTCCTTCCTGGTGTGGGGCCACCACATGTTCACGGTGGGCATGCCGGTGGCGGCCGAGCTGTTCTTCATGTATGCCACCATGCTGATCGCCGTGCCCACCGGGGTGAAGGTGTTCAACTGGGTGGCGACCATGTGGCGCGGCTCGATGACCTTCGAAGTGCCGATGATGTTTGCGCTCGCCTTCATCGTGCTGTTCACCATCGGCGGCCTGTCCGGCCTGATGCTGGCCATCACGCCGGCCGACTTCCAGTACCAGGACACCTATTTCGTCGTCGCCCACTTCCACTACGTGCTGGTGACCGGCGCGGTGTTCGGAATCATCGCCGGCGTCTATTACTGGCTGCCGAAATGGACCGGCGTGATGTACAGCGAGCGCCTGGCACAGACCCACTTCTGGTGCTCGCTGGTGTCGGTCAACATCCTGTTCTTCCCGATGCACTTCGTTGGCCTGGCCGGCATGCCACGCCGGATTCCCGACTACGCCCTGCAGTTTGCCGACCTCAACGCCCTGATGAGCATCGGTGGCCTGCTGTTCGGCCTGTCGCAGCTGCTCTTCGTATGGGGCGTGGTGCGCTGCATGCGCGGTGTCGGCGACAAGGCCAGCGACCGGGTTTGGGAGGGTGCCCAGGGGCTGGAGTGGGAGATCCCCTCGCCGGCGCCATACCACACCTTCGAAACGCCGCCGGTCGTCAAGTGAGCGTGTGGCGCCAGTAGCAAGGAGCAAGGATCATGACGAGCAACGCAAGCCTGGTACGGCGCCTGCTGCTGGTGTGCGTCGCGATGTTCGGCTTCGGCTTTGCGATGGTGCCGCTGTACGACGTGTTCTGTCGCATCACCGGCATCAATGGCAAGACCGAGGGCGTGGCCGCGGCGCAGCCCGCCGGTGTAGATCTGTCGCGCGAGGTCAGCGTCGAGTTCCTTGCGCGCAGTGATGCCGACATGCCGTGGACCTTCGTGCCGCTGACCGAGCGCGTAAGGATCCACCCGGGTGACCTGCAGATCGTCGAGTTCGAGGTCGCGAACCGCAGCGGCGAAGCCCTGGTCGCGACCGCCGTGCCCTCGGTATCACCCGGCGAGGCTGCGCGCTACTTCAAGAAGATCGAATGCTTCTGCTTCGAGGAGCAGGCACTGGCCGCCGGCGAGACGCGATCCATGCCGGTGCAGTTCTACATCGATCCTGCACTGCCCGAGCGTTTTCGGAACATGACTTTGTCTTATCGCCTGTACAAGAGCGCCCACACCGCCAGCCGCTGAGCGTCCGTATCCGGGCGGGCTCGCACGCACCGCGGCCCACGCACAAATGGAGGCATGAGCATGAGTACCACGCATCAGAGGTATTACGTGCCGCACGACAGCGGCTGGCCGATCTTCGGCGCGGTCGCGCTGTTGCTGGTGGGCTACGGGGCCGCATCGTGGGTGACGCAGGCGGGCAAGCCCGAGGGTGGCAATGGCGTCTATATCTTCTGGGCTGGCATCGCGCTGCTGGTGGTCATGCTGTTCGGCTGGTTCGGCACCGTCATCCGCGAATCGACCAGCGGCCTGTACAGCGACCAGCTCGACCGTTCCTTCCGCCAGTGCATGGCGTGGTTCATCTTTTCCGAGGTGATGTTCTTCCTCGCCTTCTTCGGCGCGCTCTTCTACGCACGCGTGATCGCGGTCCCCTGGCTGGGCGGAGCAGGCAACAATGCGATGACCGGCGAACTGCTGTGGCCGCAGTTCGACGCGGTGTGGCCGGTGCTGAAGACGCCGGGTGGCACCGAGACGCAGCCTATGCCCTGGTCGGGCATCCCGCTCATCAACACGCTGATACTGCTCGCTTCCTCGGTGACGCTGCAGGTCGCGCACACCGCCATCGAGCTCGGCAACCGAGCGCGCCTGAAGGTCTTTCTCGGGCTCACCATCGTGCTCGGTGCGGTGTTCCTCGGCTTCCAGGTCTACGAGTACGTGCACGCCTACCGCGACCTTGGCCTGCGCCTGGACTCGGGCATCTATGGCAACACCTTCTTTCTGCTCACCGGCTTTCACGGCCTGCACGTCACCATCGGCGCCATCCTGCTGCTGGTGATCTGGCTGCGCATCGTGATCAAGGACCACTTCACCGCCGACAAGCACTTCGGGTTTCAGGCCGCGGCCTGGTACTGGCACTTCGTGGACGTGGTGTGGCTGAACCTGTTCATCTTCGTGTACGTGCTCTGAACGGGCGCCGGATGGCGGGGCGGCGTTCAGTAGGGGCGTGGATTGGTGGTCAGCACCCCGGTGGCGAGCAACACCACCAGCAGTGCCATCACCGCCACCGAGAAGTACACGCGACGGGCGAGATAGCGCGACATGCGGGTGTGCGAGCCATCGTTCTTCAGCATCACGTAGAGCGCCTGGAACAGGCTGACGATCACCACGGCGAGCAGGATGACGAGCAGGATCTTGATGAACATGGCGAGGCTCCGCAGGCGGGATGGCGATGAAGATAACAGCCTTCGGGCGCCGCTGGACCATTCGCTGGCAGTGGGCCCTGGTCAGCCTGGCGGCAAGTGCGCTGCTGGCGAGCCTGTCCATGTGGCAGCTCCAGCGCGCTACCGAGAAGACGCAGACGCTGGCGCGCATCGCGGCGTGGCAGGCGCAGGGCGCGGTCGGCCTGACGCGGCTGGCGCATCTGGTGCAGGCCGGCGTTGGGGCGGGCGAGGGCGCGGTCGACGGCCTGCAGGTAGACTTCGAGGCGCGCTGGCTGGCGCCCGCCGTGTGGCTGATCGACAACCGCATCGTCGACGGGCGCGCCGGCTACGACGTGCTGATTGCGGTCGCCGATCGCAGCGACCCGCGCGCTGCGGGGCTGGCCGTGCTGCTCAACCTCGGCTGGATAGAGGCGCCGGCCGCACGCGATGTCCTGCCATTGCCGGCCATCCCCACGCAACTGCGCGTGCAGGGCATCTTCCGCACCGACGTGGGGGGACTGCTGCTCGGCACCAACCTCGAGGACCGCGGCAGCTGGCCGATGCGCATACAGCAGGTCGATGTGGACGCGCTCTCTCCCCTGGTGCCGGTAGCGCTCGTGAGAGGTCTGGTGCATCAGCAGCAGGGCTCGCCCTTTCACATCCACTACCGGCCGGTGGTGCTGCCCGCCGAGCGCCATCGCGCCTATGCCCTGCAGTGGGCGCTGCTGGCATTGGCGGTGATCGTTGTCGCGCTGGCGGCGGGGCAGTGCAAGGAGCGCCCGCATGAGCAGCCGTAAGTTCCTGGCCCTGTTCCTGCTCTGTGCGCTGTTGCCGCTCGCCGCAGCCTGGCTGGCGCTGACGCAGGGCTGGTTTGCCGGCCACGCCAGCAATCGCGGCCAATGGCTGGACCACGAGGTGCAGGTGCTGCCGGCATCGCCGGGGGGCGATGCCCACTGGCGCCTGGCCTACGTGCAGCCAAGCGACTGTGACGCCGCCTGCGAGGCCGCCGTCGAAGCGGCCCTGCACATCCTGCAGCAACTGCATGCGGGGCTCGGCCGCAAGCAGGAACAGGTGCGTCCGGTTGTTGTCGCCGCCGCCAGTCCGGCCGTGCTCGAGCGCTTCCCGAGCGTACGCTGGGAGGCCGCAGCGCTCGCCGATGCCGCGCTCATGCGCCACATCGTGATCGTCAATCGAGCGGGCCTGGCCTTGCTGCGCTATGCAGTGGACGGTGACCCGGCGCATGCGGTCCAGGTCGCCGCCGACATCCGTAGCGACCTGCTGCGTCTGCTCAACTACGACAGGAGCGGGGTATGAGGCGCTTCACCTGGATGGTCAATCTCACTCTCGCGCTGACCCTGATGGTGATCGCGCTCGGCGCCTACACCCGACTCACCGATGCCGGCCTGGGCTGTCCGGACTGGCCGGGCTGCTACGGCCGCCTCACCCCTCCGGTGAAGGACGTTCACATCGAGGCCGCGCAGGCACGTTTTCCGGACGCCCAGATAGACCCCTTCAAGGCCCGCAATGAGATGATGCACCGCTACATCGCGGGCCTGCTCGGCCTGTGCGTGCTGGCGGTCTTCATCCTCGCCCAGCGCCTGCGTCGCGCCCGGGGCCTGAGCGCGGCGCTGCTGGCGCTGGTGATGTTCCAGGCCGCGCTCGGCATGTGGACGGTCACCATGAACCTGATGCCAGTGGTGGTGGTGGCGCACCTGTTCGGCGGCTTCGCGCTGCTGTCGATGCTGGTGCTGCTGCGCGTCGAGCTTGGCCGCGACCCTGCCGGACCTGCCGACCCTGTCGAGCCCCGGCTGACCCGTCTGCTGCCGCTCGCCTGGCTGGGCCTTGCCGTGCTGCTGGCGCAGATTGCGCTTGGCGGTTGGACCTCGGCCAACTACGCCGCGGCTGTGTGCTACCAGCTGCCCTTCTGCGAAGGCGGCTGGCATGCGCAGTTCTCGTTGCGCGCAGCTTTCAGCCTGCCGCTGGGACATGAGACCTATGAGTATGGCGTGCTGCCCTACGAGGCGCGAATGAGCATTCATGTGTTGCATCGCATGGGGGCTCTGGTCGTCACTGCCGTGCTGGCCGGCCTGGTGCTGTTGTGCATGCGCCGAGCCATGAGTGCGCGCCTTCGCGGGCTTGCCGCGGCAGTGGGGGTATTGCTGGTGTTGCAGGTGACGCTTGGCTTGATCAACGTGGTCGGGCAGGTGCCGCTCTTCAATGCGGTTGCCCACAATATGACAGCGGCATGCCTGCTTGCCGCGCTCGTGCTGCTGGTCCGCCAGTTGCATGTGCAGTCGGGCCAGGCCTTGCATGCGCGAGGGCGTGCAAGACCGGGGGCGGCCTATGGGGTGGCGGTTCAAGGCCCGATGAAGCTGCGCTAGCCACCGAGCCGGGTGTTGCGCACGGGGCGGCCTATCGGTATCAGATACAGGGTGTCAGAGCCAGGGGGTACGGACATGGACGGCTACAAGCGGATTCCGACGGTGGCAGCCAGCGTGGGCGAGGCGCTCACGCTCGGGCGTGCGTTCTGGCAGCTCACCAAGCCGCGGGTGGTGGCGCTGCTGGTGCTCACGGCCTGGGTGGGCATGATGCTTGCCAGCGCCGGGCTGCCCGATCTTGCCTTGATGGCGCTGGCGAGCCTGGGCATCGCCATGGTGTCGGGTGCGGCGGCGGCCTTCAACCACGTGCTCGACCAGAAGATCGATGCCCGCATGGCGCGCACGCGGATGCGTCCTCTACCGGCCGGGCGTTTGAGCAGCGTGCAGGCGGTGAGCTTTGCATTTGCGCTTGCCGGCGCGGGCTTTGCCCTGCTGCTGGTGGCGGTCAATGCGCTGACCGCGTGGCTGACGCTCGCCGGCCTGTTCGGCTATGCGGTGGTCTACACCGTGTTCCTCAAGCGCGCGACGCCGCAGAACATCGTGATCGGCGGTGTGGCAGGGGCGCTGCCCCCGGTGCTGGGGTGGACGGCGATGACCGGCAGTGTGGGCGCCGAAGCCCTGCTGCTGATGATGATCATCTTCACCTGGACGCCGCCGCACTTCTGGGCGCTGGCCATCCACCGCGTGGAGGATTACCGTCGCGCCGGCCTGCCGATGTTGCCGGTGACCCATGGCATCGCCTTCACCCGCACGCTGGTACTGCTCTATACCGTGCTGCTGCTGGCGGTGAGCCTGTTGCCTTACCTGGTCGGCATGAGCGGGCTGTTCTACCTGGTGGGCAGTCTGGTGCTGAACCTGCAGTTCCTGCGCCACGCCTGGCGGCTCAAGTTCGCGCCGCGCGCCGACACCGCGATCCGAACCTTCCGCTTCTCGATCACCCACCTGATGTTGCTGTTTCTGGTGCTGCTGGCCGACCACTACCTGTAATCGCCGGTCCGACCGCTTGGTCCGGCCGATCGGGGGCGTGATCCGCCTCAGCCCGCCTCGGTGACGAGCTCGAGGATTGCCGCGCCGTAGTGCTCCAGCTTGCGATCGCCGACGCCGCTGATGCGACCGAGTTCGGTCAGGGTGCGTGGGCGGGTGATGGCGATCTCGCGCAGGGTGGCGTCCTGGAACACCACGTAGGCGGGCACGTTGCGCTCCTTCGCGGTGGCGAAGCGCCAGGCGCGCAGGCGATCGAAGAGGGTGGTGGGGATGCCGTCGGGAATCTCGAGGTGGGCGGCACTGCGCCGCTTGGCGCGGCTGCGGCTGCGTTCGCGCTCGAGGCGCAGGTGGAACTCGGCCTCGCCGCGCAGCAGCGGGCGGGCGGCGTCGGTGAGGCGCAGGGCGTTGTAGCGCTCGTGGTCGACGGCGACGAACTCGCGCGCCACCAGCTGGCGGAAGAGTGTGCGCCAGCGCTTCTCGTCGAGCTCGCTGCCGATGCCGAAGGTGGTGATGTCCTGGTGGCCGCGTTCGATCACCTTGTCGGTGAGTTCGCCGCGCAGCACGTCGATCAGGTGGCCGGCGCCGTAACGCTGGCCGGTGCGGTATACGCAGGACAGCGCCTTGCGCGCGGCCTCGGTGGCGTCCCAGGTCTGCGGTGGATTGAGGCAGTTGTCGCAGTTGCCGCAGGGGCCCGACTCCTCGCCGAAGTAGGCAAGCAGGTGCTGACGGCGGCAGGTGGTGGCCTCGACCAGGCCGACCAGCACGTCGAGGCGGTTGCGCGCCAGGCGCTTGAATTCCTCGCTTGCCTCCGATTCGTCGATCATGCGCCGCTGCTGCACCACGTCCTGTGCGCCCCACGCCATCCACGCCTGCGCGGGCAGGCCATCGCGCCCCGCGCGGCCGGTTTCCTGGTAGTAGCCCTCGATCGAGCGCGGCAGATCCAGATGCGCCACGAAGCGCACGTCGGGCTTGTCGATGCCCATGCCGAAGGCGATCGTCGCCACCATGATCAGGCCGTCCTCGCGCAGGAAGCGGGTCTGGTGTTCGGCACGCGTCTCCTGGGTCATGCCGGCGTGGTAGGGCAGGGCGTTGAGTCCCTGTTCCTGCAGCCAGGCGGCCGTTTCCTCGACCTTGCGGCGCGACAGGCAGTACACGATGCCGGCTTCAGACGGGCATTCCTCGCGGATGAAGGCGAGCAGCTGGCGGCGCGCGTCGTCCTTGTCGACGATGGTGTAGCGGATGTTGGGGCGGTCGAAGCTGGAGACGAAGCGGCGCGCATGCCGCAGGTTGAGGCGCTCGGCGATCTCCTCGCGGGTCTGGCGGTCGGCGGTGGCGGTGAGCGCGATGCGCGGGATCGACGGGTAGCGCTCGGGCAGGATCGAGAGCTGCAGGTACTCGGGGCGGAAGTCGTGGCCCCACTGCGACACGCAGTGCGCTTCGTCGATGGCGAACAGCGCCAGCCGGCCGGTGTCGCGCAGGTGGTCGAGCTGGTCGAGGAAGCGCGGCGTCATCAGCCGCTCGGGGGCGACATAGAGCAGCTCGAGCGTGCCGTCCCACAGCGCGCGCTCAACTGCGCGGGCGCGCTCCATATCCAGGCTGGAATTGAGGAAGGCGGCGTTGACGCCGGCTTCGACCAGCGCGCTGACCTGGTCCTGCATGAGCGCGATCAGCGGCGACACCACGATTGCCGTGCCGGTGCGCAGCAGTGCCGGGATCTGGTAGCACAGCGACTTGCCGCCACCGGTGGGCATCAGCACCAGCGCATCGCCGCCTGCGGCGACATGCTCGACGATGGCCTGCTGCTCGCCGCGGAAAGCGGGGTAGCCGAAGACGTGCTCGAGGATGCGGTGCGCGGGTGACGGGTCATCATGACCGGGGGCGGATGCCGTCAGCGCTGGGGCCTGCGTCCGTGCCGGCTGGGAGGGGAGGTCTTCGAGCATCCTGCCATTTTAGCCTCCGCGCCGCTGACCGGGCAGACGGTTGGGCGCGATTGCCTTCAACCCCTCGCGACTGGCGTCGCTCCTACAGGAGAGGCGCCGCGTACATCGGTCCGCCGTAGGAGCGGCGCCAGCCGCGAGCTTTGCGGGGCTTGCGACGAGCCCTGTCGCCTTCAACCCCTCGCGACTGGCGTCGCTCCTACAGGAGAAGCGCCGCGCACATCGGTCCGCCGTAGGAGCGGCGTCAGCCGCGAGCTTTGCGGGGCTTGCGACGAGCCCTGTCGCTTTCAACCCCTCGCAACTGGCGTCGCTCCTACAGGAGAAGCGCCGCGCACATCAGTCCGCCGTAGGGGCGGCGCCAGCCGCGAGCTTTGCGGGGCTTGCGACGAGCCCTGTCGCTTTCAACCCCTCGCGACTGGCGTCGCTCCTACAGGAGAAGCGCCGCGCACGTCAGTCCGCCGTAGGAGCGGCGCCAGCCGCGAGCTTTGCGGGGCTTGCGATGAGCCCTGTCGCTTTCAACCCCTCGCGACTGGCGTCGCTCCTACGGGGGGTGGGAGAAGGGGAGTTGGGTGGACGAAATCTAAGTTTGTCCTGGACAAAGCGGAGGGGGCTGCCTAACATTCGCATCACTGATGGAACCCGTCCCGAGGTTCCAGTCTGGACGTCCGGCCCGCCCATGAACGACATCGCCCGTTTCGAACCCGTCCATAACATCGCTGCCGTCGAGCGCGACACCGGCATTGCGAAGGATACCTTGCGGGTGTGGGAGCGACGCTACGGCTTTCCGACGCCGGCGCGTGACGCCAACGGCGAGCGTCTGTACGCGCCCGAGCAGGTCGATAAGCTGCGCCTGATCCGTCGTTTGCTAGACCACGGACGACGGCCTGCGCGCATCGTGGGGGCGAGCGCGGACGAACTCGCGCGCATGCTCGACGAGTGCCTTGCCACGAGTGCGGCAGCGCCCGGCTGCGACGGCAGCCTGCTCGAGCTCGTGCGCCTGCATCGCAGCGTCGAACTTGCGCAGGCCTTGCGCCATGCGCTGATGAAGCAAGGCCTGCAGCGTTTCGTGGCCGACACGGTCGCGCCGCTCGCGGCCGCAGTGGGCGAGGCCTGGATGCGCGGCGAGGTCGACGTCCCCGAGGAGCACCTGTTTACCGAGCAGGTGCAGAACGTGCTGCGCGGCGCGATTGGTGCCCAGGCGGCAAGCGGTGGCCGGCCGCGTGTGCTGCTCACCACCTTCCCCGAGGAGGAGCATGTGCTCGGCCTGCTGATGGCCGAAGCCATGCTCGTACCCGAGGGCGCCTGCTGTGTCTCGCTCGGCACGCGCACGCCGCTTGCCGACATCCGCAGTGCGGCGGTGGCGGGCGGCTTCGACATCGTCGGCCTGTCCTTCAGCATTGCCTACCCGGCGCGCCAGGCCATCGAGGGCTTGCTGGCGCTGCGCGAAATGCTGCCGACGACGGTGGATATCTGGGCCGGCGGGGCCGCAGTGCGCGACAAACAGAAGCGCCTGCCGGGCGTCCGCGTCGTCGGCGATCTCGACGGTACGCTGGCCGCGCTGCAGCAGTGGCGCGCGCAACACAGCTGAAGGCGCGCGCAGCCGCTCCCCTGGTGCCGGCCGTTATGCGGGGACGCGTGCCGGCTCGCCGTTACCGTCGTTGTCGGTGTCCGGACCGTCTTCGACCTGGTGCGGCAGCAGGTCGCCATCGAGCACTGCGAGCATGCGTGCCCCCTTGGCGACCTGTTCCGCTGCCCGGCGCTGCAGGCTCGCCAGCCGCAGCCACTCCTGCATGGTGTTGATGTCCAGCCGCGCGTGCGCGCCCTGCAGCAGCAGCGCCTCCTTGAGCGCCTGGTAGCGGTTCTCGGTATCGAGCAGCAACTGCTCCACGCGGACCGCGTTGAAATCGGTCTGGCTCGCGTCTGCGCTGGCAGCCAGGTTGGCCGCGGCCTGGCGGAAGGCATCGGCGGCAGCCACCAGCTCGGGCTCGGACGGCGGGCCCAGTACCGTGCCCAGGCTGCAAGCCTGGCGTGCGGCGCCGACTGCGCTCTGCTGGTACTGCAGTGTGCGCAGGCTGTGCGCAAGCGCCTCGACCAGCGCGGGCGGCAGGCTTGCCACGCTGAGCTTGCGCACATAGGCGGCGATTGCAGGGCCGAGGGCGTCGAGTGCGCCGGCCTGGCGTTCGATCCAGGGTTCGTCGGGTGGCGTACGCGTGCTCGCGGTCAACGCGGTCACCGCAAAACTCTGCGTGCGCCCCAGCTCCAGGCGGAGTGCGCGTAATGCCAGGTCGGGCACCGCGAGCGAGTTGGCATCGAGGTGGCGTGGGCGGGCGATCTCTTCCTCGCGGCTGCGGAAACGGCTCGACAGCAGGCGCAGCATGCCGCCGGCCAGCGGCACCATCAGCAGCACGCCGAGCAGGTTGAACAGGGTGTGGAACATGGCGATCGTGACCGCCGGCGTGGCGGGCTGCTCCATCCATTCTCTCGTCATGCCCAGCAGCGTGATCAGCAGCGGCAGCAGCAGCAGCGCCACGGTGCCGGTGACGAGGTTGAACATCACGTGCGCGGCGGCCAGGCGGCGCGCATTGGAGGTGGCGCCGATGGCCGACAGGATGGCGGTGGAGGTGGTGCCGATGTTGGTGCCGATGACCATCGCGCAAGCCGCTTCCACCGACATCAGCCCGCCCTGAGCGGCGGTGATGATGATCGCGATCACTGCGCCCGAGGCCTGCATCAGCACGGTGAGCAAGGTGCCGATGCCGACCAGGATGATCCAGCCCATCACCCCCGGGCTGATGTAGTCCTGCAGGTTGAGCGCGGCGCCGAAGCCGGAAAAGGTGTCCTTGAGCACGTCGATGCCGAGGAACAACACGCCGAAGCCGGCCAGTGCCTGGCCCAGTGCGCGCATGCGCAGGCTGCGTCCGGCCAGCATGAGCGCGGCGCCGATGCCGACGAAGGGCAGGGCGAAGGCGTCGATCTTGAAGCTGAAGCCGAGCGCGGCTACCAGCCAGGCATTGAGCGTGGTGCCGACGTTGGAGCCGAAGATCACCCAGATCGCGTTCTTGAGCGACAGCAGGCCGGTGTTGACGAAACCGATGCTGGCAACGGTCACGGCGGTGGAGGACTGCACCAGGGCCGTCATGGTCATGCCTGCCGCCAGCCCGCGCAGCGGCGTCGCCGTGCCGCGCTCGAGCATGCCCTCGAGCGCGCGGCCCGCGGCCAGCTTGAGGCCTTCGGTGAGCATGTGCATGCCGAGCAGGAACAGGCCGATGCCGCCGAGCAGGCCGGCGACGACCTCGAAGGTGCTGATGGGGTTGGTATCCAGGGGCTGTCTCCGCGCTTTGATTACGTATCTTGTGTCGGCGAACCGCAAGCGTAATACCGCAAGCCCCGGTTGTGGTGCGACTTTGTTCCGCCGAGGGCGTCCCGTGCTGGCCGGCGCTGCTCGGGGGACAGCGCGGCGCAGCATCGCGCCGGGCGGCTTGGGGCACTTGTTCTTGTGTTCTTTACTCTATTTGTCCAGGACAAAACATTGACATCTACGATGGGCTGGCCTATCGTTTGATCGTCGCTTACTTCTGTCCAGGACATAGCTATGAACGAGAAGACGCTCCCACGCTGGCTCGGCGGTCTGTCGGTCGCAGCCGTCTGTTCGCTGCTGCCTCATGTCGCCCAAGCCGAGCGGCTCGCGCCGGGCGCGCCGTTGGCGGTGGCACCGGTCATGGTCGCTGTGGTGACCCAGGACGGCGCGCCGATGCCCGTAAAGGGCGCCAGGGCGGTGCCGATCGATCTGCTCATCTTCATGCATCGCCCGGATCTGCCCGTGCGCGCGGCACCGCTTGCACTGCCCAGCGCGCAACCCGACGCCCTCCCCATCGCCAACCCCGGCGCCATCCGCCACAAGGAACGCTCATGAACGCCCCTGACAAGTTCTTTCTGCCCGACGTGCAGGCCAGTGCCGACCACCGCGCCCTCCCGATCCAGCGCGTGGGCGTGCGCGGCCTGCGCTACCCGATGTCCCTGCGCGATAGTGCGGGTTCGGTGCAACACACCGTGGTCACGCTGGAGATGACGGTTGGCCTGCCGGCCGACGTCAAGGGCACGCACATGTCGCGCTTCGTCGAACTGCTCGAGGCCGAGCGCGAGGCGCTCGACCTCGCCGGTCTGCGTCGCCTGTTCGCCGACATGCTGGTGCGCCTGGAGGCGGACAGCGGGCGCATCGAGGCGCGCTTTCCCTGGTTCATCAACAAGCTCGCGCCGGTCTCGGGCGTGGCCAGCCTGCTCGACATGGACGCCTGCGTGGTGGTCGAGCGCGTGGAGGATGGCGTGGTGGCCACGACGCTCGAAGTGACCGTGCCGGTGACCAGCCTGTGCCCGTGCTCGAAGAAGATCTCCGCCTATGGCGCGCACAACCAGCGCTCCCACATCACGCTCAAGGCTCGCCTGCGTGGCGACCTGGATATCGACGCACTGGTGCGCATGGCCGAGGAGGAGGCGTCTTGCGAGGTCTTCGGCCTGCTCAAGCGCCCGGATGAGAAGTGGGTCACCGAGCGCGCCTATGACAACCCCAAGTTCGTCGAGGATCTGGTGCGCGACATCGCACTGCGCCTGCGCGCCGACGCCCGCATCGCCGCGTGGTCGGTGCAGTCCGAGAACTTCGAGTCGATCCACAACCATTCCGCGTACGCCCTGATCGAGGGCGAGAACGCGGCGGAGTGACGTCATGAAGATGGGTGAGCTCGAGCGCCTGGGTGCGGGTGACACGCGCCGGGTGGCGGTGGTCGGCGGCGGCATCGCCGGCCTCGGCACGGCCTGGCTGCTGGCACAGCGCGACCGCGTGACGCTGTTCGAAGCGGGCGACTACGTCGGCGGCCACACCAACACGGTGGACGTCACCCTCGAGGGGCGCACCCATCCGGTCGATACCGGTTTCCTGGTCTTCAACCGCCGCACCTACCCGAACCTGTGCGCGCTCTTCGCACTGCTCGGCGTCGAGGCGGTGGAAACCGAGATGAGCTTCGGCGTCAGCCTCGCCGGCCCCGGGCTGGAGTGGGCGGGTACCAACCTGGACACGGTGTTTGCGCAGCGCGCCAACCTGCTGCGCCCCGCCTTCCTGGGCATGGTGCGCGACATCATGCGCTTCAACCGCGAGACGACGCGTCTGGCGGCCGCAGGTGGGATGCCGGCGATCTCGCTCGGTGACTATCTTGAGCTCGAGGGCTACGGCCAGGCCTTTTGCGACTGGTACCTGCTACCGATGGCGGCCGCGATCTGGTCGTGTCCGACGCGCACCATGCTCGACTACCCGCTCGCCACCTTCGTCCAGTTCTGCCACAACCATGGCCTGCTGCAGGTCCTCGACCGTCCGCGCTGGCTCACGGTCGAAGGCGGTGGGCGCAGCTACGTGCGCCGCATGCTCGGTCGCCTGGACGATGTGCGCGTTGGCCACCCGGTGCTGCGCGTCGAGCGCGACGCGCTGGGCGTGCGCGTGCATACGCGTGCCGGCGTCGAGCGCTTCGACGAGGTCGTGTTCGCCTGTCACAGCGACCAGACGCTCGCCATCCTGGGCGAGGGGGCGAGCGAGCAGGAACGCCGCATCCTCGGCGCGGTGCGCTACCAGGACAACCTTGCCATTCTGCATACCGACCCCGCGCTGCTGCCGCAGCGGCGCAAGGTGTGGTCGGCGTGGAACTACCTGTCCGGCGAGGGCGAGCCCGACGACCGCCCGGTGTCGGTGAGCTATCTCATCAACCGCCTGCAGCCGCTGCCCTTTGAGACGCCGGTGGTGGTGTCGCTCAACCCCTTCCTCGAGCCGGACAGTGAGCGTGTCATCGGCCGCTTCCACTACGCCCACCCGGTGTTCGACCAGGGCGCGATCGACGCCCAGGCCGCGCTGCCGGCCATCCAGGGCAACAACCGCAGCTGGTTCGCCGGGGCCTGGACCGGTTACGGTTTCCATGAAGATGGCCTCAAGTCGGCGGTGGCCGTTGCCGAGGCAATGGGCGTCGAGGTGCCATGGCGGCGCGGTCGTGTCACGGCCGTCGAGCCTGCGCTGGAGCTCGCGGCCTGATGAACGCCGCCGTATGCTTCGGTGCGGTGATGCATGAGCGCCACGTCCAGGCGCACAACCGCTTCATCTACCCCACAGCCTTCCTGCGCCTGCCGCTGGGCAGGCTCGACACCTTGCAGGTGCCCCTGCTCGGCATCGACCGCCCCAACGTGTTCGCCATATACAGCCGCGACCACGGCGCCCGCGACGGTAGCCCGCTGCTGCCATGGATTCGCGGCGTGCTCGACCGGCATGGCCTGGGCGAGCTGTGCGACGGCGAGGTGGTGCTGCAGACCATGCCGCGCATCTTCGGCTTCGTTTTCAACCCGGTCAGTTTCTGGTTCTGCCATGACCACGCGCGCAACCTGCGTGTCGTGCTTGCCGAGGTCAACAACACCTTCGGCGAGCGTCACAACTACCTGGTGCACCACCCCGACCTGCGCCCGATTGCGGCGGGCGACGAGTTGCGCGCGCGCAAGTGCTTCCACGTCTCGCCCTTCTTCCCGGTGCGCGGCGAGTACCGCTTCCGCTTCGAGCGCCAGGGCGAGGTGCACGCGGTGTCGGTCGACCTGTGGGACGAGGGCGCGCTGCGCCTGAGCACCCGCCTGTCCGGTCGCGCCCAGGCGCTCGACGGCTCCGCGATGCGCAAGTGGCTGGTCCGCCAACCCTTCATGACCCTGGGCGTCGTCGCCCGCATCCATTGGCAGGCCTTGCGCCTGGCCCTGCGTCGGGTGAGCTTCCATCGCAAGCCCGCGCCACCGCTTGAGGAGACCACCTGATGAACGCACTCGACCATGCCCTGCAGCCGCTGGCCAGCGTGCGCCTCGGTCGCCGCCCGCGCGCCACCCGGCTCGCCCTGGAGATGCTCGACCGCCTGCAGGGTGGCGCGCTCGCCGTCGAACTGCCCGACGGCCTGCGCCTGCGCGCTGGCCACGGTCCGCTCGTGGCCCACCTGCGGGTGCGTGACCACGCCGTGTTCGACGAGGCGCTCGCGCGCGGCGACATCGGCTTCGGCGAAGCCTGGATGGACGGCCTGTGGGACACCGAGGACCTCACCGGCCTGTTGCGCCTGCTGTCGGCCAACCGCGACCAGCTGCATGGCGCCATCTACGGCCGCATGTTCCGCCTGCTTGGCCACCGTCTGCAGCATCTGCTGCGCGCCAACACCCGCACCGGCTCGCGGCGCAACATCGAGGCCCACTACGACCTCGGCAACGACTTCTACGCGCTCTGGCTGGACCCGACGATGACCTATTCGGCCGCGGTCTTCGCGACCCCCGATGAGTCCTTGGTCGATGCCCAGCTGCGCAAGTACCGCCGCATCCTCGGCGAGCTCGGCGCCCAGCCGGGGCAGACGATCCTCGAGGTCGGCTGCGGCTGGGGCGGCTTTGCCGAGGTCGCCGCCACAGAGTTCGGCTGCAAGGTGCTCGGCATCACGCTGTCGCCGTCCCAGCTCGCCTTCGCGCGCGCGCGCGCCGAGCGCGGCGGTTTTGCCGACCGCGCGGACTTCGAACTGTGCGACTACCGCGACGTGCGCGGCCAGTATGACCACATCGTGTCGATCGAGATGATCGAGGCGGTCGGCGAGCGCTTCTGGCCCACCTACTTCGGCCAGCTCGGTGCGCTGCTCAAGCCGGGTGGGCGCTGTGTGGTGCAGGCCATCACCATCGCCGACGCACTGTTCGCTCGTTACCGGCGCGGCACCGACTTCATCCAGCGCCACGTCTTCCCCGGCGGCATGCTGCCCAGCCCGAGCAGGGTGGCGCAGCAGGCGCAACGCGCCGGGCTTGGCATCGTCGGCGACTTCGCCTTCGGTCGCGACTATGCGCGCACGCTCGCGCATTGGCAGCGCAGCTTCGAGGCGCAGGCAGCTGCGGTACGTGCGCAGGGCTTTCCCGAGCGCTTCATGCGCATGTGGCGCTTCTACCTGTCCTATTGCGAGGCCGGCTTCGAGACGGGCGACATCGACGTCCACCACTATGTGTTCGCGCATGCGGATGCAGGGGGCGGGAGGCGCTGATGCCACGCCCGCGCGCTGCACTCGATCCTTGGCTGGCGCCCCTGCTGCTCGCCGGCGCCTTGCTCGTTGCCGCGCCGTCCTTCGCGCGTGAGCTGCCGCCGGCGCTTCAGGGCGGCCTTCAGCGCGTGGGCGAGGGTGAGCTGCGCTGGTTCGGCCTCAAGCTCTACGATGCGGCGCTGTGGGCGATGCCCGATGCAGCCGCCGAGCCAGTGGACGACGAGGCCGAGGTGGCGCAGGTGCTGGCTGCGGACCATGCGTTGTCGATCCGCTACGCACGGGCGGTGTCGTCCGCGCGCCTGGTCGAACTCAGCCTGGGGGAGATGCGTCGCCTCGGCTATGAGGATGAAGCGCAGCTGGCACGCTGGGCCCAGGCCCTGGCGCGCGCACTGCCCTCGGTGGAGGCGGGCGAGACTCTGGTCGGGCTGCACCGCCCGGGCGAAGGCGCGCAGTTCTGGCACCAGGGCCAGCCGACCGCGGCGCTCGAAGACGCCGAGCTGGCGGCGGCCTTCTTTGCAATCTGGCTCGACCCGCGCACGCGCGAACCGCGTCTGCGCGCGCAACTGCTCGGCCTGGCGGAGCGCGCGCGATGAGCGCCGCCGCGACCAGCGCCTCACCTGATCCGGGCCCTGGCACCGATTCTCGCCAGGCGCTGCTAGCTTATGGAGCGCTCGGCCTGCCGCTGGCCTTCGCCGCGCTGCCGATCTATGTCCACGTGCCGCGCCTGTACGCTGAAGGACTCGGCCTGCCGCTGGCGCTGGTGGGGGCGGTGCTGCTCGTCGCACGCATCGTCGACGCGTTTACCGACCCCTTGATCGGCTGGGCCAACGACCGCCTGCCAAGGCGCCGGCTGTGGGTCGCGCTGGCCTTGCCGGGCCTGGGCGTTGGCATGCTCGGCCTGCTTGCGCCGCCCGCAGGGGCGGGTCTTGGCTGGCTGTTCCTGCTGCTGGTCGGCGTGTCACTGGCGTGGTCGGTGGCGACCATCGCCTACAACGCCTGGGGTGCGGAGGTGGCGCACACGCCGCTTCTGCGCACGCGCTACGTCGCCAGCCGCGAGGCTTTCGGGCTCGGCGGCGTGGTGCTGGCCGCGGCTCTGCCGGCGGTGCTTGCGCTGGGCGCCGACGAGGCGACCGGGCTGGCGCGCCTGGCCTGGCTGTTCCTGCCGCTGCTCGCCGGCTTCGGCCTGTGGACGCTGTGGCGCGCGCCGGCAGTTCCGTCGGCCGGCCTGGCCGGACAGGGTGCAGGCCGCGTGCCGGTACGGGCGACGCCGCTGTGGTCAGGCCTGCGCGCCACCGTGCGCGACGCCGGCTTCGGCCGCCTGCTCGCGGTGTTCGCCGCCAATGGCATCGCCGCGGCGATTCCGTCGGCCACCGTACTGTTCTTCGTCGCCGACGTGCTCGGCGCTGAACGGCTCGCGGGTCTATTCCTGGTGCTGTACTTCGTCGCCGCGGCGGCCAGCCTGCCGCTGTGGGTGCGGGTGTCGCAGCGCATCGGCAAGCTGCGCGCCTGGCTCGCCGGCATGGTGCTGGCAGTCGCGGTGTTCGCCTGGGCCGGGCTGCTCGGGGACGGCGACGTGTTCGCCTACGCGCTCATCTGCGTGCTGTCGGGGCTCGCGCTCGGCGCCGACCTCAGCCTGCCCCCCTCGCTGCTCGCCGACCTCGTCGCGCGCAGCGCGACCGGGCGCGCTCAGCCCCCTCTGCAGGCGGGGGCATGCTTCGGCTGGTGGAATTTCGTCACCAAGGCCAACCTCGCACTGGCGGCTGGCCTGGCGCTGCCGCTGCTCGCGCTGCTCGGCTATGCGCCGGGGGCGCGCGAGCCTGCTGCGGTGACGGCGCTGGCGGCGGTGTATGGCTTCGTGCCGGTCGTGCTCAAGCTGGGGGCGATCGTGCTGCTGTGGCGCTGGCGCGCCTGGATCGAGCCGGATGTGCCGTCGGCCGACGGCCTGCGCAAGGCGACTGTCTGTGAGGGAGTGCAATCGTGATCGTGAAACGTCTTTTCTTGTGGATCGTGGCCGTGGTCGGCCTGTGGGGGTGCACGACGGTGAATGTCGATCATTACCGCGCCGAGCAGCCGGTGCTCGAACTGCGCGACTACTTCAACGGCACGCTCGACGCCTACGGCATGTTCCAGGACCGCTCGGGCAAGGTGGTGAAGCGCTTCCACGTGTTGATCGAGGCGAGCTGGGAGGGCGAGGTCGGCACCCTCGACGAGCACTTCACCTACTCCGATGGCAGCACCCAGCGCCGCGTGTGGACCATCACCCGCCTCGGCCCCGGGCGCTACAGCGGGCGCGCCGACGATGTCGTCGGCGAGGCCAGCGGCGAGGCTGCGGGCAATGCGCTGCGCTGGCGCTACGTGCTGGCGCTGCCGGTCGGCGACAAGGTCTACAACGTCGATTTCGACGACTGGATGTTCCTGATGGACGACAAGGTGATGCTCAACCGTTCGCTGATGAGCAAGTGGGGCTTCCGCCTCGGCGAGGTCACGCTGTCCTTCTTCAAGCGCGCCGATTGAGCGGCGAGGACCGGGCGCGCATGGCAGCGAGGATGCAGCGATGACGACGGTGACCCGGAGCGGGAGCGGGCTGTTCGCCCCGCTCAACACGCCGATCCGAAACTGGCAGGGGCGGCGGGTGTGGATCGTCGGCGCCTCCACCGGCATCGGCGAGGCGCTGGCGCTGGACCTGGCCGCGCGCGGTGCGCGCCTGGCGCTGTCGGCGCGCGGCGTCGAGCGGCTGCAGGCGGTGCGCGCGGC
>NZ_AMXA01000013.1 GCF_000310145.2 Thauera sp. 28
GCGCAAGGCCGACCGCGCGCAGGCTGCGGCCGACCGCCAGGCGCGGCTGGCGGCGCGCCGCCCGCTGGTAAAGGAAGTGGAGCAGATCGACAAGCGCCTGACCGCGTGGAACAAGGAAAAGGCGGAGATCGATGCGAAGCTTGCCGATCCGGCGCTCTACACCGGCCCGCAGGCAGGCGAGGTGCCGGCCCTCAACAAGCGTCAGGCGGAGCTTGCCGAGCGCATCGAGGAGGCCGAGCTGCGCTGGCTGGAGCTCAACGAGGCTCTGGAGGCGATCCCGGCCGATTGAGGCGCGGCGCCGATCATTGCGGCAGCCAGCGTACCGGGTCGATCTGCCAGCTTTCGAAGTCCTCGTGGCCGACAATGCGGTCCTGCGAACGGCGCAGGTCGATGTTCTGCGGCTTGAGGTAGTGTCCGGCGGTGTGAAAGATCACCTTGACCACAGGCTGCATCGGCTTGTCGTCGTTCTGCGACTGAACCACCGCCAGGCGGCGGCTCTCCAGCCGCACCAGGGCGCCGGTGGGATAGATGCCGACCGAGCGGATGAAGGCCTTGACCATGTCGGGCTTGAAGTGGCCGTCGGTCCAGGTCAGCAGCTTGCGCAGCGCCTCGGTGGGCGCCATGCCCTTGTGATAGACGCGGTTCGAGGTGATGGCGTCGTACACATCGACGATCGAACCCATCTGGCCGTAGAGGCTGATCTCGTCGCCGCGCAGCTTGTTCGGGTAGCCGCTGCCGTCGAAGCGCTCGTGGTGCTGGGCAGCGACGTCGAGGGCGATCTGGCTGATGCCGGGCGAGGCCTGCAGGATGATCTTGCTCTGCACGACGTGGCTCTTCATCTTGTCGAATTCGGCGTCGGTGAGCTTTGCCGGTTTGTTGAGAATCTCGTCGGGCACCTTGGCCTTGCCCACGTCGTGCAGCAGGGCGCCGATCGCGATCTCCCGGATCGTCGGGCGATCGAGTCCGAGGGTGCGGGCGAATGCGACCATCAGCGCACACACCGAAACCGAGTGCTGGAAGGTGTAGGCGTCGTGTTCCTTGAGGCGGGCCAGAGGCGCGAGGGCGTCGGGCTCGCAGAAGATGGAGTCGACGATGCGCTCGACCAGGGGCTCGATCTTCTCGAGCTCGATCTGCTTGCCGAGGCGGATGTCGGTCATCATGTCGCGCACGATGAGGTTGGCTTCGCCCTTGAGCGCGCGTGCGCGTTCGAACTCGCTGCCGGACTTGCGCGCGGTGGCGACGACGGGGGCCGGGGCGGCCTCTGGTTGCGGTGCTTCAGGCCTTGCAGGGGCCGCCTCGACAGCCGGTGGTTCGACCGCGACGACCGCTTCGGGGTCAATGCCGCGCTTGATGTCGATGAGGATTTCCTGGACGCCGGTCTCGCGCACGCGGCGTACCGTCTCCTCGTCGCCGACGAGAAAGCTGTTGCGCAGGAAATTGTGCTCCAGCCAGCTGCACTTGAGGTCGTGGATGTACACGCCCGGCTTCAGGCTGGAGATGGGGATAGGCTTGATCACGTCATCGCGTCCGCGCGAGTTCTTGTGCCCCGGATTATCCAATACGGGCATGCGTTATGGCACTGGTCCGCAGGGCCCCGGTCGAGGAGTATTGCACGGACACCTTGCGGTCGGCTTGCGATTCGTGACCGGCCGACGTCCCCGTGGCCACACACTGCTAGAATCCCGGATTTCCCGAACCTGTTAGCTGGAGTGCGTGGTGCGTATCGTCTGTCTCGACCTCGAAGGTGTGCTCGTCCCCGAAATCTGGATCGAATTCGCCGAACGTACCGGCATCCCCGAGTTGCGCCGTACGACTCGCGATGAGCCCAACTACGACACCTTGATGAAGTACCGCCTGGACATCCTGGCGCAGAAGAAGCTCGGCCTGCCCGATATCCAGGAGGTCATCGCCAGCATGGGGCCGATGGAGGGGGCGCGTGCCTTTCTCGACGACCTGCGTGACGCCTATCAGGTGGTGATCCTGTCCGACACCTTCTACGAGTTTGCCAAGCCGCTGATGAAGCAGCTCGGCCTGCCCACGCTGTTCTGCCACAGCCTGGAGGCCAACGCCGAGGGCATCCTGGTGAACTACCACCTGCGCATGCCGGACCAGAAGCGCGAGGCGGTCAAGCGCTTCAAGGAGCTCAACTTCAAGGTCGTCGCTGCAGGCGACTCCTACAACGACACCGCGATGCTTGGCGAAGCCCATGGCGGCATCCTGTTCCATCCGCCCGAGAACGTGGTGCGCGAGTTCCCGCAGTACCCGGTGGTGCGCGATTACGCTGCACTGCGCACCGAGATCGACCGCGCATTTGCCCGCGCCGGCTGAGCGTGTTGCCCGATATGCACCGCGAACGCTTCTACACCCTCTCCGCCTCCTGCCCCGACCGTGTCGGTATCGTCGCCCGGGTTTCCGGCTTCATTGCCGAGCACCAGGGCTGGATCCTCGAGACCTCGCTGCATGCGGAGCCGCCGCTGGAGGCGGGTGAGGTTGGGCGCTACTTCATGCGCATCGAGATCAAGGCCGACTCCCTGCCCTTCCATCTTGCCGAATTCCGAGAGCGCTTCCGCCCGCTTGCCGAAGAACTCGAGATGGAATGGAAGATCTCCGATTCGGCGGTCAAGAAGCGGGTCGTGGTGCTGGTGAGCAAACAGGAGCACTGCCTGTACGACCTGCTCGCGCGCTGGCAATCGAAGGAGCTCGACATCGAGATTGCGTGTGTGGTCTCCAATCACGACACCTTCCGCGGCTTCGTCGAGTGGCACGGCATTCCCTTCCATCACGTGCCGGTGACGGCCGACAACAAGTCGAACGCCTACGCCGAGGTGCGGCGCATCTTCGAAGAGGTGCGTGGCGACACCATGGTGCTGGCGCGCTACATGCAGATCCTGTCGCCCGAGCTGTGTGCAGCCTATCCGGGACGCATCATCAACATCCACCACAGTTTCCTGCCCAGCTTCGTCGGTGCCAAGCCCTATCACCAGGCTTACGCCAAGGGCGTCAAGCTGATCGGTGCCACCTGCCACTACGTCACTGCCGACCTCGACCAGGGGCCGATCATCGAACAGGACGTGATCCGCATCGACCACTCCGATGCGGTCGAGGACATGGTGCGCTACGGCAAGGACATCGAGAAGACCGTGCTCGCCCGCGGCCTGCGCTACCACCTCGAGGACCGGGTGCTGGTGCACGGCAACAAGACCATCGTGTTCCGTTGAAACCTGCGCGCTGTTCGCACCGAGCCCCGCGCGGGGCCTGTCCTTTATTGCGCTGAAACAATACGATAACGGGTTTGGATCGGCCCGCAACCAGAACTGGAACTCACTTCATGCAAAGCCCTGGCAATCAGATGATCTCGGTGGAGAAGATCGGCGGCACCTCGATGTCCGCATTCGGCGACGTGCTGCGCCACATCATGCTCTACGACAGCGCCCGGATCTACGGCCGCATCTTCGTGGTGTCGGCTTACTCGGGTGTGACCAACCAGCTTCTGGAGCACAAGAAGACCGGCCAGCCCGGCATCTACGCCCTCTTTGCCGACGGCGCTGACTACCATGCCGCGCTCGACGGCCTGGCCGTCAGCCTCAAGCAGCTCAACGCCGGCTTTGCCGAGCTGGGCCTGCCGCTCGACGTGGCCGATGCCTTCGTCGATGAGCGCATCGGCGAGGTCAAGAAGTACCTCGACGCGATGCACCATGTGCTCGCCAGCGGCTACATCCGTCGCGAGGACGTGCTGCTGGCCGCGCGCGAGGTGCTGGCCTCCATCGGCGAGTCGCACAGCGCCTTCAACAGCGTCGAGATGCTCAAGGCCAAGGGGATCAAGGCCATCCTGCTCGACCTCGCCGGCTTCCATGACGACGAGGCGTGGACCATCGACGAGCGCATCCACAACAGCTTCAAGGGCCTGGACATCGCCGGCAACGTGATTGTTGCCACCGGCTACACCAAGGGCACGGAAGGCATCATGCGCGAGTTCGACCGCGGCTACTCCGAGGTCACCTTCAGCAAGATCGCGGTCGAGGTGCGCCCGGCAGAAGCTGTCATCCACAAGGAGTTCCACCTGTCCTCGGCCGACCCCAACATTGTCGGCCTGGAGAACGCGGTGGTCGTGGGCGCCACCAACTACGACGTCGCCGATCAGCTCGCCGATGTCGGCATGGAGGCGATCCACCCCAAGGCGGCCAAGCCGATGGAACTTGCCGGTATTCCCATCCGCCTCAAGAACACCTTCGAGCCCGAGCATCCCGGCACGCTGATCACCAAGGACTACGTCGGCGAGCGCGCCCGTGTCGAGATGGTGACCGGCAGCGACAAGGTCACCCTGGTCGAGATTCACGATCCGAGCATGGTGGGTACGGTCGGCTTTGACCTGGGCATCATGGAGATCTTCTGCCGGCACGGCATCTCCTACATCCTCAAGGCCACCAATGCCAACTCCATTGCCCATGTGCTGTGGGAAAGCTCGGTGACGCCGGCGCTGGTCGCCGAACTCGAGGCGCGCTACGAGGTGGTCACCGTCAAGCCGAGCGCGATCGTGTGCGCGATCGGTTCGAACATCAGCATTCCGGGCGTGCTCGCGCGCGCCGCCCAGGCCCTGGCCGATGCACAGGTGAACGTGAACTGCGTGTCGCAGACGCTGCGCCAGGTGAACATGCAGTTCATCATCGAGCGCAGTGACTACAAGAACGCGATCATCGCCCTCAACCACACGCTGTGTGTCAGCCCGGGAGTGCCGGTCCCGCGTGCTTGAACCCCGCACTGCAGCCTGGACTGCAGTGGCAAAGCGGCATGATCGAGGCGACCTGCGGGTCGCCTCGATCGTTTCCGGGGGCGGGGAGTGCAGAGGCAGGCCGCAGAGGCGGCGGAGTTCAAACGATCGTTTGACTCGGGCTTATGTCCGTATAAAATAAAACGAACGTTTGATTGAGTCTGCCCTCGTGCAGGCCGGTCGCCCGACACCACCCGGAGGAGATACGCAATGCCCCAGTACGCCCCACCCTTGCGCGACATGCAGTTCGTGCTGCACGAGGTCATCGACGCCGTCGGCCAGCTCCAGGCCTGCCCGCCGCACGCCGAGCTCGATGTCGACACCTTCAACGCCGTGCTCGAGGAGGCGGGGAAGTTCGCCGCCGAGGTGACCTTTCCGCTCAACGTCGGAGGCGACAGCGAAGGTTGCAAGCTCGATCGTGCCACGCACGAGGTGCGCGCACCCGCCGGTTTCAAGGAGGCCTACGCGCAGTACGTCGCCGGCGGCTGGCCTTCGCTGGCCTGCGATCCCGAGCACGGCGGCCAGGGCCTGCCCCTGGTCCTCAACCAGTGCCTGTACGAGATGCTCAACAGCGCCAACCAGGCCTGGACGATGTATCCCGGCCTGTCGCACGGCGCCTACGAGGCCCTGCACGCGCATGGCTCGCCCGCCCAGAAGGCGCTGTACCTGCCGAAGCTGACCAGCGGCGAATGGACCGGCACCATGTGCCTGACCGAGCCACATTGCGGTACCGATCTCGGGCTGTTGCGCACCAAGGCCGAGCCGCAGGGTGACGGCACCTACCGCATCAGCGGCGAGAAGATCTTCATCAGCGCGGGCGAGCACGATCTCGCCGCCAACATCGTGCATCTGGTGCTGGCCCGCCTGCCCGACGCGCCGGTAGGCAGCAAGGGCATCTCGCTCTTCATCGTGCCCAAGTACCTGATCAACGACGACGGCTCCCTCGGCGCGCGCAACGGCATCTTCTGCGGCGGCCTGGAGCACAAGATGGGCATCCACGGCAATGCCACCTGCCAGATGGTGCTCGAGAACGCGATCGGAACGCTTGTGGGCGAGCCCAACAAGGGCTTGCAGGCCATGTTCGTGATGATGAACGCCGCCCGCCTCGGCGTAGGCAACCAGAGCCTGGGGCTGACCGAGGTTGCCTTCCAGAACGCGCTTGCCTACGCCAAGGAGCGCATCCAGATGCGCAGCCTCACCGGTCCCAAGGCCACCGACAAGCCGGCAGACCCGATCATCGTGCATCCCGATGTACGCCGCATGCTGCTTACCGCCAAGGCCTATGCCGAAGGTGCGCGCGCGCTGCTGTGCTTCTGCGCGGTGCTGTCGGACAAGGAGCTGCACCACCCTGACGAACAAGTGCGCCAGGACAGCGCCGAGCTGCTTGCGCTGCTGACCCCTATCGCCAAGGCCTTCGTCACCGACAACGGCTTTGCCGCCACCAACGAGTGCATGCAGGTCTTCGGTGGCCATGGCTACATCAAGGAGTGGGGCATGGAGCAGTTCGTGCGCGATGCCCGCATCAACATGATCTACGAGGGTACCAACACCGTGCAGAGCCTGGACCTGCTCGGACGCAAGGTGCTTGGCAACAACGGCGCCACACTGCAGAAGTTCGGCCGCATGGTGGGCGCGCTGCTGCGCGAAGAGGGGGGCAATGAAAAGATGTCGGAGTTCATCAGCCCGCTCGCGCAACTTGCCGAGCAGATGATCAAGTTCACCACCGAGATCGGCGCCAAGGCCTTGCAGGACCCGGATGAGGCGGGAGCCGCCGCGGTGCCTTACCTGCGCGTGGCTGGGCACCTGGTGTTCGGCTACTTCTTCGCGCTGATGGCCGCGGTCGCGCTCAAGAAGCTCGCCGCCGGCAGCACCGACCCGTTCTACACTGCCAAGCTGCAGACCGCACGCTTCTACTTCGCCCGCCTGTTCCCGGAGACGGCGATGCTGATGCGTGCGGCGCGTGCGGGCAGCGCGGCGCTGATGGATACGGATGCCGCACTGGCCTGATGCCGGGTAACCGGGGGGCCTCCGCCCTCCGGCCCGTAGCACTCGAGGAGGGATGGCTTACAGATGTCGAAGAGCACGAGTACAAACGAAAGCCCGGTTCAGTTCGAGCCCGAGTTCATCGCCGGTGTGCGCGAGATTTTCGAGCGCAATATCGCATTCAATGCGCTGATGGGCCTGCGCATCGAGGACATCGATGGGGTACGTGCCACCGGGCGAATCGAGATGCGCCCGGAACTGGTGGGACACTTTCTGCACAACCGCATCCACGGCGGGGTCATATCGGCCTGCCTCGACGCCATGGGCGGCCTGGCGGTGATGGGGGCGATCGGCGCCCGTCATCTGGACGAGCCGGTTTTGCAGCGCCTGCACCGTTTCTCCCGTCTTGGAACCATCGACCTGCGGGTCGATTACCTGCGCCCCGGCATCGGTGAGTCCTTCCGCATGGAGGCCGAGGTGCTGCGCCTGGGGTCGCGCGTCGCCTCGACGCGGATGGGCTTTCTCGCCGCCGATGGCAAGCTGCTCGCCACCGGCTCGGCGGCCTACATCGTGTCGTGAGCGGTGCGATGAGTGCGCCTGTTGCCACCATCCAGCGCGGCAAGCTCGCTGCCGCGCTGCCGCCGCCAGCCGGGGGCGAGATCTTCCAGACCCTGTTCGCCAACCCGGCCTGCCGGATCGAGCGCATTGTCTCCCATGGCCATGCAAGCGCCTCCGGCGAGTGGTACGACCAGGCCGGGGACGAGTGGGTAGCGCTGCTCGCTGGCGAGGCCGTGCTCGAGTTCGACGGCGGCGACACGATCGCACTCACCGCAGGCGACTGGCTTGCCTTGCCTGCGCACTGCCGGCACAGGGTGGCGTCAACCAGTGCGGATGCGCTATGGCTGGCGGTGCATTGCACAGCATCGGGCTGAGTCGCGCAGCCCGTTGGGGGGCGGAGCGACGCCGGCCGTCTCCGAGGCCGAGACGGCCCGCTGCATCTCTCCTTACCGACTTGCCAGGTAACCCCGCCAGCCACCGAAGTGGCTGATCTCGGTCGCACCGGCGATGCCTGAGGGCTCGCAGATGAAGCCGATCTCCCAGCGGCCGTCCGCCAGTTCGACCTTGCCGAGCCCGAGCGGGCTCGGGATGCCGGCCAGGAAGCTGCCGAACTCGGCAGCGGGCAGTTCCCACACCTCCACCTCAATGGCGCACCCGTCTTCGGCCACCCTGACCATCCCCGGGCGCAGCGGTGGGCCGCCGGCCAGCGCGTAGAGCCGGTAGTGCGGACTGCTGACAGTGCGTTCGAGCAGTCGCGCACCGCGTGTGGTGAGCTGGTGGTTCAGCGGCAGGCCTTGCAGGTGGGCGCCGCACACGACGATGGCGAGCCGGTCGTGCTGGGCGCGGCCGACGGGGCGGGGGGTGTCGAGCGCGTGCCCCCCGGTGAGCGGCAGCTCGGCCTGGACGCGCTGGAAAGCGTCGGCGAGCGAGAGCAGGTATTGGTCGGTGAAGGCGCGGCCGAACAGGGTAACGCCCCAGGGCAGCGCGTTCTTCATTACTGCGCTGGGCACGGCCACGGCCGCGTAGTCGAGCAGGTTCATGAAGTTCGTGTAATGGCCGAGGTCGCTGTTGCGCAGCACCGGTTCGGCTGCGAGCTCGGCCAGTGTCACCGGGCGACCGATGGTGGGTGTGAGCACGCAGTCGAGCTCGGCGAGCAGTGCGTCACAGCGTGCCTTGTAGGCCTGCAGACGGTACTGGGCCTCGAAGGTCTGGACTGCGGTCGCGCCTGGTGCCTTGGCGAGCACAGCCCGGATCACCGGTAGCACGGCGTCCGGCGTGCGCTCCATGAGCGGGCCGACCACACTGTAGCGCTCGGCCACCCAGGGGCCCTCGTAGAGCAGGCGGGCAGCCTCGAGGAAGGGCGTGAAGTCGATCTCCACGGCCTCGCCGCCGATTGCGCGCAGCCGCTCGATGGCGCTGGCGAACAGCGCCGGCCCCTCCGTGCAGCCGAAGAACTCGAGGTCCGCGGGGCGCGGCACGCCGAAGCGGAAGGGCAGCGGCGTGCCGAAGGCGGCGGCGTGGTTCCAGGACGGGTTGTGGCGGCTGTAGGGGTCGAGCGCATCAAGGCCAGCGCACAGACCCAGCAGGCGGGACGCCTCGCTGGCGGTGGCGGTGAAGAAGGTGACGCAGTCCAGTGTGCGGCAGGCCGGCACGACGCCGGCGGTCGACAGCAGGCCGCGCGAGGGCTTGGTGCCGACCAGGTTGTTGAACGCGGCCGGCACCCGGCCGGAGCCCGCGGTGTCGGTGCCGAGCGCAAAACTCGCGACGCCAAGGGCAACGGCCAGCGCCGAACCGGCACTCGAGCCACCCGCGGGGTAGTCGGGCAGCACCGCATTGCGGCAGGCACCATAGGGTGAGCGGGTGCCGTTGAGCCCGGTGGCGAACTGGTCAAGGTTGGCCTTGCCGATGGGGATGGCGCCGAGCGCGACGAGGCGCTCGACCACGGTCGCCGAGCGTGCCGGCGTGTAGGCGAACGCCGGGCAGGCTGCCGTGGTCGGGATGCCGGCAAGGTCGATGTTGTCCTTGATGGCGAAGGGGATGCCGAACAGGGGCAAGTCGGCTGGCGACTGATGCTCGAGCGCGGCGAGGTAGGGCTCGAGTTCGGCTTCGTCGAGCACGTGGATGAACAGCCGGTACTCCGCGTTGAGCGCGAGCGCGCGGGTGCGCAGCGCGCCGATCAGGCCGCGCGGCTCGATGCGGCCGTCGCGATAGGCGGCAAGCAGGGCGTCGAGACGCAGGTCGAAGGGGTGGCTGAGGGAATGGCCGAAGGGATCGCCGAGGGCTTGGTCGAACTGCGGGGTGTTCATGCTTCCTCCAGGATCAGGACGCGTTGGCCGGCGCGTACCGGCGAGCCGGGCTGCACACGGACCTCTTTGACGATGCCGTCGCGTGGCGCGGTGAGGGGGATCTCCATCTTCATCGACTCGAGCACGACCAGCGTGTCGCCTGCGCTGACGCGCTGGCCGGCCTCTACCCGGACCTGCCACAGGTTGCCGGCGATGTGGCTCTCGATACCGTGCTCGCCGTGGCCGAGTGCCGCATCCTCGCCCAGGTCGGGGGCGACGTCCTCAGCCTCGAAATGGGCCTGGCCGCTGGCGATCCAGCGTTCGCGCTCGGCGTCGAAGGCGGCGCGCTGCTGGGCGCGGAAGGCGGCGATGCCGTCGGCTTCGCGGGCGAGGAAGGCCTGGTAGTCGGAAAGGCGCAGCGTGCTCGGCTCGATCTCGATCGTGTGGCGGCCGAGCGGGAAGTCGTGGCGGATGCGCAGCAACGCCTCGGCCGACACCGGGTGGAAGCGGATCTGGTCGAAGAAGCGCAGCAGCCAGGGCTTGCCGTCGAAGGCCGCCACCTGGCGGTAGCGGTTCCACATCTGCAGCGTGCGGCCGACGAACTGATAGCCGCCCGGCCCTTCCATGCCGTAGATGCATAGATAGGCGCCACCGATGCCGACCGAGTTCTCGGCGGTCCAGGTGCGCGCCGGGTTGTACTTGGTGGTGACCAGGCGGTGACGCGGGTCGAGCGGCGTGGCCACCGGCGCACCCAGGTAAACGTCGCCCAGGCCCATCACCAGATAGCTCGCCTCGAACACCGCGCGCTGCACTGCGTCGAGATCGGGCAGGTCGTTGATGCGGCGGATGAACTCGAGGTTGCTCGGGCACCAGGGGGCGTCCTTGCGCACCGTGGTCATGTATTTCTCGATCGCCAGGCGGCAGGCGGGGTCATCCCAGGACAGCGGCAGATGCACGATGCGCGAGGGCACTTCCAGATCGTCCTGGGCGCAAACGCCCGCCCAGAGTGCTGCGATGCGTTCGAGCAGTTCGGCCAGCGGCAGGGTCTCCGGCCGGTAGTGCAGTTGCAGTGAGCGGATGCCGGGGGTGAGATCGACCAGGCCGTCCAGCCCAAGGGCCTCGATCGCCTGCATCAGCGCGTGGGCGCGGAAGCGCAGCACGAGGTCGAGTTCGGCCGGGCCGATCTCCAGCAGCAGGTGGGTGTCGCCGGAAAGGCGCGCCACCAGCCGGGTGTCGGCTTCGCCGAGTTCGAGCACGATGGGCGAAGCGGGCGTGATGGGCGCGCTATATGCCGGGTAGGGCTGGGCGAGGGTGTGCGCCTCGGCCTGCCGGGCACCCGCGAGCTCACGAGCAGTAGCGAGTGCCACCGGCACGAAGCGCAGCTTGTCGCCGGCCTTCAGCTGGCCGAGCTGCCACAGGTCGGCCTCGATCACCGTCACCGGGCAGACGAAGCCGCCCAGGCTGGGGCCGTCGGGGCCGAGGATGACCGGCATGTCGCCGGTGAAGTCCACCGCGCCGACCGCGTAGGGGTTGTCGTGGATGTTGGACGGGTGCAGCCCGGCCTCGCCGCCGCTGTCGCGTGCCCATTCCGGCTTGGGGCCGATCAGGCGCACGCCGGTGCGGCTGGAGTTGAAATGCACCTCCCAGTCGGTGGCGAAGAAGCGCTCGATGTAGGCTGGGCTGAAGTACTCGGGCGCGCCGTGCGGACCGTAGATCACGCGTAGCTCGCGTATGGCCGGCAGGGCCGGGGTCAGCGTGGCGGGCAGGCTGCTGCCGGCGGCGGACTCGCTCAGCGGGAGCAGGTGCAGTACGTCGCCGCCGCGCAGCGCGCGGCCGCCATGGCCGCCGAACTGGCCGAGGGTGAAGGTGCTTTGGCTACCCAGGTAAGCCGGCACGTCGAGGCTACCGCGCACGCACAGGTAGCTGCGGGTGCCGCTGCCGGCGATGGTGCCGAAGACCAGGCGGCTGCCGGCCGGAATGAAGATGGCCGTGTTCATCGGTTGCGGCTGGTCATCGAGGGCGAGCGGAATGTCCGCGCCGGTGACTGCCACCACGGCATCGCAGTTGAAGCGCAGCACCGGCCCACTCATGGTGATTTCGAGCGCAGCGGCGCCTTCCGGATTGCCAAGCAGGCGGTTACCCAGGCGCAGGGCGCGGTCGTCCATCGGACCGGAGGGAGGCACTCCCACGGCCCAGTAGCCCAGCCGCCCCGGCCAGTCCTGTACCGTGGTCTGGGTGCCGGCAGTGATGAACTCGATGCTGTGGCTGCGGTAGCGCAGGCCCTCCAGGCACCGCGTCCACGGCTGGCCGCTGGCAAAAGGCGCATCGGCGAGGATCTGGCGCAGGTAGTCGCGGTTTGTCTCGACACCATACAGGCGGCTGGAGGCGAGTGCCTCGTCCAGGCCAGCGATGGCCGCCTTGCGGTCGTCGGCGTGGGTGATCAGCTTGGCGATCATGGGATCGAAGTACGGCGGGATCTCGCAGCCGGCCTCCACCCAGGTGTCGATGCGCAGCGCCTGGCCGTCGGCGGGCGGAAAGGCCACCGCCGTCAGCAGGCCGGGGCAGGGCTGAAAGTCGCGGCCCGGGTCTTCGGCGTACAGTCGCGCCTGGATGGCGTGGCCGCGCGGCCGCAGGCCGGCCGCAAGCTCGGCCAGCGGCGGCAGTTCGCCGGCGGCGAGTTGCACCATCCACGCCACCAGGTCCACACCCCAGACTTGCTCGGTGACGCCATGTTCCACCTGCAGGCGGGTGTTCACCTCGAGGAAGTAGAAGGCGCCGGCCGCGCTGTCGTACACGAATTCCACCGTGCCGGCTGAGCGATAGTTCACCGCGCGTGCCAGTCGCACCGCGGCTTCGCACAGCGCCTCGGCCGTGCCTGCAGGCAGGTTCGGCGCCGGTGTTTCTTCCAGCACCTTCTGGTTGCGGCGTTGCACCGAGCAGTCGCGAACGCCGAGCGCGATCACTTCGCCAGCGCCGTCGCCGAACACCTGCACTTCCAGGTGGCGGGCGCGTTCGATGTATTTCTCGATGAAAACCCCGGCGTCGGAGAAGTTGTTCTCGCCCAGGCGGCGCACCGCGTCGAACTGCTGCGCGAGCTCAGCGGCGTCCCAGCACACGCGCATGCCGATGCCACCGCCGCCCGCGGTGCTCTTGAGCATGACCGGGTAGCCGACGGTGGCGGCGGCGGCGAGGGCCTCGTCCACCGAGGCGAGCAGACCGGTGCCTTCGAGCATGGGCACGCCATGGGTCTTGGCCAGCGCGCGTGCGGTGTGCTTGAGGCCGAACACCCGCAGTTGTTCGGGGGTGGGGCCGATGAAGGCGATGCCGGCAGCCTCGCAGCGTTCGGCGAAGGCGGCGTTCTCTGACAGAAAGCCGTAGCCGGGGTGGATGGCGCCGACGCCGCGCTCAAGGGCGATGGCGAGGAGCTTGTCCACCGCAAGATAGGTCTGCGCCGCCGCGCCTTCACCCAGGCTGTGGGCCTCGTCGGCTTCGATCAGATGGCGGCTGGCGGCGTCGGCTTCGGAATACACCGCCACCCCGGTCGTGCCCAGGGCCTTGAGGGTGCGCAGGATGCGGCAGGCAATCGCGCCGCGGTTGGCGATCAGGACTTTGTCGAACATGGTTTCACCCGATGGAGTCGAGCTGCGGCGGGTCGTCCCGCCCGGATCGGTGCCGCGGGGGTCGTCCCCCGTGGGGCTGCAGGCAGCCAGGGGTGTCAGCGCGCGGCGGCGTCCCAGATCAGGACTTCGGCCGGGGTGGGGTTGTAGCCGTTGCACGGGTTGTTCAACTGCGGACAGTTGGAAATCAGCACGATCACGTCCATCTCGGCGCGCAGTTCCACATACTTGCCGGCGGCGGAGATGCCGTCTTCGAAGCTCAGCCCGCCTTCCGGCGTGACCGGCACGTTCATGAAGAAGTTGATGTTGGCACCGATGTCGCCCTTGTCCAGACGGCCGTCATGCAGGCAACCGCACAGGAAGTTGTCGCGGCAGGCGTGCATGTGCAGCTTGTCGAGCGCGTAGCGCACGGTGTTGCTCTCCTGCGCGCAGGCGCCACCCAGGGTGTCGTGGCGACCGCAGGTGTCGGCGACGATGGTCAGCAGCGGCTTGCCCAGGTTGGAGTACAGCACCGTGCCGGTACTCAGGTAGATGCTGGCCTGGCGGCGCAGGGTGCGCTGGGGGTCGTAGCGCTCGCGCGGGTTGGCCGCGCTGTAGAACAGGGTGTCGACGGCCTGGTTGCCCTCCAGGTCGAGTAGGCGGATGGTCTGGCCGGCCTTGACTTCGCCGACCCAGGGCTCGCCGGCGGGGATCAGGTGACGGGCGACGGCGGTTTCAGGAGTGAGTGCGCTGGCGGTGAGTGTGCTCATGGTGGCGGCCCTCACAGGTAGAGGTTTTCGGTGTTGATGAAGCCGCGCACGTTCTCCGGGCGCGAGGTCCGGCAGTGCTCGGCAATGGCCGGGTCGGCCTGCATCCAGCTCAGGCGTACCGGCCTGGGCGCGTAGTCCGGCGATGGATCCATCGGATGCTGCAGGGCGGTCATCACCACCAGCGTGTCCATCGGCGCGTACAGCTCGATATGGTCGCCGGGCTTGCTGTTGCCGGGCACGAAGTGCATGCCGCCCGCCGCATCCACGCTGACGCGGGAGAACAGGTTCAGCACCATCAGCAAGTCCTCCAGCCCCATCCCCCATTTGCCCAGCTCCACCAGCAGGTTGTCGGTGCCGTTGCGGTGGCAGGCGTTGCGCAGCGTCTGGTAGGGGCCATCGCCGTACTTCGCGCGCACTTCGTCGGCATTGAGCACGCCGCCCAGGCTGTCGCTCCAGCCCGTGGTGTCGGCGGTGATGGCCGCCAGCACGCGGCCCATGTCCGAGTACAGGCAATGGCCGCGGGTGAGTTTGGCGGTGTGCTGGCACTTGAGCGAGTCGGGCAGGTTCAGGCGTTCGGTTTTCTCGAAAGCGTTGAACAGCAGCATGCTGACGTTGGCGCCGCCCTCGATATCGGTGAGGCGCAGCAGCCGGCCGCGGCGCAGGATGAAGGAGCGGTGGCCGCCACCGGGCAGGACTTCCTCGTGCAGCGCGGGGTAGGGCAGCGGGCTGGCGTGGGGCGTGAGCGTGTTGGTCATGGGGAACTCGTCATGCGGTCTTGAGCGCGCCGGTCACATGGGCGGGCAGCGCGGCGACGGCCTCGCGGGTGGCGCGGCGGTCGAGGTTGAGGGGGAGGTCGTAGGTGATGCGGGCGCCGTAGGCGCCGGGTGCCTGCGGGTCGTTGCGCACCTTGTCGAACACCAGCAGGCGGGTGCCGAGGGTGAAGCCCTCGGACAGGTCATGAGTGACCATCAGCACGGTGAGCCCCGTCTCCTGCCAGAGCTCGAGCAGCAGCGCGTGCATGTCCTTGCGGATGCCGGGGTCGAGCGCCCCGAAGGGCTCGTCCAGCAGCAGCATGCGCGGCTTCATGATCAGCGCCTGGGCAATCGCCAGGCGCTGCTGCATGCCGCCGGACAGCTGGCTGGGGTACTTGTCGAGCGCGTGGTCGAGGCCGACGCGGCGCAGCAGCTGCGCGGCCTGCGTGCGCGCCTCGGCCTTGGCGCGGCCGAACAGGCGACCAAGCAAGGGGGCGCGCGGCAACTCCAGCCCGAGGGCGACGTTGTCGAGCACGCTCAGGTGCGGCAGGACCGAGTAGCGCTGGAAGACGATGCCGCGGCTGGGGTCGGGTTCGGCCACCAGGGGCTTGTCGTCGAGCAGGATCTGGCCCCTGTGCGGGCGCTCCTGGCCGAGCAGCATGCGCAGGAAGGTGGACTTGCCGCAGCCGGAGGCACCGACCAGGGCGCAGAACTCGCCCTGGTCGATGTCCAGGCGCAGATTTTCGAGCACCGTCTGGTCGCCATACTGCTGCCAGACATTGCGGACCTGGATGAAGCTCATGCTCGACCTCCTTCGTACCAGGGGAAGGCGGCACGGGTCAGACGCTTCAGGCCGAGATCCATCAGCCAGGCGAGCAGCGTGATCCATGCCACGTAGGGCAGGATCACGTCCATGGCCAGGTAGCGGCGGACGAGGAAGATGCGGTAGCCGAGGCCGTCGGTGGAGGCGATCGCCTCGGCGGCGATCAGGAACAGCCATGCAGAACCGAGCGCCAGCTGCAGCGCGATCAGCAGGCGCGGCAGCAATTGCGGTAGCACCACGCGCAGGATCAGCGTCCAGGTGTTGGCGCCCAGGGTCTGGGCCTTGATCAGCAGCTCGGCGGGGATCTCTCGCGCACGCTGTTCGAGGTCGCGGGCGATCACCGGGGTGATGCCGAGCACGATCAGCATTACCTTGGATAGCTCGTCCAGGCCGAACACGATGAACAGCACCGGCAGGATGGCCAGCGGTGGAATCATGGACACCACGGTGAGCAGCGGCGACAGCGCGGCGCCGAACAGCGGTAGGCTGCCGGCGAGGATGCCCAGGCTGAGGCCGAGTGCAGCAGCAATGGCCAGCCCCATGGCGAGCCGCTTCAGGCTCGCGGCCGTGTCGTCCCACAGCAGGTAGCGGCCGCTGCGCGGATCCTCCTTGAAGGCCATGCGCTCGACAGCGTCGGCCATCTGCACCACGCTGGGCAGCAGCTTGTCCTGCGGGTTCTCGGCCAGGCGTGCGGCCGAGCCGGCGAGGTAGGCGACCAGCAGCAGGGCGAAGGGCAGCATCGCCAGGCTGATCCGCCAGCTGGGGCCGGGTTTTCGGTTGATCAGGCGCATCGGGGGCTCCGTGGCTCCAAGGCTAGGGGGCGGCCGCCGCCTGTGCCATGCAGCCGGGGCTGCAGGCACGCGGGGCAAGCGTGCCGGGGCGGAAGCGTTAGTCGAGCTTGCCGTCGGCGGCCATCCGCATGTAGGTCGGGTCGAAGCGCAGCTTCACGTTGGCGGCGTTGCCGGTGGTGCCGCCAGGGAAGCTCATGCCCACTGCGTCGGCGCTGCGCGCGCCCTCGCCGAGCAGGCCGTGTTTGAAGCTGAACTCGGCGACCTTGGTCATGGTTGCCGGCAGCGCCGCGCTTTCGGTGAAGGCCAACGCCTCGGCGGCGGAGTAGAACATGCGGGTGGCGGCGAGTTGGGCTTCATAGCCGGCGAGGTCGGTGCCCGCCGCTGCGGCCATATGGGTGCGCGCCGCCTCCCCGGCGGGGGTGTCGGCACTCATGACCGACATGACCTCGTACCAGGCGCCGGCCAACGCCTTGCCAAGAGCCGGGTTGTCGCCCAGGGTGCGGGTATTGACCACCATCAGGTCGATGATCTCGCCGGGGATCTGGCTGGAGTCGAACACCTTGCTGACCTTGGGCATGGCGGTGACCTCGGCGAGCAACGGGTTCCAGGTCGCCACCGCCTGTACCCCCGAGGTGGCGAAGGCGGCTACCAGGTCGGCATCGGAGGTGTTGACCACCTTGATGTCGCGCTCGCTCAGCCCGACGGACTCGAGCCCGCGGGCGAGCAGGTAGTGAGAGACCGAGAGCTCGACCAGGTTGACCGGCAGGCCCTTCAGATCGGCCAGTGTCTTGCCCTCGCCCTTGAGCACGATGCCATCGTTGCCGTTGGAGAAGTCGCCGACGATCAGCGCGGTGGAGTCGACGCCGCCTGCGGCCGGGATCGTCAGTGCATCCATGTTGGTCATGGCGCAAGCGTCGAAGCCGCCCGCGGTGTACTGGTTGATCGACTCGATGTAGTCGTTGACCTGAACGACGTCGACCTTGATGCCGTATTTGTCCGCCCACTTGGCCATGATGCCGCTCGAGGCCGCGTATTCCCAGGGCATCCAGCCAGCGTAGATCGTCCAGCACACCTTGAAGCTGGATTTGGGCGCGGCCTGGGCGGGCGTTGCCACGGCGAGGGACAGCGTAAGCGCAGCCGCTGCGGCTGCTGCAAGGGTGCGGAACTGGGTCATGAGAACCTCCGTGCGGTTATCGGGTCGGGCGGGAGCGGCACATCACCGGTGACGGTGCGTTCTCCCGGGCTTTTATCCCGCCGTGTAACCTCGCCAGAGGTCGATGACTCTCGGACCAGCCACCCGCTCGCGCGGGCCGGAACCCTAGTCATCCATTCCAGATTGTGCTGTGCGACGTCCGTGCTTAGGCGCCGCTCCTGCATGGTCAACGTAAAGCGAGGATCGTGCCAGCTCCCAAGTCCCTGTGTTTGCTGGGCGTTTCGTGCCTAACATCGGTCAAGATCAATACTGGCTGCACTGATTTGGTGCATCGTGCTCGAGCATGGTGCCGGCTGGTGTTTGCACCACGCCGGGATCTGCCCGCATCGAGGTGTACCTTGCGCATGCCGGGTGTCGCAGCCGGCAGCTCGGCGAGTGCAGGGGGAGGAAAAAAAACGGCGCCCCGCAGGGCGCCGCTCGAAACAGGACCGGAGGAGAGCGGTCCCGCAGGTGAAGTGCTTGGCCTTGCGGCTCAACTGCGATAAGCGGACTCCCCGTGCGCCGTGATGTCCAGGCCCTCGCGCTCCTCTTCTTCGGGCACGCGCAGGCCGACCAGGATGTCCGCGATCTTGTAGGCGATGAAGGCGACCACTGCCGACCACACGATGGTGACGATCACGCTCCAGGTCTGGATCCAAACCTGGGCGCCCATGGCGAAGTCCTCGCCGCCGGTGCCGCCCAGGGCGGGCGCAGCGAACACGCCGGTGAGAATCGCGCCGACGATGCCGCCCACGCCATGCACGCCAAACACGTCGAGGGCGTCATCGGCGCCCAGCATGTGCTTGAGGCCATTGACGCCCCACAGGCAGATGAAGCCGGACAGCGTGCCGATCACGATCGCGCCCATCGGGCCCACCGAGCCGCAGGCAGGGGTGATGGCGACCAGGCCGGCGACCGCGCCCGAGGCCGCGCCCAGCATCGAGGGCTTGCCCTTGAGCAGGGCCTCGGCCAGCGACCAGGCCAGCACCGCGGCGGCGGTGGCGAACAAGGTGTTGATGAAGGCGAGCGCCGCGCCCGAGGTGGCCTCGAGGTTGGAGCCGGCATTGAAGCCGAACCAGCCCACCCACAGCAGCGAAGCGCCGACCATCGTCAGCGTCAGGCTGTGCGGTGCCATCGATTCGCGACCGAAGCCGATGCGCTTGCCGACCATGTAGGCGCCCACCAGGCCAGCGATACCGGCGTTGATGTGCACCACCGTGCCGCCGGCAAAGTCGAGCGCACCGTCCTCCAGGAGGTAGCCGCCCGGACCCCACACCATGTGGCAGATCGGCAGGTAGCAGAAGGTGAACCAGATCACCGAGAAGATCAGCACCGCCGAGAACTTCATGCGCTCGGCGAAGGCGCCGACGACGAGTGCGCCGGTGATGCCGGCAAAGGTGGCCTGGAAGGCGATGAAGGCGAATTCGGGCAGCTTCACGTTGTCGGTGAAGGTGTCGGCGAGCGAGTCGATGGTGACGCCGGACAGGAAGACCTTGTCGAGCGAGCCGATGAAGGGGGTGCCCTCGGTGAAGGCCAGGCTGTAGCCATAGACGGCGAACAGCAGTGCGTTGAGCGAGAACACGGTCATCACCTGCATCAGCACCGACAGCATGTTCTTGGCGCGCACCAGGCCGCCATAGAACAGCGCCAGGCCGGGCAGGGCCATCATCAGCACGAGAAGCGTCGCGGTCATGATCCAGGCGACATCGCCCTTGTGCACCTCGACGGCGGCTTCGGCCGCCTCCTGGGCGAGGGCGCCGCCGGAGACGGCGGGCAGGCCGACAAGAAGGCTTGCAGACAGCAGCGTATGGATTGTTTTCATTTTGGGTGTGCTCGCTTACAGGGCGTCGGTACCGGTCTCACCGGTGCGGATGCGGATGACCTGCTCGAGATCGAAGACAAAGATCTTGCCGTCGCCGATCTTGCCGGTGGCGGCGGACTTCTCGATGGCTTCCAGAGCCTGGTCGAGCACGTTGTCGTCGACAGCTGCCTCGACCTTCACCTTGGGCAGGAAGTCGACGACATACTCGGCGCCACGGTAGAGCTCGGTATGGCCCTTCTGGCGGCCGAAACCCTTGACCTCGGTGACGGTGATGCCCTGCACGCCGATGGCCGACAGTGCTTCGCGGACTTCGTCGAGCTTGAAGGGCTTGATGATCGCGGTGATGAACTTCATGGTCTTCTCCGGTGCGCGGGCGGGGCGCCGTAGCGCCCCGCCCTGCGGTTTGCGAGCCGGCAGGCGACGCCTGCCGGGTGAGGCTTGCTGGCTGATGCTTACTTCGTCACGAACTCGGGGTAGGCTTCCTGACCGCACTCGGTGAGGTCGGTGCCTTCGTACTCTTCCTCGGCCGTGACGCGAATACCCATCACCGCCTTGAGCACGCTCCACACGATCAGGCTGCACACGAAGACCCACACGAAGATGGTCAGGGCACCGACGATCTGGCCGATGAAGCTGACGTCGCCGTTGGTGACCGGCACCAGCAGCAGACCGAGCAGGCCGCAGCTGCCGTGCACCGAGATGGCGCCGACGGGGTCGTCGATCTTGAGCTTGTCGAGGAAGGTGATCGACAGCACCACCAGCACACCGCCTGCGGCGCCGAACAGGGTTGCCACCAGCGGGGTCGGGGTCGAAGGCTCGGCGGTGATCACCACCAGGCCGGCGAGCGCGCCGTTGAGCAGCATGGTCAAGTCACCCTTGCCGAACATCAGCTTGGAGACGATCAGTGCGGCTACCGCACCACCGGCTGCGGCAGTGTTGGTGTTGAGGAACACCATGGCCACCGAGTTGGCGTTGGCGATGTCGCCCAGCTTCAGCACCGAACCGCCGTTGAAGCCGAACCAGCCCATCCACAGGATGAAGGTGCCGAGCGTGGCCAGCGGCAGGTTGGCGCCGGGGATGGCGCGTACCTCGCCGTTGGGGCCGTACTTGCCCTTGCGGGCGCCGAGCAGCATCACACCGGCGAGCGCGGCAGCCGCACCGGCCATATGCACGATGCCCGAGCCGGCGAAGTCCGAGAAGCCGAGGTCGCCCAGGTTGTACAGGCCGAGGACGTCGTTCTCGCCCCAGGTCCAGGAGCCTTCCATCGGGTAGATGAAGCCGGTCATGACGATCGCGAAGGCCAGGAAGGCCCAAAGCTTCATGCGTTCGGCAACGGCGCCGGAGACGATCGACATCGCGGTGGCGACGAACACGACCTGGAAGAAGAAGTCGGAAGCGCCGGAGTAGATCGAGTCGCCGCCGAAGCCGTCCTCGCGCTCTGCGAAGGCCTGGAAGGCTTCATCGACGAGCTTGTCACCGCCGTCGATACCTGACAGGAAGATGCCGCCGCCATACATGATCGCGTAGCCGCAGATCAGGTACATGATGCAGGAGATGGCGAACAGGGCGACGTTCTTGGTGAGGATCTCGACGGTATTCTTCGAGCGCACCAGGCCGGCCTCGAGCATCGAAAAACCCGCTGCCATCCACATCACGAGGGCGCCGCACACCAGGAAGTAGAAGGTGTCCATGGCGTACTGCAGCTCGAAGACGTGCTTGAGTACCTCTGATTCGCTGGCCACCGCGGGGCCGGCAAGGCTGGCGGTCGTGGCCACCAGCAGGGGGGTCAGGATTCGCTTCATTGCATGTTCTCCCTTAGAGCGCATCTGTGCCGGACTCGCCGGTGCGGATGCGAATGGCCTGTTCGAGATCGAAGACGAAGATCTTGCCGTCGCCGATCTTGCCGGTGGCGGCGGACTTCTCGATGGCTTCCAGCACCTGGTCAAGGATGTCGTCGGTCACCGCGACCTCGACCTTTACCTTGGGCAGGAAGTCGACGACGTACTCGGCGCCACGGTAGAGCTCGGTGTGGCCCTTCTGGCGGCCGAAGCCCTTGACCTCGGTGACCGTGATGCCTTGCACGCCGATGGCCGAGAGTGCTTCGCGCACTTCGTCGAGCTTGAACGGCTTGATGATGGCAGCGATGAGTTTCATGGGGCTTGCCTCTGTCATGGTTCTCGCAAACGGCCCGGAAGCGGGTGTCCGGGCCGCGAGGGATCAGAATTCCTTCGTGAAGGACAGCACGTAGCGGTCGCCGGCCGCGTTCTTGCCATTGCTGCCGAAGCAGTAGGGCTGACCAAGTGCGCAGCTGCCATTGGCGTCGGAGTCCGAATAGCTGAATGCAACGGTGCCGAAGCCGACGTCCTTGCTGATGCCCAGGCCCCAGTCGGTGTAGGTCGCATCGCTGTTCTTGCGGATGCGCTGGTGGCCGACGTGCGCCGACAAGGTCCAGGTCGGGGCGACCTCGTACTCGGCGTTGAGCTCCAGATAGTTGCTGTTGCGGGTCTTCTCGCCATTCGTGCCCGTCCACCCGAACAGGTGCTTGGAGACGGCGTGCGAGTACTTCAGCTCTAGGAACTGCCAGCCCAGCGACAGGTAGACCTCGGTCGAGTCCGGCGACGGCGTGCCGGCGATCTTGTCGCCCGGGTAGTAGTACTGGATCACGCCGACGTCGTAAGACAAGGGGCCTGCTTCGCCCGCATAGCCGACGTAGAGGTCGAGCTCGAGGCTGTTGTTGGTCTTGGCGATGTCGTCGACCCAACCGACGTTCGAGCCCCAGGTGCCGATGTAGAGCCCGCTCTCGTGCGCGTAGTCGAAGCCGCCCTGCAGTGCCGGCTTGCCCTGCGACTGGGTGATGCCGCGGAAGACGTAGTCCGTGGTGATGGTCAGGTTGGCGCTGATGGGGCCGTCGCCGGCATGGGCGACGCCTGCGAAGGGCAGTGCGGCAAGAAGGGCGGTGGTGAGAAGGGACTTGCGCATGATGAACTCCTGAGCGGGTTTCGGGTTTTGACGCTGATCCCAAAGCACGGCGTGTGCCAGCAAACTGAAGTGATTGTTAAATATGAAGTTATCAGGATGATTGGGGGGGCGCAGCCGTTGTTTTGCTGCGCTGCCGCACGGATTCATGCACGAGAATGGCTCGGTATGCACCGACTTGGTGCATCGAGCCGGGCCGTGACTGCCAGCTTCTGGTGCATCGCGGGCGGCGTGCTAGACTTCGCGCCATTCCTCACGTTTCAGGCAGGCCACCATGAGCACTCCCCGCATCCTTGACGAAATCGGCGCCAAGCTCTCCGAGCTCGCCGCCAACAGCCCGGTTCGCGACATCGAGAAAAACGCCAAGGCGCTCATCGGCAGCGCGTTCGGCAAGCTGGAACTGGTGACGCGGGAGGAGTTCGAGGTGCAGCGCGAGATGCTCGCCCACAGCCGCCAGAAGCTCGCCGAACTTGAACAGCGGGTGGCAGAGCTCGAGCGTCTGCTTGCCGCAGAGGCAGACCGCAGCGTTTGACCACAGTCCGGATCGATCTGTCCGGAATAGTTTTTTGTCATTTTTTGCTTCTCCGCTAGACTGGCGCTCCGTCCAGTCCGGAGAACCGCATGTCCCTTGCGCTGGTGCGCAGTCGAGCGCTCGACGGCCTCGAAGCCCACGAGGTCATGGTCGAGGTGCACCTGGCCAACGGCCTGCCGGCATTCAACCTCGTCGGTCTGCCCGATACCGAGGTGCGCGAGGCGCGTGATCGTGTGCGCGCCGCGATCCAGACCTCGCAGTTCGAATTCCCTCAACGCCGGATCACCGTCAATCTCGCGCCTGCCGACCTGCCAAAGGAGGGCGGGCGCTTCGATCTCGCCATTGCCGTTGGCATCCTGGCCGCGTCCGGTCAGGTGGCTGATGGGAGCCTTGACGGCATCGAGTTCTGTGGCGAGCTGTCGCTGACCGGCGGCCTGCGCGGGGTGCGTGGTGTGCTGGCGGTGGCGCTGGCCGCAGCACGTGCGCGCCGTAAGCTGGTGCTGCCGGCCGACAATGCTGCCGAGGCCGTGCTCGCCCAGGATGCCTTCGTGCTGGGGGCTGCCAGCCTGCTTGAGGTGTGCGCTCACCTCAATGGCCATACCGTGCTGCAGCGTGCGGCATCACGGCCTCCCGAGACAGCGTTACGCGACGGCATGCCCGACCTCGCCGACGTGCGTGGTCAGTTGCAGGCGCGTCGCGCGCTTGAGGTGGCAGCAGCAGGTGCGCACTCGATCCTGCTTTTTGGCCCGCCCGGCACGGGCAAGTCGATGCTCGCTCAGCGTCTGCCGGGGCTGTTGCCGGTGATGACCGAGGCGGAGGCGGTCGAGAGCGCCGCGCTGTTCTCGCTCGAAGGGAGCTTCGATCCCGCGCGCTGGCGCCAGCGGCCCTTCAGGGCGCCCCACCACACCGCTTCGGCTGCCGCGCTCGTCGGCGGCGGGGCGATGCCGCGGCCAGGCGAGATCTCGCTGGCAAACCACGGCGTGCTCTTCCTCGACGAGCTGCCGGAGTTCGATCGCCGTGTGCTCGAGGCTTTGCGCGAGCCGCTCGAGAGCGGCACGGTGACGGTGTCGCGTGCGCGCAAGCGCGCTGAGTTTCCAGCCCGCTTTCAGCTCGTGGCCGCGATGAATCCGTGCCCCTGCGGCTATGCCGGCCATCCGCATCGCGCCTGCGTGTGTACGCCTGAGCAGGTGGCGCGCTATCGCGCGCGCATCTCCGGCCCGCTGCTCGACCGCATCGATCTCAGCGTTGAAGTGCCTGCGATCGCGCACGATGAGCTTGCCAGCGCCAGCCCGGGGGAGGATTCGGCCGCGGTGCGCGCACGCGTGGCGACGGCGCGCTCGCGTCAGTTCGAACGCCAGGGCACGGTCAATGCCCGCCTCGAACCGGGGCAGGTCGAGCGCTGGTGCACACCGGACGCCGCCGGGGCGAGCCTGCTCAAGCAGGCAATGAGCCGCCTCAACCTGTCCGCGCGTGCCTATCACCGCATCCTGCGCGTCGCGCGCACGCTCGCCGACCTGGCTGGCCTGGCTCAGCCCGGATCCGCGCAGGTGGCCGAGGCCATCCAGTACCGGCGCAGCGTCGATGGGCGCTGATCGCGGGCGCCCGCCCCCGCACTGGGTTAAGCTGGTGTCCTTGTTCCCGAACCGACCTGGATGCCGTAGGCGCACTGCCTCACACGGGCTGTGTGCTTCCTTCCCGCATCCGGCTGACTCCTTACATGCCTGCCAACGCACTCTGGTTGCCCTGGCTGCTCGCGGCATTGTCCGCGATCGGCCCATTCTCGATCGACACCTACCTGCCTGCCTTTCCGCGGATCGGCGCCGATCTCGAGGCGACAGCGATCCAGGTTCAGCAGACCCTGAGCGCCTACATGCTGGGGCTGGCGGGCATGGTGCTGTGGCACGGTGCGCTGGCCGACCGCTATGGGCGCCGGCGTGTGCTGCTCGTGCTGACCGCGGTGTTCGCCCTGGCCTCGATACTGTGTGCCGCCGCGCCCAGCATCGAGTGGCTGTGGCTGGGGCGCGTCCTGCAGGGCGTATGCGGCGGCGCTGGCGTTGTCGTGGGCCGTGCCGTGGTGCGCGATGTTCATGAGGGGGCGCAGGCGCAACGTCTGATGGCGAGGGTGATGCTCATCTTCGCCCTTGCGCCGGCGATCGCGCCGTTGGTGGGCGCCGCCCTCCTTGCGCTCGCCGGCTGGCGCTCGATCTTCATCTTCCTGGCCGTGTTCGGTATCGCGCTCACGCTGGCGACCTGGCGCCTGCTGCCCGAGACCTTGCCGGTGGCGGAGCGCCAGTCGCTGCACCCGGCGCAACTGTTGCGCGGCTACCGGGCGGTCTTCGGCAGCCCGGCCTTCGTGCTGCTCGGCTTGACCGCCGCACTCAATTTCTGCGGCTTTTTCCTCTACGTCATGTCCGCACCCGTGTTCATCCTTGAGCACCTTGGCCTGGGTACGACGGGGTTCATCTGGCTGTTCGGCCCCGCCGTGGGCGGAATGATGCTCGGCTCGCTGCTCTCGGAGCGCATGGCCGGGGTCTGGCGGCCGGGGCGCACCGTTGGGGCGGGTTTTGCCCTCATGTTCGCGGCCGTGCTGGCAAACCTGCTCGTGTCCGCGGGCTTGCCTGGGGCGGAGCGTTGGATCGTGCTTGCGGTCGGCCTCTATTGCTGCGGCATGTCGATTGCCACGCCGACACTGAACATCCTCGCCCTGGATCTGTTTCCGGCGCGTCGCGGCATGGCGTCGAGCTGCCAGAGCTTCATGCAGATCGGCATCAATGCGCTGCTGGCGGGCGTGGTGGCGCCATTGCTGTGGACGAGTACGCTCAGCCTTGCCACAGGCATGGCGCTGTTCGTGGGGCTCGGTGTGTCGTGCTGGCTGCTGTGGATGTGGCGGAGGCGCCAGGCGACGCTGTGAGTGCGGGCCGTGCGCTCAGCACTGCGCCCAGGGCAGGCCGTCGAAGCGCCAGCCATTGACCGAGTTGCGGTGGTGGTTGGCGTCGAGTTCGCCTTCGAAGCCATGGCTGACGTTGTAGACGGTGGTGAAGCCCGCCTGTTCGAGCGCCTCGCCCGCGACTTCTGAGCGATTGCCGGAGCGGCAGATGAGCAGGATCGGGCGGTGGCCGCCGTTGCCGGCGAGTTTCTTGACCTCGCCCACGAAGTTCGGATTCACCTCCCAGTCTGGGCCGTCGTTCCACGACACATGGATGGCGCCCACCGGATGGCCGACGAAGAGGTATTCGATCTCGCTGCGGACGTCGATGAGCAGTGCGTCCGGCCTGGACTGCAGCAGCGCATGGGCTTCCTTCGGCGTGATGTGTTGCATTTGCAGGGCTCCGGCTCCGTGGGTGAAGGATTATATTCTGAACAACGGATACGGGTCGCGGCGCATCCACGTCCTGCACTAGTCGCCGCCGAGATAGGCGCGACGTACGCGCGTGTCCTCGAGCAGGGACGGGCTGCGCCCGCTGAGGACGATGCGGCCGTTCTCCATCACGTGCCCCTGCGCGGCGAATTCGAGCGCGAGGCGGGCATTCTGCTCGACGAGCAGGATCCCCAGTCCGGCTGTCGACACCGAGTCCAGCACCTCGAACACGGTGTCGACGATGCGTGGCGCCAGCCCCATTGAAGGCTCGTCGAGCAGCAGCAGGCGCGGGCGCGACATGAGTGCACGGGCGATGGCGAGCATCTGCTGCTCGCCGCCGGAGAGTGTGCCGGCGGTCTGGTGCAGGCGCTCGTGAATCCGCGGCAGCATGGTGAAGACCTTGTCGAGGTCGGCCTCGATGCCGTGGCGATCGTTACGCGCATAGGCGCCCAGGCGCAGGTTCTCGGCCACCGTCAGGCGCGCGAACAGCCCTCTCCCCTCGGGCACCAGGGCGATGCCGCGGCGCACGCGCGCGTGGGCTTCCAGCTTGTCTATGTCTTCGCCCGCAAAGCGCAGCCTCCCTGCAGCCAGCGGCGTGGCCCCGGCAATGGCGGCCAGGGTGGAACTCTTGCCCGCGCCATTGGCGCCGATCAGGCAGTGGCGATCGCCTTCGCAGATGGTGAATGAGACCCCTTTCACCGCCTCGATGCCGCCGTAGGCGACGGTCAGCGCGTCGACCTGCAGCAGCGTGCGGTCACCTTGCATGACTGCCTCCCAGGTAGGCGGCAATCACGACGGGGTCGTGCCGCACCGCTGCGGGTGTGCCTTGCGCGATCAGCCGACCGAAGTCGAGTACGGCAATGCGGTCGCACGCTGCCATGACCAGGCTCATGTCATGCTCGATCAGGACGATGGTGACGCCGTCGGCCCTGATGCGCTCGAGCAGGCGTTTCAGTACGCCCGTCTCGGTGGCGTTCATGCCCGCCGCGGGTTCATCGAGCGCGAGCAGGCGTGGCTGGCCGGCGAGCGCACGGGCGATCTCCAGCCGGCGTTGGTCGCCATAGGACAGCGTGCCGGCAGCGGCGTCGGCAAGGTGCGCGATGCCCACATAGTCGAGCCAGCGCAGGGCGCTGGCGCGGCAGGCCGCCTCCTCGGCACGCGCCGCGCGCGTTCCCGCCAGGGTGGCCCATAACCCGGTCCGCGCTCGGGCGTCGGCGGCGACCATGGCGTTCTCGAGCACGCTCAGCTCGCGGAACAGGCGGGTGTTCTGGAAGCTGCGGGCGATGCCGCAGCGTGCAACGGCATGCGGCGGGCCTGCAGGCAGGCGCTCGCCGCCAAGCGTGAAGTGGCCATTGTCGGCACGTTCACTGCCGGTGAGCAGGTTGAACAGGGTGGTCTTGCCGGCGCCGTTGGGGCCGATCAGTCCGAAGATCTCACCCTGTTCGACTTCGAACGAGATGTCGTCCAGCGCTTGCAGGCCGCCGTAGCGCTTGCTGACCTTGCACGCGTGCAGCAGGCTCATGCGCCGCGACTCCGCGGCGGGCGCGGGCAGGTCGCAAGGGGGCGGCATGCGCCGGGCTTGCCCGTGGTGGTGGTACGCATGGCGGTCGGCAAGAATGGAAGCGGCATCGAGGTGGCCAGCGTTCAGGGGCGTGGGGCGTGCGGATGCACGGGTCTGGCAGCGGCATTCTCTTGCGGTTGGCCCTGACTTCTCGCCCCCTGGGGCTTGTTGTAGAGTCGTGAATCGTAACCGGATGGTAAAAAGACTTTGCCGTCGTGACCAGCGTGAGCAGTCGCAGCGGCCTTTCGCCGCCCCATCGGGGCGAGCTACGCGCAAGCAAGGAATGCTTATGCTTGAAGTGGATGGGTTGGTCAAAGCCTTCGGCGGCTTTCGTGCCGTCGACGGCTGTACGATGAGGGTGAACGAGGGCGAGATCCTTGGGCTCATCGGCCCCAACGGCGCTGGCAAGACGACCCTGTTCAACCTCATCGCCGGCGCCTTGCAGCCCACGGCCGGCACGATCCGCTTCCTGGGCGAGGATGTCACCCCGCTGTCGACCGACGCGCTCTTCCACAAGGGCCTGGTGCGCACCTTCCAGATCCCGCACGAGTTCGGCCGTCTCACTGCGCGCGAGAACCTGATGATGGTGCCGCCCGCGCAACCGGGGGAGGATCTGTTCGCCAACTGGCTGTCCTGGGGCAAGGTGCAGCGCGTCGAGGAGGCCGTGCGCCGCAAGGCAGACGAGACGCTCGCCTTCCTCGAACTCAGCCACGTCGCCGACGAGCGTGCGGGCAACCTGTCCGGCGGCCAGAAGAAGCTGCTCGAGCTGGGGCGCACGATGATGACCGACGCCAAATTGGTGCTGCTCGACGAGCCTGCTGCGGGCGTCAATCGCACCCTGCTGCGCAAGCTCGAGGAGAAGATCCTCATCCTCAACCGCGACTGGGGTTACACCTTCATCCTCATCGAGCACGATATGGAGATGATCGAGAAGCTGTGCCAGCCGGTGGTGTGCATGGCCGAAGGTAAGGTGCTGATCCAGGGCGACTTCCATACCGTGCGCTCGGACGCCCGCGTGCTCGAGGCCTATCTCGGCGAGACGCCCTCGGCCATCGAGCGCAATGAGTTCGAGCACGACCCCAAGGTCGAGCAGCTGCGCGAGCAGGAACTCCACAAGGAGGACCTGTGATGCCCTTGCTCGACATGAAGGACGTGCGTGGCGGCTATGGCGACGCCGACATCCTGCAGGGCGTGTCGATCACGGTGGCCGAGCGCGAGATCGTCGTCATCGTCGGCCCCAACGGGGCCGGTAAATCTACCGCCATGAAGGCCGTCTTCGGGCTGCTCAACGTGCGTGGCGGGGCGATCGTGTTCGACGGCGAGGACATCACCGGCTGGGCGCCCAACCGCATCGTGCAGCGCGGGGTTTGCTACGTGCCGCAGGTGGACAACGTGTTCCGCGAGATGACGGTGCACGAGAACTTCGAAATGGGTGCCTTCCTGCGCGGCGGCGACCTCTCGGCCGCCTACGACCGCGTCTATGGCCTCTTCCCCGACCTCAAGGCCAAACGCAGGAACCTGGCGGGGGATCTCTCCGGCGGCCAGCGCCAGATGGTGGCGATGGGCCGCGCGCTGATGCTCGACCCCAAGCTGCTGCTGCTCGACGAGCCCACTGCCGGCCTCTCGCCCAAATACATGGAGCAGATCTTCCAGATCACCCGCGACGTACGCGACGCCGGCGTGTCCATCCTGCTGGTCGAGCAGCACGCCAAGCAGGCGCTGGCCTTCTGCGACCGCGGCTACGTGCTGGCAACCGGCGCCAACCGCCACGAGGGCACGGGCCAGGCCCTGCTCGCCGATCGTGAAGTGGCCGAGATGTTCCTCGGCGGCTGACAGGACGAATCATGCCCCTGCTCGATTTCCTCAACTTCTACCTGGTGCCGGGCATCGTCCTCGGCTCCATCTACGCGGTCGGCGCCATCGGCATCACGCTGGTGTTCGGCATCCTGCGCTTCGCCCACTTCGCCCATGGCGACATGGCCACGCTGGGCGCCTTCATCGCGCTCGCCCTCGTCGCCGGTGGCATGGACCCATGGACGGCGCTGCCGGTGGCGATGGCGGCGACCGCGGTCGTGGCCATCGGCGTGGACAAGGCCTTCTACGACTACCTCAAGGCGCGGCCCAAGATCGTTACCGTGATGGCCTCGCTGGGCGTGGCGCTGATGCTGCGCTCGGTGGTGCAGGTGGTGTGGGGCGTGGATCCCAGGACCTACGCCACCGGCATCGTACGACCGGATTCCTACTTCGGCATCCTGCTGCGTCCGCGTGAGCTCTACACCCTGGCCTCGGTGGTGCTGATCGTGGTCGGCCTCGCGCTCTTCCTGCGTCACTCCAAGTGGGGCAAGGCGATGCGAGCGATGTCCGACAACCCCGATCTGGCCCGTCTGTCCGGGGTGGACAACCGCAAGGTGACGATGCTGACCTGGGCCATCGTCGGCGCGCTGTGCGCGGCCTCGGGCTTCATGCTCGGCATCAACACCGAACTGCACTCGATGATGGGCTGGCAGCTGCTGCTGCCGATGTTCGCCGCCGCCATCGTCGGCGGGGTGGGGCGGGTCGAGGGCGCGGTGCTCGGAGGCCTGGTGGTGGGCATCGCCGAGGAGCTGTCGATCTTCATCCTGCCGGCGCAGTACAAGGCGGCAACCGCCTTTGCGCTGCTGTTGCTCATCCTGCTCGTCCGCCCGCGCGGCCTGCTCAACGGCAAGGTGCTCTGATGGATCTGCTCGGTCTCGCCAACTACGCGGTCTTCATGGCCATCCTCATTGGCATCTACGCCCTGCTCGCGCTCGGGCTCAACATCCAGTGGGGCTTCACCGGCCTGTTCAATGCGGGCATCGCCGGTTTCTTCGCCATCGGTGCCTACACTTCGGCCATCCTCACCAGCCTGCCGGCAGCGCACCGCCTGGGCGGCTTCGAGCTGCCGATGGTGCTGGGCTGGGTGGCTGCGATGCTTGTCGCCGCCGCCATCGCCTGGCCGATCGGCAAGATCTGCCTGCGCTTCCGCTCCGACTATCTGGCGATTGCCACCATCGGCATCGCCGAGATCATCCGCCTGGTGATCCGTACCGAAGGTTGGCTCACCGGCGGCGTGCGCGGCATCACCGGAATCCCGCGGCCCTTCGGCGAGCTGCCCTACATGCAGTCGCAGCTGGCCTTCCTGGCGATCGTGGTGGTGCTGGTGCTGCTTGCCTACATGCTCGTCGAGCGCCAGGTCAATGCGCCCTGGGGCCGCATGATGCGGGCCATCCGCGACAACGAGAACGCCGCCGCTGCCATGGGCAAGCGGGTGGCGGACCGCCGCCTGCAGGCCTTCGTCTTCGGTTCGGCGCTGATGGGCCTGGCGGGCGCGTTGTTCGTGCATTTCAATCGCTCGATCACGCCTGAGGCGATCGACCCGATGATTGCCACCTTCCTGATCTGGATCATGCTCATCCTCGGCGGCTCCGGGAACAACCGCGGCGCCATCCTTGGCGCGGCGGCGATCTGGATCATCTGGTCGGTGTCCGAACTGCTCACCGACCGTCTGCCCACCGAGGTAGCGATCCAGGCCAAGTACGCACGCGTGTTCATCATCGGCCTGACGCTGCAGCTGGTGCTGCGTTTCCGGCCGGAGGGCATCGTGCCCGAGCGCCAGGCTGGTGCTGCATCGTCCCGACGATGAAGCCCGCCTGGCCCTGGTGCCTGACCGCTTTGCTGTGACCCCTTCCCTGACCGGGGCCGCGCTGCGCCCCATTCAGACAACCCGTGCCCCCGGCACATTCTGGAGGTGACCCTAGTGAACAAGAAGACGCTCGCAACCCTCGTCGGCTCCCTGCTCGGTGCGGCCGTGCTGGCAAGCCCCGCGCACGCGCAGAACGTCAAGATCGGCCTGCTCGGCGGCATCTCGGGCCCGATCGCGGCAATGGCGCCGTCCATGCTCGACGCCTCGCGCCTGGCCATTGCCCAGGTCAACGAACAGGGCGGCATCCTCAACGGCGGCAAGCTCGATGTCGTGGTCGGCGACAGCGCCTGCAATCCGCAGAACGCCACCGACGCCGCCACCAAGGCGGTCAACATCGACCGCGTCATCGCCACCGTCGGTCCGCACTGCTCGGGCGCGGTGCTGGCCGCGGCCAACTCGGTCACGGTGCCGGCAGGCGTGCTGATGGTGACGCCTTCGGGGACCTCGCCCGAGATCACCAAGATCAACGACAAGGACCTCGTCTATCGCACCGTGCCGTCCGACGACTACCAGGGCCGTGCACTCGCGCGCACCCTCAAGGCGCGCGGCATCGACAAGGTGGCGGTGGCCTACCTCAACAACGACTACGGCAAGGGCTTGGCCGAGTCCTTCAAGGCCGAGTACGAAGCCAATGGCGGCACCATCGCCGGCTACTCCGGGCATGAGGACGGCAAGGCTTCCTACCGCTCCGACCTCGCCCAGCTCGCCCGCGGCGGTGCCGACACCCTGGTCATCTTCGACTACGGCGATGGCACCGGCCTCACCATCCTGCGCCAGGCCCTGGAGAACAACTTCTTCAAGACCTTCATCGGTGCCGACGGCATGAAGTCCGAGGCCGTCATCCGTTCGCTTGGCGAGCAGAACCTGGGCGGCTTCTTCGCCTCGGCGCCGGTGGGCGAGGCCTCGGCCTCGCTCGATGCCTTCCGCGCCGCGTTCTCGGCCGCCGGTGGCAACCCCGACGCGATCTTCACCACCACCTCGTACGACGCCGCCTTCCTGGTTGCGCTCGCGATCGAGAAGGCCGGTGGCGACAAGGCCAAGCTCGCCGAGTCGCTGCGCGCCGTGGCGTCGGCGCCGGGCGAGCCGATCATGGCCGGCGAGTGGGCCAAGGCCAAGCAGCTGATCGCCGAAGGCAAGGACATCGACTACAAGGGCGCCGCCGGCGACCACGAATTCGATGCCGCCGGCGACGTGCCGGGCAACTACGCCTTCTTCAAGGTCAGCGGCAGCACCTACGAGGCGATCGCCGACATGAAGTAAGCCAGCATCCGTCGAAGGATGTGCGAAGGCCGGCCGGGGTAACCCGGGCCGGCCTTCTCGTTGGGCTGTCGGTGTCGATCGATCGCTGGTCCGGCTCAGTGATTGAGGATCTGGCCGAGGAAGGTTTTGGTGCGCTCGTTCTGAGGGTTGGAGAAGAAGGTCTCGGGCGGCGCCTGTTCGATGATCTCGCCGCGGTCCATGAAGATGACGCGGTCGGCCACGGTGCGCGCGAAGCCCATCTCATGCGTCACGCACAGCATGGTCATGCCGCTGTCGGCGAGCTGGATCATGGTGTCGAGCACCTCCTTCACCATCTCCGGGTCGAGCGCGGAGGTGGGTTCGTCGAACAGCATGATCTTGGGCTTCATGCACAGCGCGCGCGCGATCGCGACCCGCTGCTGCTGGCCGCCGGAGAGCTGGCCGGGGTACTTGCCGGCCTGCTCGGGGATGCGAACGCGCTCGAGGTAGTGCATCGCCACCTCTTCGGCTTCGCGCTTGGGCATGTTGCGCACCCACATCGGCGCCAGCGTGCAGTTCTGCAGCACGGTGAGGTGCGGGAACAGGTTGAAGTGCTGGAACACCATGCCCACCTCACGGCGGATGGCCTCGATGTGCTTGAGGTCCGAGGTCAGCTCGACGCCGTCGACGACGATGCGGCCCTTCTGATGTTCCTCCAGGCGGTTGATGCAGCGGATGGTGGTCGACTTGCCCGAGCCGGACGGCCCGCACAGCACGATGCGCTCGCCCTGCCTGACGGCGAGGTCGATGTCCTTGAGGACGTGGAATTCGCCGTACCACTTGTTCACGCCCTCCATGCGGATCATGATGTCCTCGCCGGGGGTGCGCGTGTTCGTCTTTTCGGTCATGACGGGGCGGTCCTATCGTTTGTGTCCGGTATGCAGGCGTCGTTCAAGATGCATCGAATAGCGCGACATGCCGAAGCAGAAGATCCAGTACACCGCAGCGGCGAAGACGTAGCCCTCGGTGGAGAAGCCCAGCCAGGCGGGGTCGACCGTGGCCTGATGGATGCTGTTGAAGAGGTCGAACAGGCCGATGATGATGACCAGGCTGGTGTCCTTGAAGAGCGCGATGAAGGTGTTGACGATGCCCGGAATCACCAGCTTCAGCGCCTGCGGCAGGATCACCAGCCCCATCAGCCGCCAGTAGCCGAGGCCGAGCGCCCGGCCGGCCTCGTACTGGCCCTTCGGGATGGCCTGCAGGCCGCCGCGCACCACTTCGGCGATGTAGGCGGCCTCGAACAGCGTTACCGCGATGAGTGCGCGCAGCAGCTTGTCGATGCTGACCTGCTCGGGCAGGAACAAGGGCAGCATCACCGAGGACATGAACAGCACGGTGATGAGCGGCACGCCGCGCCAGAACTCGATGAAGGTGACACAGATCACCCGGATTGCCGGCATCTCCGAGCGCCGGCCGAGCGCGAGCAGGATTCCGATCGGCATTGCCCCGGCGATGCCGACCACCGCGATCACCAGGGTCAGCATCAGCCCGCCCCACTGGCTGGTCTCGACGACGTCGAGCCCGGGCCCGCCGTAGAGCAGCCAGAACGCCAGCCAGGGGTAGACGAGCAGGTAGCCCACTCCGTACACCCACTTCTTCGGCATCGCGCGGAAGAACAGTGGGGCGGCACCGATGATGGCGAGGATCACCGTGAGGTCGACCCGCCAGCGCAGCTCCGCCGGGTAGAAGCCATACATGAACTGGCTGAAGCGACTCTGGATGAACACCCAGCACGCGCCGCCGGCGCTGCAGTCGCTGCGGCTGGAACCGCTCCAGGTCGCGTCGAACAAGGCCCAGTTCAGCACCGGTGGCAGCGTCAGCCAGAGCAACCAGATCGAGGCGAGCGTGAGCAGGGTGTTGAAGGGGCTGGAGAACAGGTTGGCACGCAGCCAGCCGATGGCGCCGACCGACATCGCTGGCGGTGGCAGGCTGGGCTTGAAGTGGTGTGTGGTGCTCATCGGCGTGTCGCTCCCTCAGCGTTCGACCAGCGCGATGCGCTTGTTGTAGATGTTCATCAGGATCGAGATCGCAAGGCTGATTGCGAGATAGACGGACATCGTGATGGCGATGGTCTCGATTGCCTGTCCGGTCTGGTTGAGCGCGGTGCCGGCGAACACCGAGACGAGGTCGGGGTAGCCGATCGCAGCGGCCAGAGACGAGTTCTTGACCAGGTTGAGGTACTGGCTGGTGAGCGGCGGGATGATCACCCGCATCGCCTGCGGCAGGATGACGAGGCGCAGCGTCGGCCCCGGGCGCAGTCCCAGCGAGCGCGCGGCCTCGGTCTGGCCGTGACTGACGGCCTGGATGCCGGAGCGCACGATTTCGGCGATGAAAGCGGCGGTGTAGATCGAAAGTGCCACAGTGAGCGCCACGAGCTCGGGGATCACCACCCAGCCGCCACGGAAGTTGAAGCCGGTCAGCACCGGCACGCTCCAATGCAGCGGTGTTCCGGCAAGGCCGATGGCGGCCGCGGGCACGACGACCAGCAGCGCGATGCAGGCCGCGAGCAGCGGGAAGGCCTGGCCCGTTGCTTCCCGCCTGGCCTTGGCCCAGCGTGCCAGCACGACGCAGGCGAGGATGGCAAGCGCCAGCGCGGTGACGAAGGCCCAGAACCCATCGGCTGCGCTCGGCGAAGGCAGATAGAGCCCACGGATGTTGAGGAAGATCGCGTCGCCGACCGCATGGCTGTCGCGTGGCGGTGGCATGGCTCGCAACACCGCGAAATACCAGAAGAAGATCTGCAGCAATGGCGGGATGTTGCGGAAGATCTCGATGTAGATGGCAGCCAGCCGGCTGATCAGCCAGTTGGGTGACAGACGCGCGATGCCGACGATGAAACCGATCATCGTGGCCAGTACGATGCCGAGCACGGCGACGAGCAGGGTGTTGAGCAGGCCGACGAGGAAGACGCGGCCGTATGTGTCGCTCTCGGTGTAGGGGATGAGGGCCTGCAGGATGCCGAAGCCGGCCGAGCGATCGAGGAAGTCGAAGCCCGAGGTGATGCCGCGCTGGGCCAGGTTGGTCTGGGTATTGTCGAACAGGTACCAGCCGATCGCGATCACCGTTGCAATCGCGAGGACCTGGAACACCAGGCCCCGGACCTTGGGGTCGTTGAGCATGGAGGCCCGCGGCGGCGGGCTGCTTGCCGGAGTATGCATGCGACGCTCGGTTGGTGAAGGTTGGGCTGCAGTCGAGGCCCGGGCGCCGCTGCCGCGGCGTCCGGGTCATGAGGCATCAGCTGAGGCGTTCAGCGTACCGGCGGTGCGTACTGGAGGCCGCCGGCGTTCCACAGCGCGTTCTGGCCGCGTGCGATCTTGAGCTCGCTGCCCATGCCGACGTTGCGCTCGAACATCTCGCCGTAGTTGCCGACCTGCTTGACCATGTTGACCACCCAGTCCTTCGAGACCTTCAGGTCCTTGCCGTAGTCACCGTCGGCGCCGAGCAGGCGACGGACGTCGGGGTTGGTCGAGCTGGCGGCTTCCTTTTCGACGTTAGCCGAGGAGATGCCTGCCTCTTCGGCGTTGAGCAGGGCGAACAGCGTCCAGCGCACGATGTTGAACCACTCGTCGTCACCCTGGCGGACCAGTGGCCCGAGCGGCTCCTTGGAGATCACCTCGGGCAGCACCACGTAGTCTTCCGGGTTAGCGAGCTTGATGCGCTGGGCGTAGAGCTGGGACTGGTCGGAGGTCAGCACGTCGCAGCGGCCGGCCTCGAGCGCGACGATGGTCTCGTCGGACTTGTCGTAGGTGATCGGGGTGTATTTCATGCCGCTGCTGCGGAAGTAGTCGGCGAGGTTGAGCTCGGTCGTGGTGCCGGCCTGGATGCACACCGCAGCGCCGTCGAGTTCCTTGGCACTCTTGACGCCGAGTTTCTTGTTCACCAGAAAACCCTGGCCGTCGTAGTAGGTGACACCGGCGAAATGCAGGCCCATCCCGGAATCGCGCGAGCTGGTCCAGGTGGTGTTGCGCGACAGTACGTCGACCTCGCCGGACTGCAGGGCCGTGAAGCGTTCCTTGGCAGTCAGCGGGGTGAAGCGCACCTTGCTGGCATCGCCGAACACGGCTGCGGCGACGGCACGGCAGACGTCCACGTCGATGCCCTTGTAGTTGCCCTGCGCGTCGGTGAAGGAAAAACCGGGAAGACCGTCGCTGACACCGCACTGGACGTAGCCTTTCTTCATGACTGCGTCGAGCGTGGTGCCGGCGCTGGCATGAGAGGACAGGCCGAGCGTCGTTGCGGCGAGGATGGAAAGAGCTGCAGTTCTTACAGGCTTCATCAAACACCTCCTGAAGGGATGGGGTACCGACTGAGCAAGGACACTCCCGGCCGCCTTGGGCGTGTTGATTCCGGGGGGTGTTTCAAAGTATTTCGCGTGCAGTCGGGCTTCCGCAAGATGGCTAGGGAAACTACGGATACAGGCCAGGACTGGGCCGCGTGACGTCCTTTGCAGGAATTGTGCCGAATCTTGTGCAATGCAATAAGTCTTTGATATGGCGTTGATATTACGATTGGGAATGTCGTGCCTGGAGCTCTTGAGCCCCTTCGTGGCGCATGGACAGGGTTCGCCGCACCATTGCTGGGCACGTCTCACGGCGGCCTGCAGGTCAGCGCTACGCTTCGGATCGCACGTGCACGCAGTGCGGTGCAAAATGCCGATCGAGAGTGCGTTGCGAAGATCCGCAGGCAAGTGTGCTTCCCGCCTGCATGCATCGTCCGAGGGGGCGGATCTGGGTGGCGAGTGCGCGGTAACATGGCGGTTCCGCTGCCTTGCCAACCGGAGCCACCATGAAACGCCTGCTCGCCTGGATCTGCGGCCTGTTGTCCGCCATCGGCATCACCGCCTGCGACTACATCAACGTCAAGGAGCTCAAGCCCGGCGTGTCGACCGCGGTGGAGGTGCGCGAGCGCTTCGGTCCACCGCACATGGAGTGGCGCAACGAGGACGGCTCGCTGACCTGGGAATACAGCCGTCAGCCCGAGGGAATCGAGTGTTTCATGATCACCATCGGCCCGGACCAGATCCTGCGCAGCATCGATCAGGTGCTGAACGAAGGCACCTTTGCCAGGGTCGAACGCGGCATGAACGCGGATCAGGTTCGCCGCCTGCTCGGCAAGGCGGCCTCCAGTCAGTTCTTCGCGCTCAAGCAGGAGACGGTGTGGGAATGGAAGATTGACCATGGCGAGGCCAGCGGCGGCGATGCGGTCTTCTTCACCGTCTCCTTCAACACCGACGGACGGGTGACGGGAACGGGGCGATACACGCGCTACCGCGGCCGCTGACGAAGCAGGGAGGCAAAGATGGCAAACAGCAATGGCGGGGCAACCGGCATCGGTGGTAGTCCCATCTCGGCGTGGCCCTGGCCGGTGGCGCGCGCCCTGGCCTGGGCGATACTGGCCGTGCTTGTGATGCAGCTGGCCGGTTGCGCCGCATTCGCACCACCGCGCCCATACACGACCGAGGCCGAAGCGCTGGCCGAGCGTGGGGAGCCGACGCGGCGCTGGTCCAACGAGGACGGCACAACCACACTGGAGTATGCGACTCAGCCCAATGGCTGGTCCTGCCTGATGGTCGAGGTGGACGCGGGCGGTGTCGTGCTGCGTCAGTGGGATGCGCTCGCGCCCGAGAACCTGGCACGCGTCGAGCGCGGCATGGACAAGGAGCAGGTCTCGCGCCTGCTCGGCACGCATCGTTCCGAGCAGCGTTTCCGCAACTCCGGCGAAGAGGTGTGGGACTGGAACGTCCGCAATGACGGTCCGGGCATTGCGACCCTGTTCAACGTGCACTTCATCGACGACAAGGTCGTGCGCACCAGCCAGACCTATGTGTACCCGCGCGACGGTGTGCTCTTCGGCGGCTGGGCAGGCTACTACGGCCACCCCTGGGGGTGGGGCATGGGCTGGGGGTATCCGCGCCCGTTCTACCGCCATCCATTTGCGCATCCCTGGTACTGGTAGGGGCGGCGGCGTGTGAGCGTGCTGGTTCCTGCCGACTCCCGCGCGAGATCTCCTTCAACAACTCGCGGCTTGCGCCGCTCCTGCGGCAGAAACCGACGCGCGGGGGCCGTAGGAGCGGCGCCAGCCGCGAGGGTGTGAAGGCGACAGGGTCCCGGGGATTCTCCGAAGAGCTCGCGGCGGGTGCCGCTCCCACGGTGAGCACCCCGCCGCTTTCGCGCCAGCATGTCGGCAGCGGCGACCACCCGGTCGCGCTTGCCTCCTTGGCAGTGCCGCGGCACTGCGGCTAGAATCGCAGCCTTGCCGAGGAGCGCTGCGACCCACCGAACCTGTGCGGGCCAGGCTCGGCAACCGATCAACGGCGCTCACAAACCTTCAGCCGGTTTGTGGCGCCGTTCGCTTTTGTGCGTGGCGTTGCCCGGCGACCGTCGAACGACCGAGGACCGACCCATGCAAGCCGATCGCAGTACCGAACTCCGCCAGCTTCTCGCCGACCGCATCCTGATCCTGGATGGCGCGATGGGCACCATGATCCAGCAGGAAAAGCTGGGCGAGGCGGACTACCGCGGCGATCGCTTCCTCGACCACCCGAAGGACCTCAAGGGCAACAACGACCTGCTGGTGCTCACGCGCCCGGACGTGATCGCAGGCATCCACCGCGCCTATCTCGAGGCCGGCGCGGACATCATCGAGACCAACACCTTCAACGCCACCCGCGTGTCGCAGGCGGAGTACGGGCTGGAGGCGCTGGCCTACGAACTCAACGTCGAGGGTGCGCGCCTGGTGCGCGAGCTGTGCGACGAATACACCGCGAACAACCCCGCCAAGCCGCGCTACTGTGCCGGCGTGCTCGGGCCGACCTCGCGCACGCTGTCGATCTCGCCCGACGTGAACGACCCCGGCTTCCGCAACATCAGCTTCGATGCGCTTGCCGACGACTACTACGACTCGGCCAAGGCCCTGCTCGAAGGCGGCGCCGACATCCTGCTGATCGAGACGGTGTTCGATACGCTCAACGCCAAGGCCGCGGTGTTCGCGATCGAGAAGCTCTTCGACGATCTCGGCAAGCGCTGGCCGGTGATGATCTCCGGGACCATCACCGATGCCTCAGGCCGCACGCTGTCGGGCCAGACCGCGGAGGCGTTCTGGAATTCGCTCAGCCACGCGCAGCCGATCAGCTTCGGCCTCAACTGCGCGCTCGGCGCCGACCAGCTGCGCCAGTACGTCGAGGAACTGTCCAACGCCTGCGACACCCACGTGTCCGCCCACCCCAACGCCGGCCTGCCCAACCCGCTGTCGCCCACCGGCTACGACGAGACGCCCGAGCACCTCGCCAGCCAGATTTGCGAGTGGGCGCAGAGTGGCCTGGTGAACATCGTCGGCGGCTGCTGCGGCACCACGCCGGCGCACATCGCGGCGATTGCCGAAGCCGTTGCGGGCCTCGCGCCGCGCGTCGTGCCCACCATCGAGAAGAAGCTGCGCCTGTCGGGCCTCGAGCCCTTCAACGTCGGCGGCGACGCCCTGTTCGTCAACGTCGGCGAGCGCACCAACGTTACCGGCTCCAAGGCCTTCGCGCGCATGATCCTCGAAGGCCGCTTCGACGACGCGCTCGCGGTGGCGCGCCAGCAGGTCGAGAACGGCGCCCAGGTCATCGACATCAACATGGACGAGGCGATGCTCGATTCGGTCGCCGCCATGGAGCGCTTTTGCAAGCTCATCGCTACCGAGCCCGACATCTCGCGCGTGCCGATCATGCTCGACTCGTCGAAGTGGTCGGTCATCGAGACCGGCCTCAAGTGCATTCAGGGCAAGGGCGTGGTCAACTCGATCTCGATGAAGGAGGGCGAGGCCGAGTTCCTGCGTCAGGCCCGGCTCGCGCGCCGCTATGGTGCCGCGGTGATCGTGATGGCCTTCGATGAGCAGGGCCAGGCCGACACCTTCCGCCGCAAGACGGAGATCTGCGAGCGTGCCTACACGCTGCTGGTCAAGCCCGTTGCCGAAGGCGGCGCCGGCTTCCCGGCCGAAGACATCATCTTCGACCCCAACATCTTCGCCATCGCCACCGGCATCGAGGAGCACGACAACTACGCGGTCGACTTCATCAACGCCGTGGCCTGGATCAAGGACAACCTGCCTTACGCCAAGACCTCTGGCGGGGTGTCGAACGTGTCCTTCAGCTTCCGCGGCAACGACCCGGTGCGCGAGGCGATCCACACCGTGTTCCTCTACCACGCGATCAAGGCCGGGCTGTCGATGGGTATCGTCAACGCCGGCCAGCTCGGCGTATATGACGAGCTCGACCCGGTGCTGCGTGACAAGGTCGAGGACGTGGTGATGAACCGCCGTGCAGGGGCGGGCGAGGCGCTGGTCGAGCTGGCGCAGACGGTGAAGGGCCAGGCCAAGGAGTCCACCCAGGACCTCGCCTGGCGCGCGTGGTCGGTGGAAGAGCGCTTGAGCCACGCGCTGGTCAAGGGCATCACCGAGTTCGTCGTCGCCGACACCGAGGAGGTGCGCGCCAAGCTCGAGGCCGAAGGCAAGCCCCCGCTGGCGGTCATCGAAGGCCCGCTGATGGCGGGCATGAGCGTCGTCGGCGACCTCTTCGGCGCGGGCAAGATGTTCCTGCCCCAGGTGGTGAAGTCGGCGCGGGTGATGAAGCAGGCCGTCGCCCACCTCATTCCCTACATCGAGGCCGAGAAGCTGCGCACCGGCGCCAGCAGCAAGGGCCGCATCATCATGGCCACGGTGAAGGGCGACGTGCACGACATCGGCAAGAACATCGTCGGCGTGGTGCTCGGCTGCAACGGCTACGAGGTGATCGACCTCGGCGTGATGGTGCCGGCAGCCAAGATCCTGGAAGCGGCCAAGGAACATGGCGCGCAGGCCATCGGCCTATCAGGCCTCATCACGCCCTCGCTGGAGGAGATGGCCCACGTTGCCGCCGAGATGAAGCGCCAGGGTTTCGAGGTGCCGCTGCTGATCGGGGGTGCCACCACCAGCCGCAACCACACCGCGATCAAGATCGCGCCGCACTACGACCAGCCTGTCGTGTACGTGCCCGACGCCTCGCGCGCGGTCGGCGTGGTCACCGCACTGCTGTCCGAGGGCCAGAGCGAGGCCTTCAAGGCCGAGGTCGCTGCCGACTACGAGAAGATCCGCGTCCTGCACGCCGGCAAGAAGGGCATGCAGCTGGTCGGCCTTGAGGCAGCGCGTGCCAACGCTTTCCGTACCGATTGGACGGCCGAGCGCGTGGCCGCGTGCAGCACTGCCCACCAGGCCGGATTCACGCCCTACCAGCCCCCGCGACCCAACATGCTCGGCGTGCAGGCGATCGACGTCGAGCTCGGCGAGCTGGCGAGCTATATCGACTGGGGCCCTTTCTTCCAGACCTGGGACCTCGCCGGCCGCTTCCCCGCCATTCTCGATGACGAGGTGGTGGGCGAGACCGCGCGCAACGTGTTCGCGGATGGCAAGGCCATGCTGGACAAGATCGTCGCCGAGAACTGGCTGCAGGCCAAGGCGGTGTTCGGTCTGTTCCCGGCCAACGCGGTCGGTGACGACATCGAGATCTACACCGGCGAGGACCGCAAGCACCTTGCCATGGTGTGGCACGGCCTGCGTCAGCAGCACGAACGCCCGGCGGGCAAACCGCACTGGTGCCTGACGGACTTCGTCGCACCCAAGGAGTCGGGCGTGCCGGACTGGATCGGCGCCTTCGCGGTGACTGCTGGCCTGGGCATCGAGGCCAAGCTCGCCGAGTTCGAAGCGGCGCACGACGACTACCACGCCATCATGCTCAAGAGCCTGGCCGACCGCCTGGCCGAGGCCTGCGCCGAATGGCTGCATGAGCGCGTGCGCCGGGAATGCTGGGGCTACGCGGCCGATGAGACGCTCGACAACGAGGCGCTGATCGCCGAACAGTACCGCGGCATCCGCCCGGCGCCGGGCTATCCGGCCTGCCCCGACCATACTGTGAAGGGCCCGCTGTTCGAACTGCTCGGCGCGCGCGCGCGCATCGGCATGGATCTCACCGAAAGCTATGCGATGACGCCGGCAGCGGCGGTGAGCGGCTTCTACTTCGCCCACCCCGAGAGCCACTACTTCGCCATCCCGAAGATCGGCCGCGACCAGCTCGAGGACTGGGCGCGCCGCACCGGCATGGATGTGGAGGAGGCGGCGCGCTGGCTGGCGCCCTTGCTTTGATGCGCTGAGAGGCCCGACGCCGTGTCAGGCGGCGGGCGGGTGGGGCTCCAGGCGGGTGCCGAAGACTGTGCCGGGTTCGGGGCGGCCGATCAGGTAGCCCTGGAAGCGGTCGCAGCCTGCGGCCGCCAGCATGTCGAACTGCGCCGGCAGTTCGACCCCCTCGGCGATCACGCGCAACTCCATGGTATGGGCGAGGGCGATGATGGTGCGCGCGATCGCCGCGTCGTTGGGGTCCGTCAACACATCGCGGACGAAGGAGCGGTCGATCTTGAGTGCGGTCAGTGGCAGCCGTTTCAGGTAGCTCAGCGACGAGTAGCCGGTGCCGAAGTCGTCGAGGGCAAAGCCGATGCCGAGCGCCCGCAACTGCTGCATGCGCTCGACCACCGTTTCAGTGTCCTCGAGCAGCATGCTCTCGGTGAGCTCGAACTTGATCCAGGCGCCTGGAATGTTGCGGGCGCCGAGTATGTCCGTCACCGTCGCGACGAAATCGGCATGGTGAAACTGGCGCGCGCTGACGTTGATGGCGATCTGGAGCGCGTGTTGCGGATAGGTCGCCGACCACGCCAGCAGTTGATCGCAGGCGGACTCGATCGCCCATGTTCCGAGGGCAATGATCAATCCGCTTTCCTCGGCCACGGGGATGAACTCTGCCGGTGGTACCTGCCCACGCTCGGGGTGACTCCAGCGCATCAGCGCCTCTGCGCCGACCAGCCTGCCGTCGACATCGACCACGGCCTGGTAGTGGAGATGGATCTGGCCCGCTTCCAGGGCGTGGCGCAGATCGGCTTCGAGGCCGGCGCGCGCGCTCAGCTTCACCGCAAGCTCGGGGCCGAAGAAGCTCAGGCAGTTGCGGCCCAGCGCCTTGCTCTGGTACATCGCCATGTCCGCATGCTTGAGCGCGGTTTCGGCAGTCCCTGCTTCCTGGCCGAACAGCACGGCGCCGATGCTGGCGGAGATATCGGCGTTGAACTTGTGTACCTGGTAAGAGTGCTCGATCACCTGCAGGATCTTGCGCCCGATCTCGCCCACCTGCTGCCGGGCTTCGTCGGGGTCTTCGCTCAAGTCCTCCAGGATCACGACGAACTCATCGCCGCCCAGGCGGGCGACGGTGTCGCCGCTGCGAACCGCCTGCGAGAGCCGCCGGGCGACCTCGCGCAACAGTTCGTCGCCATGGTCGTGGCCGAGGGTGTCGTTGAGCACCTTGAAGTTGTCGAGATCGAGCAGCAGCAGCGCGCAGTGGCTGGTGCGGCGCCTGCCGGCCTCGAGGACATGGGCGAGACGGTCCATCAGCAGCCGCCGGTTGGGTAGCTGGGTGAGGGGGTCGAAGTAGGCGAGGGCGTGGATGCGATGCTCGGCCGTCTGCAACTCCTCCACCTGCAGTTGCAGCTGACCGGCCTGGGTGGCCAGCGCCGTCTGGTTGCGGCCGAGCAGGGTTCGCATCTCGTCGAGCGTGGTGCTCAGTTGGGCGAGCTCGGCGATTCGCGTGCGCAGTGGGGGCGGCCGGGAAAAGTCGAGCGCTCCGATGCGCTTGCCCTGCACTGCGAGCATCTCGAGCGGTGCAGCGATCGTGCGTGCCTGCCGCTGCGCGATGACGGCGGCGACGCCGATCAGAATGCCGAGTGTCGCGGCGATGGTGAGCCCGATGAGCGACCATGCCGGCTCGAACTCGCGGGCGGGGGCGAGAGTGAGTACCCAAAGGCGCTGCTCGCCCACCTCGTACGGTGTCATTGCCGCAATCCAGTCCTCCCCTTCCGAGTTGAAGCGGCTCGCCGAGAAGCGCGTACGGCCAGCCTGGCGCCACAGCGACAGCGCGTCGTTGATGCTGGGCTGGCCTAGCGCACTGGCGGGGAGCATCAGTGTGCCCAGCCAGTCGCTCTCGGCGATGTGGTCGGGGCGGCGTGGCAGCGCCAGCACCAGCTCTCCCTCGGTGAGCACGAGCGTGCTGCCGCTTGCACCGATGCGTGCCTCTCGCGTGCGCGTCGACAGTTCGGCAAGCAGGATGTCGAGACCGATCGCCCCCTGGCTGCCATCGCTCAAGCTGACGGCCTGGGAAACCGTGATGCCCGGCTGGCCGGTGGTGTAGAAGGTGTATGGAGGCGTCCAGTAGCGCACGGTGCCTGGGCGGACGGCGCCCTCGTACCAAGGCCGCGAGCGGGCGTCGTAGTCGAGCGTCTGCCAGTGCTCGCTACGATTGCCGGCAACGTCCTCCTCGACGATGAGGTGTTCGCTGCCCGTGCCTGGAAGGTCGGTGCTGCGACTGCGCCACCGTCCGTCAGGCAGGCGCAGCAGCATCCAGCCGCGGCCCTCCTCGTTGCCGATCACGATCGAGCTGATGTTGCGGACATGGCTCAGCAGAGGCTTGAAGTAGCGTTCGGCGGCCTGCGTGTCATCGAAGGGTGCTTTCTGTCCTGCAAGCCACTCGGCTGCCGAGGGCAGGATCTGGCTGGGCAGTTCGACCGTCTCGCGCAGCGTGTTTTCGACCAGGTCGGCGACGCGGGTGAACTCGCTGGCAGTCAGGCGTTCGTGCAGTGGCAGCACGATGAGCCCGACCACGGCAGCCATGACCGCCAGCAGGCCGCCCGTGACGAGCAGCAGCAGGCGTTTGAAGATGACGTCGCGGAGCGTGGCGGGGCGGGACATGCGGATTGCCGGATGAATATGCGGATTCAGTGTTTCTTGTCCCCATTATGGGCGCTGTCGCGCGGAACGTCATGCTGCTTGCGTGCCCGGCAGTGCATCTGGGGCAAACGAACCGATCGACCCGTGGCGCGTGGCTGGCGCCGCTCCTGCGAAGACCCATCGCGGTGGGTGAGCGAGGGAGCGGACGGGCTCGCGTGTATCATGCGGGTTTGACTTTCCTGGAATGGCTGTCATGTCCACGCTCGAGATCACCGCCGACAACTTCAACGACACGGTCGAACAGAACGCAATCGTGTTCCTCGACTTCTGGGCCGCTTGGTGCGGCCCCTGCCGCAACTTTGCACCCGTGTATGAGGCTGCGGCCGAGGCCAATCAGGATATCGTCTTTGGCAAGATCGACACCGAGGCGCAGCAGGATCTTGCCGCCGCATTCCAGATCCGCTCCATCCCCACCATCGCCGTGATCCGCGAGGGTGTCATGGTGTTCCGCGAGTCCGGTGCCCTGCCGGCGAGCGCGCTCGAACAGGTCATCCAGGGCGTGCGCGGCCTCGACATGGAGCAGGTGCGCGCCGAGATCGCAGCCCAGCAGGCAGGCCAGGCTCAGGGCTGACCTGCACCGCCGGCCGCATCGTCGTCGGGCGATGCGTTGTCGAGGATGGCTTTCATGGCCCGGTGCGACAGCCTGCGTTCGGTGGTGATCGCGTACACCCGCGTGCGTACCTCCGCCATCTCACCGAGGCGCATCACACCATACTGTGCGCGCACGTAGGGTTCGATCATGGTCGGTGCTGCGAACAGTCCGGCGCCACCCTGGCCGAAGGCTTTCAGCAGTGCGCTGTCGTCGAACTCGGCGATCACGTCGGGCTGCAACTGGCGCTCCTCGAACCAGCGCAGCATGGCTGCGCGGTGGGCGACGTCCTGCCCCGGTAGCAGGAAGGGGGCGCCGTCCAGCATCGCGGGGAAGGTCCCCTGCAGGGTGGGCACCAACTTTGGCGCCGCGAATACCGTGAGCCCGCTTTCGGCGAGCAGGGTGCTGTGGCCGCGCACGCCGACCTCGGCAGGCATCGCGCGATCGGCGATGATCAGGTCGAGCCGGCGCAGCGCGAGCTCGCCCAGCAGCTCGGTCAGTGGCGCCTCGCGGCACACCAACCGCCCCGGCCGGTCGACGCGCAGCGCCGGCTCGATCAGGCGGTGGGCCACCGACTTGGGCATGCTGTCCGGGATGCCGATCCGGAACGGCAAGTCGCGGCGCAGCCCGTCGTCGCGCACGATCTCCACCACCTGCTCGCCCAGCGCGAAGATTTCTTCGGCGTGGCCGAGGATGCGCTCGCCCGCTTCGGTGAGTTCGAGCCGGCGACCGGCACGCCGGAACAGGGTCACGCCGAGCGTAGCCTCGAAGGTCGCGAGTTGGGCGCTGATCGAATGCGGTGCCAGGTTCAGCATCCGCGCCGCACCTGCGATCGAGCCCACACGGGCCACCATCCAGAAGTAGCGCAGGTGCTTGAAGTTGAGATCGATATTTGCGTTCGCCATGAGGTTCCATCCAAAAAATCGATTTCTGGCCTAATGGTAATCGACTTTTTATGAGAACTGTTCTCCGTTAAGGTCTGACTCACCTGCAACACGCAGTGCATTCCGACCGGGAATGTCAGGCGGTTGCAGTGCTTCCGACACCACAGGAGACATCGCCATGCGCCACTACGAAGCCGACAGCACGCCCGCCGCCGCCCGCATCCTCGCCCTGACCGTACTGGCCGACGGCGGCCTGGATCGTGATGAGATCGATGCCGCAATGCGGACGGATCTCGCCCGCCGCCTGGGGATCGGTCAGCTCGAATTCGAACGCATCCTGCGCGAGTATTGCGACGACCTCATGCTGGGTGCGCACTACATGGATGGCATGCGGCTCAGGCTGGCCGACGAGGTTCTCGATCTGGTTCTGGAAGACATCTCCGAACCCGCCCTGCAGCAAGCCTTGCTGCGCGCGATGCAGGACATCGTCAGCGCCGATGGCGTCGAGACGCTCGCCGAGATCGAGGTTCTCGGGCGCGCACTGGAGAAGTGGGGAATGAAGACATCCCCTGGAAAACTCAACTGAGCGCCGCACGTCCGGCCTGCAGGTCCAACAGGGGGCAGGCCGGGCGCGGGCGGCAGGCATGGAGAGATCATCATGTCAGACAACAGGAACATGCGCGCCTCCGAGCACGACAACCACCTCGGCGAGCGTGTCGACGACCCCCTGATCGACCGCCTGCATTGGGTCATCCGCCAGGCGATCCGCGTGCTCGCGGTGCTGATGGTCGCAGTGATCCTGTGGACGGTAGCCGACGTCGTGCTCGTGCTCTACGAGAAGCTGTCCTCGCCGCCATTCCTGCTGCTCGATCTAAACGACATCTTCGTCGTCTTTGCGGCCTTTCTCGCCGTCCTGATCGCGATCGAGATCTTCGTCAACATCACGCTCTACCTGCGCGACGATGTCATCCACGTCAAGCTGGTGATCGCGACCGCGCTGATGGCGATCGCGCGCAAGGTGATCGTGCTCGACCTCAGTACGCTCGAGCCGATGTACCTGTTCGCCATCGGCGTCATCGTGCTGGCGCTGGGCGTGACCTACTGGATGGTGTCGCTGCGGCCCGACAAGTAAGCGGTCGGGGCGCGTACGCTCACTCGAACAGGGCCCCTACGCTCTGGCCGCTGTGGATGCGCTCGATGGCGGCAGCAAAGAGCGGTGCAACATTGAGCACGGTGAGCTTGTCGAGGCGTTTTTCCGCCGGCAGGTTGACGGTGTTGGTGACGACGATGCTGTCGAGCGCGGCGTTGCGCAAGCGTTCGATGGCTGGGCCACACAGCACGCCGTGGGTGGCTGCCGCATGCACGCTCTTCGCGCCTGCCGCCTTGAGCGTGTCGACCGAGGACACCAGTGTGCCGCCGGTGGCGATCTCGTCCTCGAAGATCACCACGTCGCGGCCGGCGACCTCGCCCACCACATAGCCCTGCTTGACCGTGGTGTCCGATACCCGACGCTTGTCGATGATCGCCATCGGGATGCCCAGCTTCTCCGAAAAACGCCCGGCCCGCTTGGCGCCGCCCGCGTCGGTGGCGACCGCGACCATGTTGGACAGGTCATAGCGGTTGCGGAAGTGCTCGACGATGAGCGTCACCGCGGTCAGGTGGTCAACCGGCACGCTGAAAAAGCCGTGCACCTGGTCGGCATGCAGGTCCATGGTGAGCACGCGATCGGCGCCGGCCGTGTGTAGCAGGTCGGCAATGAGACGGCCGGTGATCGAGATGCGTGGCGCGTCCTTCTTGTCCGAGCGTGCGTACGAGTAGTAGGGGATCACGGCGGTGATGCGCTGGGCCGAGGCGCTGCGCAGCGCGTCGAGTGTGATCAGCAACTCCATGATGTGTTCGCTCACCGGTTCGGTGAAGGACTGGAACACGAACACGTCGCGCTCGCGCACGTTGTCCTGGATCTGCACCCGCAGGTTGTCGTTGGAGAAGCGCGAGATGTCCAGTTGCCCGAGCCGCATGCCCAGGCGCTGGCTGATGTCGCAGGCGAGGTCGCGGCTGGCGCTGCAGGCAAAAATCTGGAGTCCGTGCTTGATCATCGTGGCGATTCTCCGGTCGCGTCGGTCCGGGCGTGGCCGCGCGTCCTGGTGTAGTGGGCGGGGTGGCGTTCGCGTTGGGGCGGTGTCCTCCGCAATGCTACGACAAGACGCCCCTGCAGGCTTGCATCGGCGCTTCTTTTGCCACATCGTGGCGAAAAGAACGAGGCGGGGGGAGACAGCAACCGAGCAATCGGCCGCACCCGCCAGGCTGTCGATCGGGCATGGGTGAATCGATGGAGCAGGGGGCTTCCGCGCTGGCGCGGCTGAGGGGGGATTTCTTCGGGGGACTGACGGCTGGCGTGGTCGCGCTGCCGCTCGCGCTGGCGTTCGGTGTCGCCTCCGGCGCGGGTGCCGCGGCCGGCCTTTACGGCGCGATCGTGCTCGGTCTCGTCGCGGCCCTGCTCGGTGGCACGCGGATGCAGATCTCCGGGCCGACGGGGCCGATGACCGTGGTGTTCGCATCGGCACTCGTCGCTGTAGGTGGCGATCTTGGCATGGCGATGGCGGCCGTGCTGGTGGGTGGGATCGTGCAGATCGGCCTCGGCCTGGTGCGTGCCGGGGCGCTCGTGCGCTTCATTCCCTACCCGGTCGTGTCCGGTTTCATGAGCGGCATCGGCGTCATCATCATCGCGCTCCAACTGGCGCCCTTGCTCGGCGCGCCGCCGTCGTCCTCGCCACTGGGGGCGATCCTCGGCCTGCCCGGCGTGCTCGGCGCTTTCAACGGGGAGGCGCTGCTGCTCGGCCTCATGACCCTCGTCATCGTGTTCCGGACACCGATGTCGATCAGCCGCATCGTGCCAGCGCCGCTGGTGGCGCTGCTGGCGATGACCGCGCTGTCCGCCCTCGCCGGCTTCGAGGTCGCGGTGATCGGCGAGATCCCGGTCGGTCTGCCCGAGCTTGCGCTGCCCAGCTTCAGCCTGGAGACGTGGACGACCATCCTGGTGCTTGGCATCACGCTCGGCATGCTCGGTTCCATCGACAGCCTGCTGACCTCGCTGGTCGCCGATTCGGTGACACGCACCCGCCACCACTCCAACCGCGAGCTCATCGGCCAGGGCGTCGGCAACATGCTGTGCGCGTTTGCCGGCGGCCTGCCCGGCGCGGGCGCGACCATGCGTACCGTGGTGAACATCAAGTCGGGCGGGCGGGGACGGCTGTCGGGGGTCGTGCACGCGCTGTTCCTGCTCGCCCTGCTGCTCGGGGCCGGTCCGCTCGCGAGCGAGATCCCGCTCGCGGTACTGGCCGGGATCCTGATCAAGGTCGGGGTGGACATCCTCGACTACCGCTTGCTCAAGCTGCTGCGCAGTGCGCCGCGCGCCGACGTCGCGGTGATGGCGGCGGTATTCCTGCTGACTGTGCTGGTGGATCTGATCGTCGCCGTGGCCGCCGGTGTCATGCTGTCGATGGGGCTCATCATCCACCAGCTGGTCGCACAGGCGAGCCTGCGCATCTGGCCGGTGCCGCGCGAGGCCGGCGAGGGCGAGGGAGGTCGTGACGCCGACATGGAAAGCGGCGTGCGCGTCATCGAGGTCGGCGGTCCTTTCTTCTTCGGCTCCACCAGCCAGTTGCTCGACCGTGTGGACCAGGTGATCGGCACCCGGGTCGCGGTGTTCGATTGCAGCCGGGTGCCCTTCATGGACCTGTCGGCGCAGTTCGCACTCGAGGAGATGGTCGATCGCCTCAAGGCGCAGTCGATCGCCGTGCTCGTCGTCGTGCCGCCGGCGATTCATGCCCAGCTGTTGCGCCTGCACGCGCCAAACCTGCCCGCGGCCCTGTTGCGTCACGACCTTGCTGCGGCGCTAGGCGAGGCGCGTGCGCTGGTTGCCCCCGCTGCCTAGCCCGGGTAGAGCATGAAGGGCGCGCGCGTCTCGAGCCAGGCCGCCTCGTCGGCGCAGGCAAGGGCGTCGAGGTCCTGTGGGCGTGCGGCGGGGTCGTCCACCCACTCGCGCAATACCGGCGAACCGTTGATGAGGTCGATGGCGAGGCGGTCGAACTCGTATTCGTAGCCGAAGTCGCGCCACAGCGCATAGTCGGGCTGAAGCCGGCGAATGGCCTTGAAGGCCAGCGCCTGTAGCCGCCACGGGCGGAAGGCATGGTGCGCGTAGTGTTCAGGCGCCTCGACATGGATCTGCACGCCGTTGCACAGGCGGCCCGCATGCTTGTGGAAGGTAGGCTCGAACCAGCAGTCTCGCAGCACACAGCCGCGCAGCCACTCGGGTGCGAGGGTACGCATCTCGGCGATCAGTGCGCGTGCGTCGAGATCGGGGGCGCCGAAGATCTCCAGCGGGCGTGTCGTGCCGCGACCTTCGGACAGGGTCGTGCCTTCGAGCATCACGGTGCCGGCATAGCAGCGCGCCATCGACAGGTTGGGCGCGTTCGGGCTGGGGTTGATCCAGCTGCGTTCGCCCAGCGGCCAGCCGTAGCCGGGCGCTGCCTCGGGCTGCCAGCCCTGCATCGGAATCACGCGGCAGTCGACGTCGAGGCCCAGGGTGGCCACGAACCAGTTGGCGAGTTCGCCCATGGTCAGGCCGTGACGCATCGGCAAGGCACCGGCGCCGACGAAGCTCTCCCATCCAGGCTGTAGCGTCGTGCCTTCGACCGGCCGTCCGGCCGGGTTGGGGCGGTCGAGTACCCACACCGACTTGCCATGCTTCGCCGCTTCTTCCAGCACGTAGCGCAGGGTGGTGATGAAGGTATAGATGCGGCAGCCGAGGTCCTGCAGGTCGACCAGCAGCACGTCGAAGCTGTCCATCATCGCTGCGCTCGGCCGGCGCACTTCGCCGTACAGGCTGAACACCGGGATGCCATGCAGCGGGTCGCGATAGTCGGCCGACTCCACCATGTTGTCCTGCTTGTCGCCGCGCAGGCCATGCTGCGGGCCGAAGGCGGCCGATAGCGTGATGTCGGGCAAGGCACCGAGGGCGTCGAGCGAGTGCTTGAGGTCGCGGGTCACCGATGCCGGGTGAGCGAGCAGGGCGATGCGACGGCCGGCGAGCGGGCGGCGTAGCGCCGGCTCGGCGAGCAAGCGGTCGAGGCCGAACTGGATGGATTGGGGCATGCGGATCAGGGCTGGGAGCGCGTTGCGGTGGCCAGCGTGAGGACGAACGTGTCGCGGGCGTGGAAGTCGGGCTGAGCGGGGGCATGGCGTACCGCCCAATACTCGAGTTGACCGTCCTTGCGTTCAATGACGGCAGCCAGGCTGACCTGGAGGTCGGTGCCCGGCGGCACCGCCGGCAGCAGTCCGGCCGGGACGCGTGCCTGCAGCACCAGGCTGCCCGCGTCGTGGGTGCACTGGATTTCGGGTGCCTGCTCGGCGGCAAAGCCGTCGACGCGCTGGCGCCAGCCCTGGAACGCGTACACCGCCCACTGGCCGCTGGGCGAGAAGTTGTACTCGCGGTAGGTCGGCTCTCCGGGCACCCCGAGGAAGACTTCGAAGCAGGTGTGCTGCCATAGGCCGTCGGCCGCGACAGAAGGCTGCGGCGCGGGAACGACGAGGCGGTCGATGCGGCTGTCGTCGAGACGGAACTCGAACACTGCACCGCCTTCCGGTGCGGCGTACATGGTGGCGAGCAGGTGGCCGACCGGGCCGCTGCCGGCAACGGCTGCATCTGGGCTGCTGGGGTGGGGGCGCAGGCCTACCGTGATGGTCGGAACCTTGGGGCGCTCTGAGGGGCTGTGGGACACGGTCTTCGGGCAGTGGGCGGCAAAGGCGCAATGTTAGCCGCTGGGCCTGCGCACGGATACAGCCCGCTCCGGGTGTGTCATCGATCACGCTCGGAAACACTTTTCGATAGCCTGGATGTTGCAACGCACAAATCCCTTGTGTAATATCGCACCTGTCTCCTCCACTCTCCTCGTGATGTGGATTCAGGCCCAGGCTCGAAAGCGCCTGGGCCTTTTTTTACGCCCGGCCCGGCGGGCAAGGGGTTTCCCCGCTTGAGAAGACGCCTGTTCTCGCGGCAGACTCCGCTCCATGCCCGCGTCGCCACTTGCCATCATCGTCCTTGCCCAGCTGTTCGGCACCTCGCTCTGGTTTTCCGCCAACAGCGCGGGCGGCGATCTCATGCTGGCCTGGGGCCTGAACAGCGCCGACATCGGCCGCCTGACCAACGCGGTCCAGTTCGGCTTCATCGTCGGCACGCTCGTGTTTGCGCTCACCGGCCTGGCCGACCGTTTTGCCGCCAGCCGCATCTTCGCGTGCAGCGCGCTCGTCGGCGCCGCGGCCAATGCGGGTTTTGCGTTGTTGGCGCAGGGTCTGGACGAGGGGCTCGCATGGCGTTTTGTCGTCGGCCTGGCGCTTGCCGGGGTCTATCCGCTGGGCATGAAGCTGGTGGTGAGCTGGGTGCCGGAACAGGCTGGCGCCGCGCTGGCCTGGCTGGTCGGCATGCTCACGCTGGGGACCGCGCTGCCGCATGGCGTGCGCGCGCTCGACGCCGGTTGGGGTTGGCAGCCCACCATCCTCGTGTCATCGCTGCTGGCGGTGGCGGCAGCGCTCATGATCTGGCGACTTGGCGACGGGCCTCATCTCGTGCGCCGGCGCGGCATGCCGCACCTGCGCCTGGGTGAGGTCGTCCTCGCCTTTCGTGCGCCGCGCCTGCGCGCATCTGCGCTGGGCTATTTCGGCCATCAATGGGAACTCTACGCGTTCTGGACGCTGGTGCCACTGCTGGTGACGGCGGCATGGGACGGCAAGGGCGGCGGGTCGGCGTTCGCGTTCGTGGCGATCGGCATCGGCGCTGCGGGGTGCGTGCTCGGCGGCATGCTCAGCCGCCGTGTCGGCAGCGCACGCGTGGCGGCGCTGGCATTGGCCGTATCGGCCCTGTGCTGCGCGCTCTATCCGCTGGCGAGCACCGCGCCGGCCGTGCTGGTGGGCGCGCTGATGCTGGTTTGGGGGGCGAGCGTGGTGGCCGATTCACCGCACTTCTCCGCACTTTCTGCGCAGGCTTGCCCGCAGCAGATCGTGGGCAGCGTGCTTGCGCTCCAGAATGCGGTAGGCTATGCATTTACGATGGCGTCCATCGAGCTTGCAACGCGCTTGTGGCCCTTGCTTGGCGATCGCGTCGCGTGGTTGCTCCTGCCCGGGCCGCTGCTCGGCCTGTTGGCGCTCCGGCCGTTGTGGCGACGCGGAGCATTGCGATGAACGAACTCCCCATTTTGGGTATGTTTCGCGCTATGGTTCGAGCTCCGACAGGCCGAGCGGGCGCATACATGCTTGCTGAGAAATGCATTCCCATCACCTGAGCTCCTTGAGTTCCCGACTGTGGCTCGTCATCGCGCTGGCGGTGCTGCCGCTGTTCGTCATGTTCGTGTTCGACTACCTCGGTCAGCGTGATCTGACGGTCAGTCAGGCCGAGCGCGACATGGCGCGCATGCTCGAGGCTGCGAAGCAGGAAGAGGCAATGGCCCTGCGCGCGGTGCGCAGCACGCTCGGCATCATGGCGAACTCCGACAACCTCGCCAGCCTCGATGCCGAGGAGTGCAGCGGGATTGCCTCGCGGCTGCTGTCGACACTGTCCGATTTCAACAATCTGGGGGCTGCACTGCCCGATGGCACGCTGTTCTGCAGTGGCTTGCCGCTGCAGGGCGGGGTCCGGCTCGACGATCGCCAGTGGTTCAAGGACGCGTCCGCCGGCAGCGACATCAGCGCTGGAGAGTATGCCGTCGGTCGTATCTCGGGGCGGCCGTCGATGGTATTCGGCTATCCGCTGCGTGACGGGACGGAGTTGCGCGCGGTGTTGTTCGCATCGCTCTCACTGGCCTGGTTCGACCGCCTGGTTGCGGCCTACCGACTTCCTGAGGGCTGGGAGGCCATCCTGCTCAGCGACGCGGGCGAAGTGATTGCGCGTTATCCGGATGGCCACCCCTGGAAGGGCGTGCGCCTGCCGGAGGAGAGGCATGCCGCTTTCCTCGGCATCAAGACCGCAGCAGGTGGGGTCGGCGAGGTGGAAGGGCTGGAAGGCGCATTGCGCCTGTATGGCGTGCGGGGCGTGAGTTTCGCCGGTGACATGGTCGATGTCGTGATCGGGGCACCTCTGGGGCGATCCCTGGCCGACGTTGACCGGGCCTTCTCGGCACGGGTCGCGCTGCTTGCCCTGGTCGCCCTGATCTCGGCGCTGGCGGCGCGCTACGCCATCCGCGCCCTGATCGAGCGCTGGGCCGGCAGTACCCGCGAAGTGCTCGCGCGCATCGCCGAAGGCGCGCCGGCAACCTCCATAGCGCAGCCATCGGACGTGTTCGAGCTGAGGGCGGTCGAGGAGGGCATCGAGCGCATGGCCGTCGAGCTCGCACGCCGCGAGGCCGAACTGCGCCGCCTGTCGATGGCGGTCGAGCAAAGCCCCGAGAGTGTGGTAATCACCGACCCCCACGGCCGGATCGAATACGTCAATGACGCCTTCTGTCGCGTGACCGGATATGCGCGTGAAGAACTCATCGGCCAGAACCCTCGCATTCTCAACAAGGGGAGGACGTCCGAGGATACCTACCGCGAGCTGTGGGCGACGATCCTGCGTGGCGAGGTGTGGCGCGGCGAATTCGACAACGTACGCAAGGACGGCTCCAGCTACACCGAGTTTGCCACGATCGCACCGATCAAGAATGCCGACGGCGTCATCACCCATTTCGTTGCCGTGAAGGAGGACATCACCCTGCGCCGGCAGTCCGAGGCCCTGGTGCACCGGCTCGCCTATTACGACGCGCTCACCGAACTGCCCAACCGGGCGCTGATGCGTGACCGCCTGCAGCACGCCGTGTTGTCGAGTGCGCATACCGGCGACTATGCGATGCTGCTGTTGCTCGACATCGACCGCTTCAAGCAGCTCAACGACACGCAGGGCCATGCTGCGGGAGACCGTCTGCTGCAGGCGGTGGCGCGGCGCTTGAGACAGGTCTTGCGTGAGGAAGACACCGTTGCCCGCCAGGGCGATGACGACTTTGCCGTCATCGTCGAGCATCTCGGCCGCGGCAAGGAGGAGGCGCTGATACGGGCGGAGGGCATTGCCAAGGAGATTCAGGCCGTCCTCGGGGCGCCCTATGACGACCTCGACGACAGCGGTCGTCCGCATTACATGTCCTTCAGCATCGGCATCACGCTGTTCCAGGGGCGCCAGTGGGCGATCGAGAACCTGCTCAAGCAGGTCGAGGTGGCGCTTTACATGGCCAAGGAAGAGGGGCGCAACACGACGCGCTTCTTCAGCCCGCAGATGCAGGCACGGGTGCAGGCCCACGCCGAGATGGAAGCTGCGCTGCGCCAGGCCCTGGACGAGGGCGTCTTCCAGTTGTTCTACCAGCCTCAGTTCTGCCGCGACGGCAAACTCGTCGGCGCCGAGGTGCTGGCGCGTTGGCCGGTCGAGGGCGGGCGGATGGTGTCGCCGGCGGATTTCATCCCTGTTGCCGAGGACACTGGCCTGATCGTGCCGCTCGGCGGCTGGGTGCTCGACACCGCCTGCCGGCAGCTGGCGGCGTGGCAGGCGCAGCCGGGTACGCGCACGCTGAGCCTCGCCGTCAATGTAAGCGCGCGCCAGTTCCACCAGCCGGACTTCGTGCCCCAGGTCACGTCAGCGATGCAGCGCCATGGCATCATGCCTTCGGCACTCAAGCTCGAGCTGACCGAGAGCGTGATCCTTGGCGATATTGATGAGACGGTCGCGCGCATGGCGCAGCTGCGGACGCTGGGCGTACGTTTCTCGCTCGACGACTTCGGTACGGGCTACTCTTCGCTGTCCTACCTGCGCCGCCTGCCGCTCGACCAGATCAAGATCGACCAGTCCTTCGTGCGCGACATGCTCGACAATGCCGGCAGCGAGACGATCGTACTTGCCATCCTGGGCATGAGCCGCTCGCTCGGCCTGGAAGTGATCGCCGAGGGCGTGGAGACAGAGGCGCAGCACGCCTTTCTGCTCGAACATGGCTGCCAGCGCTTTCAGGGCTACCTGCTCGGCAAGCCCTTGCCGCTTGCAGCCTGGCCCGCGCACTGGCTGGACAGCTGCGCCGGCGACTGAGTCGTACGCACGCCGCCTCGAACCCCTTGTCTCAAGGAGTGTCATGAAACACCGCATCGTCATCGCCGGGACCTGCCTGCTCACGGGGCTTGCCGGTGTGCCCCCCTGCTGGGCGCAGCCGTCGCTGGTGGATGGCGAGGCCTTCGTCCTTCGTTGTGGGGGGATCGGTGCCGACGAGTCCACGCGCATGCGCGCCGAAGTATCGATGTACGCCCTCACCTTGCTGTACGCCACCGCGGGTGGCGTTTATCTTGCCGATGTCCATACACGGGTCGAGGAGCCTCTGGGCGGCCGTAGTGTCGAGGCCCCCTGCGGCCCTGTTGGCCAGGTGAACGTGCCCGAGGCCGGGACCTACCGTGTCATCGCCACCCATGAAGGGGTGCGCCAGGAGCATTGGGTGGAGCTGCGCCCGGGCGGCGGTGCAACCCTGTCCTTGCGCTGGGCGGATTGAGACGCAGGGAAAGTGCAGCCGCTGTGAGTCTGCTTGGGGAGGGTTGTGGCTGCGGCCTTCAGACCCTCGCGGCTGGCGCCGCTCCTACGCAGAACCCCGCGCTGCTGCCCTCGCTGTGGGAGCGGCGCCAGCCGCGAGCCTCCCAAGGCGGCACTCCATGTGGCGCCCTCGATGTCGTGATACGCCACGCGAATGCCGCGTGTTGAGACGCAAGCGCCTTATGCAACGCGTGCCAAGCCGTTAAACTCGCGGTCTTTGTCCAGTTTCAGCCGGAGCCAGCCATGACTGTGCAGCGCGTCCTCACCGGGATCACCACCTCGGGCACCCCCCACCTCGGCAACTACGCCGGCGCCATCAGGCCGGCGATCGCCGCCAGCCGCCACCCGGGCGTGGAGAGCTTCTATTTCCTGGCCGACTATCATGCGCTGATCAAGACGACCGACCCGCTGCGCGTGCAGCGCTCGACCCTGGAGATCGCCGCCACCTGGCTCGCCGCAGGGCTCGACACCGACCGCGTGTGGTTCTACCGCCAGTCGGACATCCCCGAGATCCCCGAGCTCGCCTGGTTGCTCACCTGCATTGCCGGCAAGGGCCTGCTCAACCGCGCCCACGCCTACAAGGCCGCAGTCGACAAGAACACCGCTGATGGCCTGGACCCGGATGCCGGCGTCAACATGGGTCTCTACATGTACCCGGTGCTGATGGCGGCAGACATCCTGATGTTCAAGGCGCATTCCGTTCCGGTCGGCCGCGACCAGATTCAGCACATCGAGATGGCGCGCGACATCGCTGGCAGTTTCAACCACCTCTACGGCGAGCACTTCGTGCTGCCCGAGGCGGCGATCGATGCCTCGGTGGCGACGTTGCCCGGCCTGGACGGGCGCAAGATGAGCAAGAGCTACGACAACACCATCCCGCTGTTCGCGCCCACGGCCGAGCTCAGGAAGCTCGTGTTCTCGATCGTCACCGATTCGCGGGCCCCCGGCGAACCGAAGGACGCTGACGGCTCCGCCCTGTTCGAGCTCTATCAGGCCTTCTCCCGGCCAGAGGAGGCGCGGGCGATGCGCACGGCCTTCGAGGAGGGGATCGCCTGGGGCGAGGCCAAGCAGGCGCTGTTCGACAAGATCGAGGCTACGGTGGCGCCGATGCGTGCGCGCTACGAGGAGCTGATCGCCGACCCGGCACAGATCGAGACGCACCTGCTCGAGGGCGCGGCCAAGGCGCGCGCGATCGCCACCCCCTTCATCGCCGAACTGCGTCACGCCGTCGGCCTGCGCCGGCTCACGACGATGGCCCAGCCCGCCAAGGCCGCCAAGGCCAAGGCGACTACCCAGCCCCAGTTCAAGCAGTACCGCGAGGGCGACGGCCGCTTCCACTTCAAGCTCGTCGCTGCCGACGGCGCCACCCTGGTCGTCAGCGAGGGTTTCGCAACGCCGCGCGAGGCCGGCGCGCTCGTGACCTATCTCAAGCAGGGGGGCGAGTTCGAGGTCGCAGGCGACGGCGTGTTCGTCAGCGGTGAGCGCGTGGCCGCGCTTGTCGGCGGCTGCGCGGCGACCGGACTGCGTGCTGCGCTCGCGAGCTTCGCCGAGTGATACGTAGCGCGGCGGCGCTCGGGTGAGGTGGCTGTCCAGAAGCGGTGGTTTGGTGGCCATGGGCGGTGTGGCGCAGCTGTAACAGTGTGCTTTCCCAGCCTTGAAATCGGGATAATTGGTGCGATGCAATATCCTGCCCCTCAGCCGTGAAGCGCCACCCACCGAAAGCCAACAAAGCCCCTCAGTCCGCACGCGCACCCGCCCTGGCGCCAGCGCCGATGTCGTCCGCGCCGGCGCAGGAACCGGCGCTCGCCGCGCGCCGGCGGCGCCCCTGGCGCTTGTTTGGTGCGGCGGCCTTCCTGCTGCTTGTCGTCGCCCTGGTCGCGGGCGGCATCCTGCTCCGCCACGAACTCGACACCTCCCGCCTGCAGGCGCGCGAGATCGCGCGCTTTGCCGCCCGCCTGGACTACGAACGCATTGCGGGGCCGAGTGAGGCTGTGCTGTATCCGCAGCATGGCCCCTTCGATCAGCGCTTGGGCTACACCGAACTGCCACGCTTCATTGAACGCCTGGGTGCGCGCGGCTTCGCGCTCACCGCACAGACGCGCTTCAGCGATGCCTTGCTCGATTACGTCGGCCAGGGTTTCTTCCCGCCCTATCGCGAGAAGGCGCGCGCCGGGCTCGACGTGCTCGACTGCCGCGGCGACGCGCTGTACGACTTCCGCTATCCCTACCGTGGCTATGCCAGCTTCGAGGCGGTGCCGCCAGTCGTCGCGGAGGCGCTGCTGTTCATCGAGAACCGCGGCCTGCTCGACGAGTCGCGGCCGCTGCTCAATCCGGCGGTGGATTGGGTGCGCTTTGCGCGTGCCGCCCTCGGCCAGCTCGGCCGCATGGTCAGCGCCGACCTCGACGCGCCTGGCGGCAGCACGCTGGCGACGCAGATCGAGAAGTATCGCCACTCGCCCGACGGCATCACCCACGATGCGCGCGAGAAGCTGCGCCAGATGGTGTCGGCCAGTGTGCGCGCCTACCGCGAGGGTGAGCACACCCTGCCGGTGCGCCGCCAGCTCGTGCTCGACTACCTCAACACCGTGCCGCTGTCGGCGGCGCCCGGCCATGGCGAGGTCAACGGCGTGGGCGACGGGTTGTGGGTGTGGTTCGCGAGCGATTTCGAGCGCGTCAATGCGCTGCTGTCCGCGCCTGAGGCGCTCGACGAGCCCGAGACACTGCAAGCCCAGGGCATGGCGCTGCGCCAGATGGTGGCGCTGATGATCGCCCATCGCCGCCCGTCGTGGTACCTGATGGGTGGGCGCGAGGTGCTCACCCGCACCACCGACGCGTACCTGCGCCTGCTCGCCGAGGCCGGCACGATCAGTGCCGCGCTGCGCGACGCGGCGCTGGCGCAGCCCCTGGTGTACCGCGACCTGCGCGCCAACCCACCGCTGCGCCCGGCCAACCCGGGCAAGGGCACGACCGCTGTCCGCGCGCGCCTGGCCGGTATGCTCGGCACCTCGCTGTACAGCCTGGACCGGCTCGATGCCGAGGTGGATACCACGCTGCACGCCGGGCTGCAGCAGGCCGTCAGCGGCTACCTTGGCCGCCTGTCCGAACCGGCCTTCGCGCGCAGCCAGGGCCTGGTTGCCGACCGCATGCTGAACCCCGCCACGCTCGGCGCCGTGCGCTACAGCTTCACCCTGGTCGAGCGCACACCCGGTGGCAACCGCGTACGCGTGCAGACCGATACCACCGACCAGCCCCTCGACATCAACGAAGGCAGCAAGCTCGAGCTTGGCTCCACCGCCAAGCTGCGCGTGCTCACCACCTATCTCGAAATCGTTGCTGAGCTGCATGGCCGCCTGGCCGAGCTCGATGTGCCGGCGTTGCGCCGTGTCGAGGTTGACCGCCAGGACAACCTCACGCGCTGGGCGATCGACTATCTCGCCACGGCCCCAGACCGCAGCCTGCCGCTGATGCTCGAGGCTGCGCTCGAACGCCGCTTCTCGGCCAATCCGGGCGAGGGCTTCTTCACCGGCGGCGGGCGGCATACCTTCGGCAACTTCAACAGCAGCGACAACCTGCGCGAGCCCACCTTGCGCGAAGCGCTGCAGGCCTCGATCAATCTGCCATTCGTACGCCTGATGCGCGAGATCGTGCGCCACACCATGTACCAGGTGCCCGGCAGTACCGCGCGCCTGCTCGAGGACAATGACGACCCGCGCCGCATGGAGTACCTCGCCCGCTTTGCCGATCGCGAGGGGCAGACCTTCCTGCGCCGCTTCTGGCGCAAGTACCAGGGCCGTACGCCGGAGGAAATGCGCACGATGCTGCTCGACGGCCTGCGTCCCACCGCCGAGCGCTTGGCCGCGGTGTACCGCTACCTCGAGCCCGAGGCGCCGCCCGAGGCGCTGGCGACCTTCCTCGCCCAGCGCCTGGGCGATGCCCGCCTCACCGAGGGGCGGGTCGCCCAGCTTTACAGTCGCCATGCGCCCGAGGCCTGGGACCTGCCTGACCGCGGCTACGTCGCCCGTGTCCATCCGCTCGAGCTGTGGCTGGTCGCCCACCGCCTGCACAACCCGGACGGCACCTTCGCCGAGGCCGTGGCCGCAAGCGCCGAAGAGCGCCAGGAGGTGTACCGCTGGCTGTTCCGCACGCGCTCGCGCAGTGCCCAGGACGTGCGCATCTTCACCATGCTCGAGGTCGAGGCCTTCCTCGACATTCATCGCCGCTGGGCGCGGCTGGGCTACCCCTTCGGCCACCTCGTGCCCTCGCTGGCCACCGCGCTCGGCAGCTCGGGCGACCGTCCGGCGGCGCTCGCCGAGCTCATGGGCATCATCGTCAATGATGGTGTGCGGCTGCCGACGCAGCGCATCGACCGCGTGCGCTTCGCCGTCGACACCCCTTACGAGACCGGTTTTGCGGTGCGGCCCTCGGCGGGGGACCAGGTCATGCCGGTGGAAGTCGCCGCGGCCTTGCGCGGCGCACTGTCCGAGGTCGTCGAGGGCGGCACGGCGCGCCGCCTGGCGGGCACCTTCCGCCTCGCCGACGGCAGCGAGCTCGCGCTGGGTGGCAAGACCGGCACCGGCGACAACCGCATCGTCGTCGGCGGCCGTGCTGGTGTGGCGCTCAATCGTACGGCCACCTTCGTCTTCTATCTGGGGCCGCGCCACTTCGGCTCGCTCACCGCCTACGTGATCGGGCCCAACGCGGCATCCTACCGTTTCACGTCGGCGCTGCCGGTGCAGATCCTCAAGTCGATGGCGCCGGTGCTGCTGCCTCACCTGGAGTCTGAGCCCGAACTGGCGTGCGCGCCTGTCGACGATCTGGCCCTGCCGGCTCCTGCCGTGCCTGCGCCCGATGACGCCACGACAGCGGACCGCGTTACGCCCCGCGAAAGCGAGGCGCTGGACGGGGAGGCTTTGCACGATGAGGATGGGCTGCGGGAGGATGACTCGAGCCTGCCCGTCAATGGCGATGACACGGCGCCGCCCGCCGACTACGAGGCGCCCGAGCCCGACCCGCCGACGCTCGCCCCCGAGGGGGACGAGGGTGTGACTGCGGCGCCAGGCCTCACCGATGCCGCCGACTACGAACCCACCCGCCTGCGCGTCGGTCGCATCGGTGGTGCCGAGCTCAGCGCCGCGCCGCAGTCAGCCGGGCTTGCGCCGTCCGGTTCAGCTCCGGCGCCCGCGCCTGCAGGAAGCGCAGGAAGGCTGCAGCGAGGGGGCTGAGGCGCTTGCCGGCAGGGTAGACCACCTGCCATTGCGACATCACCGGTGTGTCGACGACCTGTAGCACGGCGATGCCTTCGTCCGCAGCGTGCGCCAGCGCATGGGCCGACAGCACCGACAGCCCCAGCCCGCCCGCGACGGCCTGCTTCACCGCCTCGTTGCTACCCAGCTCGAGGCGGGGGCGCAGCGCCATGTCGTGCGCAGCGAAGAAGTGTTCCGCCGCCTGCCGCGTGCCCGAACCCTGTTCGCGCAGCACGAATTCCTCATCCTCCAGCGCACGCACGGCGATGTCGATGTGCCCGGCAAGAGCGTGGTGGGTCGGGGCGATCACCACCAGCGGGTTGCTCAGGAAAGGGGTCGCCACCACCACGGGCACCTCCGGCGGCCGGCTCATGATGTAGAGGTCGTCCAGGTTGTCGGCGAGGCGGCGGACCACCGCATCGCGGTTGAGCACCACCAGCGACACCTCGACCGCCGGCCGCTCGCGGCGGAAGTCGCCCAGCAGGCGCGGGATGAAGGTCTCCGCGGTGCTCACCACGGCCAGGCGCAGGCGGCCGACCACGTCGCCGCGCAGTTCGGCGAGCGTCTCGTCGAGGTTTTCCAGTTCCTGCTCGACACGCTGCGCGGCACCCACCACGGCATCGCCCGCTGTGGTCAGGTGCAGGCGGCGTCCGACACGCTCGAACAGGGGCAACCCGACCTGCTCGGACAACTGGCGAAGCTGCCCCGACAGCGTGGGCTGGGTCAGGTGCAGGCGCTGGGCCGCGCGCGTGACGCTGCCTTCGCGCGACACGGCGAGCAGCAGGCGGAGCTGGTGGAGAGTGAGACGCATGGCTGAGGTGACCGGCGCAGTAGCATAGATAAAAGACTATGTTAAACCTAAAAAGATACGATTTTTATCCATGTGTGCACTGCGGCAGAATGTGTCCGCTCGCTGCCTCTCGCCAGGTGAGGCGGGCCGCAGCCCAGATCACCAGGATGCACGCCTAGCGAGCATCTCCACAGGAAGCCACAACATGGTCGATGCCGTACCCTTCTTCTTCGCCCTCGGCGTTGTCGCCTCGCTGGTGCGCAGCGGGCTGCGCCTGCCGGCGGCAGTGTTCGAGACGCTGTCGATCTACCTGCTGCTGGCCATCGGCCTCAAGGGCGGCATGGAGATCGCGCGCTCCGAGAGCGCCACGCTGTGGGTCGATGCGCTGCTCGCGATCGGACTCGGCGCGGTGATCCCGCTCTTCGTCTTCCCGCTCTTTCGCCTGCGCTTCGGTCGCGCTGATTCGGCCTCGCTGGCGGCGCACTACGGCTCGGTAAGCATCGTCACCTTCGCCGTCGGCGCGTCGATCCTCGGCAGCCGCGGCATCGAGGTCGAGGGGCACCTCGCCCTGCTCGCCGCCCTCATGGAGGCGCCGGCGCTGATCGTCGCCACCCTGATGGCGCGTCTCGGCACCCAGGGTGCGGACGGGCGCACGACGACCGCGGCGCTGGTGCACGAGGTCTTCGCCAACAAGAGCGTCGTGCTGCTCGGCGGCGGCATCATCATCGGCTGGGTTGCCGGTCCCCAGGGTCTGGAGCCGATGTCGCCGCTGTTCGTCGATCTGTTCAAGGGCGCGCTCTGCCTGTTCCTGCTCGAGATGGGCCTGATCGCGGCCGACCGCCTGCCCGACCTGAAGAAGGCCGGTCTCTTCCTCGTCGGCTGCGGCCTTGCCCTGCCGCCGGTGCTGGCCCTGGGTGGCTGGGGTGTTGCCCAGCTGATGGGTCTGGGCGTGGGCGGTACGGTGCTGATGATGACGCTGGCCGGCAGCGCCTCGTACATCGCCGCGCCTACCGCAATGCGCATCGCCGTGCCCGAGGCCAACCCGGCACTGGGCGTCGCCGCCGCACTGGCGGTGACCTTCCCCTTCAACCTGCTGGTCGGGATTCCGCTGTATCTGTGGTGGGCGCAGGCGATGGCGTGAGGTCCTCGGCGCCGGTTGCCGACGGCAGGTCCGCAGCAAGGGCCTGTTCGGCGCCGTCCGCGCCGCCCTCGCCCGGATCTCCGTTCCGGTTCTCCGCGGTGGCTGAACGCTCCTCCGGGGCCACCATCTCGAGCACGGTGGGCGAGGTGCGCATCATGGCAGTGAATTGGGCGGGCTCATCGACGATCTCGTCCCGGGTGCGGCGGTACAGCAGCAGGGCGTAGATCGCCAGCGGGACAAAGGCGAGGCCCAGGTGCAGGGGCAGGGCGATGCTGCCGAACACCCCCATCAGGGCGCCGGCGACGGCAGGTCCGACTGCTGCGCCGAGCCCATGCAGGAATAGCACGCCAGTGTTGCCGGCGAGTATCTCGTCCTTGTGCAGGTGGTCGACGAGGTGCGCGACCACGATGGGATAGACGGCGAACGCCGCCCCGCCGAACACGAACAGGCCTGCCAGCGATACATGCTCGAGGTGGCCGAGCAGGGCGACCACGAGCCCGGCCGAGGCTGCGCCGATGGCCGCTACCGCGAGCGCCAGGCGGCGGTCGCCGGCGTCCGAGAAGCGCCCCATCGGCCACTGCAGCAGGGCGCCGCCGATGATCGCCGTGCTCATCAGCAGGCCCACCCCGGCCGCGTCCAGGCCGATGCCTTCGGCGTACAGCGGGGTCAGGCTCCAGAACGCCCCCATCGACAGCCCGGACGACAGCGCGCCGACGAAAGCTGCGGGCGCCGCACGCCAGATCAGGCCCAGGTCGAGCCGCGGTCGGGCGCCGATCTGCGGCTGTGGCAAGCGTGTCATCGTCACCGGCAGCAGCGACAGGCAGACGAAGATGGCCGCCACCGCAAACAGGGTGAACGCCGCCGGCGTGTCCAGGCGCAGCAACTGTTGGGCGCCGGCGAGCGCAGCGAGGTTGACCACCATGTAGATCGCGAACACCTGGCCGCGGCGCTCGGCCGCGGTCTGGTCGTTGAGCCAGCTCTCGATCACGGCATAGAAGCCGACCAGGCCGACGCCGGTCAGCACGCGCAGCCCCATCCATACCCCGGCATCGACAATGAGGGTGTGGAGCAGGATGCAACTCGCCACCGTCGCGCCGAAGAAGGCGAATGCGCGGATGTGGCCCATGCGGCGGATCAGGCGTGGCGCGATGAAGGTGCCGAGAAAGAAGCCCAGGAAGTAGGTCGAGCCGATGAGCCCGAGGGTGTTTGCCGAGAAGCCTTCCAGGCTTCCGCGCAGCGGGATGACCGTGTTGACCAGGCCCGAGCCGAGCAGCAGCAGGGCAATGCCCGACAGCAGGGCGCCGATGGGAACGAGGGTAGGGAGCATGGCAGCACAGGCTCGACTGTCCGCGCCGGATGGGTGCAGTCGCCGGAGCCTGCCGTTTGCATTTGGACAAAATAGTCTACCAGCCTCGCGCGGGTGGCGCTGCCTGTCCGTCCCACAGCATGTCGCGCCAAGCTGATCCCGCATATCAGCTTGGCGCGCTTGCCAAGGCCGGTGCTGCCGAGTCTAATAGCGCCCGAAACCCATTCGACGCGGGGACGACCCCGCCCGCCGTGCGTCCTGCATGGCGACCGTCGATGAACGGCGGGACGACCCGCCCTTCAGGTCTGTCGCCTCAGCGCGGCGGGCCGCAGGATTCCACCGTGTCTGCCAAACCCAAGCTTCGCTCCTTCCGGGACCGCCTGCGTCAGATTGCTTTGTTCGAGGTCGGCGGCCTGCTCCTGATCACCCCGCCCTTTGCCTGGCTGAGCGGCGTGCCGGTGACCGAGTCGATCGGCCTGCTCGCCCTCCTGGCACTCATCGCCGCGATCTGGAACGGGTGCTACAACACGAGCTTCGACTGGGTCGAGGGCCGGCTCACCGGCCGTACCGCAGACCGCCGGCCGTTCCGCCTGCGCTGCGCGCACGCGGTTGGCTTCGAGACCGGACTGCTGATGCTGACCTTGCCGGTGATCATGTGGTGGACCGGCATGGGCTGGCTCGAGGCCCTGATTGCGGACATCGTGCTGGCGATCACCTATACGGTGTATGCGTTGCTGTTCAACCTCGGCTACGACCGTGCCTTCCCCATCCAGCCCACCACCGCACCGCGTGCCGGGGCCGAGGACATGGGCACGGCCGTCGCGGCGGAGCGCTGAGATGGGCGAGGACGTGCGCAACGCCGACCTGGCAGGCCTCAACACTTTCGGCCTGCCGGCGCGCGCTGCGCGCCTCGTCCACGTGCGCAGTGCCGCGCAGCTGAAGGCCCTGATCGCCGAGCCGGCGTGGGCTGCCACACCGCGCCTCGTGCTCGGCAGTGGCAGCAACCTGGTACTCGCCGGTGACTTCGCCGGCACCGTGCTCAAGGTCGAACTCGCCGGCCGCCGCCTGGTGGCCGAGCACGCCGACGCCTGGGTCGTCGAGGCCGGTGCAGGGGAGAACTGGCATGCCTTCGTGCGCTGGACGTTGGAGCACGGCTGGCCGGGGCTGGAGAACCTGTCGCTGATTCCGGGCACGGTAGGCGCGGCGCCGATCCAGAACATCGGCGCCTACGGGCTGGAGCTGGCCGAGCGCTTCGACGCGCTCGATGCCATCGATCTCGACAGCGGTCAGGTGCGTACCTTCAGCCTGGCCGACTGCGGCTTTGCCTACCGTGACAGCGTGTTCAAGCGCGCCCCCGGGCGCTGGCTGGTCAGCGCAGTGCGGTTCCGCCTGCCGCGGCCGTGGCGGGCCGTCACCCGCTATGCGGACGTGATGCAGGAGCTGGGAGAGCGGTCCATTGCCACCCCCGCTGCGCTCGACATCTCCGATGCGGTAGTCGCCATCCGCCGCCGCAAGCTGCCCGATCCCGCGTTGCTCGGCAACGCCGGCAGCTTCTTCAAGAACCCGGTGGTGGATGCGGGGCTGTGCGCGCACTTGCTTGCCGCACACCCCGCAATGCCGCATTACCCGCAAGCCGACGGCAGCGAGAAGCTGGCGGCCGGCTGGTTGATCGAGCAAGCCGGCTGGAAGGGCCGCGACCTCGGGCCGGTCGGCTGCTACGAGCGCCAGGCCCTGGTGCTGGTCAACCGTGGCGGCGCAACCGGGGCCGACGTCGAGCGCATCGCGTGCGCCATCATGGCCGATGTCGAAGCCCGCTTTGGTGTCCGCCTGGAGCCGGAGCCGGTGTTCGTCCGCGCCTAGCCGCCTTCGACCTCTCGCGGCTTGCGCCGCTCCTACAGGGGGAGACGCGCGTTGGGTTTGCTGTAGGAGCGGCGCCAGCCGCGAGCTTTGCAAGGTCCGTCGTGTCTTGCCGGCTGCATTAGAATCCGACCTCGTCCTCAGCTCACCGGAGCCCTCATGTCCCAGTCTGCGCCCGCCGTCCCGCCTGTCATCGTCGCCCTGCGTGCGGCGCTTGGTGCCGACGAGGTGCTGGCGGGCGATGCCAGCCCCCGTCACCTCAAGGACTGGAGCGGCGTCGCCGGCGGCCTGCCGCTCGCCATCCTGCGCCCGCGCAGCACCGACGAATTGTCGCGCATGCTGGCGATCTGCCATGCACACGACCAGGCGGTGGTGCCGCAGGGCGGGCTGTCAGGCCTGTGCGGCGGTGCGGTGCCCGGCGCGGGCGAGGTGGTGGTGTCGCTGGAACGCATGAACCGCATCGAGCGCATCGACATCGACTCCGGTACCGTCACCGTCGAGGCCGGGGCCATCCTGCAGAACGTGCAGGAGGCCTGCCGCGAGGCCGGCGCGCTGCTGGCGGTGGATCTGGGCGCGCGCGGCTCCTGCCAGGTCGGCGGCAACGTCGCCACCAACGCTGGCGGTAACCGCGTGATCCGCTACGGCAACACGCGCGACCTGGTGCTTGGGCTGGAAGTGGTGCTCGCCGACGGCACCGTGCTGAGCATGATGAACCAGATGGTCAAGAACAACGCCGGCATGGACCTCAAGCACCTGTTCATCGGCAGCGAGGGCCTGCTGGGCGTGGTGACGCGCATCGTCTTCAAGCTGCAGCCGCTGCCGCGTGGGGTGAGCACCGCCATCGTCGCGCTCGACGACTACGCCGCCGCGCTGCGCTTCCTGCGTCACGCGCAGCAGAGCCTGTCGGGCCAGGTCAGCGCCTTCGAGATCATGTGGCGCGACTACCTGCAGACCGCGGTCGAGGCCGGGCGGCTGCGTGCGCCGCTGGCGGGTGACTACCCGGTGTATGTGCTCATCGACATGCACTGCGGCCAGCCCGACACCGACGCCCGCCGCTTCGAGGCCATGCTCGAGCAGGCGATCGAGGCGGGCTGGATCCTGGATGCGGCGATCGCCCAGTCGGTGGCCGACGCCGAGGCCTTCTGGGCGATCCGCGACGGCGTTGCCGAAGTGCTGCGCGACTACGCGCCTACGCTCAACTTCGACGTCTCGGTGCCGGTCGCCCACATCGGCGACTGCGCGCAGCGCGTGCGCGCAAACCTCGAGCGTGACTGGCCGCAGCTGAAGGCCTTGTTCTTCGGTCACGTCGGTGACGGCAACCTGCATGTGGTGGTGTGCAAGGTGCCGCAGGACCACGACAGCCTCGAGCGCATCGAAGAGGCGGTGTATGGGGTGGTACGCGACTACGGCGGCTCGATCTCGGCCGAGCACGGCATCGGCCTGCTGAAGAAGCCCTGGCTGGGGTATTCGCGCTCCGCGGCCGAGATCGCGCTCATGCACAGCCTCAAGCAGGCGCTCGACCCCAAGGGGCTGCTCAACCCCGGCAAGGTGCTGTAAGCCGCCAGCCGCGCCTAGATCACATGGCGCGGCTGCTCGATGATGGTCTGGTAGACGAAGCTGCTGATCAGCATGCGCGTTCTAGGTACGTTGTCGCGGAAATCCAGGCCGTAGTAGTACTCGATGCCGTCGGCGTCGATGGCCTGTTCCACATTGCGTATCTCGGCAACGACGGTGAGCTCATTGTCGACATCGTGCAGCTTCAGCGTGAAGCGCAGCACCACGGCAGCGCCCTTGTCGCCTAGTGCGGTCTTGGTGTGCAGCAGCACGCCGGTGGCGCTCATGTTGAGCAGCACGCCGGGCACCGTTTCCGCCCCGGCGGCTTCGGGCCCCGTGTCCGCGGGGAGCTGCGTGCGCACACGTGTTGCCTTGCGGATGATGCTGCCCTGGATCAGGGTGGGGAAGCTGAGGTGCAGGTATTCGAAAGGCAGCCTGCATACGCGCAGCACATGGGCGCGGAATGCGAACGCGCTCTGACGCGAGAACACGCGCACCACCAGCAGGTCGCCTTCGACAAGGCCGATGCGCTTGCCGCCCGCGGTGGGCGTGGTGACGATCAGGCTGGTGTCCTGCATGTAGCCCACCACGCGCACGAAGCTGCGGTGGCCCCCTGTGGCGACAGGGCATTCGACCTGCAGGCGGTCGCCAACCCCCAGGCGCATGTCATCGAAGCTGAAGCCCTTTGCTGCGCGGGGCTCGGCGGCAGTGCCTTCCTGGTCTGCGCCGTCAGTGCCTACGTCGTCGTCTTCTTCTGTTTGTAATCGCATGGGTATGCAGGCCGACCGGGATACGTAGCCGTGGATTCTAGCGTGTGCCGAAGGTGGCAGGGCCGCATGATGCTTGCGTCCGTGCACTATCGCACTGCATGGCCCGATATCGGCGGTGCATGTTCAGTTGATGCTCAGATCCCTGTGACAGGCGCGCAAGGCCCTGCCGAGCATGGCCGTGCGCGTGAGGATGCGGTGGCCGTTGATGCCGAAGATGCGCCGGGCGGCCTCGCGGCCGTCCTCGCCGAGCATGAGTCCGGCGCAACGCACGCCGGACCGGCGCGCCTCGCTGACGGCTACACGTGCATCCTCGACGAGGTGCTGCGGGTCGAACACGTCGATGTCGGCCGGGCTGCCGTCGGACACCACGATCAGGGCCGGCATCGGGCGGCTGCGCAGGAGGGAGGTGGCGTGGCGGATCGCGGCGCCGAGGCGGGTGGATTGGCCGGGCCTCAGGCCCTGCAGGGGGCTGGGGTGGTTGTGGGCGTGCGCCGTGTCGAAGTCGACCAGGCGGTGGTAGCGCACCGCGTGCCGGCCGTCGGAGTCGAACCCGGCCACGGCAATGCGGCCGCGCTGGCGATGCAGGGCCGCGACAAGCGCGCGTGCCGCCTCGCATTCCACGTCCAGAATGCTGCGGCCGTCGTCGAGGCGGTCGGCGGTGGAGGCGGACAGGTCGAGCAGGATGAGCAGGTCCAGCGCCGGCTCGCCGGGACGGTTGCGGCGGAACAGGCGTGGGTCGGGCGCCCGCCCCAGGCGCAGGTCGAGCGCAGCGGCGGTGGCGGCATCCAGATCGAGCTCTTCGCCGTCCCACTGCCGGCGTTGCCGCAGGGCAGGGCGCAGGCGCGGCGCAGTGTGAATGCGCAGTGGCGCGTCGCGGCGGCTGCCGTCGTCGGCGTCCGCAGAGGTGGTGCGTGCCGGCGCCGGGGCGATCTCGGCTACGGTGCACCAGTCGCTGCGGTAGCGCCCGAGGCGGTAATGCCATTCTGCATGGGCGTGCAGGCTGTGCGCGGGCGTTGCGGCCGCAGCTTCGCCTTCGCCGGCGGGGCGGTGCGCCGCCGTCCCCGCCAGCACCCCTTCCTGGCGCACGTGGGTTTCGGCCTGGTGCGCATCCTCGGGGTGCTGCCAGAGGTGGCTGTTGTCGTCGTGCCAGGGCAGCGGCGGCGCGTAGGCCTGCAGGTTTATGCGCACGCGCAACTGGCCAAGGTCGTTGGCGAGCACGGCGGCGATACGGCGGAACACGGCGGGCTGTTCGAGCTCGTCGAGGGCGGCCTCGAACAGCCCGCGTGCCTTGGTTACCCAGGGGTGGTCGTCGGCGAGCCCGGGGTCTATCAGGGCGCGCTGCAGGCGTTCGACCAGGTGCTCGAAGCCGACGCCGTCGGCTGCCGGGTGCCGGGCGAGCAGCGTGCGGAACAGGCGCTCCAGGCCGGGGTGGCTGCGCATGAGCAGGCGGTCGCAGCGGCAGTCCTCGACTGCGGCGGCAATGGCCAGGCCGATGGGCTTGAGCCGGCCGGTGGCCTGGCGGCGCGGCGAATGCAGCAGATGGCCCAGGGCATGGGCGCTTGCCGCCAGGGCAAGGTCGGGGTCCGGGTGGGTGGTGAGCGTGTCCGGCAGCAGCAGCACCTTGCCGTGCAGCACCGGGCGCGGCGGCGGGCCGTCCTGCGGTGGGCGGTCGAGGGTCTGCACGCTCGCCTGGTCGACGCCGAAGGCGTGCAGCAGGTGGCCGAGCGCGCGCAGCCGGGTATCGTCCGGCGCGGGCGCCGGGCAAGGCGGCAGCCGTTCAGAAGGCCGCGTCAAGGATCGCCTCCAGCGCCTGCGCCATGTCGGGTTCGTCGGTGAGGGCGGCCGTCATCGCCATGCGGCAGCTGTCGCGCGGCGGCAGGCCGTCGTGGATGAGGGTGCCGGCGTAGATCAGCATGCGCGTGGAGATGCCCTCTTCCAGCCCGCGCTCACGTAGCCGGCGCGACTTGTGCGCGATGTCGACCAGGCGGGCGGCGAGGCTGCGCTCGATGCCTGACTCATGGGCGACGATGTCGGTCTCGACCGCGGCCTCGGGGTAGTCGAACTCGAGTGCGGCGAAGCGCTGCCGGGTGGAGGGCTTGAGCTGCTTGCCGTGGCTCTGGTAACCGGGGTTGTAGGAGACGACGAGCTGGAAGTCGGGGTGTGCCTTGAGGATCTCGCCCTTCTTGTCGAGCGGCAGGATGCGGCGGCCGTCGGTGAGCGGGTGGATCACCACCGTGGTGTCCTGGCGCGCTTCCACGATCTCGTCCAGGTAGCAGATGGCGCCGTGGCGCACCGCGGTGGTCAGTGGGCCGTCGTGCCAGTGCGTGCCGTCGGCGTCGAGCAGGTAGCGGCCGACGAGGTCGGCGGCGGTCATGTCCTCGTTGCAGGCCAGCGTGATCAGCGGCTTGCCCAGGCGCCAGGCCATGTGTTCGACGAAGCGCGTCTTGCCGCAGCCGGTCGGGCCCTTGAGCATCAGCGGCAGGCGGTGGGCGTAGGCGTGTTCGTAGAGGGCGATCTCGTGGCCGGTGGGGTGGTAGTAGGGCTCGGTGGTGATGCGGTAGGGGCTGAGATCCATGGCGGGAATCCGGGTGAGGCACCGGTGATGCAGTGAGGGCAGGGAGGGGGTGGGCGCGGGCGCTCCCACCCCGTTGGCCCTGGGTCAGCGGTGCGCCGACGGCTGGTTGGGGATGCCCTCGATCGGGCATTCCGGCGTGCCTACGGTGGAACGGGTGATTGCCTCCACCTTCTTGCGCGTGCCTTCCGGGTCGTTGATCCACTCGCCGTAGAAGCTGTAGGGGCAGGCGGCGACGCCGGTGGGTTCCTCGCCGGAGTTGATCTTGCCGGTGTAGCCGCGGTGCAGCAGCTTGAAGAGGTGGTTCTGCGACTGCGCGTTCTTGCGGAAGTCGCGGATCAGGCTGGTGGAGAGCTCGGCGTACTGGATGCCCATCTCCTCCTCGCCGCATTCGCCCAGCGTGCGGCCGTCGAAGCCGACGATGGCCGAGTGGCCGAAGTAGGAATACACGCCGTCGAAGCCGGTGGCGTTGGCCACGGCCACGTAGCAGTTGTTCATCCACGCCATCGCCTTGGCCACCATCACCTGCTGGTCCTTGGCGGGGTACATGTAGCCCTGGCAGCGCACGATCAGTTCGGCGCCCTTCATCGCGCAGTCGCGCCAGATCTCGGGGTAGTTGCCGTCGTCGCAGATGATGAGGCTGATCTTCATCCCCTTCGGGCCGTCGGACACATAGGTGCAGTCGCCCGGATACCAGCCCTCGATCGGCACCCAGGGCATGATCTTGCGGTACTTCTGCACGATCTCGCCCTGGTCGTTCATCAGGATCAGCGTGTTGTAGGGCGCCTTGTTGGGGTGGTCTTCATGGCGCTCGCCGGTCAGCGAGAACACCCCCCACACCTTGGCCTTGCGGCAGGCGGCGGCGAAGATCTCGGTCTCCTCGCCCGGCACCGTGGCGGCGGTGTCGTACATTTCCTTGGCGTCGTACATGATCCCGTGGGTCGAATACTCGGGAAAGATCACCAGGTCCATGCCCGGCAGGCCCTGCTTCATGCCCACCACCATGTCGGCAATCTTGCGCGCGTTGTCCAGCACCTCGGCCTTGGTGTGCAGGCGCGGCATCTTGTAGTTGACCACCGCAACGCCCACGCAATCGGCGCTGCTCGAAATATCTCCGTGTCTCATGGATTGGGTCTCCCGGTGAGGCGGGTTGCAAAGGGTGTGGCCTCATTGTCGGGAGGGTGGTGCGCTGCACAAATACGTTGTTTGACGTATCGGGCGCCAGGGCGGGACGACGCCGTTGAGAGATCTCGTGTCAGCTCGTCCACGGGTTGAAGACCTCGACGGGCAGGCCGGCGAAATCCTTGGTGTTGCGTGTCACCAGTACCAGATCGTGTTCCAGGGCGGTCGCTGCGAGCAGGCTGTCAATCGTGGGCAGCGGTCGTCCGGCTGCAGCGACCAGACGCCCCCAGCGACCGGCCACTGCGCCATTGACGTCGAGGATGCGCCCGGTGAAGAAGGTGGGGAGATCCGTTTCGAGCCAATCGATCAGCGTCTGCTTTCGAACTTCGTCACCCACGCCTTCAATGCCCTTGCGGATCTCGCCGAGCGTCAGCACAGAGAGATGCAGGGTGGTGGGCGGCCGCTGCGAAAACCAGGCGACCACGCCGGGGTCTGGAGACTTGCGCCGCAGTTCGGACAACACGTTGGTGTCGATCAGATAGCTCAAAACGAGACCTCGCGCGTCAGGCTCTGCTCGCGTTCGAGGGCGATGTCGTCTGTTCCGAACAAGGGTGAGCGTCGCATGAAGTCCACCAACGAGTCCTGTGCCTGTGACAACCGATCAAAAGTTTCGCGCGAGATCACCACTGCGACCGACTTGCCGTGCAGGGTGATGTCCTGGGGCTGGGTCTGGGCGCGCTTGACCAGCTCCGACATGCGCGCCTTAGCTTCCTGCATCTGCCAAGTCTGCATTGTTTTGCCTCTCTTTCCGACTAGTATGGTCAGATTTTAGTGGCGGTCCGATCAATACTCAAGTCGCGACGCAGGCGCTTTCCCGGCATGGCCCCAGTAGAGCGGCTCCAGCATCTTCCTCAAGCGTGCCCCCGATCTAGGAGGTGAGTGCCTCCGGACCCTTGCAGATGGTGTCCGGGTCGTTGAATCGCCCGCCGTCGGGGCGCTGTCTGCGGCGGCGTCGTTTGTAGAGTGATGCTCTGGGGCGCAGGCGGAGGGTTGTCGGCCTCAGCCGACCTTGGGTCTGACGCCGACGTCGGGCGGCAATGCGTCGGTCACCGGCCGCTCACCTGTTTTCGGCGGTGAACGACCGCTTCCTGTGTCTGGCTATAGCCGGACCGGACCCTCACCCGTCGGTCGCGGAAGCGAAGCTTATGCGCCTCCTTTCGGAGCAAACCGGCCTGCCGTCTGCGGGCGATCCCGCAGTCGTTCGCGGATACGCCATCGCTTGCACGGGCTCGCCAGAGATCAAGGGGGAAGGCATAGAGACCTTGCATCAGTGATGAGTGTGTAGTATTAATTACACATGCTACATTTTGGTGAACACATAAGACAGGCTCGTGAAGCACTACAGGAGCAGGACCGGACGTTCTCGCTACGCCAGGTTGCTGCTCGCGTGGGTATCGAACCAGCCTACCTTTCCAAGATCGAGCGGGGCATTTTTCAGCCACCGTCAGAGGACGTCATCGTGAAACTGGCCGGGGTCCTAGGAGAAGACAAGGACGTCCTGCTCGCCTTGGCGGGCAAGCTCTCCAGCGACTTGCAGCAAATAATCATTCAGCGGCCCAAGCTCTTCGCGGAACTTCTTCGCCAACTGAGAGAGGTTCCTGATTACGCAATTCTTCGCGTGGTTCGGGAGGTCAGAGACGGACAGTGGTAACAACGTTCAGGAGCGAGGACCATGATCGAATTAAAGAACGACGAGCTTCTCATTCAGTTCCCCGATGTGCATGAGGATGCAGTTTGCCGTGTGGACTTTCAGCGGACGCTGCGCATTCCCGACGACAACCGGGACTATCCCCTGCCGCCAGGTTTGGGGCGCTTTTCAGTAGAGCACGTTGAAGATCACTCATCACGATTGCCTGCCGCATGGGTCGAGCGTGGCGGGGTCCTACTTCCGATGTACCAGGCAGAGGCGCTGTGGATTAACTTTTCCAGTGGGAGCAGTTCCCGACGGAGCATCAGTTATCCGTTCGCAGTAAAAATTGCAGCAGGAAAGATTAACGCGGTGACTGGGGATGAATGGGCCAACGGTCTCGCCAAGGATCCGCAGGACTATCTCGTGGTACCTGACCAACCTTGGCTAGACGGATTCTGCGTCCAGAAGGGTCTAATTAGACAGTTTGTTGCGATGCCCATGGGAGCGGGTTACACGGCGGAAGAACAGATCTCTGGCTTCGCTGCACATGGAGGCATTCAGATCATCGTCTATCCGATGAAGCGAGATCGCTATGAAAAGTTGGTGAATCGGACCACGCCCTTATTCGATCCAGACATTTGCTACAGCCTTGCCGACCCATGCGAGTCGGTATCGATGGGATTGGCGCCCGGCGGCCTGATGCGGCAGGAGATCTATGAAGACAAGTATGGTTACGACGCTTGGGATACGTCCAGATCAAGTCGCTGCTTCATTCATATACTCAACAGCGCCCAGTGGGAGATCGTCACTGGCAAGTCTGTGCCACGAAAGCCACCGTCGGCGGCCGACTATACAAAAGCGGCGTTGCCTTGGTTCGAGTATTACGATGAAAAGCTCTGTCCGCTGAGTGGAGCAAAGAGCCTTGCAGGACTAGATAGTATTGGAGCCAAGAGCGTGAAACTCTCCGAGAAACCACTATCTGAGAATGCGCCTATACCTGAACAGAAAGTTATACAGATCAATTCTCCATCGCATCAGATTAAGGAAGGAAATTGGTAATCGATAACTGGAAGTCGCTTTTGCCTTCCGCAATGTACTGCACTCCCACTCACTCATCAACTCGCTTCACTGCTGACTCTTCAGTCGGAGTTTACGATGCCTGTACTCGAACCCTGGCTAGACTACGCCCTGATCTTTGTAATCCTCTTTTTTCCTCCGACTCTTATTCGGCTCGTCTGGCGTCGCTCGTTACCCAAGGCTACTGCGATCGTCCTGTGCGTTGCCTCATACTTCCCGTATCACATACTCTTCGCCGCGATCGGTGCTTCACCCTACACAAATCTCATAATGCTCGCTACCATCGCGAACTACTTCGTGTACAGATACAAGACTGGAACGGAAGCCCGCAAAGATGCGGTTGCAGCGCGCAGTAAGCTTGGATATGAGGAATAAAGACAACATGCGACTCACCCCTGTCACTTTGCACGCGCGCGGCGACAGCTAATTCAAATGATTAGACGTAAGATATGCAGTAATTGGCCTCAGGAGGTTTGCCATCATGAATGGCGCACAGAGAGTTATCCTGCTAATTGCGGCACTTTTTTTCGTCGCAATGCTACTTTATCCGCCTTATCACCTAATCGCGAAAGAAGTTGTGATCAACCAGGGTTATCGCTGGATTTTCTCGCAGCCAGCGGGCTCAACTGTCAATGTTGGAATGCTAGTCACTCAATGGCTGATAGTGCTTACAGTTACGGGCCTCGCCTTCTTCATCGCCAAGACCGACCCACCGACTTGATAGTCTTCTTGACTTTGAAGTCGACTTAAGATTGGCGACGACCTCTTGAAGGCGAGCCAGACGATGAATGTCAATACGGTGACTGCGGAATCTACCCGCACGATAAGAACCATTGCAACGTGAACCTGGTGAAAGTATCGTCTGGCAGTTCCCAGGGCAATCGCACCGACTTCGCATAAGCAAATGCAATAACGCTTTTACTTTCATGACCTTGCGAGACTCCTGTTCACATTGTCATAAGTTGTGTAGTTTCCTACCTTTTTGGGTATCCCATGAAGGCAGGAAACGTCATGCCGCTGACGCAGGTGTTCGTCTCGATTTCCGACCCGCGCAGCGCGCGGCATGCGCGCCACGTCCTGGCCGAGTTGCTGACGGTGGCGGTGTGCGCGGTGCTCTCGGGTGTCGACGACTTCGTCGACATCGAGTTGTGGGCCGAGGCCAAGATCGACTGGTTGCGAGGCTTCATGAAGCTTGAGCATGGCATCCCGTCTCACGACACGATCGGACGCGTGTTCGGCCTGATCGCGCCCGACGAGTTCGAGTCCGCGTTCCGGCGCTGGGTGGGCATGGTGGTGCCGGCGCTGGCCGGGGATACGGTCGTGGCGATCGACGGCAAGACGAGCCGGCGCTCGGGCGGCAAGAGCAAGACTGACGCCAGTCCGTTGCACCTGGTGAGCGCGTTTGCGGCCGGCATGGGCGTCGTGCTGGGCCAGACGGCGACCGCCGAGAAGTCGAACGAGATCACCGCGATTCCCGAACTGCTTGCCAAGTTGGCGATCGAGGGCTGCGTGGTGACGATCGACGCGATGGGCACCCAGACAAAGATCGCCCGCACGATCCGCGAGCGCGGCGCGCATTACGTGCTGTGTGTGAAGGAGAACCATCCGAACCTGCACGATTCGATCCTGTTTGCCGACATCGATCCGCGAGGGCCGCTGACGCCGAGCTCGACCCATGAGACCACGATCAAGGACCACGGTCGCATCGAGATCCGCCGATGCCGCGCCTACGCCGCGATCGATCGCCTCTACAAGTCCGAGGACTGGCAGGATCTGGCAAGCTTCGCGGTGGTCGAGCGCATTCGCACCGTGGGCGATCACACCAGCACCGAGCGCGTCTTCTACATCAGCAGCCTGCCCGCCGACGCCGAGCGCATCGCTCGGGCCGTACGCAGTCACTGGGAGGTGGAGAATCGGCTTCACTGGTGTCTGGACGTGCAGTTCAACGAGGATCAGTCACGGGTGCGCAGCGGCTATGCCGCCAACAACCTGGCCATCGTTCGCCACATTGTGATGAACCTGCTGCGGCTCAACACGACGCGCAAGGCGAGCATCAAGTCCAAGCGCATGCTGGCGGCGACTATCGACGAATTTCGTGCCGAGTTGCTTGGGGTTATGACATGAAGGTGCGATTGCCCTGTGGCAGTTCCCGCCGCCTCGAAATCAAATCGTGCGGGAACTGCGCAAGGGGCGAACACTTTACCAGTGAAGACTTGAAAGTCGTCCGTACTCGATATCGGCTGCTTCGCACGCCTCCTGGATGACGGTCTCCATAACGGTCTGATTCAGATTCGTCGCAAGCCATACTCCAGCGACGGGCCGGGCGTAGCAAGCTAGGTGGCTGCTGGCAGAGCAGTACAATCCGCTCTTTTCCCTGTGGATGTAGCGACGAGTTCGACACTCGTTGCTTCGGTGGCGGACCTCGTCTAACGCGAGGAATTTCTCCAAGAATGGCGAGTCTTCGTCCGATAAGGATTGAATTGCGATAACTACGCCGCTGATTCTATCCTTTGGCCGGAAAACTTCGTATTGACTCCAGCGTGCTGTAATGCGACGGCGAAGGACAACTCTCAGGGGCCGGTTGTTCAGATTTGTGAATATGCCGTTGATCGTCGGCTTGGTCATTTGATTTACTCCTGTAGTAACGATGTGGCTGTAGTTTTATCATGCAGGGGAATTAAATCAAGGTTAACGCGGGCGTCCTTATTCGGACGACCAAGTAGACTGGTCTGCGTCGCCTTTCGAAGAAGGTCTGCGAGGTAAACGCGGCTGAATGTGGTAAACCGTTGGGTGAAGGCTTTTCTTGCCAGTATCCATTTGGGCTAGATTTTGCCTAATGGAGCTACGTTTGCCGCTCCACGATGAAATGCAAAGCCGGACCCATTGGAAGGGGCGGCGCAAAGCCTTTGCGTGATGAGGTCGCGGTCGTTTATGGAGACGGCACCACACGATAGGAAGAAGCGAACCACTCTGTCTAACAGCAGTATGGGAACCTCAGCAACAGCGCGGCTTCGAGGCACTTCTTGATGCCGCCAATTGGACAAGAGCACGATAGGACACAGACGGAAGGGCGGCAGATCAAGGGTAGCCGCCATTCGAACGGCCGGCCCACCTTCAGGCCGAGCGACAGCAACTGGCCGTGAGCGTGAGTACGAGGCCGTGCCAAGAAGCTGACATTCGATACGCGCGCCAAGCAGGCCAAGGTCCGCTGTCAGCGAAGTCCGGAAACTCACACTGCCGGCCAGGACCTGCCACTGGAATGGAGCTCCGGTAAGCGGACCGTGAGAACTTGCCCTTGGAGGGCCGAGCGATTGCGTCAGGCGAAGGCGTCAGGGCCCTGCATCCAGACGGGAATGTCGCGCTGGCCGTGGAGCACGCGCCAGACATCGATGTGGTCCGGTCGTTCGACGTAGAAGACGAGGTAGGGGTAGGGCGACAGCGTCCAGGCGCGCAGGCCAGGAAGGTCCAACTCATGCCCATAGCGCGGCGAGCCCGTGCCAGGATGGTGGGCGATGTGGGTATAGCTCTGTTCCAGTGCGTCGATGAAGCCGAGCGCAACAGATGAGGAAGCCTCTTCGAGGTAGTAGGCTATCGCGTCGTCGACGTCCTGGTTGGTCTGCTCACGCGGAACGACGGGTTTGACCTTCACCCGTGAGAAACCGGCTTGGCAGCCCTACGTACCCGGTCACGCAGACCTTCGAAGTAAGCGGAATCAGCCGGCGATGCCGGCGCAGCGGCTGCGCCGGCCAGCAGCACTCGACGCAAGCGCTGACGATCCTGATCCTTACGGATCAGTTCGCGAACGTATTCGCTGCTGGTGCTATAGCCCCGTTCGTCCACCTGCTCATCCACGAAGGATTTCAGACTGTCGGGCAAGGAAATGTTCATCGTGCTCATGGGCGCAGATTAGCTGGCTTGGCAAAATTTGCCAAGACGGCGCATCCGACTTGGCCCCGCCAGTCACGCTGCACGACCGCTTCCCTTTCCCCTCAGTGACTAATCATCCACGGCCTCTTCGTCGGAAACGCCTTCGACCCATCGGCCGCCCTGACCGTCGATTTCGACGGTTTCCCGCTGCAACACCCGCACCCCGGCCCGTGCTTGTGGCGCGCCGCGTACTCCGCGCTGGTCATCGGCGCATTGGCTGCGCGTTCGTTGGTGGCGTGGGCGCTGCGGGTGGCGCCGTCCATCGTGGCCAGCGTTGGGGCGCTGAGCATGACGCGGTAGGACGCGGCGCCGCAGTGGGGGCAGGCGCAGGGTTCGTTGCGGGCGCTCATGGGGCGCAGGGCGGAGAAGTCGCCGCAGTCTTCGCAGAAGTATTCGTAGGTCGGCATGGTGGGATCCCGGTGGCGGGGCCCGCCGCGCGGGCTACGGCGGCGGGCGGGCTGCGGTGGAAGGGGCCGCGGTTGATGCGGGCTCAGACCTTGTCGTAGGCGATGGGCATGTCGACGCCGCCGCTGATGAACTTGGTGGGCCCTTCGGCGGTGGGGTTGATGTCGAAGTCGAAGATCTCGGTGGGCAGCCACAGCGTGGCGCAGGCGTTGGGGATGTCGACCACGCCGCTGATGTGGCCCTGCACCGGCGCCGTGCCGAGGATGGAGTAGGCCTGGGCGCCGGAGTAGCCGAACTTCTTCAGGTATTCGATGGCGTTGAGGCAGGCCTGGCGGTAGGCGACGTGCACGTCCAGGTAGTGCTGCTTGCCCTGCTCGTCGACCGAGATGCCTTCGAAGATCACGTAGTCCTTGTAGTTGGGCGTGATCGGGCTGGGCTTGAAGATCGGGTTCTTGATGCCGTACTTGGCCATGCCGCCCTTGATGAGGCTGACCTTCATGTGCACCCAGCCGGCCATCTCGATGGCGCCGCAGAAGGTGATTTCGCCGTCGCCCTGCGAGAAGTGCAGGTCGCCCACCGACAGGCCGGCGCCCTTCACGTACACCGGGAAGAACACGCGCGAGCCGCGCGAGAGGTCCTTGATGTCGCAGTTGCCGCCGTGTTCGCGCGGCGGCACGGTGCGGGCGCCTTCCATCGCGGCCTTGTCGCGGGCCTCGCCCTGGAGTTTGCCCATGTGCGCGGTGGGGGCGCAGGGCGGGTTGGCCAGCGGCGGCACGCGGTCGGGCTGGGTGGCGATGAAGTCGACCTCGCGCTCGTTCCACATGTCGAGCATCTTCTGGTCGGGCAGGCAGCCGATGAGGCCAGGGTGGATGAGGCCGGCGAAGCGCACGCCGGGGATGTGGCGGCTCTTGGTGAACATGCCTTCGAAGTCCCAGATGGACTTCTGCGCATGCGGGAAGTGTTCGGTGAGGAAGCCGCCGCCGTTGTTCTTGGAGAAGAAGCCGTTGAAGCCCCACAGGCTGTCGTCCTTGGCGCCGATGTCGAGCAGGTCGACCACCAGCAGGTCGCCGGGCTCGGCGCCTTCCACGCCCACCGGGCCGGACAGGAAGTGCACGGTGGAGAGGTCCACGTCGCGCACGTCGGCTGCGTCGTCGTCGTTCTTGATGGCGCCGCCGGTCCAGTCGTAGGTCTCGAGGATGAAGTCGTCGCCGGGCTTCACCCAGCACGCCATCGGGATGTCCGGGTGCCAGCGGTTGTGCACCATCTCGTTTTCGTAGGGGGACTGCTTCAGGTCGACCTTGATCAGTGTTTCAGGCATGGCACACCTCTTTTTGGTGGGTTACACGGAGAGGAACTGCTTGATGTGGGCCTCGTCGGTGTCGGCGCGCGCGCTTTCATGGACGAGGCGTCCGCCTTCGATGACGAACAGGCGGTCGGCCACGTCCATCGCGAAGGAGAGGACCTGTTCGGACACGACGATGGTGATCTTGCGGATCTTGCGGATCTCGTTGAGCGCCTTGGCGATGTCCTTGATGATCGAGGGCTGGATGCCCTCGGTGGGCTCGTCGAGCAGCAGTACCTTGGGGTCGGTGACGAGCGCGCGCGCAATCGCCAGCTGCTGCTGCTGGCCGCCCGAGAGGTTGCCACCCTTGCGCTTGCGCATCTCCCACAGCACCGGGAAGAGCGAATAGATCTCGTCCGGCACCCGGCGCGAGCGTGCGTTCTCCAGCCCGGTCTGGATGTTTTCCTCGACGGTGAGGGTGGGGAAGATCATCCGCCCCTGCGGTACGTAGGCGATGCCCTTGGCCACGCGGCGGAAGCTCTCGTCCTTGCCGACTTCAAGGCCGTCGATCTCGACGCTGCCCGACTTCAGCGGCAGCACGCCCATCAGCGACTTGAACAGCGTGGTCTTGCCCATGCCGTTGCGGCCCATGATGGCGACGGCTTCATTGCGTTCGGCGGCGAACGAGATGCCGTGCAGGGCCTCGCTCTGGCCGTAGTTCACGACGAGGTTGGATACCTTGAGCATGGTGTTCTCCGGTGAGACTCAGTGGCCTAGATAGACGTCGATGACCTTGGGATCGGACTGGACCTTGTCCATCGAGCCTTCGGCGAGGATCTTGCCCTGGTGCATCACCGTGACCTTGTGGGCGATGCGGGCGACGAAATCCATGTCGTGCTCGATGACGATCACCGAGCGGTTCTGGCAGATGCGGTTGAGCAGGTCGGCGGTGAGCTCGCGCTCGCGTGCGCTCATGCCGGCGATGGGCTCGTCCAGCATCAGCAGCTCGGGGTCCTGCATCAGCAGCATGCCGATCTCCAGCCACTGCTTCTGGCCGTGGGAGAGCAGGCCGGCCTCGAGGTCGAGGCGGTCGGCCAGCCCGATCATTGCGGCGACCTCGTCGACCTTGGCCTGCACGGCGTCGTCGCACTTGAAACCGAGCGCGCCGAACACGCCGCGGCCACGCGGGAAGGACACCTCCAGGTTCTTGAACACGCTGAGGTTCTCGTAGATGGACGGGGTCTGGAACTTCCGCCCGATGCCGGCGCGCACGATCATGTGCTCGGGCAGCCGGGTCATCTCGGTGTTCTTGAACTTGATGCTGCCGGCCGAGGCCTTGGTCTTGCCGCAGATCAGGTCGAGCAGGGTGGTCTTGCCGGCGCCGTTGGGGCCGATGACCACGCGCAGTTCGCCGCGATCGACATAGAGGTTGAGGTCGTCGATGGCCTTGAAGCCGTCGAAGGACACGGTCAGGCCTTCCACTGCGAGTACGAAGTCGGTATTGCTCATGGTGCTGTGCTCCCTGGTTCGTCAGGCGGACTGGCTGCTGACCTTGGTGCTGATACTGATCTTGCTGGTCGGGCTGGCGGTGCCGGAGGAAGTCGGGCTGGCGATGTTGGCCGTCGTTTCCGCACCGGGTGCAGGCGGTTCCGGGGTCGTGGCAGGCGCCGCCTTGCGCCTCGTCAGCCAGGGCTTGACGTGGCTCTCATACAGGCCGGCCAGACCGTTGGGGAAGGCCATCACCACGCTGATGAACAGTGCCGCCATCAGGAACAGCCACAGGTCGGGGAAGCTCTCGGAGAAGTAGGTCTTGCCGAAATTCACCAGCAGCGCGCCATACACCGCACCGACCAGACTCATGCGCCCGCCCACCGCGGCGAAGATCACCATCTCGATCGAGGGCACGATGCCGACGAAGGACGGCGACATGAAGCCGACCTGCAGCGTGAACATTGCGCCGCCGATTGCCGACAGTGCCGCGGCGAGGCAGAAGGCGAAGACCTTGAACATGGACACGTCGTAGCCCGAGAAGCGCACGCGGTCTTCCTTGTCGCGCATGGCCAGCAGCAGGGTGCCGAGCTTGCTGAGCTGGATCCAGCGGCACAGCATGATCGAGCCGAGCAGCAGGAACACGGTGACGAAGTAGAGCGTGTACTTGGCCTCGTCGGTGCGGATGTCCCAGCCCAACAGGGTGCGCAGGTCCGTCATGCCGTTTACACCGCCGGTGTAGCCTTGCTGGCCGATGATGAGCACGGTCAGGATCAGCGCCACCGCCTGGGTGATGATGGCGAAGTACACCCCGCCCACCCGGCGCTTGAACATGGCGTAGCCGATGATGAAGGCGAGCAGCGTGGGTACCGCGACCACTGCGAACAGCGCAAAGGGCAGGGAGTTGAACGGTTCCCACCACCACGGCAGCTCGGTGAGCTGGTTCCAGTCCATGAAGTCGGGGATGCCCGGCGTGGATTGGATCTTGGTGCTCTCCGGGTCGGACGCCTCGAGCTTCAGGAACATCGCCATCGCGTAGCCGCCGAGGCCGAAGAACACGCCCTGGCCCAGGCTGAGCACGCCGCCGTAGCCCCACAACATCACCAGGCCGATGGCGACGAAGCCGTAGGTCAGGTACTTGCCCACCAGGTTCAGGCGGAAGAGGTCCATCGCCAGCGGGAACACCACCAGCAGCAGGACGGCGAGAATCAGGAGGCTGCCGTAGCCGCCTCGTGTCAGCCAGTGTTTGATTGCATCCATTTTCAGGCTCTCCGAACGGGTATGCGGTTATGCAGCCAGGCTCAGCGACGCACTTTGGCGGCGAACAGGCCTTGCGGTCGCATCATCAGGATGCCGACGATGAGCAGCAGGGTGAGGACCTTGGCCATCGAGCCGGACAGGAAGAACTCCGAGATCGACTGCGTCTGGGCGATGCCGAAGGCCGAGACCACCGTGCCCCACAGGCTGGCCGCACCGCCGAAGGTGACCACCAGGAAGGCGTCGACGATGTACAGCGAGCCGCTCGTCGGCCCGGTCGAGCCGATGGTGGTGAAGGCGGCGCCGGCCACGCCGGCAATGCCGCAGCCGATGGCGAAGGTGAGGCGGTCGGTCTTGCGCGTGTCGATGCCGATGGCGTTGGCCATGGTTCGGTTCGACACCGTGGCGCGCACGCGCAGCCCCCAGCGCGACTTGTACATGGCCAGCAGCACGCCGCCGGTGACGACCAGGGTGAGGCCGAGCACGAACATGCCGTTGATCGGGATGTCGAGGCCCTCGGTGATCTCCCACGACCCCATCAGCCAGTCGGGCAGGGTGGGGCTGACTTCCTTCGGCCCGAACACCGAGCGGAAGGTCTGCTGCATGGCCAGCGACAGGCCCCAGGTGGCGAGCAGGGTGTCGAGCGGGCGCTTGTAGAGGTGGCGTATCAGCGCCCATTCCGCCAGCCAGCCGAAGGCGAAGGCGGCGAGGAAGGCGCACACGATGGCGAGCGGGAAATAGGCCTGCATCAGCCCGGGCGCGTAGGCTTCGGTGAGTGCAGACATCAGGAAGATGGTGTAGGCGCCGATGGTCATGAACTCGCCGTGCGCCATGTTGATGACGCCCATCTGGCCGAAGATGATCGCGAGCCCGAGGCCCATCAGCAGCAGCACTGCGAACAGGCTCAGGCCGGCGAAACCCTGCATCAGGGTGATGTGGAAGATTTCGTCGAATGTCATGACGGACCTCTGGAGGGAAGGTGCGGTGTGGCGCGGGCCTGGCAGGCGGCGCCGGTCACCGGGTACCGGGGCCGCGGCCGGTGCAGGTCGCGACCCCGCGGAGCGGGCTTACTGGTAGCCCTTGGGGAAGGGATCCGGCTCGATCAGCTCGGGCGACTCGGCGACCACCTTGAACTGGCCGTCGGCCTGGCCCATGCCGATGCGCGCCTTGCTCCACAGGTGATGGTTCTCGTGGATCTTCACGAAGCCCTCGGGCGCGGTCGGCAGCTCGATGCCCGGCGATGCGGCCGTGACCTTGGCAACGTCGAAGCTGCCCGCCTTTTCCACCGCGGCCTTCCACAGCCACGGGCCGAGGTAGGCGGCCTGGGTCACGTCGCCGATCACCGCGCGCGGCCCGTACTTGGCCTTGAACGCTTCGACGAAGGCCTTGTTGTTGGGGTTGTCGAGCGACTGGAAGTACTTCATCGAGGCATAGAAGCCTTCGAAGTTTTCGCCGCCGATACCCAGCATCTCGTCCTCGGTCACCGACAGCGTGAGCAGGAACTGGCGGTTGGCGGTGATGCCCGCGGCCTTGAGCTGCTTGTAGAAGGCGACGTTGGAGCCGCCCACCACCGCGGCGAAGATGCAGTCCGGCTTGGCGATCTTGATCTTGTTGATCAGCGAGTTGAAGTTGGTGTTGCCGAGCGGGTAGTACTCCTCGCCGACCACCTTGCCGCCCTGGAAGGCCTCGATGTGCTTGCGCGCGATCTTCATCGAGGTGCGCGGCCAGATGTAGTCGGAGCCGACCAGGAAGAAGGTCTTCGCGCCCTTCTCCTGCTTGGCCCAGTCGAGGCCGTAGAGAATCTGCTGGGTGGCCTCCTGGCCGGTGTAGATGACGTTCTTCGACTGCTCCAGGCCTTCGTAGAAGGTGGGGTAGTAGAGCAGGCCGTTCTCGCGTTCGAACACCGGCAGCACCGCCTTGCGCGAGGCCGAGGTCCAGCATCCGAACACCGCGGCGACCTTGTCGTTGACCAGCAGCTTGCGTGACTTCTCGGCGAAGGTCGGCCAGTCGGAGGCGCCGTCTTCCTTGATGACGCGGATGGTGCGGCCGAGGATGCCGCCCATCTGGTTGATCTGGTCGATGGCCAGCTGCTCGGCCTGGATCGAGCCGGTTTCGGAGATCGCCATGGTGCCGGTGGCCGAGTGCAGCTGACCGACCACGACCTCGGTGTCGGTGATCGCGAGCCCGGTGGTGTTGACCTGGGCGGTCGGCAGTGCGGCAGCGTGGCCCATGCGCGACATCGCAAGGGCAAGCGGGAGGGCGGCGGCGCCGAGCATGAACTTGCGGCGCTGGGAGGATTGCAGGTGCTTGTCGGACATGGATCGCTCCTTGGTCGGTAGGCGTATGGGCAGGGGTAGCGGGTCGTGTCGGGCGGGGCTCGACGTTTCGTCTCGCTGCGGTGCACAAGCTAATGAGCCGGGCCCTGCGTGCGAATACGTCAAACGACGTATAGGGATGCGCAGGGCGGAGGAGGAGGATCAGGTGGCGGGTGCTGCGCTGCAGCATTCAGGGCGCAGGCGGTTTCGATGCACCGTGATGGTGCGCCGCCTGCACGGCCGTGGTGACTGCTGGCGCAGGCGGCGCGCGGCAGCCCTTGTCGCGTCTGTGCATCGCGCGGTCGGGTCCAGTCGGAATGGTCCTTGCTTATAGTCAAGGATGAGCCCTAGCCCCGCCACCGACGCCGCCCCTATCGCGTCCCAGCGCATCATCCACATCCGCCGCGAGTACAACGGCTGGGTGGCCAATGAGACGCTGGAGGACTACGCGTTGCGCTACGCGCCGCAGACCTTCCGCAGGTGGTCGTTCTCGCGCATCTCCAACACCGCGCTCGGGGCGGTGTCCTTCCTGGCGCTCGAGGCCATCGGTGCCACCATCGCGATGAACTGGGGCTTCATCAACATGATGTGGTCGGTCGGGCTGGTCGCGCTGGTGCTCTTCCTCACCGGGCTACCGATTGCCTACTACGCCGCGCGCTACGCGCTCGACATGGACCTGCTGACGCGCGGGGCCGGCTTCGGCTACATCGGTTCGACCGTCACCTCGCTGATCTACGCCTCGTTCACCTTCATCTTCTTCGCCATCGAGGCGGCGATCATGGCGCTCGCGCTCGAGCTCTGGTTCGACATGCCGATCATGTGGGCCTACCTGGTGAGCGCGCTGATCGTGATCCCGTTCGTCACCCACGGCATCACCTGGATCAGCCGCCTGCAGGCGTGGACGCAGCCGGTGTTCGTGGTGCTGTTGCTGGCGCCGTTCTTCTTCGTGCTGGTGTCCGACCCGGCGCTGTATGCGACCTTCACCACCTTCGGCGGGCGCCACGGCAACGACTTCAACCTGCTCGCGGTGGGCGCCGGCTGTGCGGTCGCCTTTGCGCTCATCTGCCAGATCGGCGAGCAGGTGGACTTCCTGCGCTTCCTGCCCCACCCGGTGCCGGGCAACCGGGTGCGCTGGTGGGCCGCGGTGGTGGCCGCCGGGCCAGGCTGGATCATCCCCGGTGCGGTAAAGATGGTGGGCGGCGCCTTCCTGGCCTTCGTCGCCCTGCAGTCGATGATTCCGCCCGAGAAGGCGGTGCAGCCCACCCAGATGTACCTGGCCGGCTTCCAGCACGTGATCGACGACCCGCGCGCGGCGATCATGCTCACTGCGATCTTCGTCATCATCTGCCAGGTCAAGATCAACGTGACCAATGCCTACGCCGGCTCGCTGGCGTGGTCCAACTTCTTCTCGCGCCTCACCCACAGCCATCCGGGGCGGGTGGTGTGGCTGATCTTCAACGTGCTGATCGCGCTCATGTTGATGATGCTGGGCGTGTTCGAGGCGCTCGAGCACGTGCTCAGCGTGTACGCCAACGTCGCCGTGGCCTGGATCGGCGCGGTGGTGGCCGACCTCGTCATCAACAAGCCGCTCGGGCTGTCGCCGCGCGGCATCGAGTTCAAGCGCGCGCACCTGTACGACGTCAATCCGGTGGGGGTGGGGGCGATGCTTGCCGGCTCGGTGCTCGGCATCGTCGCCTTCGGCGGCTCGCTTGGGCCGTTCGCGCAGGCGTTCGCGCCCTTCATATCGCTGCTCACCGCCTTCGCGCTGGCGCCGCTGATCGCCTGGGCCACGCGCGGCCGCTTCTATCTGGCGCGGCCGCGCGAGATGCGCTGGCAGGCCGCCCAGCCGCTGCGCTGCGTGGTGTGCGAGAACCACTTCGAGTCCGAGGACATGGCGCAGTGTCCGGCCTACGGCGGCGCCATCTGCTCGCTGTGCTGCACGCTGGATGCGCGCTGCGGCGACCGCTGCAAGCCCGAGCCCGGGCCGCTGGCGCGGCTCGCGCCCTGGCTTGCGGGCTGGATGCCGTCGTCGATGTCGGCGCGGGTGGCGCGCCGGGTCAGCCAGTTTGCGCTGGTGTTCTTCGTGTCCACCCTGGTGATCGCGGCGGTGGTCGCGCTGGTGTACCAGCAGGAGCTGATCGCCGCCGAGGTGGGTGCGACCGACCTCGGCCTGGCCTTCCTGCGCATCTTCGCGGTGCTCGTCCTGCTCGCTGCGGTGGGGGTGTGGTGGCTGGTGCTGGCCAACGAGAGCCGGCGTGTGGCGCAGGAGGAGTCCGAGCGCCAGAACCAGCTGCTGCTGCGCGAGATCGAGGCCCACCGCGACACCGACGCCAAGCTGCAGCGCGCCAAGGAAGATGCCGAGGCCGCCAACGCGGCCAAGAGTCGCTACGTGCGCGGCATCAGCCACGAGCTGCGCACGCCGCTCAACACCATCCTCGGTTACTCCCAGATCATGCTGCGCGACACCGACCTGCCGCGCCGCCGGCGCGAGGCCATCTCCACCATCCAGCGCAGCGGCGAACACCTGTTGGCCTTGATCGACGGCCTGCTCGACATCGCCAGCATCGAGGCCGGACGCCTGCAGTTCAACCGCCAGGAGTTCCGCTTCGCCGAATTCCTCGCCCATGTCGACAAGACGATCCGCCTCGAGGCCGAGCGCAAGGGGCTGGCGCTCCGTACCGAGTTCGCCGGTCGCATGCCCGAGGTGGTGCAGGGCGACACCAGCCGCCTGCGCCAGGTGCTGATCAACCTGCTGGTCAACGCGGTGCGCTACACCGCGCGCGGCGAGGTGGTGCTCAAGATCACCTACCAGAGCGAGATCGCCGTGTTCGAGATCCGCGACACCGGCTGCGGCATCCCCGAGGCGGACTTGGAGCGTATCTTCGAGCCCTTCGAGCGCGGCACCGGCAACCAGCCGCCGAGCGCGCCAGGCACCGGCCTGGGGCTGACCATCACCCGCCTGCTGGTCGAGCTCGCGGGCGGGCAGCTGACCGTCAGCAGCACGCCGGGCCAAGGCAGCGTATTCCGCGTCAAGCTGCATCTGCCGCGGGTGGCGCATCCGCGCGTGGCGACGCGGCCGGAGCGCGAGATCCTGGGTTACTTCGGCCCGCGCCGCAAGCTGCTGGTGGTGGACGACCAGCCTGCGCAAAGCCATCTGATCGCCGACATGCTGCGCCCGCGCGGCTTTCTGGTCGAGGAGTCGGACCACCCCGACGACGCCCGGCGAAAGCTGGCCGACTTTGCCCCCGACCTGGTGTTCCTGGATGTGTCGATGCCGGTGACCGACGGCTGGACGCTGAGCCGCCAGCTGCGCGATGCCGGCCATGCGGGCCCGATCGTCATGGTGTCGGCGAATGCCTACGAGAACCTGCCCGACCGCCGCAAGGCCGCTGGTTGCGACGACTTCATCGTCAAGCCGGTGCTGGAAACCGAGCTGTTCGCGCGCTTGAGCACCTGGCTGGGGCTGGCGTGGATCTACGCCGAAGCGGCCGGCGCGGCGCCTGCGCCCGCATCGGGCGCTGCGCAGGCGAATGCGCCCGATGCGGTGTTGCCGCCACCTGCCGGCACTGCAGGCGAGCCCGAGGCGGCGTCGGCGCTGTCCGCCCAGGTGCGGGCCGAGCTGCGCGACCTCGCCGAACTGGGCCACCTGCAGGGCCTGGTGCGCCGCCTGGACGAGCTCGAGCGCCGACACCCCGAACTGCATGCCCCGCTGCAGGTGCTGCGCGCGCTCACCCTGGCGTTGCGTTTCGACACCCTCATCCAGACCCTCGATGGAGCCGACGATGACTGCCCCGACGCCATCGCGCCCTGAGCGCGAAGTCATCCTGCTGATCGACGATGCGCCCGATACGGTGCGCATGATCGCCGAAGCGCTGGACGAGGCCGGCTACACCGTCCTGGTTGCCACCGACGGCGCCACTGCGCTGAAGCGGCTCGAGCGCATCACCCCCGACGCCGTACTGCTCGATGCCTGCATGCCCGGCATGGATGGTTTCGAGACCTGCCGCCGGCTCAAGCAGGCCGCAGGCATGGCGACCGTGCCGGTGATCTTCATGACCGGCCTGGCAGAAACCGAACGCCTGGTCGAGGGGCTGTCGGCCGGCGGTGTCGATTACCTGGTCAAGCCGGTGGTGCCGGACGAGCTGGTGGCGCGCCTGCAGGCGCACCTGCGCGTGTCACGGCAGATGAATGCCGCGATGCAGGGGCGCGGCGAGACCTCCGTGCCAGCCGCTCCGGCCTTGCCCAACCCGCTCACGCAGCGCGAGATGGACGTGCTCGGATGGGTCGCCCGCGGCAAGACCAACCGCGATGTGGCCGAGATCCTCGGCATGAGCCCGCGCACGGTTAACAAGCATCTCGAGCACATCTACGAGAAGCTGGGGGTGGAGACGCGAACAGCGGCGGTCGCCCAGTTTGCCAGGCTCGCACGGCCCTGAGAGCTCCGCGACTGCCTGTGGCCGCGCGCGTCACATGTCCGTCAGCGTCATCAGGATGTCGGCGTACCACGCACAGTTCAGGCCGAGGGCCTCGTCAAGCTTGAGATCGCGCGTACCGACGTCGAGGCGGGCCGAATGTACGCCGAGCAACAGCCACGGCAGGTCGCCGTGGCGCGGATCTGCGCTGGTGCAGCGCATCACCACCGGCGCCCCGCTGGTGCCGCGGTGGGTGCGGGCGTCGGTGAGGAAGTAACCCTTGCCCTGAAAGCGCAGTCCGAAGGACGAGGCGATCGCCGCTTGGCGCACCACCGGCATGTGGTGCAGGGTGTCGTGAAAGCCGAGCGGGAAGCCCACGACCAGCAACGAGCTGCCGACCTCGACCTGATCGAAGCGGCCGAGCAGATGAGCCGGCGTGAACGCGCGGTAGGCCGCACCGGCGGGCAGGGCACCCTGCTCCAGCTCGATCGCGGCGACGTCGATCTCTCCAGCAGAGTCCGTGCCCTGGCGCCAGATGCTGCGTCCGTTGCGGTAGAGCGGGATGGAGAAGCCCGTCGAGTGCGCCAGGTTGTTGGCGTCGTCGTGCAGTTCGATCTCGATGCGGTCGGGGAAGTGCTTGCTCGCCTCATCGTGCAGCACGTGGCGGCTGGTGACCAGAAACAGGCGGTGACCGCGTGCGAAGAAGAAACCGCTCGCGTTGGTCAGTGCCACCTGACCGTCGAAGGTGCATACGCGCGCAGCGGTGAGCAAGATCGATTCGATCACTGCCTGCTTCGCGGTCCTCCCCGCGGCCATTCTGGCTGCAGCGTTCACTCAGCCGCCGCGCATCTTGCGCCGGGCTTCGTGGATCTCCTGCGCCTCGACGCTGAGCGTGGCGGTCGGGCGTGCGAGCAGCCGCGGGATGCCGATCGGCTCGCCGCTGTCCTCGCACCAGCCATAGCTGCCGTTGTCGATGCGTGCCAGTGCCTCGTCGATCTTGTGCAGCATCTTGCGCTCGCGGTCGCGCACGCGCAGTTCGAGCGTGTGGTCTTCCTCCAGCGAGGCGCGGTCGGACGGGTCGGGCGTGCTCTCGAACTCCTGCAGGTGCAGGGTGGTGCGGTGAGCCGAGTCGAGCAGCGCGTCGCGTTCCTGGATCAGCTTGTCGCGGAAGAAGGCCAGCTGCCTGGCGCTCATGTATTCCGTTGCCGGCGCGGCCCGCATCTCGGCTTCGGTCGGCAGGGCTTCGGTGGCGGTGAGCGTTTCGTTCATGGTGATTCCCCTCATTCAGAGGCAGGCCCCGAGGGCCGCCATGGTGCGGCGCATGCGGCAAGACCCTTACCATACACGGCAACGCCCGGGTCGGGTTGATGACATGCTCCGGGCGTGGTGAGCATCGGGTTTGCTTATGCGCACTATAAGTGCGGCTCAGGCTTGTCGATGGATGTCCCCGATACATTGGCGCCGCGAACGCTGCGACGGCGCGGACGCCACACCCAGGGAATCATCCGGAGACAGAAAATGACAAGATTCGACACGTGTTTGAAGGCCGTGGGCGCAGCCTGCCTGCTCGCGGCGGTGCCGGCTAGCGGCCAGGCGGCGACCTGGAGCGACACCTTCGTCGGCTACCGCTACGGCACGGAGTTCCGCGAGCCGACGAACACCAGGGCGGTCGAGAAGCATGTGCTGCAGCTCACTCACGCCAGCGGCTACTCGGTCGGGCAGAACTTCATCAACGTCGACATGCTGCAGTCGGACAAGGCCGACCCCGCCAGCGGCAGCACCAACGGTGCGACCGAGTTCTACCTGACCTACCGCCATCAGGTCCATCTGGGCAAGCTGCTGGACAAGCGCTTGGCCTTCGGCCCGGTCAAGGAGGTGGCGATCACCGCCGGGTTCGACCTCAACACCAAGAACACGCGCTTTGCGCCGCGCAAGCGCCTGCTGGTGGTCGGGCCGACGCTCAAGTTCGACGTCCCGGGCTTTCTTGACGTGAGCCTGCTCTACGGCAAGGAGTGGAACCACTGCGGATTGGGCGCGCCGGCCTGCCCACGCAGCGACATCAGCTTCGATCCGCAGTGGATCATCAGCGCGGCCTGGGGCATCCCGTTCAGCGCCGGCTCGGTGCCGTTGAAGTTCCAGGGCTTCATCAACGTCAATAGCGACAAGGGGCGCGACTACGCAGGCGTGAAGACGCGCACCGAGACGCTGATGCGTGCCGCGCTGATGGTCGATGTCGGCCAGATGGCCTGGGGCACGAAGAACACCTTCCTGATGGGCGTCGGTTACGAGTACTGGCGCAACAAGTTTGGCAACCATGCCTACGGCAACGGGGTCGAGAAGCCCGGCATCGACACCGATGCGCCCACCTTCCAGCTGGAGTGGCACTTCTGATCCTGCCCGACGACTGGGCCTGACACGAAGCGGGCGGATGCCGATCACGCGCATCCGCCCGCTTGTCGTTCCGCGAGTCGACGTCTGAGGCGGCTTGCGATTGCGGGATTTCCATCATGGGCAGCACGGCCAGGGCTGGTTAGAATGCCGTCCATGAGTCTGCACGCCCCGGGAGCCGCATTCGGCTGTCCGGTCTGCCTCCACCCCGTTACGCGCCCTTTCATGCATGTGGATGGGCGTGATTACCAGCGCTGTGACGTTTGCGAGGCGACTTTCGTGTTGCCGGCGCAACGCCCCGGTGCAGCGTGCGAGCGCGCCGAGTACCTGCTGCATCGTAACGACCCCGCCGACCCAGGCTATGTGCGTTTTCTGGCGCGGCTGGCGCAGCCGCTGATCGCCCGCCTGGATGCAGGCAGCAAGGGGCTCGACTACGGCTGCGGCCCGGGGCCTGCGCTGGCGGCGCTGCTGGAGCGGGCGGGGCATGCAGTGAGTCTGTACGACCCCTTTTTTGCCGCGCACGAGGCTGCGCTGTCCGCGCAGTACGACTTCATCACGTGTACCGAGGTGGTCGAGCACTTCCACCGCCCGGCGGAGGAGTTCGCCCGCCTCGACGCCATGCTGCGCCCGGGCGGTTGGCTCGGCGTCATGACCTGCTTCCAGACCGACGACGCGCGCTTTGCGCGCTGGCACTACCGTCGCGATCCGACCCATGTGGTGTTCTATCGCGAATCCACCTTCCGCCACCTGGCGGAGCGCTTCGGCTGGCAGTGCGAGGTGCCGGGCAAGGACGTCGTCCTCCTGCGCAAGCCTGGCGCCGCGGCTGTACCGGCCCGCGCCACACCCTTTACCCAGAATCGGCCGGCCACCGCCGACCATTCCGCTTCTTCGGCACACCCTGCCGACTCGCTCCCCACCCCAGAGAAGGGCAAGACCACGCCATGAGCTACGAAACCATCCTTTACCACGTCTCCGACGGCATTGCCGAGATCCGGCTGAATCGTCCGCAGCGCCTCAATGCCGTCACCCAGCAGCTCTACGACGAGCTCAACGATGCACTCAACCGCGCCGAGGCCGACGGCGACGCCCGCGTCGTGCTCATCACCGGCGAGGGCCGCGCCTTCTGCGTCGGCGCCGACCTCAAGGCGCACAAGGCGGGACGCACCGCCTTCGATCGCCGCCAGTACCTCAAGGGCGAGCAGGACGTCTGCCACCGCCTGCTGCACATGAAGACGCCGGTGATCGCCGCGGTCAATGGCTACGCGCTGGGTGCGGGTGCCGAGATCGCGATCGCTTCGGACTTCATGCTGATGGCCGAGAGTGCGCAGATCGGCCTGCCCGAGATATCCATCGGCAACTTCCTCGGTGGTGGCGTGACCTGGCTGTTGCCGCGCCTTGTGGGCTTGGCCAAGGCGCGCGAGCTGGTGTTCCTGGGCGAGCGCATCAAGGGCGACGAGGCGGTGCGCATCGGCCTGGCCAACCGCGTGTTCGCCGACGAGGGTTTCCTCGACGCGGCGCGTGCCTTTGCGCTCAAGGTGGCGAGCAAGGCGCCGTTCTCGATGCAGCTCGCCAAGGAGCAACTCAACCTGTCGGCCGAGCGCACGCTGGATGCCTGCCTTACCGCCGAGCTCGAAGGCATGATGTTCGTCGGCACCACGAAGGACTGGCAGGAAGGTGTGGACGCTTTCGCCGAGAAACGCGCACCCGTCTTCAAGGGGGAATGACACGATGACCGAGAATACGACCCAGAGCATGCCTGTCCACAAGAGCCCGCTGCACGATTTCCTTGCGCCCGATTCGATCGCCATCGTCGGTGCCTCGGCCGACCCCACCAAGCGCGGCTACAAGGCCATGGTCGGCCTCATCAAGGGCAACTACCGCGGCAGGATCTACCCGCTCAACCCCAAGGTGCCCGAGATCCTCGGCGTCCCCACCTATGCCTCGCTCGACGACATTCCCGGCCCGGTAGACCTGGCGCTGATCTGCACCCCGGCGGCGACCCTGCCTGGGTTGCTGGTGGAGTGCGGGCGCAAGGGCGTGAAGGGCGCGGTGATCCTCGCCAGCGGCTTCCGCGAGACCGGGCCCGAAGGCGCGAAGCTCGAGCAGCAGGTGCTCGATGCCGCCCGCGCCGGCGGCGTACGCATCATCGGCCCCAATACCTCGGGCATGTTCAACCTGCACAAGAACGTGAATCTGCTCGACCTGCGCAACGTCAAGGCGGGCGACATCGGCTTTATCTCGCAGTCGGGCAACATGCTGCTCGCGCTGGTGCTCGAGGCGGAGAACAACGGCCACGTCGGCTTCTCGACCTACGTCGGCCCCGGCAACCAGACCGACATCGGCTTCAACGACTACCTGCGCTACCTCGGCGAGGAGGAGAACACCCGCGTCGCCACCTTGTACGTGGAAGGCTTTCGCGACGGCCAGCGCTTCCTGCAGGCGGCACGCGAGATCACGCCGCTGAAGCCGGTGGTGGTGTACAAGTCCGGCGCCACCGAACTCGGCAAGAAGGCCGCCAGTTCGCACACCGGCGCGCTCGCCGGCAGCTACGAGATGACGGTGGATCTGCTCAAGCAGGTGGGCGTCAGCGTGGTGCGCCACTCCGACCAGATCCTGCCGGTGGCCGAAGGCCTGGCGTTGATGCAGCAGGCGCGCGGACGCCGGGTGGCGGTGATCGCCGACGGCGGCGGCCAGGCCACGATCACCTCCGACCGCCTGTCCGACGCCGGGCTGGAACTCGCCGAACTGTCTGCGGCCACGCGCAAGCGCCTGGCGGACATCCTGTTCCCGCAGGCCTCGCTCGCCAATCCGATCGACGTCGCCGGTACGTCGGACGCCGACCCCGAGGTGCTCGCGCGCTGCATGGAGATCGTCGCCGACGATGACAACGTCGACGCGGTCTTCCTGGTCGGCATGTTCGGCGGCTACCACACCCGCTTTGCCGAGTCCCTGCTCGGCGGCGAGATGCGCGCCGCCGAAGCCATGATCGAGCTCGCCCGCCGCAGCGCCAAACCGCTGGTCATCTACAGCCTGTACGCGCCGGTCAAGCCGCCGGCGCTGCGCCGCCTGCACGAGGCCGGGCTGCCGGTGTACTCCTCCATCGAGCATGCGGTGAAGGTGCTGCAGGCGCTGGCCGAGCGCGGCATCTACCTGCAGCACCAGCACGGCCAGCCGCTGCAGGTGGGCGTCACCCCGCTGGAAAGCATGCAGGCCATGTTCGCGCGCGCCCAGAACGAGGGTCGTGACCTCTACGAATTCGAGGCCAAGACCCTGTTGCGCGAGCACGGCATCGCGGTCGCCGAGGAGTTCGTCGCCCACGGCGCCGACGAGCTTGCCGCCGCGGTGGCGAAGTTCGGCACGCAGCCGCTGGCAATGAAGGTGGTGTCGAAGGACATCCTGCACAAGTCGGATGCCGGCGGCGTCAAGCTCAACCTGGTCGGCGAGGCCGCGCTGCGCGAGGCTTACGACCAGATCATGACGAGCTGCCGCGCCTACGATGCCAACGCCGACATCCGCGGCGTGCTGCTGACGCCGATGGCGAAGAAGGGCACGGAGGTCATCGTTGGCGTGGTGCGTGACCCGATCTTCGGCCCGGTGCTGATGTTCGGCCTGGGCGGCATCTTCGTCGAGATCCTGGAGGACGTCGCCTTCCGTGCCATCCCGCTATCGCGCCACGACGCCGAGGCCATGGTCGATCAGCTCAAGGGCCGCAAGATCCTCGCCGGCGTTCGTGGCGAGCCGGGGGTGGACAAGGCGGCACTGGTCGACCTGCTGCTCAAGGTATCGAGCATCGTCAGCGCCTATCCGCAGCTGTCCGAGCTGGATCTCAACCCGGTGATCGCCTATCCCGAGGGCTACGCCGTGGTCGATGCGCGCATCATCACCAACCGCTCGGTAGTGAGCGGCTGAGCGCACGGCCCCTGCCGCATGTCGCCTTCAAACGCTCGCGGCTGGCGCCGCTCCTACGGGGGGCGCCAACGGCGGGTGGCTTTGCTGTAGGAGCGGCGCCAGCCG
>NZ_AMXA01000014.1 GCF_000310145.2 Thauera sp. 28
GATAGTGAGGTCCGCCCTCGTGAAAGTAGGTCATCGTCAGACTAACCCACAAAACAAAGCCCTGCTCTCAAAAGAAAGCAGGGCTTTGGCGCGTCAACGCGTAGTTGAGCCACAGGAGACCCCTATGACCGAGCGCTGTGCCTGGTGTGGCAACGACCCCATGTACGTCGCCTATCACGACGCTGAGTGGGGCGTCCCCAGCCACGACGACCGCCACCTGTTCGAGATGCTGGTACTCGAAGGGGCACAGGCGGGGTTGAGCTGGATCACCATCCTGCGCAAGCGGGAGCATTACCGCCGCGTGTTTGCCGATTTTGACGCGGAGCGGGTTGCACGTTACACCGACGACGACGTGATGCGATTGCTTGCCGACCCGGGCATTGTGCGTAATCGGCTCAAGGTGGCGTCTGCGATTGCGAATGCGCGCGCGGTGCTCGATGCGCGTGAACGCTTCGGCTCACTCGATGCCCTGGTGTGGCAGTTCGTCGATGGGGTGCCGCGCAATGACGTGCGCCGATCATTGGCCGACGTGCCCGCCGAGACAGCCGCGTCGCGAGCGATGAGCCGCGAGCTCAAGCGCCTAGGCTTCCGCTTTGTGGGGCCGACGGTGTGCTATGCCTTCATGCAGGCGGTGGGGATGGTGAACGACCACGTCGAGGGTTGCTTTCGCCAGCGCGAGATCGCCGCCGGGTGCAGCATCACTTGACCACGCCCCAGGCCTTGAGCCGGCTGTAGGAGTACTGCGCTGCATTACCTTGCTGACTCTGGCGAAGGTAGGCGAGGTAATGCTGAGCTGCAGCCTGGCGGTTGCCAATGCCCTCTAGCGCGATGCCCTTGAGGAAAGTGGTGCCTGCATCGCCGGGCAGCAGGCGGTCGAAACGGTCAAGGTGCTCGAAGGCGCTGCCTGGATCGCGTTGCTGGAGCGCGAGCACCCCGGAGAGTTTGTGCGCCTGGGCCTCTTGCGGGTAGATCTCGCGGGCGACGCTGGCGTAGGTGCCGGCTCTGCCCGTCTCGCCCTGCGCCTGCAGGCACTGAGCCATGCGCAGGTTGCTGGCGTAGTCGCGCGGGGTCTTGGCGATTGCCGATTCGAACTCGACTTGGGCCGCCGTGTATTGCTTGGCTGCCATCGCGGTTTCGCCGTTCTTGCAGGCGTTGATGGTGGGGCGGATGCGGCGCAGGCTGGCGGTGCTGTCCATGAAGCGTTCGCGCCGGGCGTCCTGGCTGTTGCTGATGCGGTACTGGTTGTCGGCGGCGGCCTGTGCGGCCTGCATGCGCTCGTGGCTCATCGGGTGGGTTGAGAACATGGTACGCAGCAGCGAGGGTGCAGCCTTTTCCTCATCAACGAGCAACTGGTGCAGGCGGACCATTCCGGTGGCCGGGTAGCCGGCCTTGACGAGGTAGTCCTGGCCCAGCGCATCGGCTTCGCGTTCGTGTTCGCGCGAGTAGCTGGCGAGCAGGGCGCTGGCGCCGATCTGTCCGCCAATGGCCATCACCCCGCCCCAGTTGGAGTCCTGCGCCGCGACGTTGAGCCCGGCGAGCGCAGCTTGCGCGATCAGGCTCTGGCCCTGGCGTTGGGCGGCATGGCGGGCGTTGACGTGGCCAAGTTCGTGGCCCAGAAGTGCGGCGAGCTGGGCCTCGTCGTCGAGCTCGGCAAGGATGCCACGGGTGATGCCCATGGCGCCGCCGGGGAAAGTGTAGGCGTTGACGTAGTTGGCGTTGAGTACCCGGTAGGAATAGGGCATCAGCGGACGGTGGGTCAACCCTCCCATGCGTTTGCCGAGTTCGGCCACGTAGCGGTTGACCGTTTCGTCCTGGATGGCGCCGAGGTCCTGGGAGAACTGGTGCGGCGCGACCTGGGCGTCGGCCAGTTTTTCCTGGGCCTCACTCATGCCGACCAGGATGGTCTTGCCGGTGACCGGCGATGCTGCGCAACCAGACAGCGCGGCCGTGCCGGCACCAAGCAGCCAGAGCGCCTGGCGTCGGGTGATGCGGTTGCGTTCAAGACTGCGAGCGAGGGCGTCGAAGCGGCTCATGACGTTTCGTCTGTCGAGGGGGGCGGGATTGGGTGGTCTGGCGCAGGTCCGGTCGCCGTCTATAGCCAGCCCGCCTTGCGGAAGCGCCACCACAGGAAGCTTGCGGCGCTGGCGATGACGCCCAGGCCGAAGAGGTAGCCGTACTCCCAAGTCAGTTCGGGCATGTGATTGAAGTTCATGCCCCAGATGCCGGCAAAGGCGGTGGCGACGGCAAAGATGCCCGCCCATGCGGCGAGGCGCTTGCTGATCTCGGTCTGGTCGATGGTAACCATGGAGAGGTTCACCTGGATGGCGGTGCCGATGGTGTCGCGGATGCCGTCGAGCGAGGCGTTGATGCGGGCGAGATGGTCATAGACGTCGCGGAAATAGTGTCGGCTCTTGGCGCAGACCTCGGGGACGCGGCCGCTGTGCAGTTTGCCGGCAGCTTCCATCAACGGCAGAACGGCATGGCGAAGCAGCGTCACCTTGCGCTTCAGGCGGTACAGGCGGCGGATGTTGGAGCGCGCCGCGCCGCGGGTGAAGATGCGTTCTTCCAGCGCCTCGACCTCGGTCTCGAGTTTTTCGATGAGCGGGAAGTAGCCATCCACCACGGCGTCCATGAGCGCGTAGAGCACATAGCCCGGGCCCTTGGCGAGCATCTTCGGCTCGCGCTCGCAGCGTGCGCGTACGCCGAGGAAGTCTCGTTCGTGGTTGTTGCGCACCGACAGGATGTAGTTCGCGCCGACGAAGACGTGCACTTCGCCCACCTGGAGCTTGCCTTCGCGCTCTTCGACGAGGTGCATGACAGCGAAGAGCTCATCCTCGTACTCCTCAACCTTGGGGCGTTGGTGGCGGTGGTTGGCATCCTCGATGGCGAGCTCGTGCAGGTCGAACTCGTCCTTCATCACCGCCAGTTCGTTGGCTGAGGGGTCCTTGAGTGCGACCCAGACGAAGGTGTCGGGTTGCTGCAAGGTGTCGCGGATGGCCTCGACCGGAATATCGGCGAGCTTGCGGCCGTGCTGGTAGGCGGTGCAGTTGATGAGCATCGTGTTGAGGCTGGGCGCAGTTCAGGCTGTGGCGATGCACTCAGCTTGCGAGGCGTCGATCGCCTTGGGGCCGGTGTCGGGAAGGAAGTGACCAGGGTGGTTGATATCCTGCAGGATCAGCATTTCCGCCTGGGTCGCGGTGACCGGGCGCGAATACATGAAGCCTTGTACGTGGCTCGCGCCAAGCGCGCGCAGTAAGGCCTCCTGCTCGATGCGCTCGACCCCTTCGCAGATGACCTCGAGTTTGAGCTGTTTGGCAAGGCTCAGGATGGTCTCGACAAAACTGCGGTCAGTCGGCCGGGTGTCGATGTGTTCGATGAAGGAGCGGTCGATCTTCAGCGCATCGATCGGCAAGCGGTGCAGATAGGACAGGGACGAATAGCCGGTGCCGAAATCGTCGAGCAAGAGCTTCAAGCGGGAGCGTTTTAACGCTACGAAAAGCTCGATCGCCCGCTCGGCATCGTCCATCATCGCGCTCTCGGTGATCTCTAGCTTCAGATGGCGCGGGGCGAGACCGCTCTGACGCAGGCTCTGGCGGATGTCCTTGAGCAGGTTTGGATAGGCGATCTGGCGGGCGGCGAGGTTTACGCTGACGGTCAGTGCCGGTCGGCGAGGGTGGGTGTTTTGCCAGCGCTTCAGGTCGGTACAAGCCCGCTCCAGGATCCAGCGTCCGATCGGAACGATGAGGCCGCTTTCCTCGGCCAGCGGGATGAAGCGGGCGGGCGATATGAGGCCGCGTTCGGGGTGATTCCAGCGTGCCAGGGCCTCGAAGCCGACCAGCCGCCGGTCTCTGATCCGTACGAAAGGCTGGTAGTAAACCTCGATCTGGTTGCGTTCCAGGGCCCGCCGCAGATCGAGTTCGAGATCGAGCCGGTTGAACGCTTCCTCGTGCAGTTTGCGATCGAAGATGACATGAGCGCCGCCACCTTGAGTCTTTGCGCGCTTGAGGGCCATGCCCGCATCGCGCAGCATGGCATCGGCTTCGTCGTAGTCCGGTGTCGAGAGCGTCATGCCTGCCGACAGGCTCATAACGACCTCCTGCTCATGGAGCTCGAAGGGCAGGGTGCAATGTGCTTGCAGGCGCTTGATGACACGGATCGGCGAGGTTTCGTCACGGATATCCTCGAGCAGGATGCCGAACTCGTCGCCGCCGAGGCGCGCCACCATGTCGGTCGGTCGCGTCGAGCGGCGCAGCAAGTTGGCAAGCTCGACCAGCAGCAGATCGCCGATGCGGTTGCCGAGGCTATGGTTGATGACGCTGAAGCGGTCGATGCCACAATGGATGACGGCAAATCGCAGCTCCGGATTGCGCCGTGCGCGCTGAATGGCGTGACCGATGCGGTCGACGAAGAGCCCGCGATTGGGCAGCCCGGTGAGGCCGTCGATCAAGACTTCCGGAAGTCCGCCCGCGTCAGTGCGCAGACGTACACCTGTTTCATGCGCGGAGACATAGTAGAGGTGATGCTCGCGGTCCAGATTGACGTTCCAGGCCAGCCCCACGTAGTGGCCGTCCGCGTGGCGGCATCGGCATGAGAACCTCAGGGTGGTCTTGTCTTGGCCGAGTTGTGCGAGGCGGTCGCGCACGCTGTTGCGATCGTCGTCGTGTATGAATGCGGCAAAGGGGCGCCAGCGCAGTGCTGCTTGGCCGACACCGAGGACATCTTGCCAGGCCTCGCTCATCATCTGGACGTTCCCGTCTTCATCCAGGACCATCAGCAAGGTGCCGGGCAGCCTGAAGAAGGCGCTCTCTGTCGGGAAGGCTTGAGGTGGCTTGCGGTAAACCTTGATCATCGGGCGTGCCCAGGTTCGTAATGAGGCTGTAACGGCGGGATGTTAAGCGCTTCCTGTGGTGTCGGGCTAGTTGATGAGAGCGGGAAGAGGCGCAGCGATGACCGACACGCGCCGAGATGGCACTCGCCGCCGAGACGTCCGTGTCGGCCTCGCTACCCCGCCTTCACCGCATCGAGCAGGTCCTTTACGGCCTTCACCCTGTCCTTGAGATTGGGCAGGCTCACGCGGCGCACAAGCTTCTCGGGCCCGGCCATCTTGGTGCTGCGGTCCTTCTGGATCAGGAAGATGACCTTGACCGGGTCGATGGGGGCGTCCTTGGCGAACTGCACGCTGATCTGCGCGTCCGAGGCGTCGAGCTTGTTCACCCCGTAGTCTTTAACAAGCATGCGCAGGCGGTGGGTTTCGACGAGCGCTGCAGTTTGCGGCGGTACCTCGCCGAAACGGTCGATGAGTTCTTCCTGCAGCGCGCGCAGGTCTTCCTCCATCTCGCAGTTGGCCAGCCGCTTGTACAGCGTCAGGCGCTCCTGCACGTCGGGGCAGTAGTCAGTGGGCAGCAATGCGGGGGTGTGCAGGTTGATCTCGGACACGACCTCGAGCGGCTGCGACAGGTCGGGCTCCTTGCCGGCCTGGAGGTCCTTGACCGCGCGCTTGAGCATCTCGGTGTACAGGCTGAAGCCAACCTGCTGGATCTCGCCCGACTGATTTTCGCCCAGCACCTCGCCGGCGCCGCGGATCTCCAGGTCGTGCATGGCCAGGTAGAAGCCGGAGCCGAGATCCTCCATCATCGCAATCGCTTCGAGCCGCTTCTGTGCCTGCGCGGTGGGCTTTGCGCCGGGCATGGTCAGCAGGTAGGCGTAGGCCTGGTGGTGGCTGCGGCCGACACGGCCGCGCAACTGGTGCAGCTGCGCCAGTCCGAAGCGGTCGGCACGGTTGATGATGATGGTGTTGGCGGTGGGGATGTTGATACCGGTCTCGATGATGGTGGTGCACAGCAGCAGGTTGGCGCGCTGCTGGGTGAAGTCGCGCATCACGCGCTCGAGCTCGCGCTCGGGCAACTGGCCATGGCCGACGACGATGCGGGCCTCGGGCAGCAGCTCTTCGAGGTCGTTGCGCATGTTGTCGATGGTGTCGACCTCGTTGTGGAGGAAGTACACCTGGCCGCCGCGCTTGAACTCGCGCAGCACCGCCTCGCGGATCACGCCGCGGCTGGAAGGCTGGACGAAGGTCTTGATCGCCAGGCGCTTCTGCGGTGCGGTGGCGATCACCGAGAACTCGCGCAGGCCTTCCATCGCCAGGCCGAGCGTTCGCGGGATCGGCGTGGCGGTCAGCGTCAGGATGTCGACTTCGGAGCGTAGCTGTTTGAGCGACTCCTTCTGGCGCACACCGAAGCGGTGCTCCTCGTCGATGATCACCAGCCCCAGGCGTTTGAACACCACATCCTTCTGCAGCAGGCGATGCGTGCCGATGATGATGTCGACCTTGCCCTCCGACAGTTGCTGCAGGGCCTCGGCCTGCTCCTTGGCTGACTTGAAGCGCGACAGCTCGGCGATCCTGATCGGCCAGTCGGCGAAGCGGTCGGCGAAGGTCTGGTAATGCTGCTCGGCGAGCAGGGTGGTCGGACACAGCACCACCACCTGCTTGCCATCGGCCACGGCGATGAAGGCGGCACGCAGCGCGACCTCGGTTTTGCCAAAGCCGACGTCGCCGCACACCAGGCGGTCCATCGGCCGGCCGGACTTCATGTCGCCGACCACAGCGTCGATCGCGGCCTGCTGGTCGGGCGTGGTCTCGAAGCCGAAGCCTTCGGCAAAGGCTTCCAGGTCGTGCTGCTTGAAGTCGAAGCGGTGGCCGGGACGTGCGGCGCGCTGGGCGTACAGGGCCAGCAGCTCGGCGGCAGTATCGCGCACCTGCATCGCCGCCTTCTTCTTGGCCTTCTCCCACTGGCCCGAGCCGAGGCGGTGAAGGTCGACTGCCTCGGGGTCGGCACCAGCGTAACGGGTGATGACATGCAGCTGCGACACCGGCACGTAGAGCTTGTCGCCCCCGTTGTACTCCAGGTGCAGAAACTCGGTGTCGCCCTCACCCAGGTTCATGTGGATGAGCCCAAGGTAGCGGCCGATGCCGTGGGATACATGCACCACCGGGTCGCCGATCTTGAGTTCGGACAGGTCGCGCAGCCAACCTTCCATGGTCGCGGCCTTGCGCGCATCACGACGGACTCGGCTGCGCGCGGTGGTGGCATAGAGTTCGGTCTCGGTGAGCACCGCCAGCTTCGCCGCGGGCAGCACGAAGCCGCGCGCGAGCGGCGCAACGCCCAGCGCGAGGCGGGCATCGGTATCGAGGAAGGCGCCAAAGTCAGCGCTGGCCTCCGGCTTGACGCCGTACTCGCCGAAAAATTCGGCCATGGTCTCGCGTCGGCCAGGCGAGTCCGACAGCAGCAGCACGCGGCCGTCGAAGCTGTCGAGGAAGGCCTTGAGCTTGTGCAACGGGTCGGTGGCCTTGCGCTCGACAGCGACCTCGGGCGGCGGCAGGGCAAGTGCGCCGGCGGTGTCGGCGCAGGCTTCGACACCCATCGAGAGCTTCGGAAGGTTCTTCAGTGCGATGAAGAAGGCTTCGTCGCTCAGGAAGAGTTGGTCGGGTGGCAGCACCGGACGAGTGCGGTCGCCCTTCAGAAGGTCGTAGCGCGAGCGCGTGTCTTTCCAGAACTCCGCGATCGCCGCCGGCACGTCGCGGTGCAGCAGCACCGGTGTGTCGGCAGGCAGGTAGTCGAGCAGGGTCGCGGTGTCGTCGAAAAACAGCGGCAGGTAGTACTCGATACCGGCAGGCGCAATGCCGTTGGAGACGTCCTTGTAGATCGACGCACGCGTCGGGTCGCCCTCGAAGGTCTCGCGGAAGCGGCTGCGAAAGCGCGTGCGGCCCTTGTCGTCGAGAGGAAACTCGCGCGCCGGCAGCAAGCGGATCTCCTTGGTCGGATACACCGTGCGCTGGGTGTCCGGGTCGAAGGTCTTGATGCTCTCGACCTCGTCGTCGAAGAGGTCGATGCGAAAGGGCAGCGGCGAGCCCATCGGGAACAGGTCGACCAGCCCGCCACGCACCGAGAACTCGCCCGGGCTCACCACCTGAGTGACATGCGCATAGCCGGCGAGCGCCATCTGTGCCTTGAACTGCTCGACATCGAGCTTCTCGCCCTGCTTGAGGAAGAAGGTGTAGGCGGCCAGGTAGGCCGGTGGCGCCATGCGATACAGCGCGGTCGAGGCTGGCACCAGCACGAGGTCGGTCTCGCCGCGGCTGATCGCGTACAGCGTCGAAAGGCGCTCGGAGATGAGATCCTGGTGCGGAGAGAAGTTGTCGTAGGGCAGGGTTTCCCAGTCGGGCAGCAGGTGCGCGCGCAGGCCAGGGGCGACCCAGGCGATCTCGTCCTGAAGGCGCTGGGCGTCGAGCGGGTTGGCGGTGATCACCACCAGCATGCGGCCGCGGCCGGCGAGCTGGGCGATGGCAAGCGCGTCGGCCGAGCCGGCCAGTGCGCCGGTCTCCAGCCGCGTGCCGGGCTTGGGAAGCACGAGCGTGGAAAGCGGGCGGAGCAGGGCGTCGAGGGATGTGGGCATGATGTTGTTGTTCGGTTGCTGCTTGAGGCGATTGGGGCGAGGCGGTGCCAGGAAACGCCAGCCATTGGCGCAGGCCGGCATTATCCCCGCAAAAATGCCTGTTGTTGTATTCAGGCCATCAGATCCAGTCCGGGCGGTCGTGCGGCCAGCGCCGACCCTGCCATGGTCTCGTAGGCCGAACGCGCCTGGCGCACGAGATAGGCGGACGGCGAGTCGGCAGCTGTTGCGGCGGCTGCGGCGGCAGGCCTGCCGCCATCGACACCGTCGCCAGCCTCTTCAGGGGGGATTGCTTCGCGCTCGAAGACCTGGCGGGCAAGCTCCATACGAGCCTCCATGGCCATGCGGGTGGCCTGTGCCGCGACCTGTCGATCTTGTGGCGAGGGGTCGGCTGGGGCGAGTGCGGCGGCACGGATCTGCTCGGCCTTGGCAAGCGTCTCCTCGGGTGTCCGTCCGGGCGAGGTATCGATGCTGACCTCGCCGCCGACTGCATAACGCTGTCCGTCGGGGCCTGTCTGGTAGGTGTAGCTTGCGCCTCGTGTGACCAGGCCGGCGCCTGCGGCGACGTGGGCCATCTCGTGTGCCCTGACCTCGCGGTCGCGCTGCTGGAGTTGCTGGAGTAGGCGCTGTTCCTGATCGGTAAGCGCAGATTCATCACGTGCGTAAGCGCCGCCACCGCCCTCGAGCTCGGTCTGCGGGTCGTCTGGCGTCACCTCGGCTGCGGTCGAGCCCGCGGCTTGGCTTCGATCCTGGCGGGTGGTGGTGGGCGCCGGGTAAATGGCCTGAGTGGATGCCCAGGCGGCAACGCCGGCAGCGGGAATGGCCATGCTGCAGGAATGCCTTGATTGAAAACGCCTTCTATTCTAGTGCAGCACTTTCCGTGGTGCCCAGATGTTGCTCCAGCCAGGCGCAGGCCGCCCGTGCCTGCAGACGTTCGTCTTCGCGCTCGTCGGCACCATCCGGTAGAGCCAGCCAGTGGCGGGGGCCTTTGAGCAAGGCATAGGCTTTCTCGAGGATGGCGCTGTCCGGACTGCGTGGGGTGACGATGAAGCGTACCGGGCAGCGCAGTGCGCGCAGAGGCTCGGCGCCAGCGAGATCGGGGCGGCCGTTGAGGAAGACCAGGGCGGTGAAGCGGTCTGGGTCGCGTACCACGGCACGCACGGCGGCGGCGCAGCCGGTGTCCTGTCCGACCAGGCCGAGCCTGAGTGCCCCGATCGGCGGCTGATGGGCGATCCATTCCACTGTGCTCTGGATGCGCTCGCTCAGGCGGGGAATGTTGTAGGCGGCGTCCGGGTCGCGGTGGACTTCCTGGCGGGTGAGCAGGTCAAGCGTGACGGTGGCGAAGCCATGGCGATGCAGCTCGCCTTCGAGAGCGGACTCCGGCCCGTCGAGCGCAGGGTGTCCGGTGGAGTGCAGACGCAGCACCAGCCCGCGCACGTTGGGTGCGTGACAGAGCAGTCCTTCGAGCCAGACGCCCTGTGCGGGAATACTGATGAGTGTCTTGCGTAGCTTCACGTCGATGCCATTGTGCAGGGTTCGGGCTGTGCTCGCGGTGGCGGGCTCGGCTAGGTGCTAGCGCGAGCACTGGCTCGGTGTTCAGGTCCGTTGAGGTCGATGCAGCGCCACTGGGATGCGACGTGCGCCGAAGGGCTTGCCGATGGCCGCTCCCACTGCGCCATATCGGCCGGCAAGCGCAGTGCCACAGCGGGGGCAGCATCCCGCGGTATCGAGCCGATAACTGCGGATCTCGTACCAGTCGCGCACGATCAGCGCTTCACCGCAGCCGGCACAGTAGCTGGTGTCGCCGTCGCTGTCATGGACGTTGCCGGTATAGACATGCTGCAGGCCGGTATCGCGTGCGATCCGGCGTGCCCTGCGCAGGGTGTCGAGTGGTGTTGCGGGCACGTCGGCCATCTTGAAGTCCGGGTGGAACGCGCTGAAGTGCAGCGGTACGTCAGCGCCCAGAGTGCTGCACACCCAGTGCGACAGCTTACGAATCTCGTCGTCGGTGTCGTTGCAACCGGGGATGAGCAGCGTGGTCAGCTCAAGCCATACCGTGGTCTCGCGCTTGAGCCAGGTAAGGGTGTCGAGAACCGGCTGAAGATGAGCACCACAGAGCTTGACGTAAAAGTCGTCGCTGAAGCCCTTGAGGTCGACATTGGCGGCATCCATGTGCGAGAAGAAATCATGCCGGGCACACTCGGAGATGTAGCCTGCCGTGACCGCGACCGTCTTCAGCCCGCGGGCGTGGCAGGCTTCGGCAACGTCGATGGCATACTCGGCGAATATGACCGGGTCGTTGTAGGTGAATGCAACGCTGTGGCAGCCCCAGCGCTGTGCGGTGGCGGCGATCTCGTCCGCCGAGGCAGCGTCCATCAGGGTGTCGAGGTCGCGTGACTTGCTGATGTCCCAGTTCTGACAGAACTTGCAAGCAAGGTTGCAGCCCGCGGTGCCAAAGGACAGCACGCTGCTGCCTGGGAAGAAATGGTTGAGCGGCTTCTTCTCGATCGGGTCGATGCAAAAGCCAGAACTTCTGCCGTAAGTGGTGAGCAACATCTCGTCGCCCGCACGCATGCGCACGAAACAGGCGCCGCGCTGATCGGGGTGCAGCTTGCATAGGCGCGGGCAGAGGTCACACTGGTAGCGGCCGTCGTCGAGACGGTGCCAGTAGCGCGCCGGGTAGCGCGCACCGATGCTTGCACCCGCATTCGCGTTCATATGTGCGCTCCCGTAGCTTCGCTCCACTTCTGCACGCGGTAGCGCGCAGCCATCAGGCCCGGCACGGCCCGGTCGGTAGGCAGGCCGGCCTTGCGCTTGAGTGCGGCAAGGAAGGCCTCAGGGGTGGGCAGCTGCGTCCAGACCTGGGGCAGGAAGGTGGCTGACCTGCAGCCGGAGAACAGGATCAGCCCGTCCTCGTGCGGACGCAACTGCGCGAGCAGCGCGGTTTCATCGGCGAAGTCGATGAACTCGGGTTCGCTCAGCACCGACACTTCAATGCATACGGTGTCGAGTTCGTCACCAGTAAGCGGCTGAAAGCGCGGGTCCTGCGTTGCGGCTGCGATGGCGTTGGCGATGACGTCCTCGCCGAGCGGACGGGAGCGCCTGAGGCTGCCGATGCAGCCTCGCAGGTCGCCATTCTCGGTGAGCGTCACGAAGCTGGCGCCGCGTTCGTGCAGGCGTTCGTCTTCGGGCAGGGAGGGGCGCGGGCCGCGACCGAGATTGTGGGCGATCGCCGTTCGGGCGAGGCGGAGGAGAATGGGACCGAGTTCAGTGTCGTGCATGGCTTGGGGGGTCCGCTTCGCAGAAGGCAACGCTGGCGTAGCCCACGACGCTGGCACGATCGCCGGCCGTGTCACCGGAGTTGCGCAGGTCGAGCAGGCGGGCATGAAGATGATGGTTCTGTGCCGCGAGCAACAGGCCGTTGATGGGTGTGGCGCCGCAGGCCTGCTCGTGGTCGAGGCCGGGACGCAGCGCCAGGATCTCCTCGATCGCGGCACGGTCGGACCATTGAGCCTCGTGGTAGCTCAGGTAGTGAGACAGGTCGGAGCTGACCAGGAGCAGCGTCTCCGGTCCACCCCATAGATCCTCGAGCAGATTCGCCACGGCTTGCGGGCGCGCATCGCCGACCAGGATAGGCACGATCTCGAAGCGTTCGAGCAGACTTTGCAGGAAAGGCAGCTGCACTTCCAGGCAATGCTCCAGCGCATGGGGGCGATCATCGACGACGATGTCGTCGCGCGCTTGCAGGCGCAACCAGTCGGCCCGCGCAAGAGGGACCTCGCCGAGCGGGGTGGCGAATGCCTGCGCTGCGGGCAGCGCAAAGCCGCGCACCGCAACTCGGTGGGTAGGGCCGAGCATGACGACGCGGCGGATACGGTCGCGCATCGGGGTGAGCTGGGCGTAAGCGGTCGCGGCAATCGGGCCGGAGTAGATGTAGCCGGCGTGCGGCACGATGATGGCCTTGGGCCAGCGCGCGTGCTCCATTGCTACGGCGGTGGACATCAACTCGGCGAGCTGCGTCCGCAGCACGCGTTCATCGCGTGGGTAAAACTGCCCGGCCACCGCGGCCGGGCGGATCGAAGCGAGTGCCATGGACGTGAGCCCCGGGGATGCCTGCGGCACAGGCGAACAATTAAATTATAGGCCTTCGCCACAGCCGCTGCAGGGCGCAGCTAGAATGCGCGCCATGCAGAAATCCCGCTCCCGCCATTATGCGATCGTGCCTGCGGCCGGCACGGGTTCGCGCATGGGCGCCGCCCAGCCCAAGCAGTATCTGCCTCTGCTCGGGCGGCCACTCATCCACCACGCGTTGTCCGTACTGTGCGCTGCACCCGAGATCGACGCCGTGTTCGTCGTGCTGTCGGTCGATGACCGCGAATGGGCGCGCCACGATTGGTCCGGCCTCGGCCCCAAGCTCAAGCCGCTGTTCTGTGGCGGTGCGACACGCGCCGACAGCGTGCTGGGCGGCCTGCGCGCGATCGCGCATGAAGCGGAGCAAAGCGACTGGGTGCTGGTGCATGATGCGGCGCGCCCGTGCCTTGCACCTTGGCATGTTGACAAGCTGACTCGCGAGCTTGCGCACGACGAGGTCGGTGGCCTGCTTGCCGTACCGGTGGCCGACACGCTAAAGCGCGCTGATCAGCATCGCCATGTCGTCGAGACCGTGGCGCGCGATAGCCTGTGGCAGGCGCAGACGCCGCAGATGTTCCGTTACGTGATGCTCAGACGGGCGCTGGAGGGAGCGCGTAACGTCACCGACGAGGCGAGCGCGATCGAGGCCGCGGGCCTGCGCCCCCGGTTGGTGCAGGGCGATGCGACCAACCTCAAGGTGACCTATCCGCTCGATCTTCATCTGGCCGAGTGGATTCTTCAGAACAGGGAGGGTGTGCAGCAATGAGTTTTCCGTTCCGTATCGGCCAGGGCTTCGATGTCCATGCCCTCGTTCCTGGGCGCGCATTGATTGTCGGTGGAGTAGATATCCCCTTTGATCGTGGCCTGCTCGGGCACTCGGATGCCGACGTGTTGCTGCATGCGCTGACTGATGCGCTGCTCGGCGCGGCAGGCCTCGGCGACATCGGCCGCCTGTTCCCGGACACGGACCCGGCCCACGCCGGGGCTGACAGCCGGGTGCTTCTGCGCGAAGCCTTTGCGCGTGTTCGCAGCGCAGGTTGGGAGGTCGTGAATGTGGATGCCACGTTGATCTGCAAGGCGCCGCGAATCCTGCCCCATGCGCCGGAGATGGTTGCGAATATTGCCGCAGACCTCGAGATCGACCCAGCGGCAATCAACATCAAGGGCAAAACGACCGAGAAACTGGGCTTTACCGGTCGCGGCGAAGGTATTGCGGCCCAGGTCGTAGCCATGCTGGCGCGCGTCCAGCCATGACTGCGATGTGCGGGGGTAAAGCGCCGCCGGACGATCACGAACACTTGCGCGTGTTCTTCGCGTTATGGCCCGACGCTGCGACGGCTAACCGTCTTCATGCGCTGGCGCGCGCCTTGCAGCTGCTCTGCGGTGGGCGTGTGATGCGTCGTGACACGCTCCACCTCACGCTCGCCTTTCTGGGGGAGGTCCCGACTGTTGCGCTCGAGTCTGTGCTGCGGCTCGGACGGCAGATCAGGGGTGAAGCCTTCGCCCTGACTGTGGATGTGGCCGGAAGCTGGCATGGCAACCGCGTCGTGTGGGCTGCGCCATCGACCCCACCGGGTGCCTTGCAGGCGCTGGCGGCACAACTTTGCACCGGTGTCCGTAATGCCGGCCTGGCGCTCGATGAGCGGGCCTTCAATCCTCATGTGACCTTGCTTCGCAAGGCACATGACGCACCACCAGCAGGCCCTGTGGCGCCCGTGCACTGGCAGGTGGCGAGTTTCGCCTTGATGGCTTCCGAGCGCACGGCACAGGGCGCTTCGTATCGGACTTTGGCGCGCTGGCGGCTGCACCAATGAGAACGGGACGCAGAGCGTCCCGTTCTCATTGAAGGTGGCATATCAGCCCTTCCAGTGTCCCATTAGGGAGACACATCTTTCGCTTGGGTTCCTGCTTTCGATACGGAAACTACGATTTTCTCACCAGGATCAAATGCGTCCTCCTTTGTCTGCAGGCCTTCGGCCCTCGACGAGTGACAGATCGGGTACGGCGAAAGCGTGAAAACACCCTCCTTCAGAGAAAGATCGCGGAACCAAGACGTTCGCTGAGTTCGTTCTGCGTGGTCTTGGTGTAGTCCTTTTCAAAACGGTCGGTGACCATTTGCGCCGTGGGTGCATCGATGACGCTGTTGAGCATGCCCATGAAGGCCGGCGGAGCGACCAGGATCGCCCGCTTGAAGGCGTTCTTGGCCCTTCCCTGGTACAACTCCTGAGCGATCTCCTGTGCAAAGACCTTGGCTTCGTGCTGCTTGGGCAGCGTCTGGGGTTGCATCGAACCGCCTCCCGAACCGTTCGCGGCCATGGCGCCCGAGCGGTCGGTGACGAGTTCGGCATTCTTCTGACGGCTTTCCGGGTGGATCAGTTCCTTCACCAGTGTCAGGCCCTTGTTGGGCCCCAAGTTGGCATAGAGTTTGGCGAGACTGGCGTTGGCAACAAGAATCCAGGTTATGGCCATGAGACACCCTCCGTTGCTACTAAAAAGGGCGTTGCCTCGAGCACCGGGCCGGGCCCGAAGGGCATACGCGCTTTCAGCTTAGGACACGAAATCGGGGTCTGCCAAATGGAGTTGTTACCGTTTGATGAACGCGGCTTTCACTTCGCGAAAACGTCACCCTTGCCCGCTGGAATGGCGAACGTCATATCCGTGGCGGTGCGCCGTCAGGCGGCCGTTTCAGAACACGCCCATCGACAGGCCTGCGGCCATGGCTTCGCCGAGTTCCTCGGCGTCGGTGAGTGCCTGTGGTGTGATCGACTTGCGTACGATCAGCGCTTCGGCGACTTGCTTCCAGCCGTAGCCGTTGGCGATGCGCCCTATTTCGCGCACCGCGCCGGTGCCATCGTTGCCTGCGCTGACGAAGACGGCGTAGGGCAGACCGGTGAGCTTGCCTTCGCACGGGTAGTAGGTACGGTCGAAGAAATCCTTGAGTGCGCCGGACATGTAGCCGAAGTTCTCCGGGGTACCAAGCAACAGACCGTCGCAGCGGAGCAGATCTTCGGTGCCGGCGTCGAAGGCCCGCAACAGCATGGTATCGACCTCGGCGACCTGGCCTGCCCCGCGCAGCACGGCTTGCGCAAGCTGGCCGGTATTGCCGCTCTGGGTGTGATAGACGATCAGCAGGTGCTTGCGTTCAGTCATGCTGGCTTTGCCCAGTCGCGCGCTCGCCGGCCGCAGGGTCGAGCTGGTACAACTGCCTGAGCTGCTCATAGACCGCTGGGAAGCGCGTCTGCAACACACAAGGGGTTTCGAAGAAAGCCTCGGAAACCACGGCGAAGAACTCCCCCGGGCTGTCGGCACCATAGGGGTCGACGGCGCAAGGGCGACCAAGATCGACGTCTGCGCAGAAGTCTTCATAGGCCTTCGAGAAGGCGTCCGCCCAGACTGCGCGCGACATCCCGGGCCGCAGCTGGGGCAGGCCGTCAACGCCGCCGTTCTCCATGTCCAGCTTGTGGGCGAACTCGTGGATCACCACATTGATGCCGGCAGGCTGTTCGCCATGCTCGAACCAGGCGATCAGCACCGGCCCTCCTTCCCAGGCCTCGCCCAGGACCTCGTCGTCGTATTCGTGCAGGACGCCGGCATCGTCAAACTCACTGCGTGGGATGAGGATGTCGCCTGGATAAATGACGACACCCACCCAGTTGGCGTAGGCCTGAAGCCCGGTGTTGAGGATCGGCAGGCAGGCCTGCAGTGCGATCGCGAGCAAGGTATCGTCGTCCAGCTGCAGGCCATGGGCGCCGTGGAACTCCTTCGTCGCCAGAAAGTCGAGCGCGAGCGAGCGCAGGCGCTCGCGCTCTGCAGCGGGCAGGAAGGCGAGGAAGGGAAGGCGGGCCTCGACACGCGCCCACTGTGCGGGCTGGATGGCACGCTGTTTGTGTCGGAGTCCGAACAGGCTGCGGATGCGGTCGAGCATCGAAGTGTGTCTGCCGAGTGGGTCGGGCGCTTGTCGTGGTGCGCCGATGATGGCACAGCCGCGGCGCCGATTGAAAGGAAGGGGGCAGAGCGCTGCCGCTTCTGCATCTGCAGCCGGCCGATGTGGGATAATCCGACGCCATGGTTTCCGTCACTCACGCCATCGCCCCGGGCGACACCGCGGCTCCCCTCGACATGCTCGCCACCGGCCTGGATGAGGCTGGCCGCGGCCAGATCCAGTCTGCGCTCGACTGGATTGCCGACCTTTACGAAGACAAGGTGCTGGGCACCGGAGAATCCACCTGGACGCATGCGATCGGTGCGGCGCTGATCACCGCGTCGCTGCGCATGGATCTCGAGACGCGACTGGCTGCGCTGCTGTTTGCGGTGTGGGAGGAGCTCGAGGACCCGGTCGAGGAGGTCGGCGCCCGCTTCGGCAGTGAGGTTTCCGCCCTCGTCCGTGGGCTGCATCGCCTCAACGGCCTGCGCGTACTCACACGCATGACGGCAACCGCGTCAGCGCCCGAGATCCGCGCCCAGACCGAAGTGCTGCGCAAGATGCTGCTGGCCATGGTGGAGGACATCCGCGTGGTGATGGTGCGGCTCGCGTCGCGCACGCAGACGCTGCGCTACTACACCGAGCTGCCTGGCGAGGCGCGTGTGGACGTTGCCCGCGAGAGCCTCGACATTTACGCACCGCTCGCCAATCGCCTGGGCGTCTGGCAGATCAAGTGGGAACTCGAGGACCTCTCGTTCCGCTTCATCGAGCCCGACACCTACAAGCGCATCGCGAAGATGCTGGACGAACGCCGGGTCGAGCGCGAGCAGTTCATCCAGGACGCCATCGAGCGGCTCAAGCGCGAGTTGTCTGCCGTTGGCATCGAGGCCGAGATTACCGGTCGAGCCAAGCACATCTACAGCATTTACAACAAGATGCGCAAGAAGCGGCTCGATTTCTCGCAGGTGTTCGACATCAGGGCGCTACGGGTGCTCGTGAATGACGTGCGCGACTGCTACACCGTGCTCGGTTTCGTCCACCAGATATGGCAGCCGATTGCGCAGGAGTTCGACGACTACATCACCAAGCCCAAGGGCAACAATTATCAGTCGCTGCATACGGCGGTACTGGCCGGTGACGGGCGCGCGCTCGAGGTGCAGATTCGCACCCACGATATGCACAAGCACGCCGAACTGGGCGTTGCAGCCCATTGGCGCTACAAGGAAGGGGCGCGCGACGGCGGCGACTACGACGAGAAGATTGCGCTGTTGCGGAACCTGTTGTCCTGGCGCGATGAGGTCACTGATTCCGCGCAATGGATGGAGCAGTTCAAACGCGCCTCGCTCGACGATACGCTGTATGTACTGACCCCCCAGGGCAAGGTGGTGGACCTGCCGCGTGGAGCGACCCCGATCGACTTCGCCTATCGACTGCATACCGACCTTGGCCACCGCTGCCGGGGTGCCAAGGTGGATGGCCACCTGGTGCCGCTCAACACGGCGCTCGAGAGCGGTCAGACCGTGGAAATCGTGTCGGCGCGCGAGGGCGGGCCGTCACGCGACTGGCTCGACGCCCGCCAGGCCTATGTGGCCACCTCGCGCGCGCGCTCCAAGATCAAGCAGTACTTCGCTCAGCTCGATGAAGAAGACTTGCTGGCGCGCGGCCGCAGTTTCGTGACCAAGGAGATGCAGCGCGATGGCCACGCCCAGGCCAACATCGACGGGCTGGCCGAGCGCATGGGCTTCAAGAACGCAGAGGCGCTCTTCCTGGCGGCAGGTCGGGGCGAGGTCGGACCGCGTGCAGTGCAGACCGCGCTGCGCGAGGGCACGGCACCTGTGGCTGCGCCCAGCGAGGAAGAAGCGTTCGTCGTCAGCCGCAGTCGCTCGGGCGACAACCAGGACAAGATCCTGATCGTCGGGGTCGGCAAGCTCATGACTTCGCTGTCACGCTGCTGCAAACCGGCCCCGCCCGATGCGATCGAGGGTTTCGTCACCCGCGGCCGGGGCATTTCGATCCATCGTGTCGATTGTCACGATTTCCAGCAACTTGCGGCCAAGCACCCCGAGCGCGTCATCGCCGCCGACTGGGGCGAGCGTGCAAACGATAGCCGTACGGCGCTCTATCAGGTGGATATCGTCGTCCAGGCAATCGACCGCCAGGGCTTGCTGCGCGACATCTCCGAAGTGCTGTCACGCGAGAAGCTCAACGTGATTGCCGTCAATACCCTGACCAAGAAGGGTACGGCCTACATGCGCTTCACGATGGAGGTGGGCGGCGTAAAGCAGATGCAGCGCGCGACCACCCTGATCCGTGAGGTGTCCGGGGTGATCGACGCGCAACGCAAGTAGGCCGCTCAGCTGCTGGCTGCGAGCTCATTGAGCAGGATGAGCTGGGCCGCACGGCGTACGCTGCGCGGATGCTTGCGCCGGTAGCTGCCGCTGGGCTGCATTTCCCAGGCCTGGCAATTGTCGCCGAGGTAGGGGCGCAGGCCTTCCTTCATCACGCGGCGCTTCAGGCGCGGGTCCAGCACCGGGAAGGCGATCTCGATGCGACGGAAGAAGTTGCGGTCCATCCAGTCGGCGCTGGACAGGTACACCAGGTCTTCGCCGTCAGCGTGGAAGTGGAAGATGCGGTGGTGCTCCAGGAAACGCCCGACGACCGAGCGCACGCGTATGTTCTCCGACAAGCCGGGCACGCCGGGGCGCAGCGCGCAGGGGCCACGGATGATCAGGTCCACCTCGACACCGGCTTGCGACGCTTCGTAGAGCGCCTCGATCGTTTCCGGCTCGAGCAGGGCGTTCATCTTGGTGATGATGCGTCCGCGCCGGCCGGCGCGGGCGATCTCGGCTTCTCGGCGAATCGCCGCCACCACGTTGGGTTGGAGCGAAAACGGTGCTTGCCAGAGGTGGCGCAGTTCCGTGGCGCGCCCAAGTCCGGTCAGCTGGGTAAAGACCGCTGCGACGTCCTCGCCGATCTCCTTGTTGCAGGTCATGAGGCCGAAGTCGGTATAGAAGCGGGTGGTGCGCGGATGGTAGTTGCCTGTGCCCAGATGTACGTAGTGGCGCAGACCGTCTTCCTCGCGTCGCACGACCATCAGCAGCTTGGCATGGGTCTTGTAGCCGAAGACGCCATACACCACATGGGCGCCGACTTCTTCGAGGCGGTTGGCCAAAGTGATGTTAGCCTCTTCGTCGAAGCGCGCCATGAGTTCGAGCACGACGGTGACTTCCTTGCCCTTTTGCGCCGCGCGCGCCAGGTGCTCCATGAGCACCGAATCCGTCCCGGTCCGGTACACCGTCATCTTGATCGCCAGCACCTGGGGGTCGTCAGCCGCAGCGCGCAGCATTTCAATGACCGGGGCGAAGCTCTGGAAAGGGTGATGGAGCAGGATGTCGCCGTTGCGGATCGCCGTGAAGATCTGGCGGCGCTTGTCGAGACCTCTCGGAAGGCCGGGCACGAAGGCCTGGTACTTGAGGTCGGCGCGCTCGACCCAGTCGGGTACCTGCATCAGGCGGACGAGGTTGACGATGCCGGGCGCGCGATAAAGGTCGCTGGGCGTGAGATGAAAATGCTGCAGCAGGAAGCTGGCCATTTCATCCGAGCAGTTGTCGGCCACCTCAAGGCGCACCGCGTCGCCGAAATGACGCTGCTGGAGTTCGCCCTTGAGCGATGCGCGCAGATCCTTCACCTCTTCCTCATCCACGAACAGGTCGGAATTGCGGGTGACGCGGAACTGGTAGCAGCCGAGCACCTGCATGCCTGCAAACAACCTGGCAACGTGGGCATGCAGCACCGAGGACAGGAATACGAAGGTGTACTCCTGCGTTGAAATTTCTCGCGGCAGCCTGATCACGCGCGGCAGCGCACGCGGCGCCTGCACGATGGCGGCACCCGAGTCGCGGCCGAAGGCGTCGCGACCTTCGAGCTCGACCGCGAAGTTCAGGCTCTTGTTGAGCACACGCGGGAACGGGTGGGCAGGATCGAGACCGACCGGGGTCAGGACCGGCATCACCTCGCGCACGAAGTAGTCCTCGATCCAGTCACGCTGGGCCTCGGTCCATAGGCTGCGGCGCAGGAAAACTACGCCTTCGTTCTCGAGTGCGGGCAGGATGTCGTCGTTGAGCAGTTCGTACTGCTCGGAGATGATCTCGTGCACCTCGTCGCTGACGCGTGCGAGCAGGTCGGACGGCGTGATGCCGTCCTCGCCCGACTTTCGGCTGCCGATACGGATCTGTTCCTTGATGCCGGAGACGCGGATCTCGAAGAACTCATCGAGATTGCTCGACACGATGCACAGGAAACGCAGGCGTTCGAGCAGGGGAACGGTCGGGTCGGCCGCCTGCGCCAGGACGCGGCGCTGGAATTGCAGCAGGGACAGTTCGCGGTTGAGGAAATGATCGGCCGGGTACTGCATGGAGGTGCGATTGAACTGGGGCATGGGGCGTCCTGAACGAGATGCGGCATTCATGATTATGTGACACTTTCGTTGCGAGAACATGACAGCGCGCAGCCCTTGTGCGGCGTGGTTTGCGCCATGTGTTGGGGCGAAACGAATGGCCCCTGATGCAACGCGGCGCGGTGCTAGAATCCGCACTTCCGGCGCCGGTGGCGTCAGTTTCCTAAAGCATGATGCAAGATCTCATCGCGGCAATCGACCTGGGTTCCAACAGTTTCCGGCTGCAGGTGGGCCGCATCGTCAATGACCAGATCTATCCGCTGGACGGCCTCAAGGAGGCCGTGCGCCTGGCCGCCGGCCTTTCTCCCGACAAGAAGCTTGATCTCGCTTCTCAGCAGCGTGGCGTCGCGGCGCTGCAACGCTTCCACGAGCGCCTGCGTGATTTTCCGCCTACCCGGGTGCGTGCGGTTGCCACCAACACCTTGCGCGTGGCGAAGAACGCGACCGATTTCCTCATCCGTGCCGAAGCGGCACTCGGCTTTCCGATCGAGGTGATCGCGGGCCGCGAGGAAGCGCGCCTGATCTATGTCGGGGTTGCGCATACCTTGCCCGACCCGCACAAGCAGCAGCTGGTCGTAGATATCGGTGGAGGTTCCACCGAGTTCATCATCGGCAAGAGCTTCGAGCCGGCCTTGCTCGAGTCGCGCTATATGGGCTGTGTCGGCTATAGCCTGCGTTTTTTCCCTGATGGCCAGATCGACAAGCGTGCGTTCCGCGAGGCCGAACTGGCAGCGCGGCGCGAATTGCAGACCATCTCCCAGACCTATCGCGACACCGGCTGGGAGGAGGCCGTGGGCTCAAGCGGTACCGCAAAGGCGCTGGTTGAGATCCTGGAGCAGAACGGCTTCTCTTCGGGGGGGATCACTCGCGACGGCCTCGAGCAGCTCAAGGCCGTGCTCTTGCGCGCAGGTCGCCTCGATGCGATCGACCTCGCAGGCCTCAAGGGCGACCGCCTGCCAGTGATCCTGGGCGGATTTGCCATCATGAGCGCTGTGTTCAAGGAGTTCGAGCTCGAGCACATGCTGTTCTCCGAGGGGGCCCTGCGTCTCGGCGTGCTGTATGACCTGCTTGGCCGTTACCACCACCATGACCTGCGCGACGCGACGATCAGCGCCTTCGTGCGTCGTTACGGCGTCGATCTGCGCCAGGCCCAGCAGGTGGCAGATACCGCCTGCCACCTGCTGGGCCAGCTCGAGCCGGCAATGACGGACCCAGAGCACCCGGACCGACGTTTCCTGCGCTGGGCCGCGCTGGTGCACGAGATCGGGATCTCGGTCGCGCACTCGAGCTATCACAAGCACAGCGCCTACATCGTGGCCAATGCCGACATGCCTGGTTTTTCGCGCATGGACCAGGCACGCCTGGCGCGCCTGGTGCTGGCGCACCGAGGCAAGCTCGAACGAGTGGCTTCAATTGATGCAGGCAGTTCGGACTGGATGCTGATCGCCTGCCTGCGCCTGGCCGTTGTCATCCATCGCGCACGCGACGCCCGTGGTCTGCCGCCGATCACCATGAAGCGGGAGGGCAGGGGGTTCTCGGTGACGGCAGCGCCGGGGTGGCTGCAGAAGCTGCCATTGACCGCGGCCGCGCTCAACGAGGAGCAGCGCCAATGGATGGGGCTTGGGCGCGGGCTTTACGTGCGCGCACTGAGCGTACGCGGCGCCACCGCATAAGCGCTCATGAGTCCCGGTGGCCAGGCAGAAGCGAGACAAGGCGGCAGCCTGGTGCTGACGCCCGCCTCGGCCCGGTTGAGCGGTGACTGGACCTTGCGTGCGCTGGGGCCGCAGTTGCCAGGACTGCGCCGGCAGTTGCGCATGGCGTCCGCCGATGCGGCCTGGAGTCTCGAAGCGGTCGAACGGCTGGACAGCTTTGGGGCGACCCTGCTTTGGCAGGCCTGGGGGCGGCGCTGGCCGACGCAACTCAGCCTGCGCCCGGCGCATCGTCAAACGCTGGAGCGCGTCGCACGCAGCGCGGAACGGCCGCTGCCGCAACTGTCGGCTTTCACGCCAATCGATGCGGTGGTGGCGCTCGGCGGTGCACTGATCGCGTTCCTGGCGCATGTGCGGGACTTCGTTGCCCTGCTCGGACAGATCTTCCTCGACCTGCTGCACGTCTTGCGCCACCCGCGCGACTGGCCTTGGCTCGAGATCTCCGCAAACGTGCACAAGGTCGGCGTCAAGGCCATGCCGGTGACTGCGCTGGTGGGCTTCCTGATCGGCGTTGTGTTGTCCTATCTGTCTTCACTCCAGCTCAAGGTGTTCGGCGCGGACGTGTTCATCGTCAATATCCTGGGCCTTGGGATCATTCGAGAACTGGGGCCGGTGCTGGTTTCGGTGCTCGTGGCGGGCCGCTCGGGGTCGGCGATGACCGCACAGTTGGGGGTGATGCGGGTGACCGAGGAGATCGATGCGCTTGCCGCCATGGGGGTGTCGTGCTCGCTGCGCCTGGTGTTGCCCAAGGTGATCGCGCTCGGCCTTGTGATGCCGCTGCTGGTACTGTGGACCTCGACCATTGCGCTGTTGGGTGGCTGGGTGTCGGCCTGGGTGGAGCTCGACCTGAGCTTGCGTTACTTCGTAGACGCGCTACCTGATGCCGTGCCGGTCGCGAATGTCTATATAGGCCTCTCCAAGGGCGCGGTGTTCGGTGTCTTGATCGCCCTTGTCGCCTGCCACTTCGGGCTGCGTGTAAAGCCCAATACCGAGAGCCTGTCGGCGAACACCACGGCTTCGGTTGTGACGGCGATCACGGCGGTAATCCTGGTTGACGCGCTGTTCGCAATCGCCACCAAGTCGATCGGGATCCCGGGATGAACCCGCCAGCAAGCTCGCCCGCCACAGTCGTCTCCCTGCGTGGAATTACAACCCGCTTCGGTCGCAACGTTGTGCACGAAGAGCTGGATCTCGACGTGGCCCGAGGTGAGATCGTCGCCCTGGTGGGAGGTTCGGGCAGTGGCAAGACGACCTTGCTGCGCCACATCATAGGCCTGACCCGGCCCGCAGCCGGTACGGTGCAACTGTTCGGCGAACTGCTGCAAGCAGGCGACCGGAGCGCGCGGCTTTCGCGCCAGCGTCGGTTCGGGGTTCTGTTCCAACAGGGCGCATTGTTTTCGGCCTTCACGGTCGGCGAAAACATCGCCTTTCCGATGCGCGAGCTGGGCATCATGAGTGCTGCAGAGATCGACGATCTCGTCGCGCTCAAGCTCGCCATGGTGGAGATGGAGCCCGAGCATTCCGTGCTGATGCCGGCTGAGCTCTCCGGTGGCATGGTCAAGCGTGCCGCGCTCGCGCGTGCGTTGGCGCTCGAACCTGAGCTGCTGCTGCTCGACGAGCCGACTGCAGGGCTCGATCCTGAGCGCAGCGCCTCATTCGTGCGCCTGATCCGGGCGCTGCATGGCGATCTGGGGCTGACCGTGGTGCTGATCACACACGATCTCGATACCCTGGCAGCGATGGCGAGCAAGGTTGCGGTACTTGCCGATCGGCGCATACTGAGCTATGCCCCGCTCGAGGAGACGCTGCGCGTGGATCACCCCTTCATCGAGCGCTTTTTCCGCGGTGCGCAAGGACAGCGGGCCTTGGCGCGCGCGACTGGAGCAAATTGACATGGAGAATCGTGCGCATGCACTGGCTGCCGGGCTGTTCGCGCTGATCCTCGGGGCAGGTATCGCATTGGCACTGTGGTGGTTCTCCCAGGAGCGCGAACCGGTGCGCGAACTGGTGCTGGTTGCGCAAGGCGACATCAACGGCCTGGGGGCGCAGTCCAGGGTGCGCTTTCGCGGCTTGGCGGTAGGGGCGGTCAGCAGTGTTCATATAGACCCCGATGACTCGCGCAACGTGCTGGTGCACGTGCGCGTTACACGCGATCTGCCGCTGACGCGGGGAGCACGGGCAAGCTTGGGCACGCTCGGTGTCACCGGATTGGCGTATGTTCAGCTCGATGACCGCGGCGGTGAGCCACTGCCTTTGGTGGAGGCTTCCGGCTTGCCGCCACGCATCGAATTGCAGCCAGGGCTGCTGGACGTGCTCGCCGAGCGCGCGCTCGAGATGGTCGGGCAGTTTCAACGGGTGAGCGAGCGCATGGCGGTCCTTCTTGATGATGACACGCTTGGTCGAGTGCGCGCCGCACTGTCCAGCATCGAGAGCGCTGCCTCTGGGTTCGACCGCAGCCTGGCCGAGATGCCGCAGACGCTGCAGAGTGTCCGCAGCGCCTTCACCCCGGCCAACCTGGCTGCGCTGTCCGGCCTGCTGGCAAGCCTTGAACGGACCAGTGCGGAAGTCGCACCTACGCTCGGCGAACTCCGCCAGCTTCTGCGTCGGCTGGATACCATGGCGGTACGCGTCGATCACGCGGCGGTCGCGGCCAGCGACGGCTTGCTCGAAGGGACGCTGCCACAACTCAACGAGCTGCTGCGCGACTTGAGTGCAACCTCGCGGCGGATCAGCAGATTGGTCGAGGAGGTCGACAGTACGCCGCAGGTGCTGCTGACGGGACGTCCCGCCACCGAGCCGGGGCCCGGCGAAGCGGGCTTTTCCAGCGGGCGTTGATTGGGAACAAGAACATGCGAGGGCCGGACCTTGACGATGGGGATCTTGACTTGAGGTATGCAGCATTGTTTTCGTACATGGTGCCTGATGGCCGCTGTTGGCTTGCCGGCCTACTGCTGCTGGCGCTTGCCGGGTGTGGAGGATTCTCTTTGCAGCCGAGGCCGATGGCGCTCTACGAGCTTGGCCTCGGGGCGTCTGCCGCGGTCAGACCTGCGCTCGTGCCTGCGCGGGTCGAGGTGGCGAGTCCCCCATGGCTCGAGACGACAGCAATGCAGTACCGCCTGGCCTGGAACGATCCGGGGCGTCGGCGTGCCTATGCCGAGAGCCGCTGGGTGTCGCCACCGGCAGCCATGCTGGGTCTGAACCTGCAGCGCGCGCTGCAGCCCGCGGCAGCACCAGGGCGTTGTCGCCTGCATGTCGATGTGGACGAGTTCATCCAGGAATTCGCGACCGCGGAGCGCAGCCATGCGCGCATCGTCCTGCGTGCTGCGCTCTATCCATCTCGCAGCGAGACAGCGGTCGCGATGCGCGAGTTCAGCGGGAGCGCCGATGCGTCGCGGGCAGATGCCAGCGCCGGCGCCGAGGCCTTACGCGTCGCCACCGACAGGGTGGTGGCCGAGATTGTCGCCTGGCTCGCGGCGCTTGACCGCGGCGAGGACGGAGCGTTGAATGCGGCAGGCCGCTGCAGCGCTTGAGTAACGGCAACCCGCGCCTGGCTGAGCAGGGCGGGGAACCACCATAAGGAGACGAGATGAGCGAGACGAGACTGTCGCCCTACGCACAAGGGCTTGAGAAGACCGTGGCGAACTACGTGCCGCTGACGCCGCTAACCTTCATCGAGCGCAGTGCCTACGTTTATCCCGAGCGTGTCGCGGTCATCCACGGCGCGCGCCGCTACACCTGGCGCGAGAGCTATGTGCGCTGCCGCCGCCTGGCGTCGGCCCTGAAGCAATTGGGCATCGGTAAGGGCGACACCGTTGCTGCGATCCTCAACAACACCCCCGAGATGTTCGAATGCCATTTTGGCGTGCCGGCTTGTGGGGCGGTGCTCAATACGATCAACACCCGCCTGGACGCAGAGGCGGTCGCGTTCATCCTCAATCACGCTGAAGCGAGGGTGCTGATCACCGACCGCGAGTATTCGCGCATGGTGAAGAAGGCGGTGGAACTGGCCGGGCGGGCAGACCTGGTGGTGATCGATGTGGACGATCCGGAGTACACAGGGCCGGGCGAATGCCTCGGGCGCATGAACTATGAGGCACTGATTGCAGGCGGTAGCGCCGATTTCGTGTTCGAGCAGCCTGCAGACGAGTGGGACGCCATTTCGCTCAACTACACCTCGGGCACGACCGGCAACCCGAAGGGGGTGGTGTATCACCACCGCGGGGCCTACCTGAATGCGATGTCCAACATCGTGTCCTGGGGCATGCCGCCGCATGCGGTCTATCTGTGGACCCTGCCCATGTTCCACTGCAACGGCTGGTGCTTTGCATGGACGATGGCGGCCAACGCGGGCGTCAACGTGTGCCTGCGCCGAGTCGATCCGCGACTCATCTTCGACGCCATCCGCGAGCACGGTGTCACGCATTACTGCGGTGCGCCGATCGTGCACTCGATGCTTGCCAATGCGCCCGAGGAATGGCGCAAGGGCATCAACCACAAGGTGTCCGGCCTGGTGGCGGCAGCACCGCCGCCAGTTGCGGTGATCGAGGGGATGGCGAAGATTGGCTTCGACATCACCCATGTGTATGGGTTGACGGAAACCTACGGGCCTGCCGCAGTGTGCGCCAAGCACGATGAGTGGCGCGAACTGCCGCTGGCCGAGCAGGTGTCGCTCAATGGCCGGCAGGGCGTGCGCTACCACGCCCAGGAAGGAATCACGGTCATGGACCCAGCCACCATGGAGCCCGTGCCCTGGGATGGTGAAACGATGGGCGAGATCATGTTCCGCGGCAACCTGGTCATGAAGGGCTATCTCAAGAACCCCGATGCGACGGCGGAGTCGTTCCGCGGCGGCTGGTACCACACCGGCGATCTGGCGGTGATGCAGCCTGATGGCTACGTCAAGATCAAGGATCGCTCCAAGGACATCATCATCTCCGGTGGTGAGAACATCTCGTCGATCGAGGTCGAGGATGCGTTGTACAAGCACCCTGCGGTCATGGCTGCAGCGGTGGTGGCGCTGCCCGACGACAAATGGGGGGAAGTGCCGTGCGCCTTCGTGGAGCTTCGCGAAGGGGCGGAGGTGGCCGCCGACACGCTCGTTGCCCACTGCCGTGAACACCTCGCTGGCTTCAAGGTACCCAAGCGCATCATCTTCGGCGAGCTGCCCAAGACATCCACGGGCAAGATCCAGAAATTCGTGCTGCGCGACCAGGCGCGCTCGACGGCGTCCTTCGGGTAGCACAGGGGCGGGCACGGATGCAGAGCGCATCCATGCCCGCTCGCGTTTGACGATGGCCTTGGGACACAGTGCGCGGTAGTATTGGTGTACGTTGACGTTAACGTAAATAACGATGACTGTTCCCCATTCTGATTACGGAGGCGAGACATGAGCGCAGTACCCGTTCCCGATGACCAGCCGATGCTGTTGCGTGAAGACCGCAACGGCGTGACCACCCTCACGCTGAACCGGCCTGCGCAGTTCAACTCGCTGTCGTTCGCGATGCTCGAGACCCTGATCGCGGCTGTGGATGAGATCGCGCGTGACGAGAGCGTTCGTGTTGTCGTTCTGGCAGGCGAGGGCAAGGCGTTCTGCGCCGGGCACGATCTCAAGGAGATGCGTGCCAACCACGCGCTCGAGTTCCAGCAACGCCTGTTTCGCCTGTGCGGCAAGTTCATGATGAAGCTGACGGAAATGCCGCAGCCCGTGATTGCCCGTGTCCATGGCATCGCTACCGCGGCAGGTTGCCAACTGGTGTCGATGTGCGACCTCGCGGTCGCGGCTGACGTGGCGCGCTTTGCCGTGAGTGGTATCAATGTGGGGCTGTTCTGCGCTACGCCGGGTGTCGGCCTGTCGCGCAACATGGGGCGCAAGGAGGCCTTCGAGATGCTGGTGACCGGTGACTTCATCGACGCTCGGGAGGCTCAGCGCCGCGGCCTGGTGAACCGTGTCGTCCCGATCGAGCAACTCGATGATGAGATTGCTGCCCTTGCTGCGTCGATCGTTGCCAAGTCGCCGGTTGCCATCCGCATGGGCAAGCAGCTGTTCTACAAGCAACTCGAAATGGGAATCGACGCCGCCTACCAAGTTGCGGCCGAGACGATGGCGTGCAACGCGATGTGCGAAGACGCTGCCGAGGGCATCGACGCCTTCATCGCCAAGCGCAAGCCAGCGTTCAAGGGGCGCTGACGCGAGCGGCCGCGCCGGGAACTGCCGCACATGCTCATCGACACCCATGTCCATCTCGACGCAGCGGAGTTCGACGGCGACCGCGAGGCGCTGATCTCACAGGCACGCGCCGCAGGGGTCGCAGGTTTCGTGGTGCCGGCCGTTGCCGCGGCTAACTTCGCCGCGGTCCGCGCGCTTGCAGGTGCGCGGACCGACACCTGCTGTGCGCTGGGTATTCACCCGCTTTACGTCATGCAGGCGCAGATGGCGGACCTTGATGTGCTGGACGACGAGTTGCAGCGCGGTGGGGTGGTCGCAGTCGGCGAGATCGGGCTGGACAACCATGTCACCGACGTCGATCCGGTCCGCCAGCACGAGTTCTTCGTCGCTCAGCTCAGACTGGCGCGTCGGCATGCCTTGCCAGTGATCCTTCATGTGCGTCGAGCGATCGACCCCATCCTTGCCCAGTTGCGCCGCTTCGAATTGCGTGGCGGTATTGCCCACGCCTTCAATGGTAGCCGTCAGCAGGCCGAGCAGTTCATTGCACTCGGCTTCAAACTGGGATTCGGGGGGGCAATGACCTTCGATGGTTCCACCCGTATCCGCGACCTGGCGCGTTGCCTGCCGCTCGATGTCATCGTGCTCGAGACCGATGCCCCGGATATCCCTCCGGCGTGGGGGCAGGGCAGCCGCAATCTGCCGTGCAACCTCAAACGCTATGCAGAAGTGCTTGCAGGATTACGCGGTATTGGGGTCGATGAGGTGGTGGCGGTTACGGGTCGCAACGCAAGCGCAGCGCTGGGCGGGTGGCAGCCTGGATGAGTCGCAGGCACGATTGCCCCGCGGGCTCAGGCACGCGGACTCGACGACCGGGCGATGAGATCTGCAATGTCGCGCTTCAGGCGTGGGATGTCGCTGTCGAACTTGTCGTAGATCATCAGCGAAACGCCAAATACGTACGCATAGAGCAGCATGCATCGGCTCGAAGCTTCTTCGAGTGGTACACCACAGGCGAGAAAGAGCTCGCGCGCGCAGCGCAGGCGGACATCATCGACTTCGGCGACGATTGCGCTTGCCTCCGCGTCGCGACGCGCCCAGTCGCGCACTGCAAGCTCGATCATCATGCCGCGCCGGCTTCGATTCGCGCTGTACACGTCGATGACGTGGTAGATCTGCTCAAGCTCGCGCCCCGGCTGGGCTCGCGTCTGTTTGATGATGTCGCGGATGCGCCCTTCCTTCCAGTGCTGCAGAACACCGAGGAGCAGGTCGCGGCGATCGGTGAAGTGCCAGTAGAAGCTGCCCTTGGTGACCTTGAGGCGCTTGGCCAGGACTTCCACCCGCAGGCCGGCAATGCCTTCTTCGGCCAGGACTTCGATTGCGCCGACAATCCAGGCGTCGCGGTCGAGCTGGGTGCGGGGTTTCTTTGCTATGGTTTCCATACGGCGTAGTATTGACGATTCTGCCTCCATACGCTACCGTATGCGCCATACCAATCCGTATGGCTTCTGTGCCGCAGTGCAGCAGTGCCTTCCGGTGAGGGCGGTGACATAATTCATGAGTCCCTGTACGCGGTGCAGGGACTCAATCAGTAATAACAGAGGAGCGCGGCAGAGTGAAGATTCTGGTACCCGTCAAACGCGTTGTCGATTACAACGTCAAGGTTCGCGTCAAGGCCGACGGCAGTGGTGTGGACATCGCCAACGTCAAGATGAGCATGAACCCCTTCGACGAGATCGCAGTGGAAGAAGCTGTGCGCCTGAAAGAGGCCGGTGTGGCCACCGAAGTCGTTGCGGTAAGTTGCGGCATCGGTGCTTGCCAGGAAACCTTGCGCGCGGCGATGGCTATCGGTGCCGATCGCGGCGTCCTGGTAGAGACCGACGTCGAGCTGCAGCCCCTGGCCGTTGCCAAGCTGCTCAAGGCGGTGTGCGACAAAGAGCAGCCTAACCTGGTGATCTGCGGCAAGCAGGCCATCGATGATGACGCCAACCAGACCGGCCAGATGCTTTCTGCGCTGATGGGCTGGCCGCAGGCAACGTTTGCGTCGAAGGTGGCGCTTGCCGACGGCAAGGCGGCGGTGACGCGCGAGATCGACGGCGGCCTCGAGACGCTGTCCGTCTCGCTGCCGGCGGTGGTGACCACCGATCTGCGCCTGAACGAGCCGCGCTACGCCACGCTGCCCAACATCATGAAGGCCAAGAAAAAGCCGCTCGACACCGTCAAGCCTGCCGATCTGGGCGTCGATGTTGCTCCGCGCCTGACCACCCTCAAGGTCTCCGAGCCGCCCAAGCGCAGTGCAGGTGAACGCGTGGCTGATGTTGCGCAGCTGGTCGACAAACTCAAGAACGTTGCGAAGGTGATCTGAACATGGCCATTCTCGTCATTGCTGAACACGACAATCAGTCCATCAAGGCCGCCACGCTCAACACCGTCACCGCAGCAGGCAAGCTCGGCGGCGACGTACACATGCTTGTTGCGGGCGCCGGTTGCAGCGCCGCGGCAGAGGCGGCGGCCAAGGTCGCCGGCGTGGCCAAGGTGCTGGTGTGCGACGCGCCCCACTACGAGACCCAGACCGCCGAGAACGTTGCCGAGTTGGTGAAGGGTCTGGCGCAGGGCTACAGTCACGTGCTTGCGCCCGCTACCTCGGCTGGCAAGAACATGCTGCCGCGCGTGGCCGCGCTGCTCGACGTCGCACAGATCAGCGATATCGTCGCTGTTGAGGCGCCCGACACCTTCGTCCGCCCGATCTACGCCGGCAATGCGCTGGCGACCGTCAAGAGTGCGGATGCCATCAAGTTGATTACCGTGCGTACCACAGCCTTCGATGCCGCAGGCGACGGCAATGCCGCGCCGGTCGAGGCGGTTGCCGCAGGCGCTGATCTGGGCACGACCGCGCTGGTTGGCCGCGAGATCACGAAGAGCGCGCGTCCCGAGCTCGGGGCGGCCAAGATCATCGTTTCCGGTGGTCGTGGCCTTGGCAGCGGTGACAACTACCACCAGTTGCTCGAACCGCTCGCCGACAAGCTCGGTGCGGCGCTGGGTGCATCGCGCGCGGCGGTCGACGCGGGCTATGTGCCGAACGACTACCAGGTCGGTCAGACTGGCAAGATCGTTGCGCCGCAGCTCTATATCGCCATCGGTATCTCGGGGGCGATCCAGCACCTGGCAGGCATGAAGGATTCCAAGGTGATCGTGGCGATCAACAAGGACCCCGAAGCGCCGATCTTCCAGGTTGCCGACTACGGTCTCGTGGGCGACCTGTTCCAGGTCGTGCCCGAGCTGACCGGCGCGGTCTGATCGGTCAGTACCGGCGCGGTCGCCAGCGTGAACCTTCCTGCATCGCTGTATTCCACGGCGTGGCATGGGGTGATGCTGGCGATCACGCTGGCGGCTTTATACGGTATCGCGCGCCGCGCTCCCTGGGCGCGGCTGCGTGACGGCAGTCAGGTCAATCTCTTGCTGGGTTTCGCCGTCGGCGTGATGCTGATGTGGAGCCTGAAGGCCGGGGTGCAACCCGGCTTGAACCTGCACATGCTGGGAGCGATGGCTGCAACGCTGGCGCTCGGTCCGTGGCTTGCCCTGGTGGCGCTCGCGCTGGCATTGACCGGTGTGACCTTGAATGGCGCCGTGGAGTGGGTGGCATGGCCGCTCAACTTCGTGCTGATGGCCGTGGTGCCGGTAGGCCTCGCCTACGCGATTCAGCGTGCGATCGAGCGCTGGTTGCCGGCGCACTTCTTCGTGTTCGTATTCCTCACCAGCTTCGCGGGTGCCGCGCTGACGGTGATCTTGCAGGGAACGGTGAGCTCGCTCTCGTTGGTGCTTGCTGGCGCATACAGTGCCGGTTTCCTCCTTGGCGAGTATTTGCCGTTCTTCCTGCTGCTCGGTTTTTCTGAGGCCTGGATCAGCGGGGCAGTCATCACGCTGATGGTGGTCTATCGACCCGACTGGGTGGCGGCATTCGACGATCGCCGTTACCTGATCGGCAAGTAACAAATCCGTATCGGCTTAATACACCTTCCCTGGAGCGACGACCCTGATGAGCAACTACAACGCCCCTCTCCGTGACATGCAGTTCGTCATGAACGAACTCGCCGACCTCGATGCCGTGATCCAACTGCCGGGCAACGAGGAAGTGTCTGCCGACCTCGTGGACGCAATTCTCGAGGAGGCCGACAAGTTTGCGTCCGGCGTGCTGGCCCCGCTGAACTGGACTGGTGACCAGGAGGGTGCCAAATGGAGCGACGGTGAAGTCGCGACCGCACCAGGCTGGAAGGACGCCTACAAGCAATTCACCGAATCTGGGTGGACTGCACTTCCTTGCGACCCCGAATACGGTGGTCAGGGCCTGCCCAAGCTGCTGGCGACTGGCGTGATGGAGATGTGGAAGTCGGCCAACATGGCCTTCTCGCTGTGCCCGATGCTGACCAGTGGTGCAATCGAGGCGCTCATGCTGCGCGGCACGGATGAGCAGAAGAGCATGTATCTGCCCAAGATGGTCTCCGGCGAATGGACCGGCACCATGAACCTGACGGAGCCGCAGGCCGGTTCCGACCTGGCCGCCGTGCGTACCAAGGCCGAGCCGCAGGGTGATGGCACCTACAAGATCTTCGGTCAGAAGATCTTCATCACTTATGGCGAGCACGACCTCACCGACAACATCATTCATCTCGTGCTGGCCCGCCTGCCGGATGCACCCGAAGGCGTGAAGGGCATCTCGCTGTTCGTGGTGCCGAAGTTCCTCGTCAATGCCGATGGCAGCCTGGGCGCACGCAACGACGTGCACTGCGTGTCGATCGAACACAAGCTCGGCATCCACGCAAGCCCGACCGCCGTGCTCGCCTTCGGCGACAAGGGCGGCGCGATCGGTACTCTGGTCGGCGAGCCGAACCGCGGCCTCGAGTACATGTTCATCATGATGAACGAAGCCCGCTTTGCAGTCGGCATGGAAGGCCTGGCCCTGTCCGAGCGCGCCTACCAGCATGCGCTGCAGTACGCCAAGGATCGCGTGCAGGGTACGGACGCCGGCGTGCGGGGCGGCCCCAAGGTCAACATCCTGCATCATGCCGATGTGCGCCGCTTGCTCATGAACATGAAGAGCAAGACCGAAGCCATGCGTGCGCTCGCCTACGTCGTCGGCGCGGCCTTCGACAAGGCGCACAACCATGCTGACGAAGCCGTGCGCGTACAGAACCAGGCTTTTGTCGACCTGATGATCCCTGTGGTCAAGGGTTGGTGCACGGAGAACGCGATCGACGTCACGTCCAATGGCGTGCAGGTGCACGGCGGCATGGGCTTCATCGAGGAGACGGGTGCAGCGCAGCACTTCCGTGACGCTCGCATCACGACCATCTACGAGGGCACGACTGCGATCCAGGCCAATGACCTGATCGGCCGCAAGATCGCCCGCGAGAACGGCGTGACCATTGCCGGCGTGGTGGCTCAGATGCGTGCAGTCGAGGCCGAACTCGCCGCCGTCGACGGCGAGGCCTTTGCTGCCATCCGCAAGGCACTGGGTGCCGGCATCGCTGCTGTGGAGGAGGCGGTTGCCTACATCCTCGCCACCTACGCTAAGGACATCAAGGCGGCCTCGGTTGGCTCGGTGCCTTTCCTGAAGCTGCTTGGCATCGTCGCCGGTGGCTGGCAGATGGCGCGCGCGGCACTGGTGTCCCGGCGCAAGCTGGAAGCTGGCGGGGGCGAGGCGAGTTTCTACAAGACCAAGATCGTCACCGCACGCTTCTATGCCGATCACGTCCTGGCGCAAGCACCTGGCCTCGCCTACACGGTGGTCAATGGTGCAGCCGGTGCTCTGGAACTCGCCGAAGAGAACTTCTGAGCCCCGACCCGGAGGCCGCTGCCTACTGAGGCGGCGGCAAGCGGAGCAAAAAGGCCCGACCGGCGCATGCCGGGTCGGGCCTTTTGGTGTAGGCGCGCCTGACTTGGCAGACGCAGTGCAGGCGCGCCGTCAGTGCGTCACTCCACCTTCGCCTTCTCGCGCAGCTCGAGCACATGGCGTTCGACCATCTGCTGCTGCAGGCGCTGTTGAAGCTGGGGCTTCACCTCTTCGAACGGAGGGGCCTGGACAGCGCGCACGTCATCGAGCTGGATGACGTGATAGCCAAAATCGCTCTTGACCGGGGTACGGGTGTACTTGCCCTTCTCGAGGCCCACCATTGCATCGGCAAAGGGCTTCACGAACATGCCGGGGTTGCTCCAGCCGAGTTCGCCGCCACGCTCACGAGAGCCCGGATCACGGGACTCCTTGGCGACTTCTGCAAATGGCGTACCGTTCTGCAGGCGGGCGATGATCGCCTTGGCCTCAATCTCGGTCTCCACGAGGACATGGCGCGGGAGGTATTCCTTGTCGCCCATGCGCCCCTTGATGGCATCGTATTCCTTCTGCAGTTCGGCGTCGCTCACGGCGTTGGTGCGTACGTACTCCTGCAGGTAGGCGCGGATCAGGATGGCTTGGCGCGCCATGTCCATCTGAGCCTGCACATCAGCCTTCTTGTCCAGCCCCTTCTTGGCGGCTTCCTGCGCCAGCACTTCGCGGCGCACGAGTTCCTCGCGGATCGCGCCCTGCAGTTGTTCGCTCTCGGGAACGCCCTGGGCACGCTGCTCGGCCATCATGGCTTCTGCACGCGCAGCCGGAATGGCAACGCCATTGACCTTGGCGAGCGAGTCGGCAGCGAGTGCGGGGAGGGCGAGGAAGCCGGCCAGCAGCGTGACGGCGAGGCGGCTCGGGAACTGTTTCATGGAGATTCCTTCAGTTTTCATGTGTGGTGGCCTCTGTGGCCGAAAGCGCGCGAATGGCAAGCGCATGGATGTCCTTCTTCATCATGTCGCCAAGCGCGGTGTAGATCATACGCTGTCGCTGCACTCTGCTGCAGCCTTCGAAAGCATCGGAAACGATGTAAAGCCGATAGTGCCCACCGCCTTCTCGGGCGCCGGCGTGGCCGGCATGCAGGGCACTCTCGTCCTCGATCTCGAGTACCCGGGTCTGGAAGCCCTGGGCCAGGATTGCGCGCATGCGCTCGACGGTCTGCGCGCTCACGGCAAGGTCTTGCGGAAAGGACGCACGGTCACCTGCGCGAACACGCCGGCCCGGGTATAGGGGTCTTCGCGTGCCCACGCTTCAGCGCTGGCGAGCGAGTCGAACTCGGCCACAATCAAGCTGCCCAGGAAGCCCGCAGGCCCCGGGTCGGGTGAGTCGATTGCGGGCATCGGACCCGCCAGCAACAGCCGCCCTTCGTTGCGCAGCAGCTCCAGGCGAGCGACGTGTTCGGGACGGACGGCAAGTCTCGTATCGAGCGTGCCCGGTGCGTCCTCGCCGATCAATGCGTAGTACATCAGTTGGTTTCCTCTTCCATGTGGCGTGACAGATAGAAGCCTTGAGCCAGAACGAATGCGAGCATCAGGCCAAGGCCGCCGAACATCTTGAAGTTGACCCATGCTTCTTCGCTGAAGTTGTAGGCGACATAGAGGTTGAGCACACCCATGGCAACGAAGAAGCACGCCCATGCGGCGTTGAGCCGTCCCCACACCTGATCGGGCAGTTGGATCTGCGCTTCAAGCATTTTGCGGATGAGGTTGCGCTTGAGGATCAGGGCCGATCCAAGCAACACGAAGCCGAACAACCAGTAAAGTGCCGTCGGCTTCCACTTGATGAAGGTGGGGTTGTGAAAGAACAGTGTGGCACCGCCGAACACGACAATGATGCCAAGGCTAACCCACAGCATGTTGTCGACCTTGCGATGACGGAGCCATACAAGCGCGATCTGCAAGCCTGTGGCGACGATGGCGACGAACGTGGCGATGAGGATGGGCGCCTGCGACGGCGCGATGTCACCCCCGAGCCAGCCGGAGGCCAATGCATGGGCGGTATCCGGGTTTGCACCGCCGAGCTTGTAGGCGGCAAAGAACAGGATGACGGGGAGGAGATCGAAGAGGATTTTCATGGTTCGTGGCCGGGGCCCAAGTCTGATTGATTGATTCTATCGCGGCCGCCGTCACTTGCGACGGCGGGCAGGCAGAGGATGGCCCTCAGGCCACCGCCTGTGCGTGGCAGCAGCTCGAGTCGTCCGTGGTGTGATGCCACGATGCGTTCAACGATCGCCAGGCCAAGGCCTGCTCCCTTCGTGTTCGAGCGCGCCTTTTCGAGACGGGTGAAGGGCTGGCGCATGCGCTCGACTTCTGTCTCCGGGATGCCGGGGCCACGATCTGCAACTTCGATGCACGCCTCATCGTCACTCACGCTGACGACAATATCGAGCGGGCACTCGTCACCCGCGTAACGGAGAGCATTGTCTATCAGGTTGGCCAGCGCCCGTCGTAGCGACAGTGCACGAACTGCTACGACCAGATGATCCGGAGTGCTGAGGCGTATGTCGACACCACGCAGGCGGTAAGGGTCGGACACCTCGCGGCAAAGTGTGACGAGGTCGAGCAGCGCAAAAGCCTCCTGCGGTGTCCCGCGCCCGAAGTCAAGGAACTGCCCGATGATGCGGTCCATCTCCTCGATGTCGGTCACCATCGCAGCGACGTCGTCGTCAGGTGCGCCGGACATTTCGATGCCGAGTCGAAGTCTGGCCAATGGTGTGCGCAGGTCATGCGACACACCAGCGAGAATCAGGGCACGATCGGCATCCATGCGCGCAAGGTCGCTCGTCATCTGGTTGAAGGCACGGGCGACCACGGCGATCTCTTGCGGGCCGGATTCTTCCTGCGGCGGCGGCGTGACCCCACTGCCCACCTGCCGTGCCGCACGTGCGAGCTGGCGAAGTGGGGCGCTTACCCGAGACACGATCAGGAAGGCGCCAAGCAAGGCCGCAAGCAGGGCGCCACCGCCCCAGCCCAGCCAGCCAAAGCTGTCCGGATTCTCGATGCGCTCCGGGGGCAGCATGACCCAGTATTCATCGTTGGCGTCTTCGGGGTCGAGGCGGAAACTCACCCAGAAACCGTTCAGCGTCTTCCAGCGCGTGGCGAAGCGTGTGTGCTCACCCAGCTGACGCCTGACATCGTTCACCAGCAAGCGATGAGGTCGGGTGTCGGGCAAGGGCTCAAGCTCATCGCTTTGCTCGGCCGGATAGATACGGATGCCCTCGAGCGCAGCCATGTCGATGAGCAGGTCCACCCTGCGGTCGATATCGGCGTTGATCAGCGCGGTACGCGTCAAGTTCACAACGGATACGACCATCTGTGCTACGTCACGAGCGCGCGCAGGCTCCTGTACGTAGCGAAAGATCTGCGACCATGCGCCCAGCGCCACGATGAGCAGCAGCGCGACGAGCAGAAAGGTCTGCCACAACAGGGTATGCGGCAACAGGCGAGCAGCCAGGGGTGTCCTGGCCGCCCGCTCCAGTGTGCGCAGTGGCGCCTCGGTCATCCAGGGCTCAGGTGGCCGCGTCCGGCTTGGCGTCTTCCTCGCCGCCACCCTTCTGCCCGTCGGGTACGAACACATAGCCGAAGCCCCACACGGTCTGAAGGTAGCGCGGCTTGGCGGGGTCGTCCTCAACCAGCTTGCGCAGGCGAGACACCTGGACATCGATGGCGCGATCGAACACGCCGTACTCGCGCCCGCGCGCGAGTTCCATGAGCTTGTCACGCGACAGCGGCTGACGCGGATGTGTCAGCAGCACCTTGAGCAGGGAGAACTCCCCCGTGGTGAGCTGGATCTCCTCATCATCCCGGGTCAAGGAGCGCGTGCCGAGATTCACCTTCACGCGGCCGAAGGCGACGACCTCGTCCTCAGCGGTCGGGGCGCCGGGCAGCGTTTGCGGCTGCCTGCGCATGACGGCCTGGATGCGCGCCACGAGTTCGCGTGGATTGAAGGGCTTGGCGATGTAGTCGTCTGCTCCCATCTCAAGACCGACGATACGGTCTACGTCGTCGCCCTTGGCTGTCAGCATGATGATGGGGATCGTGTTCTCAGCGCCGCGAAGCCGTCGACAGATGGCGAGACCATCTTCGCCCGGCAGCATCAAGTCGAGCACTACCAGATCGTAGTGCTCACGATGCAGCGCCCGATCCATCATCGGTGCGTCACCCACGGCCTTGACGGCGAATCCCTGCTCCTGCAGGTAGCGGGACAGGAGTTCGCGCAGACGTGCGTCGTCATCGACGACGAGAATGCGATAGCGTGTCTTCTGGTTCATGTGAGGAATGCTAGCCTGAGTCTCGAGCGCTTGCCAGTAGGCTCGTCGGCGGGCACTGAATTTGCCGGGTAACCCTTCGTAAGCGCCTAGGGCAGAGGCAATATCACCTTACAAAACGCCCGTGGCTTTGACCTGGCGCACTACACATCGATGGTCATTTGCCGTAAGGTCCGTAGCCTGAAGCCTCATATTCGGTGGGCCGCGTTGACGGACTCGCCGTCCAGACAGACCAGATGAATCAGACTCCCAGATCAGCCTCTTCCGCAGTGAGCGTCCTACGCTCGCAGCCCAGGACGTCGCACAGGCTGCACGCGATTTCGGGCGTGGTGGCCTGCATGCTTGCCACGCTCCTGCCGTCCGCCGAGGCAATGGCGCAGGGCGTGAGCGAGGCTGTCACGGGCGAGGCGCATGCCGTGAAGCCTGTCGTCCAGCGTGCCACGAAAGACTGGCGGCAGACTCTCGAGGATTCCGGCAAGGACAGTAACACCACGCCGCAGCGCCGCAGCATCAGTGCGGAGGAGCGCGGGCATCTGCGCCGACACGTCAGCGATGCGGCGCGCGGGGCCTACCAGGACGACAAGGTCTCCGGGCGGGGCAAACGCTGAGCCTTGCCCGCGAGGGCTTTACGACGCCTGTCGGGGGGCGCCCCGAGCCGGTAGAATGGCGCCACCATGAACGTCCTATCGATCGAGACCGCCACCGAGCATGGCAGCGTCGCCTTGCTTGCGGGTGGAGCGTTGCTCAGCCGCCGTATTCACGGTGCCGCAAATCATTCCGAAGCGGTGTTGCGAGACGTACGCGCAGTGTTGGCCGAGGCGGGCCTTGCAGCAACACAACTGGATGCGGTTGCGTTTGGCGCAGGCCCTGGTGCGTTTACCGGCTTGCGCCTGGGTTGCGGTGTCGCACAGGGCATTGCACTGGGCGCCGACCTGGGGGTTGCTGCCGTGTGCAGTCTGCAGGCTCTGGCTTTGCAGGTGCCTGCACCCCGCGTGCTGGTGGCTACCGATGCGCGCATGGGCGAGATGTATCACGCCACTTACGAGCTTGACGGGGACGGCCTGCCCGTCGCCCTCAACGGTCCACGCTGTGACGCACCTGGCGCATTCGAACTGCCGCCGGGCGACTGGTTTGCTGCAGGGTCTGCTTTTGCGGCATGGCCCGAGGAACTCGAGGCGCGTACGCTTGGCCGACTCACCGGGTGCAGGCCCGACCTTGTGCCGCGTGCGGACGAAGTCGCTCGCCTGGGCGCTGCGATGGCGTTGAGGAAGGAGTTGGTCGCCGCTGAGTACGCGCTGCCGCTTTATGTGCGCGATAAGGTCGCCTTCACGACGGCCGAACGACTCGCTCGGGGTGGACGGGCCTGATTCATGAACGCCTGCGTGATCACGCCGATGACGGCGAACGACCTCGACTGGGTGTGCGCTGAGGAAGCTTGCCTTCATGCACACCCCTGGACGCGCCGTAACTTCGAGGATGCGCTGGCCGCCGGCAACGATGCCTGGGTGATGCACGCTGGTGGCGAAGCGTTAGCGTACGCGGTTGTTCTGCGCGTCCTCGATGAGGCGCACCTGCTCGACATCGGCGTGAGTCTTCGGGCGCAGGGCAGGGGGTATGGACGACAGTTGCTGGACTGGATTGCGGATTTCGCCCGTGATCAGGGCGCAGTCGCGTTCTTTCTCGAGGTGCGCGTTTCGAACGCGACTGCCCTGGCACTTTATGAGCGCTCGGGTTTCAGTGAGATTGGCCGTCGTCGTGGCTACTATCCGGCAGTCGATGGGCGCGAGGATGCGATCGTGATGAGGCGGGACCTATGATCGCGGGTACGCAAACATCCCGCCGTGATGCGTTGCTGAGGGAAATGGGCCTTGGGCCGGTCTGGCGGTTGCGCAGGACTGCCGATGAGGCTCAGGACGACATAGGCGTGGCAGCCCAGGGCGTCGAGTCGTCACCTCAGCTGTCGCGGGACGAGCGTGCGCCGTCGCGGCCCGACACACGGGCGCGCGCGCGCGTCGAGCCGCCTGCCAAGCCTCTACCCGAAGATGTCGCGCCGCCGTCCGCCGATGACGCGATCAGCAGCGTGCGCGCCCAGCGGATTGCCAGCCTTCAGTGGGACGCCCTCGAGGAAGACATGCGCGCCTGCCGCGCTTGTGGCCTTTGCGAGCAGCGCAGGCAGGCCGTACCTGGTGTTGGTGACCGCAATGCACGCTGGATGTTCGTCGGCGAAGGGCCGGGCAGCGAGGAGGATCTTCGAGGCGAACCTTTCGTTGGTCCGGCGGGCCGCCTGCTCGACAACATGTTGGGTGCCATCGGCCTGGACAGGCGCCACGACGTTTTCATTGCCAATGCGGTCAAGTGCCGGCCGCCGCACAACCGCACGCCTCAGGGGGCCGAGTTGGACGCCTGTCTGCCCTATCTGCAGCGCCAGATCGAGTTGGTCAGGCCGCGGCTGCTGATTGCGCTCGGCCGTCCCGCCGCACAAGCGTTGCTGAATCGTGAGATCGCAATCTCTGCCGCACGCGGCAAGCGTTTCGAGCGCAATGGCGTGCCAGTGATGGTGACTTATCATCCGGCTTATCTGCTGCGCAATCCGCAGGACAAGGCCAAAGCCTGGGAGGATCTGTGCTTTGGCCGTCGCTTGATGGGCGGCGTCTGCGCGTCGGACTGAGCATGCTTGGGGTGCTGCTCAGTGCGTGCGGTCCTCGAGCAGGGCGACATTGTCGAATTCGCGCTGGTTTGCCTCGTGGCGGCGTTTGACGACGAGCATTGTGCCGGCGACGAAGATGCCGAAGAGCGCGATCACGGTGTTGATCGACAGCCCGAACATGATCAGCAAGGCATAGGTGCCGGTCATGACGAGGATCGACAGGTTCTCGTTGAAGTTCTGCACTGCGATTGAGTGGCCAGCGCCCATCAGAATATGGCCGCGGTGCTGCAGCAGTGCATTCATCGGCACCACGAAGAAGCCCGCGAGTCCGCCCACGACCACCATGAGCGCCATCGCGATCCACGCCTCTGTCACGCCGATCATCAAGGTGACAACGATCCCCATCGCGATGCCAAGCGGGATCACCCTCACGGACTGACGCAGTGAGATGTAGCGCGCGGCAAGGATCGAGCCGGCGGCGATTCCGAGCGCCACCACGCCCTGCAGCATGGAGGCTTCGGAGAGGCTCATACCCAGGTTGTGTTCGGCCCACTTGATGACGATGAACTGCAAGGTTGCCCCGGCGCCCCAGAACAGCGTGGTGACGGCGAGAGAGATTTGACCGAGCTTGTCGCGCCACAGCAGGCGCAGACAGTGGTTGAAATCATGAAACAGGTAGATCGGGTTGTTCTTGAGCGGCTTGTGGTCGACACCGGTATTGGGGATGAACATGTTGAACACGGCCGCGGCGAGATAGAGCGAGCCGATGACGAACACTGCCGCCTCGAAGGCGTTGTCGGCAAAGGGCAGCCCCAGGCCCATCAGGGCCGCAGAGACGTCGTCGCGGATCATGATGCCGCCCATCACGGTACCGATGATGATTGCCCCCACCGTGAGCCCCTCGATCCATCCGTTGGCGACCACCAGCAGGCGGTGAGGGAGGTACTCGGTGAGGATGCCGTACTTGGCGGGCGAGTAAGCGGCCGCACCGAGTCCTATCACGGCGTAGGCCAGCAGCGGGTGGCTGCCCAGAAACAGCATCAGGCAGCCGCCGATCTTGATCGTGTTGCTGATCAGCATCACCCGCCACTTGGGCATCGAGTCGGCGAAGGCGCCGACGAATGCGGCCAAACCGACGTAGGACAGGGTGAAGAACAGCTTGAGCAGCGGCTCGAACTCGGACGGTGCGGCCATGTCCCGGAGCATTGCGATCGAGATGATGAGCAAGGCATTGTCGGCGAGCGCAGAGAAGAACTGCGCAGCCATGATGATGTAGAAGCCGAGCGGCATCGTGCGGTAGCAGGCTCACGGTAGCAGGAGCGCGGTTTATATCACGAAGGCGTGTGCATGGTGATGACGCCGATCAATGCCCGAAATCAGCGCCAGCTTTGGCACCAAACCCCGGCGTCTGTGGGATCGCCGAACGCCTGCATTTGTGCTTTAATTCGAGTTGATAAACCATCCTTATCCTGATCATGGCAGATCGCAGACTTCAGGTTTTCCACGCGGTAGCGAAGCACGGCTCGTTCACGCGCGCGGCAGAACACCTTCACATGACGCAGCCAGCCGTCACCTTCCAGATCAAGCAGCTGGAAGAGCACTTCGACACCCGGTTGCTCGATCGCGGGCATGGCAAGATCTCCCTGACACCTGCGGGCGAACTTGTGCTGGCCTACGCCGAGCGGATTCTCGGACTCTCCGCCGAGCTGGACTCGCGCGTGTCCGAGCTTACCGACGAGCTTGCGGGCCAGATCAAGATCGGCACCAGCACAACGATCGCCGCTTACTGGCTACCGCACATCCTTGAAGGCTTCAAGCGCCGCTACCCACGCGTGTTGCCGCGTGTGGTGGTCGGCAACTCGAAACTGACCGAAGATGCCGTTGCTGCGCGTGATCTGGACATCGGCCTCATCGAGATCGTTACCGAGCAACACGCCATTGAGCGCCGCAGTGCTGCACGCGACGAGCTGTTCGTGATCTGCAGTCCCGACAACCCGCTTGCGGCGTTCAAGAGTCTGCGAGCGAAGGACCTGGTCGGCCACCCCTTCATTGATCGTGACCCGGGTAACGGCATCCGTCAGATTGCCGACGAGTTCTTCGAGGCTGCCGGCATTGCCGGTAGTGAGATCACCCTGTGCGCTGAGATCGGCAGTCTGGCGACGATCAAGCACCTTGCGGCTGCGGGGCTGGGCTTTGCCATCGCGTCCAAACGCGCGATCCAGCGAGACCTGGAGGATGGCCGTCTGGTTGCGATTGCCCTCGAGCCGAGGATCTACACCCCGCTCGAAGTCATCCTGCCCCGTGACAAGTTCCGCTCGCGACTGATCACCGCCTTTGCAGACTTTGCCTGCGAGGAATTCGCGCGGATGGCCGATCGCGACAGCGCGGCCTGACCCGATGTCAGACGGCCAATTTCCGACTGCCCGCACCGTAACTGACTGATGGCACGCGCGAAGACTGCGTTCGTGTGCACCGAGTGCGGTGCACAGGCGGTGCGCTGGCAGGGTCAGTGCCCGCAGTGTCAGGCCTGGAACACGCTGGTCGAAACCGTCCTTGAGCCGGCAACGTCATCGGCCGGCAACCGCTTTGCGGCCCTGGCCGGCGATACCGCGCGACTGCGCCCCCTGTCTGCGCTGCAGCCCAAGGAGGAACCCCGCCAGCCAACCGGACTGGACGAATTCGACCGTGTGCTCGGCGGCGGACTGGTGAGCGGCGGTGTCGTGCTGATCGGTGGCGATCCGGGGATCGGCAAGTCGACGCTGCTGTTGCAGGCCCTGTCCAACCTTGCGACGCTGCAGCAGGGGGCAGGCGCGGGCGCAGAGGAGGTGCGCACGACCGCAGTTTATGTGAGCGGCGAGGAGTCGGGCGAACAGGTCGCGCTGCGTGCCCAGCGCCTGCAGCTGCCTGCGACGCCCTTGCAGATGCTGGCCGAGATCAACCTTGAGCGCATCCTGCACACACTGCGCGAGGCGAGGCCGCGGGTGGCGGTCATCGACTCGATCCAGACCGTCTATTCCGAAACCCTGCAGTCGGCCCCGGGTTCGGTGGCGCAGGTGCGCGAATGCGCGGCCCAGCTCACGCGCTTTGCCAAGCAGAGCGGCACCTGCCTGATCCTCGTCGGCCATGTCACCAAGGACGGGGCGCTCGCCGGTCCGCGGGTGCTCGAACACATCGTCGATACCGTGCTGTACTTCGAGGGCGACACGCATTCGAGCTTCCGTCTCATCCGTGCTTTCAAGAACCGCTTCGGTGCGGTCAATGAGCTCGGCGTGTTCGCGATGACCGAGCGTGGGCTGCGCGGCGTGTCCAACCCGTCGGCGATCTTCCTGTCGCAGCACTCCCAGCAGGTGCCGGGCAGCTGCGTGCTGATCACCCAGGAGGGAACGCGTCCGCTGCTGGTCGAGGTGCAGGCGCTTGTCGATGCGTCGCAGAGCCCCAACCCGCGCCGGCTTTCGGTCGGCCTCGAGCAGACGCGGCTGGCCATGCTGCTGGCGGTGATGCATCGCCACGCCGGCATTGTGTGCTTCGACCAGGACGTGTTCGTGAATGCGGTGGGCGGGGTGAAGATCACCGAGCCGGCTGCCGATCTCGCGATCCTGTTCGCGATCGTGTCCTCGCTGCGCGATCGCCCCTTGCGTCGTGGCCTGGCCGTGTTCGGCGAGGTCGGCCTTGCCGGTGAGATCCGCCCCGCGCCGCGCGGCCAGGAGCGCCTGAAGGAAGCAGCCAAACTCGGCTTCGACGCCGCCATCGTGCCGCGCGCGAATGCGCCCAAGCAGGCCATCGACGGATTGCGGGTGATCGCCGTGGAGCGCGTCGACGAGGCGCTGGAGGCCTTGCGCGAACTCGAGTGAGGCCGCGCTCAGCCGCCTTCGGGCGCCGGCGGGCTGGTTGTGCACCACGCCTGCGCCCAGTCCAGGGCCGCTGCGAGCCGGGCCATTGCCTGCGGCGACGGCTCGGTACCCAGCGCCCACTGCTCACCGCGGATGGCGAGGAGCGTTGAAGGGGGCGGCGGGCATCGCTCCAGGTCCTCGAACACACTCAGCACCACCTGCGGCGACACCGCATGCGTGGTGAAGCTGGTGTCGCGCGCCGGCAGGACTGTGCTGACCTCGAAAGGGTGCCCGGCGTCGACCGAAGCATCGACGAAGAGCACGCGCTGCCGGTCGCGCAGGTCGAGTGCATGTTCGACCTGGAGCTGGAAGTCTGTCAGGCACTCGACACCGGGCAGCGCGCGACCAGCGAGGGCGTCGATGAAAAGGGGGCCGAGTGCGTCGTCACCGCGGCTGGGGTTGCCCCAGCCGAACACGAGAATCGGCGGCGGCGTCCGTATGCTCATGTCAGCATGCGCTGTGCCCGGGCTCACTGACGGCAGCGGCGGTCGAGCTCCTCACCCGCGGCGTCGACCAGCCGTACCTCGAGCGGCATCCTGCCCAGGGCGTGGGTCGCGCACGACAGGCAGGGGTCGTAAGCGCGAATGGCAACCTCGATGTGATTGAGCAGCCCTTCGGTGAGCTCGCGGCCGTCCAGGTAGCGCCTGGCCACCTCGCGCACCGCGGCATTCATCGCCTGATTGTTGTTGGTGGTCGACACAATGAGGTTGGCCATGGTGACGAGGTCGTCGTCGCCGACCTGGTAGTGGTGGAACAGGGTGCCGCGCGGCGCCTCGATGACACCGACGCCCTCGCGCCGGCGGGCCCCGCTCACCATCAGCTCGTCACCCTCGATATCGTCGTCGTGGAGGAGATCCTTGATCGTCTCCGCGGCAAACAGCATCTCGATCATGCGCGCCCAGTGATAGCCCAGCGTGGCGTGCATCGGGCGCTCACCGGCGTAGGCAAGCAGGGTCCGCCGCTCATGGTCGGCAAACGGCGTGGGGATGCTGTCGCAGTTCTGCACTCGCGCCAGCGGTCCGACCCGGTACCAGCCGCGCTCGGGGCCGAGTGCGGCGAGGTAGGGGAACTTCATGTAGGTCCAGGGTTTGACCTCTTCCATGATCAGGCTGTCGTAAGTCTGGTAGTCGACCTGGTCGAAGAGGATGCGCCCGTCTGCGTCACGAGCACGCAGCGCGCCGTCGTAGAGGTCGAGGCTGCCGTCGGGGGCGACCATGCCCATGAAGTTCGACTCGAAGCTGCCGAAACTGTCGTAGAGCGTGGGGTCCTGTTCATGGATGCGGCGGACGATCTCGACCGCCTCCCGGCTCCAGGCGATCATCTGGTAGGCGTCTCTGAGCAGCAACTGGCGCTCGGCGCTGCTCAGCGAGCGATTGACGCCACCTGGCACAGCACCGGTGCCATGGACGCGCTTGCCTGCGGTGAGCCGGATCACCTCCTGTCCGTATTTGCGCAGCAGGATGCCCTTGCGGGCAATGTCGGGAAACTGCTCCGCCACGCCCACGATGTTGCGGCGACCGGGCTCGGACTCGAAGCCGAACAGCAGGTCGGGCGAGGACAGATGGAAGAAGTGAAGCGCATGCGACTGCAGGATCTGGCCATAGTGCATGAGCCGGCGCATTCTGTCGGCCGTCGGCGTCAGGGTCGTGGCGCCGACGATCAGGTCGAGCGCCTTGCTCGCCGCGAGATGATGGGACACCGGGCAGATACCGCACAGACGCTGCACCATCACCGGTACTTCCCAGTAAGGTCGGCCCTGGATGAAGCGCTCGAAGCCGCGGAACTCGACGATGTGCAGGCGCACCTGATGCACCTTGTTGTCCTCGTCGAGCAGGATGGTGACCTTGCCGTGGCCCTCCACGCGCGTGACCGGGTCGATGGCGACGCGGCGTAGTCTGTCGCGTGCAACGGTTGCGGTTTCGAGATCCAAGCTCATGGCGTCTGTCCTTTGCGGCATATCCGTGTTGAGCGCATGGGGTGCCTATGTACCGTCTCAGTCGTACTGCAGCAGGCCGTGGCCGAGCCTGGGCGCACGACCTTCGATGAGATCGTTCAGGAATGACCAGATCGCATCAGCCGAGGGCGGGCAGCCAGGCAGGAAGTAGTCGATCCGCACTACCTCGTGCACCGGATGCACCTGGTTCAGCGGCAGTGGCAGTTCGGGGTCGTCGGGTACGGCGCTGCCCGGCGCCAGCCCGTGCCCGGTGCGATACACCATCTGCAGGATCTCGCCGACGTCGAGCGCATTGCGCTGCGCCGGCAGGCCGCCATTGACCGCACAGGCGCCGAGTGCGACCAGCACCTTGCAGTTGGCGCGGAACTCGCGCAGCACGTGCACGTTCTCGGCATTGCACACGCCACCCTCGATCAGTCCGATGTCGCAGGGGCTGCAGTGCTTGATGTCGGTAATCGGTGAGCGGTCGAACTCCACCCTTTCGAGTAACGTCAGCAGGCGTTCGTCGATATCCAGCAAAGACATGTGGCAACCGAAGCAACCTGCCAGCGACACGGTCGAGACCTTGAGCTTGCCCGCCATCAGCCTGGCTCCTTGTCGGTGTGCACGGTGTCTGCCCGGACGGCCCCGATCGGTTCGCGATCATAGGTGCGCTTGCCGATCGGCACGGCGAAGCCCACGCGCTTGCGCAGGATCACGCCCACCGGACAGATCGTGGCCGCACGATCGCTGGCGGCAAAGCGCGTTTCCGCCAGCTGGCCGGAGACGCTGTTGACGATGAGATGCGAACGCGTGCCGCGCCCGGACAGGGCAAACACGTCCTTGCCATCAATGTCGCGGCTGGCCTGCACGCACAGCTCGCACATGATGCAGCGGTTGAAGTCGAGGAGTACGTCCGGGTGCGAGGCATCGACGGCCCGGTCGGGATAGAAGTGGTCGAAGTGGGGGCTGAGCATGCCCAGCCTGTAAGCCGTGGCCTGCAGCACGCAATCGCCGCTCTTCTCGCAGGATGGGCAGAAGTGGTTGCCCTCGACGAACAGCAACTGCAGCAGGGTACGGCGCTTGTCTGCCAGTTCCTCGGTTTCGCTTTCCACTGATTGGCCCGCCGCCGCACGCACGGTACAGGCGGTCGCCAGCCGGCCGTCGATCCTCACCGTACACAGCTTGCAGGATCCGTGCGCAGCAAAGTCCGGATGCCAGCACAGGTGCGGGATGTACTTGCCAGCAGCAGTTGCTGCCTGCATCACCGTCTGGCCCGGCGTGAAGGCCACTTCTTCGCCATCAAGCAGGAAGGTGTCCTTCATGGCTGTTCATCCTTCGCAGGGCTTGGCGTAGCGGGGAAGGGCGCGTATGTCGCATCACCCCAATCGGGCGGATGCCGATGGGTGTCGATAGCGCTAAGGTTGCTGCCCAGGTGAGCGCCCGGATCGTCCCGGCCGGTCATCTGGCGCGCCCGCGACAATGCGGCATCCAGATCGAAGGCGGGCTCGTATTCGCTTGACTGGAGCCTGCTCTCGAATACCGAACGGAAGCGGGAGAGCATGTCGTTGACTGCGATGGTCGCGGTATTGCCAAGTCCGCAATGGCTCGCCCCTTGCATGAGAACGTGCATCTTCGCCATCTCCTCAAGGTCGTAGGGCGAGCCACGCCCGGCAGCCAACTTATCAATCAGGCGGGCAACCACCACGGTGCCGACCCGGCACGGTGTGCAGAAACCGCAGCTCTCATGGGCGAAGAAGTGAGCGAAGTTGCGCGCGACCTCAAGCATGTCGCGGCTGCGGTCGAACACCATGATCGAGCCGCCCGTGGCCACGTCCTCGAAGGCAATCCGGCGCCCGAACTCGTGCTCATCCAGACAATGACCTGCCGCGCCCGCACTGGTGACGGCCAGGGTGTCGCGGGCGCCCGCGGCCTGCAGCACGTCGGCCACGGTAACCCCGAAAGGAAACTCGTAGATCCCCGGACGGGCGACGTCGCCCGACACCGACAGCAACTTGGTGCCGGTGGAGGCGGGCGTGCCGATGGCGCGAAACCACTCGCCGCCACGGACGGCAATGAGGGCTGCGAGGGCGAGCGTCTCAACGTTATTCACCGTGGTGGGCTGACCCCGGTAGCCGTTGGTGACAGGGAAGGGCGGCCGGATACGCGGCTTACCCGGTTTGCCCTCGAGCGATTCGATGAGTGCCGACTCCTCGCCGCAGATATAGGCGCCGGCACCAAGGTGAATATCGATGTCGAAGCTGAAGCCGCGGCCCAGGATGTTGCGCCCCAGCAGGCCTTGTTCGCGGCGTTGCGCCAGGCGTGCCTGGAGGCGGTCGAGCAGGTAGCGGTATTCGCCGCGCAGGTAGATGAAACCCTTGCTCGAGCCAATCGCGAGGCCGGCGATGCACATGCCATCGACGACGAGGTCGAAGTAGCTGTTGAGCAGGACACGATCCTTGAAAGTACCTGGCTCGCCTTCGTCGGCATTGCAGATAACGTAGTGCGCGTCGCCCCAGGCGTCGCGGCACGAGCGCCATTTGATGTCGCTGCCGAAGCCTGCGCCCCCCCGACCACGCAGGGACGACCGCTCGATCTCGGCAAGCAGCCCGGCTGCGCCACGGTCGAGCGCCGCTGCGAGCGCTTCGCCCGGGCTCAACCGATGATCGAGCAGGACGTCACGACGCTGGATGTTGTCCGCCACCTCGAACCATTCGGGTGGCCAATCGCCGATGGGTACGCGGCTGCGAACGAGGTGCGCCATCTCGTTGATCCGGTCGACAGTCAGGCGGGTGATCGCACGGCCGTTCGCGAGCAGGGCTGGCCCCTGGTCGCACATGCCGGTGCACGATGTCGTGTCCACGCGCACCAATCCATCCTCGGAAAGCCGGCCTGGTTCGAGCCAGAGTTGCTCGCATAGGGCGCTCATCAGCCCGGTGTTGCCGAGCATACGGTCAGTGATGTTGTCCGAGAACAGCAGCCGGTATTCGCCTGCAGGCTGGGTGTGGAGAAAACTGTAGAAGCTCGCCGTGCTCTCGACCCGCACACGCGGCACGGCTAGCGCGGACGCAATGGCGCTGATGACGTCCGGCGGCAGCCATCCCGCCTGTTCCTGCACATCGATAAGGATCTGCAGAAGTTGAGAGGGCTCTCGGCGATGTTGCACGAGAATGCGATCGAGCTCCGATGCGTCCACAGCGTACTCCCGGCCATTGCGTGCTCTTGCTCCTGCATTATGGCGGGAAGCGTGGAGTATCAGTTATCAAGTTTCCAATGGCGTGATCAACTCGTTAAGTTTACATAACGCAGATCGTGGTGAGGGCAGAAACGAGCAAGGGCGCGGCAATGGCGGGCGAGGGTGACAGTAGCAAAATGACACCAGCGCCCGCAGTCAATGACGCTGCCATGCCGCCGAGCTTCGCGATTTTTTCCCAATAGGCGCGCCGATTGCCGTCCTTCTCGCGTTCTGCATTCGCTTGCGCGATCACCTTCAGCGGGTCGATTCCGACAAGTCCAGCCAGCCGGGCGGCTGTGTAGTCGTCGATGATCCGCTCGCCGTTGTAGTACTTCGTCATGGCTGCACGGCTCAGACCCAGTGCGCGGGCGAGTTCTGCGTTTGATTCAGCGCCGATCTTGCGGCGCGCGGCGTCTAAGTATTCGCGGGTGTGCATGGTCGTCTCCATGTTTTGCAATTCAGCATATGTTCTGCGTTGGCACTTGACAACATAGTTGGCAGGTGGTTACAGTTCGCTCCGTTGGCAGGTGCCAACAATTACCCCCCCCTCAGGAGGGGGTAGAAAGCCGCAAGGCTTGAAGGCCCGTCTAGTAATACGGGCCTAATTCGGTAGCGCGGCGTCTGAACTCGCGTAAGCGGTTCGACGGTAGCGCGGCCTTAATCAACCAGTTTGGGAGAACTGCCATGCAACAAGCCACGACCAGTCAAAGCCCCTCGCAACTCCCGGCGGCGCAAGCCGTCGCGGGGGGCGTCCCTACGCTCGATGTCCCGTTGTTGATCGACATTGCGTATCAGTCCAGCACAGACACGCGGGGAGGTGATCCGGCGCGGCTGTTCTTCGCCCGTCTCGTCGGTGCAGTTGAGACCCGTCACGGTTCCAGTGTTGCCGCTTCGCTCGCCCTGGCGCTCGGGTTTGATCACCTCATTGCTGATTCGGAGCGCGGGCAATGATCACCATCGGGCGGAAAACGATCACGGTGTCGGTCCTTCGCTCGGGCCGTACCGGCAAGCTATTGCCTCCGGTTGTGCGCCTTGGGCGCGCGCCGCTCGGCGTCCCGGATGCCGTGGCCTATGGCCTCCATTTTCTTCCGGCCTGGTTGGAGCTTTCGCAATGAGTACCGCCTTCATTGACTTCCTCGGCGTCACCTTCTGGATGGATGCCACCAACGCCAAGCAAAGCATCGAAATCCTGCTTCGCGGCTGGCTCGGTGTCGAAATCAAGGTGTCCGAGACCTGCAAGGGGTGGAACGGCTATAAGCACCGCCTTGACGTGGATGGGATTGGCCTTGTCGCATTCGGCGGCAACGGTGACACCGTGCATATCGAGATGACCGGCGCGGGCTGCATGCAAGTCAAGGATTGGGATGCGGTCGCCGATTCGCTCACGATGCTCGAAGCCCGTATCACCCGCCTGGATTTGGCCGTCGATGATTTCGACGGCACCAGGTACAACCTGGATTGGTGCAAGGCGGCGTACGAAAGCGGCGAGTTCAATCCCGCGCGAGGCGCAAAGCCGGTGCCGCGTCTGGTCGATGACATGGGCAGCGGTAAGGGCTGCACGTTCTACCTGGGCTCACGCGAAAGCGGCAAGCTGTTTCGCGGCTACGAGAAAGGCAAAGAGCAGGGCGACCCGGCGTCGCCGTGGTTCCGCTGCGAGGTCGAATGGCGCAACCGTCACCGGGAAATTCCCGTCGATGCGATCCGCCAGCCGGGGAAGTACTTCGCCGGATCGTACCGCGCGTTCGAATCGCATTCCCTCGAACAGCGCGTGATCAAGACGATTGCGCACGTCGCTCAGGCGCACATCGAGCGAGCAACCGACCACGCCCGGAAGCAGGCCGGTCGCGTCATACATGGCCTGCTCGCCCTCGGCTTGACGGTGCAGGAAGTGATGGCGCGTCTGCATGTGCCTGAGTTGCCGAAGAAGCTGGTAGCGCCAATCCGCGCGTTCCTGGCTTTGGATGAGTCCGAGCGCACGTACACCACCGCCACCGCTCCGGCATGGGCGGCTAAAGCCACACCCGATGAGGTGTCAGACCTCTACAAGGCATTCCGGCTCCAGCGCGCGAAGTGGCGCGTAGGGCAGGGCACGAACGGCATGCATGCAGTTGAGGGGGTCGCATGGCTCGGCGCGTAGGTTTGCCGCCCGCGTTCTGCGGCCTCGAGCAACAACGGGTGTATGCGCCTGGAAACCTCGCCATTCCACATGAGTGGCAAGGGCGCGGACGCTGGCGGGGTGGCCCCCTTCATACGTTTGTAGATGACTACCGGCAAGAGTTCTTCTGGCGGCGACCGGAAGAGGGCGCGCTAATCGCGCGTGCAGCCGGGATCGTGACCGCACCTGATTTTACGGCGTACCTCGATGACCCCCAGCAGTGGCGCACGTACCAAGCGTGGCGCTCGGCCACAGTCGCCAAGTACTGGCAGAGCTTCGGCGTTTCGGTCCTCCCGGTCGTGTCGTTTCGCAGCGGCTGTGCGTACCACGTCGAAAGGGACTCCGTGTGGGCCATCCGCGCACCCCGGCCCGAGAACCGCCAGCAATGGGAAGAGGAAGTTACGAAGTGGGCGGAAGAGGCGGAACCGCTTGCGCTCGTCGTGTTTGGGCGTAGATGGGAGTGTTTTCTGCCCGTGCCGCTGGTCTGGCGAAGTCTTGCCAGCAAGGTTACTGCTGCACAAAAAGAGGCGTAGCCGTGGGGGGCAGAACACGACGGGAAGAGTACCCAGATAGGGAAAGCTGGATTACTGAGGTGTCAGATCAGCGCCTGGAACAGTACCGCCAGCTCACCTATGCCAGTGGTTTTAATCAGCGCATTGATGGTGCATCCAGGTCGGGTGGCCAGCAATCATATTTCACAGACCTTATCGAACGCGAACGGGCGAGACGCCAGAAGTAACGCCCCAGGGACCTATGCCGCAAGTCCCGAAATCCTTAATAGCGGCTGGAGATTAAAAAATGCGTTTCCCTTTCGAACTCACGGCATCCCGCGTCATTCAGGGTCGCAAAGACCCCTCGCGCCATTTCACCATCGTTGAAGGGCTGATCACCCTCCCGGACAACAAGCGCGTGTTCATGGAAGCGCTCTTGCCGGATCGCCAGCACTTCGTCCCTGGTCAGTACGCCGTGGAGGTCGCCCTTGACACCGACCGCAATCGCCGCCTCACCGCCTTCGTGCGTGCGCTGCATCCGGTTCAACAGAAAGCGGCTGCGTAACCGTAATGGCTCAGTGCATCCACATTGAATTGGACGGCACGCATTACACGTGGCCTATGACGGTGGAAAACGGCGTCGATGACTGCGGCGATTATTACCTCCTGGAACGGTCGGAGTATTACGACCTCACCCACGGACTTGCAAGTATTCCTGACTTTGCAACTTACGGCATCACGCCTGAAACGGTGACGGAAGTCGCCGCCTGGGGGTTCGGTGCCGTGATTGCGGGTTGGGCTTTGGGCCTCGTTACCGGATGGGTGGCAGAGGCAATTCGTAGGGCATAACGCCCAATTTCAAAAGGAGTAGTACAAATGGCTGACGTTCTCGCTGCTGTCTCGTTCGGTGACGCCCTCACCGCTGTGGTCGCCCTGCTGGTGGTCGGTATCGGCATCAACATGGCGTTCAAGGGCTCCGCCTTCGGCAAGCGCGCCATCAAGGCGGCGTAAAGATGATCGCCGGGCCGATCCTCGCCTTGTTCTGGGTGATTGTTGCTCTGATCGGGGCGGCGGTCGCGCTCGCCATCGTCTGGGGTGTAGGGGGGCGCTTGTGAGAGCGCTCCGCCTCGCCTTGTTCTTCGTCGTCGGGCTCCTGTTCGGGGGCGCGGTGACGTTCGCGTATGCGCAACAGCAGCTCAACGGGCCAGCGCGCTACGGATCATCGATCAACTTCAACTACCCCGACGGCATCAACGCCCCTCGCCGTACGGGTGGCCCGATCTACGATTTCCCAGACGCCCCCGATGGATGGGGAAAGATGCGGGACATCAACAAAATCAAGATGGGTTCGCATACGTTCGATGTGCATGGGGTACGCAAGTTCTCGCCGGGGACGCTCGCAAAGATGGGCGTCGGCCTAGCCAGGAAAGCCGGTCCCATTGGTATTGGGCTCACGCTCGCGGACCTCGTATGGGATGAGGCCCAAGGCTGGCTGATTCCCGGAGAAGACGACGGTCAGCCCGACCCGACGCTGGGCGGTTTTACCGTGATCGGCGGTTTCAGTGGCGGAGATGTCTTCCCAACTCGACATTGCTTTGATGCGCGAAAGGCTGTCGCTGAGGCATTCGCAGGTTGGTGGGACCCCGATAAAACCGCCTTGGCGAACAAAGTCGGGCAAGCCGCGCCGGTCACCATTACTTGCATTGTTTCGGACGGCCCGCCTGTCCAAACGATCACGTACACAAAGGCCGATGCATCACTCACGACGGTTGACCGCATCCGTATTCGTTATACCTATAACGGAAACAATCAATATGCGTATATGAGATACAGCGGTGCCGAGATTTGTGAGAGCGGCCAACGTTTGACCGTTAGTGGCCGATGCGTCAATCCGACCCGACCAGCGACGGACAAAGAACTCGAAGATGCCATTTACGTTGATCTAGTTGGGCGGGGCATGGGCTCGGACCTCGCAAGGCGCTTGATTGAAGCGGGCTACACGCCCACACCTGACGGCCACGAGGCGGACGGCCCGACGACCGTGCCGGGTGAGACGACCACGACCACTACCACCAGTCCGGCGGGCACCACGACCATCACCACCAACACCACCAACAACCTCACGTACAACACGAACACGACGAACAACACGACCACGATCACGATCACCCAGACCACGACGACCACGACCACGAACCCGGACGGCACCCAGACCGAAAGCACCGAGACGAAACAGCCACAGCCGGGGGAGCGCGAAGAGCCCGAGCAATACAGCCTCACCTATTCGCCGTCATCTCTCCCGGAGGTGCCAGACTTCTACGAGCAGAAATACCCGGACGGGTTTGCGGGAGAGTGGGACGGCTTCAAGCAGCGTATTGACGGGTCCAGTCTGGCGAACTTCATGCGGTCGCTCACCAACGGCATACCGTCTGGCGGTGAGTGCCCATCGTGGTCGCTCACGTTCAACTTCGGGGCAATGGGCAATTTCGGCACGATGGTCATGCAGCCGCCGTGCATCATCTGGCCGTTCATCAAGGCGGTGATGATTCTCAGCGCCTTGTTCGTCGCGCGGCGCTTAGTCATAGGGGGCTGACATGGGTGCAGTGTTCGCCGCCATTGGGCGGTTTTTCTCGGACCTGCTCAAGGCGATTACTGATGGTCTCGATTTCATCGCGCGTCTCTTCGTGCAGGTCTTCGTGGATCTGTGGGAGTTCGCAACGGACTTGCCGGTATGGATCTTCGCCCAAGTCCTCGACATCGCAGCGGCGGCGGTGGAAGCCCTCGACCTCGACGGGCTCACACAATACGCCTCGACCTGGGGCGCGTTGCCAGCGGAAATCCTCAATGTGCTGGGCTTGATCGGACTCGCCGAGGCGCTCGGCATCATCGCCACAGCGGCGCTCATCCGGCTGGCAATGCAGGTGATTCCGTTCGTTCGCCTGGGCTCCTGACATGATTAATCTTCTGCTAGGTGCTCCAGGGGGCGGCAAAAGCTACGAGGCCGTCGCGTACCACGTCCTGCCGGCCTTGTCGCAGGGTCGCAAGGTCATCACGAACCTGCCGCTGCAACTCGATGAAATCTACGCGCTGGAGCCGTCCTATGCGGGCCTGATCGAGCTTCGGCACGAGACCAGGGCACCACGCCGCAATGACGGCAAGTATCAGAATCGAGCGGCCTTCAGCCATGCCGAGGACTACGGGGACGACTGGAGGCACCCCGAGACGGGAGCCGGCCCGTTGTATGTCATCGATGAGTGCCACATTCCTCTGCCCGCGCAAGGCACGCCGATTGAGGTCGAGCACTGGTATTCCCTTCACCGGCACGAGTCGGCTGACGTGCTCCTGATCACCCAGAGTTACGGCAAGATCAACCGCGCGATCCGCGACCTCGTTCAGGTGGTCTATCGCGTGCGCAAGGCGACCGCGCTCGGCACCAGTACGAGTTACATACGGAAGGTGCAGGACGGCCTACGCGGGGCCGTAGTCAACGAAGCCGTTCGCAGCTACAAGCCGGCGTACTTCAAGCTGTACAAGAGTCACACCAGGGGAGGGGGGGCCGAACTCGCAGCGGGCGACATCCGCCCGATCTGGCATCACTGGTCGTTCAAGGGTGCAGCGGTCCTCCTGCTGGGCGGGCTCGGATACCTCATCTTCGGCGATTGGGCACTCTTCCCGGAGCCGAAACAACCGGAGCCACGCCCGACCGGGCAACAACAAGTACAGACACAGCCCACGGTGGTCGCCGCACCCGTGCGGACACACGAGCCTGACCGCGTAACGACGGCAGCGCCACCAGTCACAGCGCCGGTCGCCAGCTCGAAGCGGGCCCCATTCGATGGCCTGGGCATGCACGTCACCGGCTATATCCAGATGGGCGATCGTATCCGCTATGGACTCGCGTTCAGCCAGAACGGTCAGGTAGTCCGGCAGACCACCGACGAAGAGCTACGCACAGCGGGCTATGGCGTCGAGCCAGTGGGCGAGTGCCTATTCAGGGCCACCTACGAGGGCAACGCCATGTGGGTACGATGCGATGCACCTATGGCAACGGTCACGCCGTTCGGGGGCGTCACCACAGCAAGGCCGACCGCAGCGCAGACTGACGGGGGGGACCCCGCTCGCGGGGGGGACCCGGCAGGGAAAGCGCCGGGCGGAACCGTGAAGGAAGTCACGAGCTAACCAGGGCCGTCCCGGTATATTCCGGCGCATGGAAACCCATGTCATAACCATCGCCGGTGTCCTGGTAGCCGTATTGCTCATGCTGCTTCTTGTACGCCGTCGCCGACGCAAGACGCCGACCTCGAGAGGGATCACCCGGCCACGCCATGATCCGTTACTGACTGCCTGCCTGGGCGATGCTGCGAAGGCGCAACGCCTCGCAGAGTACGAGCGCAGGAGGCATCCATACCTTTCGATGGAGCAAGCGCGCCAACTGGCGTACGAGAAGCTGACCGAAGATCGCAGGCGCTGAAACAGGCGCTCAGCGGATTAACGTGTGGTGAGTGAGTCATGTTGAGATCGGTCACGCAGCTTCCTTAGGGGCGCGGCCCAGTGAGAATTGAGAATGCTGTTGCTGCCACAAGTGGAACTTGTCCATTTCTAATGGCATCAGTGCGCTCCACCCCATAGGCCAACCCATCATCCACTCTTCGAAACTGGCGCAGCGCACCGAAGCAATCTCCGTCCCACGGAATGGATTCCCTGAACCTCCCCACTCGTCCAGCCTGCCGGCTACATGGTTCTTCCCTGATGTGCAGCCGCTCGGCGTCGGCCACAACCCAGAGGCGATCACGCTTATGGGGCGCTCCGCAATCGGATGCTGATAGACGCAGCCACTGCGCGTCATACCCCAATTCGGCAAGGTCACTGATGACCACGGCAAGGCCTCTTCCCACAAGCAGCGGTGAGTTCTCCACGAAGACAAATCGAGGTCGTACTTCACCGACGATTCTAGCCATCTGCCGCCAAAGCCCTGAGCGCTCTCCAGATATGCCAGCGCCAAAACCGGCGGAGGATATGTCCTGGCACGGAAACCCGCCAGAAACCACGTCAACAAGGCCGCGCCATGGTCTTCCGTCAAAACTGCACACGTCAGACCAAATCGGGAAAGCTGGGAGGGCTCCATCGTTTTGCCTAAGCGCCAGAACTTGTGCGTCGTAGGCATCACGTTCAACTGCGCAGATGGTGCGCCATCCCAGCAGGTGGCCGCCGAGTATTCCGCCACCAGCGCCTGCGAAAAGAGCCAGCTCATTCATAGTCCCTTCCACACGATATTCCGAATAGCCGAAACAGGCAGGATCAACGAGCGATTCCGTAGAAGTTGCAGTCACGCACGCCGTAGAACCGGATCGCCTCCGCGCGCACCAGTCGCGCAGTGTTCGCGGCACCGTTACTGCTGTGACGGTCGATCAGCCGCAGCGCTTCGGCGATGAGGGCGCGTGCCTTCTTCAGCGGGTCTTGAGCAGCCCTGATCCGGTCTGCAATTCGGCCTGTTATGTCGGCGAGTGCCAACACCATCTGACGGGACAGGAATTCTGCTGACTTGCGAAGGCTTGCGGGGATCATGGTTTTCTCTCCTACCGGGTTCCTAGATTCGGAGCCGATCGTTTGATCCTCTCCGGTTGTTGCATCGCTGGCTGAGTCCTTCCGTACTTCCTGAGTTCGTCGCCGTAAGCGTGGGGGCCGCCTGTCAGGGCGGAACGTCAAGGGCGGGCCCGTCCCGTACACTTCACCCTTGATGGGACGAACTGACAGGCGGACAACAAAGCGAAGGGGACGAAACGAGGGAAGGAAGGAAGGGCGGTGGAGGTGCAACGAGCGGTGAGCCTGCCGGGAGGCACTCAGCGCGTAGCGCTCTGACTTTCTATTGGCCTTGCAGCCCGCAACGATGTTTCCAGATTGGTCCCAGAATCTCCGGCAACTCTACTGGTTTCGTCGCATGGCGAGGCCAGCATCGACGCCGACCGTCAGGACATGGCAGCGGCGGATTCAGCACGAGAAGCGGCGGCTCTTGGAGGCGGGCGTCTGTCCGTTCGAGCTGCACGCGGTCTGTCGCGTGCTCATGCATCCATCATGCGAAACATCAGCGGCACGGCTGGAGCGCATCATGCAGTCCACGGTGGCTACTTAACATAACGCAGATTATCGTGTTTTTGTGATCGCAGAGGGTGGGGGAAAGAGTCACTCTGCAGGCTGTCTCGCGCTTCGGCAGTTTGGGCACCACTGCACCAATACTGCCCACACGCATCCGCGAATGCGGTCAGGCCACGTCACGGCCTGGCTTGAAAGGCCTTTTAAAACAATGTGGTGCGGGGAAAGAGACTCGAACTCTCACGCCTTGCGGCGCTGGAACCTAAATCCAGTGCGTCTACCAATTCCGCCATCCCCGCGGGTGTCACGTCTGAAGCGGAGCGCATTATACACAGCACCTGCCCGATCGGCCGTCAGGTGCCGTGCCATGCGTCCCGTCAGCTGGCGGTGCGGCCGTAGTTGTCCTCGAAACGCACGATGTCATCCTCGCCAAGATAGCTGCCAGATTGCACCTCGATGATCTCCAGCGGCAGCTTGCCCGGGTTGGCGAGGCGATGCGTGTGTCCCAGCGGAATGTAGGTGGATTCGTTCTCGCCGAGCAGGAAGGTCCGGTCGCCATTGGTGACCTCGGCCGTACCCTTCACCACGATCCAGTGTTCGGCGCGGTGATGATGCATCTGCAGGCTGAGCTTGGCGCCGGGATTGACGACGATGCGCTTGACCTGAAAACGCTCGCCGGCGTCGATCGAGTCGTACCAGCCCCAGGGCCGGTACACCTTGCGATGGCTCTGCGTCAGGCTGCGGCCTTCGGCCTTCAGGCGCGCCACGACCTTCTTGACGTCCTGCGTTCGCTCCTTGTGCGCGACCATCACCGCATCCGGCGTCTCGACCACGATCATGTCCTCGCAGCCGATCGCGGCGACCAAACGGCTGCCGGCATGTACCAGAGTGTTCCGGCTTGATTCGAACAGCACCTCGCCGCGCGCGGCGTTACCGTCTGCATCCTTGTCCGAGACGGCCCATAGCGCATCCCAGGCACCAACGTCCGACCAGCCGGCGGATAAGGGTACGACCACCCCCTGCCCCAGCTCCGGCGCTTCGGCGATGCGTTCCATGACCGCGTAGTCGATCGAATCGCTCGGGCTGGCCTCGAAGGCGGGGGCGTCAAGGCGGATGAAGTCCGCATCCGTGCTGCGGGCGGTAAAAGCGCGCGCGCAGGCGGCTTCCATGTCGGGATTGAAACGCGCGATCGCCTGACGCCACACCGAGGCCTTCATCATGAAGATGCCGCTGTTCCAGAAGTAGGCCCCGCTCGCGACATAGCGCTCGGCAGTGGCGCGGTCCGGCTTCTCGACGAACTCGGCCAGGCCACGTGCCGTGCCGGTGTCGGCAACCGGGGCCCCGGCTCGGATGTAGCCGTAGCCGGTCTCAGGCCGGTCCGGCACGATGCCGAAGGTCACCAGCGCACCTCCTGCGGCGGCTCGCGCGCCTTCTGCGATCGCCTGCTGGAAGGCCGTGACATCGCTGATCACGTGGTCGGCTGGCATCACCAGCAGCACCGGATCACCCTCCTCCAGTGCAGCCAATGCCGCCAGCGTGAGCGCTGGCGCCGTATTGCGACCGACCGGCTCGAGCACGATCTGCGGCGCTCGTACGCCGATCTGGCGCAATTGCTCGGCGATGATGAAGCGGTATTCCTCGTTGGTAACGATCAGCGGCCGAGGATCGACCTCGGCGCCAGCAAAGCCCTTCAGGCGGACCGCGGTCTCCTGCAGCAGGGACAGTTCGCCGGTCAGCGGCAGCAACTGCTTGGGGTAACTTTCACGCGAGGCAGGCCACAGGCGGGTGCCTGAGCCGCCGGAAAGGATCACGCTCTTGATGGTCATGGTCGGGAGTGTCCTTGGTCAGGTCTGCAGTTCGCGCAACATGCGCGCGACGCCGTCGCGCCAGTCTGGCAGGTGGAGCCCGAAGGCATGGCGCAGCTTGGTGGTGTCGAGGCGGGAATTGAGCGGACGCACGGCCGCGGTGGGATAGTCGGCGCTACCGATCCTGGCGATCTCGCGTACCTTGAGCGCGCGCCCGAGGTTGCGCGCTTCGTCAATGACGAACTGTGCATACCCGTGCCAACTCGTCACGCCGGCCGCGGCGAGGTGGTAGGTGCCATCAAGCTCCGGCCGGCTCAGGCAGGCGCGCAGGGCGTGGGCGCTGACGTCTGCAATGAGATCTGCGCCGGTGGGGGCGCCGAACTGATCGGCGATCACGCTCAGCACCTCGCGTTCGGCCGCCAGCCGCAGCATGGTGCGCGCAAAGTTTCCGCCGCGTGCAGCATGGACCCAGGATGTACGCAGGATCAGATGCCGGCAAGCACTTTCGCGGATCGCCTGCTCGCCCTCAAGCTTGGTACGCCCATACACCGACAGCGGTCCGGTTGCATCGGCCTCCGTCCAGGCTCGCTCGCCACTGCCGTCGAAGACATAGTCAGTCGAGTAATGCACCAGCAGGGCGCCCGCATCGCGGGCTGCACCGGCGAGTGCCCCCACCGCCTCGGCGTTGATGAGACGAGCCTGGGCGGCTTCGGTCTCCGCCTTGTCCACCGCGGTGTAGGCCGCGGCATTGACGATCACCGTTGGTGCCACACGGCCTATGGTGCTGGTCAGTTCATCCGGGCGAGAGAGGTCTCCGCACAGGCCTGCGTCTGCATGGCGATCGAGCGCGACCAGCTCGCCGAGCGGCGCGAGTGCGCGCTGCAACTCCCAGCCCACCTGGCCGTTGCGGCCCAGCAGCAGTATCCTCATGCGCCCTGCCCTGCGTCACTGCCGCCATACTGGGTCGCCACCCAGTCACGGTAAGCGCCGCTCTGCACATTGGCTATCCAGCCGGGGTTGTCGAGATACCAGCGCACTGTCTTGCGGATACCGGTTTCGAAGGTCTCCGCCGGCTTCCAGCCCAGTTCGCGCTCGATCTTGCGCGCATCGATGGCGTAACGGCGGTCGTGGCCGGGGCGATCCTTGACATAGCTGATCAGGCGCTCGTGCGGCCCGGCCGGGTCGGGACGCATCTCGTCGAGCAGACGGCACAAGGTGCGCACGATGTCGATGTTGGCGATCTCGTTCCAGCCGCCGATGTTGTAGGTCTCGCCAGGGCGTCCGCGCGCCAGCACCTCACGGATCGCGCTGCAATGGTCACCGACGTAGAGCCAGTCACGTACATTGAGTCCATCGCCGTACACCGGCAGCGGCTTGCCTGCCAGCGCGTTGACGATCATGAGCGGGATGAGCTTTTCCGGAAACTGGTAGGGGCCGTAATTGTTCGAACAGTTCGTGGTCAGCACCGGCAAGCCATAGGTGTGGTGCCAGGCGCGCACGAGATGGTCGCTCGCCGCCTTGCTTGCCGAATACGGGCTGTTGGGCTCGTAAGTCTTGGTTTCGGCAAACGGCGGATCCTGTGGCCCGAGCGAGCCATAGACCTCGTCGGTGCTGACGTGGAGGAAGCGAAACGCCTCGCGATCGTCGGCCGGCAGTCCGGACCAATACGTGCGCGCGGCTTCGAGCAGTGTGAACGTGCCTTCGACGTTGGTACGCACAAAGGTGCCCGGCCCGTGGATGGACCGGTCGACATGGCTCTCGGCAGCGAAGTGGATGATCGCGCGCGGCCTGTGCTCGGCCAGCAGGCCATCGACCAGTGCACGATCGCAGATGTCGCCGTGGATGAAGCGGTGCGCCGCGTTGCGCTCCAGACTGGCCAAGGTCTCGAGATTGCCCGCATAGGTGAGCGCATCGAGGTTGAGCACGGCCTCATCGCCGCCAGCAAGCCAGTCGAGCACGAAATTTGCGCCGATGAAGCCGGCGCCGCCCGTGACAAGGATCAAGATACGGCTCCTGTCCTGATTGCAAAGGCTGGATTATGGCATCGGGAAGCGGCCGGGCACAGTCCGGATGTGGCAGCTGGCACCTGCGGCACCGTGGTCGGGCCCTGGCGGGTCTTTCGAGGTGGGGCCCGGGGCGCCAAGAGACATGATTGCGTCGCTCCAGCGGCTGTTCCCGTGGCGCCTCGCGTTACATCGCGAGGCGTTCGGCGTAGCCCGTCATCTCGAGATAGCCTTCACCGATCGCACGCGCCTCGTCTGCCGCACCCAGTTCGAACAGGCGAACCGCGCCCTCCCAGTAGATCGCCCCGGTCGACGCGCGGCTGTCCAGTTCCTGGTCATCGATCAACGGTCGCAGGCGCAGGCGGCGCCCGGCGAGCTCGATCTCCCACTCCACCGGGTAGCGGATGCCGGTGCGCGGTGATTGCCAGTGGCGCAGCGGGGTAAAACGCAGCTCGTCGGGGCCATGGATGCGCGAGGCACCGTCCTCTTCGCTCAGCGTGCCTGCATGCCAGAGCGCCCTGCCCTCGCCATCGCGCATCTGAAAGGCCATCAGTCCGCCGCCGCCATACAGATTGATACCGACCCAGTCCCAGCCGCGCGCGCCTTCGGGCAGGATCTCGCTAGACCACTCGTGATCGAGCCAGGCATGGCCCTCAACCTCGCGCACCGTGCCGCCGATACGCATGCGCCCGCCCACCATCATCTGTGGTCGGCTGTAGTAATAGCTGGCATTGAGTGGATCCGGCGCCTTCTGGCTGAAGCCCTGCTTGCCGTTGAGGACAGGCGCACGACCCGGCTCGAACACCAGTTCGAAGCCAAATTCATCGGTCTCGATGTTCGTCCGATAAGGCGCCAGCACCGTATCGCCGCCTTCCAGCAACCAGTCATCCACCCGCACGGACGTACGCCCCTCGCCCGCCTCGACCAGCCCCGGATAGGCGCGCGCCGAGCGCTCGGCGTGGCGCAGCCGGCCAATGGACGGGTCCGCGATGGCAGCATGAGCAAGGATCAGCTGACGCGGGGCAAAGCGGCTCGGATTGTCCTCGCCGATACGCGTACGTACGCGGAAAAAGGTGAGCTGGAAACCATAGCCTCCAGCCCTTCCTTCGGCCCCTCCCTCTCCGGCGCCCTGCCAGTGCCTGCCTGTCCCGCCGCCCGCTTCGCGCAACCAGCCGGTGACATACCACCACTCGGTGCGAAACTGCGGATGAGCACCAAAGTCCTGCGGAAACTGCAACAGCGCACCCTCCACCACCGGAGGGTAGGCCGTGGCCTCTGCACTGGCCGCATGCCCGCCTGCACGTGCAAGCAAAGGCACTCCCGGCAAGGCCAGTGCAAGCAAGCTGCCGACGACCGGGCGCAGCAGAAAGCGCCGCCGATCCGCAGCAGTTGGGGGTAGCCGCTTGTTCCTCATCCAAACTCCGTCAGCCTGTCTGCCATGTCATCCGGGGCCGTGCTTACCAGTCCGCCTTCACCGCCTGAACGGCCGAGCGCTGCATCGCGTGCCGGCCCGCCAGCCGGGCAACCCCGCCAGCCAGTACCACCAGGCTGGTAGCGAACACGCCAAGCGCCAGCCACGGCACGGCAAGATCCATGCTCCAGTGAAAACTCTGGCGGTTGATGATCTCGATCAGCACCCAGGCGATCGCGCCGCCCGCGAGCAGACCCGCGAGCACTCCGAGCCCTGCTGTTAGCGCACCCTCAAGCGCAATCAGCCGGCCGATCTCGCCGCGGGTCAGGCCGAGATGGCGCAGCATGCCGAATTCGCCCTGGCGCGTGGTCGCCAGCGCGGCGAAGGTGGTTGCAATGCCGAACAAGCCGATCAGGATGGCCACCGCCTCCATGAGGTAGGTGATCAGGAAGGTGCGATCGAAAATCTCCAGGCTGAGCGCGCGGATCTCGCCCGGCAGCGCGACCGCGATGTGCTCGGGGCCGAAGCGCTGACGCAGCGTCTCGGACACGCTGTGCGGATCGACACCGGCTGCGACCCGGATCGCCACATCGTTGATGCGCGTGTCGCCGGTCAGCGCAACGTAGTCGCGACTGTCGATGAGGGCTGCGCCATGCTGGCGGGCGTAGTCGCGCCAGATGCCGGCGACCACGAAGCCCTGCATGCGGCCGCCGATCGGCAACTCGAACACGCTGCCCGGCACCAGTCGGTGACGATCGGCTGCGGCCTCCGACACCCAGGTCGCAGGAAGCGTCGCGCCGGCAGGCGCAACAAGGCTTCCTGCGACCAGTGGCAAGCCCCACTCTCCCTGCCCAACTGCATTTACCGGGCGTGCCAACAGGCTGAACAAGGGTTCGGTATCGGACAGGCGCAGATTGACCAGACGGGTGGTATCCACCGCAGCCACGCCCTCGACCGCGGCAATGGTGGCGAGCGCGCTTGGGTCGAGGTAGCCACTGGCGGCGGATGATGACGCCCTCACATAGAGATCGGCAGGAAGAACCTGGCCGAGCCATTCGTCCACCGATACGCGGAAAGAACTCACCATGATCGCCATCGACACCGCCAGTGCGACGCTCGCGATCACGCCGGCCCCTGCGACCACGGCCTGTGCAGGCGTTGCGCTCAGGCGCGCGTGGGCAAGTCGCCACAGCACGCTGCGTCCGTGTTCCAGCAATGGCAGCACTGCGCGCGCCAGCGCCGGCAGGGCGAGCACAGCTGCAGCCAGCACCAGCGCGACGGCCGCATAGCCGCCGACCGGGATCCCGCCCTGGGGCGGCAGTAGGCAGGCGAGCGCTGCAAGGCCCAGCAGCCCGCCTGCAAGCCGTCCGTCGACCTTCGCCTGGGGCAAGCCTGTACGTTCGGCCTCACCTGCGCGCAGGGCGCGGGCGGGGGCTACGCGCGCGGCTTCATGCGCGGGCACCCAGGTACCGAGGACACCTGCGGCGACGCCAAGCAGCAGGTAAGCCAGGCTCAGTACAGGATCGACCTGCAGACTCGGTGCGAGTCCGCGGAAAAAGCCCGCACCCAGGTCGCCGCCCACCAGGCGAAAGGCGCCCCCCGCCAGCGCATGACCCAGCACGACCCCGAGCAGGCCGCCGACGAGGCCGACCAGTGCGCCCTCGGCGAGCAGCCCGTGCATCAGCGCACGCCGCTCCAGGCCGAGCGCTCGCAGCAGCGCGAACTCGCGTCGCCGCCGTGCCACCGCCAGCAACTGGGTTGAGAAAACGAGGAAGCCACCTGTCAGCAAGGCGATCGCAGCCAGCATCGTCAGGTTTACCCGGTAGGCGCGCGACAGCGTGCCCGCCTCGCTCGCCGCCGCCTCCGGCACACGGAGCGCCACCCCTGCCGGTAACAGCGGTGCGAGCGCGCGCATGGCAGTGTCGACCGCGATCCCATCGGCGAGCTTGAGATCGATGCGGCTGAGCTGGCCCAAGCGCTCGAAGTGCTGTTGTACCCCTGCGATGTCCATGACGCCGACCAATCCACTCGCCCCCGGCACCTCGCCGGCCACCCGCAGTCGCAGGCTGCGCAGCCCCGACTGCGCGAGCAACCAGCCGTCCTGAACTGCGGGCGGTTGCAACTCGCCCTCAGCCCGGCCGTTGCCCTCGGCTGCCTGCTGACGTCCGTCAACGCGCAGCGGCTGCTCCAGGAGCGCACGCGCATCTGCACTCAGGAACAGGTTCGACGGTTGCAGCGCAGCAAGGCGACCATCGCCCCCGGCATCATCGACGTCGCGCCCCGCCGTTGCGACGACGCGAGGCATCAGCCCGGGCTGCACCTGCATCACCCGGAACAGGTCCAGGCCGAGGATGCGCAGGCTGTCGTCTCGCCCGGGCAGGCGGGCCTCGATTTCGAGCACCGGGCTGGCGGCAGCGACCTCGGGCCGCATCGCCAGCAGAGGGTAAAGTGACTCGTCGAAGCCCTCGCGCGCACCCACGACCTGCAGGTCTGCCTCGCCGGCCAGCAGGCGTACGCCGCGGCCGAACTCGTCGAGCGCGGCGCCATGGATCAGCTGCACCGCCAGCCCAAGCGCGACCCCGAGTGCGATCGCGACCAGAGATAGCGCGGTGGCGAGCCGTCTGCGCAGCAGGCTGGCGAGAAAGAGATGACGCAGCCGGGTGTTCATGATCCGTGGCGCACCGCATGCAGGCGGCCATCCACGAGTTCCATGACGCGGTCTGCCCGTGCCGCGGCCGCCCGCGAATGGGTCACCAGGATGCCCGCTGCGCTGCGGGCGCGGAGCTGCTCGAGGAGCAGGTCGAGCACCTCCATCGCACGCCCGGGGTCGAGGTTGCCGGTAGGCTCGTCGGCAAGCACCACCGCAGGCTGGTGCACCAGGGCACGTGCGATCGCCACGCGCTGCAACTCGCCACCCGACAGCAGGTGGGGCGAGTCGTCTGCTCGCCTCCCAAGCCCCACGCGGCCGAGCATCTCGCGCGCACGCCGGTCGGCCTCAGCCTCCGGCTGCTGCAGCAACCATAAGGGCAAGGCCACGTTCTGCGCCAGACTCAGATGCGGCAGGATGTGGAAGGCCTGGAAAACGAAGCCGAAGTGCCTGCGGCGCAGGCGTGCGAGGCCGTCGTCATCGAGCCGCGCAAGTTCCGTCCCGGCCACCCGGATCTCGCCGCCATCGAAAGGCTCAAGGCCAGCGATGCAGTTGAGCAGGGTGGATTTGCCCACGCCCGACTCGCCGACGATGGCGACACATTCGCCGCCGGCGACCTGCAGTTCGAGCGCATCGAAGAGCACGCGTGGTGGCGCACCGGGAAGGGTCTTTATCAGTCCGGATAGTTGCAGCATGAGATCCCCGCGTGCGCGGCCGTGTTCTGGTGTTCTTGCGGTGACCGCGCAATGTCCGCCTTGTGTCAGCTGTCGCGGCCGAAAGTTGCATGCCGGCGCGGTATACTCCGCCCGCCCTGCAAGGCGATGCCCGCTGTGCACGGCAAGCGCTTTCCCTATTACTCGCACCCGCATGGTGTGCACCCAGTCCAGGTCATGCCGGTCGAGCACTACGAGAACTTTCCTGTTGCGTCCCTGCTGCTGCCGGCGCGCTTGCGCGAGCCGGTCGAGGCCATCTACGCCTTCGCGCGCAGCGCAGACGATGTCGCCGACGAGGGCGACGCGGCGAGCGTGGAACGTCTGGCCCGCCTGCACGACTATCGTCTCGCGCTCGAAACCAGCGCGCGTGGCGGCCCGGTCCGCGACCCGACCCTGGTGCCGATCTTCGACCGCCTGGGACGAAGCATCCGTGCCCACGGCCTGCCCGTCCAGCCCTTTCGCGATCTGCTCGACGCCTTCGCGCAGGACGTGGTCAAGACACGCTACCGCGACTTCGCCGAGCTGCTCGACTATTGCCGGCGCTCGGCCAACCCCGTCGGACGTCTGATGCTCTGCCTCTACGGTGCGGCGACGCCAGACAAGCTGCGTCAGTCGGACGCCATCTGCACCAGCCTGCAGCTGATCAACTTCTGGCAGGACGTCGCCATCGACTGGCGCAAGGCGCGCATCTACCTGCCGCAGGATGAACTCGCCCGCTTCGGTGTCGATGAGGTCTTCCTCGAACGCGCCAGCACGCAGGGCCTCGATGGCGTGGACGGCGAGGGCACCGCCCGCTGGCGCGCGCTGATGGCCTTCCAGGCCGGGCGCGCGCGCTCGATGATGCTCGATGGCGCCGGCCTTGCGCGCGCCCTGCCCGGACGCATCGGCTGGGAACTGCGCCTGGTCGTGCTGGGCGGACTGCGCATCCTCGAGCGCCTGGATGCAACCGGCTACGACGTCTTTTCCCGCCGCCCGACCCTGGGCAAGAGCGACTGGCTGCGCCTGGCATGGCGCGCACTGAACTACGGACCCCGCGCATGAACCCGCACGACTACTGCCAGGACAAGGCCGCCAAGAGCGGCTCGAGCTTCTACTACAGCTTCATGTTCCTGCCCGCCGAGCGACGCCAGGCCATCACTGCGCTGTACGCCTTCTGCCGCGAGGTGGACGACGTCGTAGACGAGTGCCACGACCTGTCGCTGGCGCAGACCAAGCTCGAATGGTGGCGACAGGAGGTGCAGCGCACCTGGGCCGGGACGCCCACGCACCCCGTCGGCCATGCGCTCAAGGACGTACTGACGCGCTTCAACCTGCCACAGGAGCAGCTGCTCGAGATCATCGACGGCATGGCGATGGACCTCTCGCAGACCCGCTACCTCGACTTCAAGGCGCTGCAACTCTACTGCTACCGGGTGGCAAGCGTGGTCGGCCTGCTCGCGGCCGAGATCTTCGGCTACCAGGACCGCCAGACACTCAAGTACGCGCACGACCTCGGCATGGCCTTCCAGCTCACCAACATCATCCGCGACGTCGGCGAGGATGCCCGCCGCGGCCGCATCTATCTGCCGATCGAGGATCTGCAGCGTTTCAACGTACCGGCCAAGGACATCCTCGAGGCGCGCTACTCGGACAATTTCCGTGCGTTGATGGCTTTCCAGGCCGAGCGCGCGGAAAGGTTCTACGACCAGGCCTTCGCCCAGTTGCCCGCGAGCGACCGCAAGGCCCAGCGCCCGGGGCTGGTAATGGCCGCCATCTACCGCACCCTGCTGCGCGAGATTGCCGCCGATGGCTTCATGGTCCTCGATCGGCGCACCTCGCTGACGCCGCTGCGCAAGGTCTGGCTCGCCGGCACGACCTGGTTCAAGGGCTGAGCGCATGAGCGTCCCCGTCGTCGCCGTCATCGGTGCTGGCTACGCCGGCCTGGCCTGTGCCGTCGAACTCGCGCGCGCCGGCGTGCATGTCACCGTGTTCGAGCGTTCGCATACCCTGGGCGGGCGGGCGCGGGTGGTGCATAAGGACCACCACTGGCGGGTAGACAACGGCCAGCACATCCTCATCGGCGCCTATGGCGAGCTCACCCGCCTGATGCGTCTCACTGGCTGCTCGCCCAAGCAGCTCGCACACCTGCCGCTCACCCTGCACGTTCCCGACCGGCTGCAGCTCAAGGCCGCAAGCCTGCCCGCGCCCTTTCATCTCGCCGTCGGGCTGCTGCGCGCGCGCGGTCTGAGCTGGGCCGATCGCCTGGCCATGCTGCGGCTGATGCGCTGGCTCAAGAAGCGCAGCTTCCGCGTGCCCGCCGACATGACCGTTACCGGCCTGCTGCAGGCAACGCGCCAGACGCCGCTATTGGTGCAACTGGTTTGGGAACCGCTCTGCGTCGCCGCGCTAAATACCCCGGCCGCCGAGGCCGATGCACAGGTGTTCGCCAACGTGCTGCGCGACAGCCTGGCCGCAGGCGCCGCAGCCAGCGAACTGCTGCTGCCGCGCGTCGATCTGTCCGAACTCTTCCCCGTGCCTGCAGCGCGCTACCTTGCCACCCGCCGTGGCAAGCTGCGCACCGGCAACGCAATCGAGGCGGTCGAGCCGGTGGCCGGCGGCTACCGGCTGCAGGGCGACCCCGGGAGCCAGTCCTGGCCGCAGGTCGTACTTGCCACCGCGCCCTATCATGCGAGCCCGCTACTGGCCAGCGCGGGTGGCTGCGAACGCCTGGTCGAGCAGATCGATGCGCTCGATCATGAGCCGATCACGACCGTGTACCTCGCCCTCGGCAAGGGCCAGCGCCTGCCCGAGGCGATGATCGGGCTCGTCTCAGGAACCGCAGTCGACCCTGCGCAATGGGTGTTCGACCGCGGCCAGCTCGGCGGTCCCGAGGGCCTGATGGCTTGCGTGATCAGCGCCAGCGGACCGCACGAGGCCCTGGAACGCGACGCACTCATCGTCGCCTGCCACGCCCAGCTCGAACGCCAGCTCGGCCGTCGCCTGCCCGCGCCCGAGTGGTCGCAGTTGATCACCGAGAAGCGCGCCACCCTCGCCTGCCGACCCGGCATTCTGCGCCCGGGCATTCGCACGCCCCTGCCCGGCCTGTGGCTGGCGGGCGACTACCTGGACTCCGATTATCCGGCCACGCTGGAATCCGCGGTGCGTTCGGGCGTCGCCTGCGCCGCCGCCATCCTCGCCGAACTGGGACGCAAGGCTGGCGGCTGAGCCCTGCCCGTCCGTCCTTGCCGTGACCTCGTTTCGAGCCGCGGCCGCGCCCTGAGTACCTTCTGCGCCGGAACTCAGGCGCTGGATGAAGTTGCTGCGTCAATGAGATGGCGCAGGATCGGGTTGAGCATCGCCGCGCCCAGGCGCTTGCTGCGGGCGCCGTTCCATCCGGCCACCGGATCGGGCAGCAAGGCATTGTCCTTGAACGGCATCTCCAGCGTCAGCGACACGCAGCCAAAGCGATGCGCCACCCACTTGCTCGCCAGCGTCAGCAATTCCTCGCCGAAACGGCCCGGTTTGTAGCCTTCGACGGTCTGGAAGTCCGGGCTTGCGGCAGCAAAGGCTTCGATGAAGCGTGCCTGAGCACGCGCCGCTTCGGCGCTGAAGCCGGGAACCTCCTCGGCGGTCGAGAAGAAGACGTAGGGCAGCGATTCGTCGCCGTGGATGTCGAGGAACAGCGCGCAGCCGGTGCGCTCCATCTCCGCGCGCACCAGGAAGACTTCCGGGCTGGCGAGCGGATCGGGCTCGCGCCATTCGCGGTTCAGGTTGCGCCCGGCCGCATTGGTGCGCAGGTTGCCGCGCACGGCGCCATCCGGGTTCATGTTCGGCACGATGTAGAGCACGGCGAGTTCGCGGATGCGCCGTGCCACGGGGTCCGCAGGGTCGAGCAGGCGCTCGAGCAGGCCTTCGACGAACCACTCGGCCATGGTCTCGCCCGGGTGCTGGCGGGCGATGATCCACAGCGGCGGACGGCCCGCCGCTGGATCGCCGACGACCACGAGGTCGAGGTCGCGGCCATCGACGGTGCTGCCGAGATCACGGTTCTTGGCGAAGGGCGACTGAGCGACATGGCCGATCAGGTCGAGGTGGCGTTCGTAGGAATACGGCTCGAAATAGGCGTAGTAGACGCCGTCGCGCTCGGGCGTGTGCTCGACGATCAGTGCGCCGTCGCGGAAATGCGTGCCCTCCACGCGGAACCAGTGCTGGCGGTCGTAGGACGCGACGCAGCGGTAGTCCGGCCAACCGTCCGGGTAGGCCGCCGCCGCGGCGTTCTCGAACACCATGCGCACCGCCCTGCCCGCAGCACCATGCAGGCGGAAGTGGAACCACTGGTGGAAGGCTGCGGCATTGTCCGCACGCAGGCGCAGGCGGATGTCCTGCGGATCGTCGAGGCTGAGTACCTCGATTGCACCGGAATCGAAACAGCTGCTGATCTTCATTGGCGCTATCCGGTTGCGCCCGCACGAGGCGGGCGGTGGATTCAGGCTTCGCGGCGACGGAACACGAGCGTGTCGGCGTCCGACGCGTCGGCGGCGAAGACATAGCCCTCGCTGTCGAAGTCCTTCAAACCGTCGACCTCGTCGATGCGGTTGCGGATCACGAAGCGACTCATCAGGCCTCGTGCACGCTTGGCGTAGAAGCTGATGATCTTGTAGCGCCCGCCCTTCCAGTCCTCGAACACCGGCGTCACCAGCCGGGCCTTGAGCAGCTTCGGCTTGACCGACTTGAAGTACTCGTCCGAGGCGAGGTTGAGCAGCACGCGCTCGCAGCCGCCCGCTGCATCGGCATCGAGCAACTGGTTGAGCGCCGCGGTGATGCGCTCGCCCCAGAACTCGTAGAGGTTCTTGCCGCGTGGGTTGGCAAGCCGCGTTCCCATCTCGAGGCGGTAGGCCTGCATGAGGTCGAGCGGACGCAGCACGCCGTAGAGGCCTGAAAGGATGCGCAGGTGGTCCTGCGCCCAGGCCAGGTCCTCTGCACTCAGGCTGCCGGCATCGAGGCCCTCATAGACATCGCCATTGAAGGCCAGCACGGCCTGCTTGGCGTTGCCGGCATCGAAAGGCAGCGACCAGTTCGCGTAGCGTGCGACGTTGAGGCTGGCGAGCTGGTCCGACAGCGACATCAGCTCGGCGATCTGTGCGGGCGAGCGCTCGCGCAGCACGTCTATGAGTTGTGCGGAATCGTCGAGGAAGTCGGGCTGGGTGCAGACAGTGGTGGTAGGCGGCGTCTCGTAGTCGAGCGCCTTGGCTGGAGAGATGACGAGGATCATGTGCAAAGCGAGCGGTGACAGGCGTGAAGCCCAGGGCCTTCGAATGGTAGCGCGATTCGCTGCGCCGATCGTGCTTCGAAACACGCGCAACCAATGATCGGGGTCGGCGACACGTGCCGCTGGTCATTCGAGCAGACTTCTACATCACCTTGAGCAGTCTCTCCGAGAGCTCGTCAGCGCGCTTGCGTCCCATTGTCGTCTCAGTGATCGCCTGTAGCCATTCGTCAAAGAGTGCACGCAGTTCTTCTTCACGCCGCGATGCGTGGATACGCTTGACGAGATCGAGCTTGGCGTAGGGGCCGTTGAAGGTGCGCAGCGTGTTCATCATGAAATCGCGGGCCATCTGCAAGTCCTTGGCTCCGCCCGGGGCGCCCGCGAGCGCTTGAACGGCGTTGGGCGTCGGTACGGCACCCCCTGCAGGGGGTGCAGCGGCTACGCGCTCGAGAAAGCCGCCGTCCTCGAGCTCCTGAAGCGTGGCCGCGGCGTTCTCGTCACCCGAGAGCCGCGTCAGTTCGTCCAGTGTGCGCTGCCCGTCGGCCAGGATCAGAAGTCGGCGCGCGCGCGCACCGAGTCTGCCGCTACGTGTGGTGAGCTCTTCTTGCCCGCGCGCCGTCTTGACGAAACACGTCATGGGGGTCTGTCTCCTCGTCGAGGATGCGGCCTTTGGCCGTCTGAAGGTTGGATGCACTACCTGCGGCCGGCGCACGCGCGGCACCGCCGCCGACGCCTTGCCGACTCATGCGCCGAGCATGCCGCCCGGGGTCCGCGCACGTCAAGTCGCCATGGCCGAAATGCGTGACGATTCTAACGCAGGCTCCGTTGCCGAACCTGCTCGAACAGGCAGACTGCCACCGCGGCGCCCACATTGAGTGACTCGACACCCGCACACATCGGGATACTGACGCGGCGGTCGGCCATCGCGAGCAGCGCGGATGACAGGCCTTGCCCCTCTGCACCAAACAACCAGGCAACCTGCGCTCGGATGTCTATCTGGAAGAGCCCCTGTGAGCCCTCCCCGAGCGCAGTGGCAATGCGCGAGCCGGGGAAGTCCACCAGACGGTTGGGGAGGTCCACCCGCTCTTCGAGCTGGAGCAGGAAATGCGCGCCCATGCCGGCACGCAACACCCTGGGTGCCCAGGCCTGGGCACAACCTTCTCCAAGCAGGACATGGTGCACGCCCGCGGCCGCAGCCGTACGCAGAATGGTGCCGAGGTTGCCGGGATCCTGTATGCCATCGAGCGCGAGCACGTCGGCTCTGAACGGCAAGTTGCCGGTCGGGGCGGGGAGATCGATGAGCGCCAGAATGCCTGACGGCGTATCTACCGGGCTTACGTGCGCAAACAGCGTATCGGCGAGCACGATCTGCTGTACCGCAGCTGGCGCCTTCGCTCGCAGCTGGGCAATCTCTCCGTGCTCCTCGATCCCTGCGGCAACGATCAGGCTCTTGATCGGCCAGCCTGCAGCGAGTGCGGCGTCGATCAGGTGCACCCCGTCGAGCAAGGTCTCACCGTGCTTGCGCCGGTCGCGCGCGGAATGCGCGAGCGCGTGCAGACGCTTCACGGTCGGGTTGTCGCGGGAGCTGATCTCCTTCGTCATGGCCGAGGGCTTCCGCAGCCCTGCTCAATCAGCCTGCGCACGGGGCCGAAGCTCCTGCGGTAAAACGGCGCGACGCCATGCTTCTCCAGTGCAGCAAGGTGCGCCGGAGTTGGATAGCCCTTGTGGAGGGCCAGTCCGTAATGAGGCCAGCTCTGGTCGAGGGTGCGCATCATGCTGTCGCGGGCGGTCTTGGCCAGGATGGAGGCGGCCGAGATCGCAGGTTCGGTCGCATCGCCCTTGACGATGGCTCGCACCGCATACGGCAGGCGCGGACAGCGGTTACCGTCGACAAGTACCTGAGCGGGCTGAAGCTTCAGCGCCATCACGGCACGCTGCATTGCCAGCATCGTTGCGTGCAGGATATTGAGCTGATCGATCTCCTCGACGCTGGCTTCGCCCAGCGCCCAGGCCAGCGCATGCTCGCGGATCTGCGTGGCCAGGCGCTCGCGCGCCTCCGCGCTGAGCTTTTTCGAGTCGGCTAGGCCGGCGATCGGACGGGTTGGGTCAAGGATCACTGCGGCTGCGACCACGGGCCCGCACAAAGGCCCGCGTCCAGCCTCGTCCACGCCGCAGACATGCGCGCCGTCCGCGTCGGCGGCTGCGAACAGGTCTCTTGTCATCGTTCCACTCTCAAGGCCGCGCGCTGGCGAGGTAAGGCAGAATAGCCTCTGCCGCACGTCGCGCTGTATCCTGGCGCAAGCTCAGGTGCAGTTCCCGGAAGCGGTTCTCGGCTGCTGCCCGCCGTGCAGGGTCGCGCAGCCAATCCGCGACCGCCTCCGCGAGTCTGTCGGGTGTCGCCTCGTCTTGAAGCAGCTCGGGCACGATCGTCTCGCGACACAGGATGTTGGGAAGCCCCACCCAGGGTAGATAGGCCATGTGCTTCATGAGTCTGTACTGCCACTTGCCGATGCGGTAGGTGATGACCATGGGGCGCTTGAGTAGTGCCGCCTCCAGACTGGCCGTGCCGCTTGCAACCAGGACAACGTCGGCTGCAGTCATCGCATCGACGGCGTGGCCGAACAGCATCCGCACTGGCAGATCGGCTGCCTGGTTACGCCGTAACGCCTCTTCAAAGATCTGTCGCGTTTCCCGCGTTGCGAGCGGCACGAGGAATATGATCTCCGGGTTGCCAGCTTGCAGTAGCCTGGCAGTGGCGATGTAGGTGTCGGCCAGGTTGCGCACCTCCGACTGGCGGCTACCAGGAAGTAGCGCGACGACTGCCGCGTTGGCGGGCACCCCCAGCCGCGCCCGTGTCTCTGCGCGATCGGGTTCGAGCGGGAACACGTCGGCGAGCGGATGCCCCACGTAGCTCACCGGAACGCCAGCACGCTCGTAGATCTCGGGCTCGAAGGGAAACAGGCACAGCATGTGCGATACCGAACGAGCGATGCGCTTTATGCGCCCTCCCCGCCAGGCCCAGATCGACGGGCTGACGAAGTGGATGGAGGGCATGCCTTCGTCGCGTACCTTCCCCTCGAGCCACAGGTTGAAATCGGGGGCATCGACGCCGATGAATGCCGTCGGGCGCTCCTTGCGGATCTGCGCCAGAAACGTCCGCCTGATTCCCGACAGCTCACGGTAGCGCTTCAGGGCGTCAACGTAACCATGAACCGCCAGCAGCTCGCTCGGCCAACGCACTTCGAAGCCTTCGGCTTGCATCTTGGGGCCACCGATGCCGAAAAACTCGGCGTCCGGGATGTGCTGACGCAGCGCGCGGATGAGATGACTGGCAAGAAGATCGCCGGAGGTTTCTCCGGCGACCATCGCGATGCGGACCTTCATTGCCGAAACCGACCCTCAGCGAACGATGCCACGCCCCGACTGCGCGATGAAGTCGGAGAACAGCTGGACCTCCGATTGCCCGGCAGCGAGCTCGGCGACGCTTTGACGAGCCTCCTCCAGGGACAGGCCGGAGCGATAGAGCGCGCGATAGGCACGCTTGATCGCTGCAATGCCTTCGGCCGAGTAACCACGCCGCTTGAGGCCCTCGCTGTTGATGCCGTGCGGCTTCGCCGGATTGCCGGCAACCGTCACGAAAGGAGGCAGATCCTGCAGCAGCACCGTACCGACGCCACAAAAACTGTGGGCGCCCACGCGGCAGAACTGATGTACCCCGGTAAACCCACCGAGGATCGCCCAATCGCCCACCTGCACATGACCTGCGAGCGTCGCATTGTTGGCAAAGATCGTGTGGCTACCGACCTGGCAGTCGTGCGCGATGTGCACGTAAGCCATGATCCAGTTGTCGTTGCCGATGCGCGTGACGTGCGCATCCTGGCTGGTACCGACGTTGAAGGAGCAGAACTCGCGGATCGTGTTGCGGTCGCCGATCTCGAGCCGGGTAGGCTCGTCATCGTACTTCTTGTCCTGCGGACTTGCGCCGATCGAGCAGAACTGAAAGATCTCGTTGTCGCGGCCGATGCGGGTGTGCCCTTCGACCACCACGTGCGGACCGATGCGGGTACCCGCGCCGATCTCGACATGCTCGCCGATCAACGAGTAGGCCCCCACGCTGACGCCTTCCCCGAGCTTGGCGCCGGGGTGGATGATCGCGGTCGGATGAATCATAGGGTCTTGATCGCACACATCAGTTCGGCTTCTGCGGCGAGTTCGCCATCCACGCTCGCACGCGCCTTGTATTTGTAGATGTTGCGCTTGGACTGGGTGATCTCGACGTCGAATATCAACTGGTCACCCGGTACGACCGGCCGCTTGAAGCGCGCGTTGTCGATGCCGGCGAAGTAGACGACCGAGTTGTCATCGGGCTTGACGCCACTGCTCTTGAACGAAAGCAGCGCTGCGGTCTGCGCCATGGCTTCGATGATCAGGACTCCAGGCATCACCGGGTGGTGGGGGAAATGGCCCGGGAAAAAGGGCTCGTTCATGGTGACGTTCTTCAAGCCGCGCGCACGCACGCCCGGCTCGATCTCCAGCATGCGATCCACAAGGAGGAAGGGGTAGCGATGCGGCAGGTACTGCAGGATTTCCTTGATGTCCATGACGGCTCAGCCTGGGTCGCGGTCCTTGGGACCGTCGTTGTTCTGTTGTTCGAGATGGCGCACTCGTTTGGCGAGCGCGTCGAGATGACGTAGATGCGAGAAGTTCCTGACCCAGTCGCCGTGCGTCTGAAGAGGCAGGTTGCTGGTGTACACCCCCGCCTTGGGAATCGACTTGGCAACCAGAGTCCAGGCGGAGACCACAACGTCATCGGCGATGTTCAGATGCCCCGAAATGCCGGCCTGGCCACCGATCATGCAGCGTGCGCCGATCTGGGCACTTCCTGCAACACCGGCGCAACCCGCCATGATCGTGTGATCGCCGATGCGTACGTTGTGTGCGATCTGGATCAGGTTGTCGAGCTTGACGCCATCGCCGATAACCGTATCGTCGAGCGCCCCTCGGTCGATCGTGGTGTTGGCACCGATCTCCACGTCGTTGCCAATGAGTACGCGTCCAACCTGAGGAATCTTGACCCACGCACCCGAACGTTCGCGGGCAAAGCCGAACCCGTCGGCGCCGATCACCACGCCGGCATGCAGGATGCAATCCTCACCGATCACGCAATCGTGGTAGATGGTGACATTCGCGACCAGGCGGGTTCCCCGCCCGATCCGGGAGCCGCGCCCGACATGACAGTTTGGTCCGATCACGACGTCTTCGCCGAGCTCGACCCCCTCTTCAATCGACGCGCCGGGCCCTACCTGAACGCTGTCGGGCACCGCACAGGCGACTGCAGCGAGGCGATGAACGCCCGGCTGCACCGCCGGAGGCGGACTGAACAGTTGGGCGACGCGTGCAAAGTAGAGGTAAGGGTCGGGGGTGACGATGAGGCTGCGACCACTCATCTGCTCGACGGCATCGGGGCTGACGATAAGTGCCGACGCCGCACAGGCCCTGGCTTGCGCGACGTACTTGCGGTTGGCGAGAAAAGCCAGGTCACCCTCCCCGGCCTGCTCGAGCGTGGCAACGCGTGCAACCGCAAGTGCCGGTTCGCCCAGCAGATCACCCCCGAGGCGATCGACGATTTCCTGAAGCTGGAACATCCTGTCAGTGGGCTTACTTCGCGGCTGACAGGGCCTTGATGACCTTGTCGGTAATGTCGATGCGCGGGCTGGCGTAGACCGCCTCCTGAAGGATGATGTCGTACTTCTCGCTCTCGGCAATCTGCTTGACCGTGCGGTTGGCTTGGTCGAGCACCGATGCCAGTTCTTCGTTACGCCGCTGGTTGAGATCCTCGCGGAACTCGCGCTGCTTGCGCTGGAAGTCGCGGTTCAACTCGTTGAACGTACGCTCCTTGTTGCGGCGGTCGTTCTCGCTCATCGTGGGCGCGTTACGCTCGAGGTCTTCCTGCATCGATTGCAGGTCGCGGGCCAGGCGCTGGAGCTCCTGGTCACGCTTCTCGAATTCCTTCTCGAGGCGTTGCTGAGCGCGGACGGCGGGAGCCGCCTCGCGCATCAGGCGATCCGAGTTGACAAAGCCGATCTTGGATTCGGCGATTGCAGCCTGGGACGCCCCAAGCAACGCTGCAGCGATCAGGGAAAGGGGGATGAATCTCACATGTGCCTCCGGGAAACTCTCTTATGCCGGCGCGTCAGAAGACACTGCCAAGTTGGAACTGGAACCGCTGGATCTCGTCGTTATCCTGCTTCTTGAGCGGGTGACCGAAACTGAACTTGAGGGGGCCGATCGGCGAACTCCAGGAGAACGCCAGGCCGGTACTGTAGCGCAGGTCACTGAAGCGAACCTTCTGGTTGACGAAGTTGTCACTGCCCAGCGGCCGCTCGTCCTCACCCCACACGTAGCCGGCATCGAAGAAGGCTGAGATACGGAAGGAACGATCCTGACCCGAGCCCGGCATGGGGAAGAAGAACTCGGCGTTGCCTACCACCTTGCGGGTACCGCCGGTCGAGGTTACGTCACCGTCTGTGTCGCGGAACTTCGGACCGATCGAGCCCTGATCGAAGCCGCGTACCGAGCCGATGCCGCCGACGTAGTAATTCTTGTAGAACGGCACATCCTTGCCACCAAAGCCCTTCGCGTAACCGACGTCCGCGTTGAGCATCAGAGCATAGTCACGTCCGATCGGGAACCAGTGCTGGTACTGGTAGCCCAGCTTGCCATAGCGCAGATCGCCAACAGGAACCGTTGCTTCACCGTACAGGCGCTGATAGCTGCCAGAACGCGGATAGATGAAGCTGTCGCGGCTGTCGCGCGACCAGCCGACCGTCGCCAGCAGGCTGCGCACGGTCACCGTACCGGTGCCGTCGGTATTGTTGCAACCGCCGTAGTCCTTGCAGAAGTCCTTATAGAGCTTGGGACTCTGCGGGTACGTCGTAATCTCGGTCTGGTCGGCGGTCAGGCCGAAGTTGACCTGGTCATCCTCGGCAATCGGCCATCCCAGGCGAATGCCGGCACCTGTGGACACGGTCTTGTAGGGCGACACCGAGTCGAGCTCATCGGCGTCGTAGGTGCGGTGATAGACATCCCAGCCCAGGCTCACGCCATCGGGGGTGAAATAGGGGTTGGTGAACGACAACGCGAGTGTGCGGCTCGACTTGCTGGTGTTCAGGCCAAAGGTCAGCGCGTTGCCGCTGCCGAACAGGTTCTGCTGGGAAATCGACGCCGACAGAACGATGTTCTCGGCACTGGAGAAGCCAGCGCCGAGCATCAGGTTGCCGGTCGGTCTTTCCTTGACGGTGAAGTTGGCGTCGACCTGGTCGGTGGTACCCGCCACCGCAGGTGTCTCCACGGTCACTTCGTCGAAGAAGCCCAGGCGATCGATGCGGGTCCGCGAGCGATTGATGGCCGAGGCATCGTACCAACCGCCTTCCATCTGGCGCATCTCTCGGCGCACTACCTCGTCGCGCGTCTTGGTGTTGCCGCCGATGTTGATCCGACGGACATAGACCCTGCGTCCCGGATCGACGAAAACCGTGAACTCGACTTCACGCTTTTCCTTGTCCACTTCGGGGGCAGCGTTCACGTTGGCGAAGGCATAACCCTCGTTGCCGAGTCGGTCCGTGATGGCCTTGGTAGTCTCGGTGAGGCGTTCGCGGGAGAAGGTCTCGCCCGGACGGATACGCGTCAGCGCGAGGTATTCCGATTCAGGCAGGACGAGATCACCGGTGAAACGTACGCCGGTGACGGTGTACTTCTCGCCCTCGGTGATGTTGATGGTGATGTAGATGTCCTGTTTGTCCGGCGTGATCGATACCTGGGTCGAGTCGATGTTGAAATCGAGATAGCCCTGGTTCAGGTAATAGGAGCGCAGGCTCTCCAGGTCAGCCGACAGTTTCTGACGGGAGTACTGATCATTCTTGGTGTACCACGTCAACCAGCCCGGTGTGGTGAGCTGCATCTGGCTGATTAGGTCCTTGGTGCGGAAGGCATTGGCACCCACGATATTGATCTGGCGGATCTTGGCGACACCGCCTTCCTCGACGGCAAAGTTGATCCCCACCCGATTACGCTCGAGCGGCGTGACCGTCGTCTTCACCGTGGCCGCATACTTGCCGCGCGACAGATACTGACGCTTGAGTTCTTGTTCGGCACGTTCGAGCAAAGCACGATCGAAAATCCGGGACTCGGCGAGACCGACCTCGCGAAGCCCCTTCTTGAGCGCATCCTTGTCGAACTCCTTGACGCCGTCGAAGGTGATGTCGGCGATCGCCGGTCGCTCATCAACGACCACCACGATGACCTCGCCTTCGGTCTCGATGCGTACGTCGCTGAAGAAACCGGTTGCGAACAATGCGCGGATCGCGTCAGCCGCCTGTGACTCAGTAAAGGTGTCGCCGACACGCACCGGAAGATAATTGAAGACGGTGCCAGCTTCGGTGCGCTGGATACCCTCGACACGGATGTCCTTGACCACGAAGGGATCGAATGCAAACGCCGGGGCAGCGGCAAGGAGGGCCATGACGAGCCCGGGCAGGAGCTTGCGTTTCATGCAGGAGGTTCAGCCGGAAATGAGACGATTGATGTCGTTGAAGAAGGCGAATGCCATCAGCATCACGAGCAAAGCCAGACCGATCTGTTGACCGATCTCCATGACACGTTCTGGAATGGGTCCGCCCTTGATGATTTCGACCGTATAGTACATCAAGTGCCCCCCGTCCAGAACGGGGATGGGGAGCAGGTTGAGTACCCCGAGACTGATGCTGATCAGGGCCACGAACTTGAGGTAATGGCTCAGTCCAAGTTGCGCAGTCTGGCCTGCGTAATCGGCGATCGTGACCGGGCCGGAGAGGTTCTTCCACGACACCTCACCGGTGAACATGCGCCCGATCATGCGCAAGCTCAGCACACTGGTTTCCCAGGTCTGGCGCACCGCCTTGGCCATTGCCTCGAGCGGGCCGTAGCGCACCTCGGCAAACATCGACAACCCGCCAGGTGCCGGGTCGGCAACACCGACACCGATGCGTCCCACCCGCGCCCCCCCCTCGTTCGCCTCATCGGGCGTCACCACTACCGAGAACGCCGCGGCGTCGCGGCGAAGGTCGAAGCGCAACTCACGCCCCGCACCGTCTCGGACGATCTGCACGAGATCACTCCACGACGTTATGGCGACACCGTCTATCGCAGTCACTTCGTCCCCGGACTGCAGGCCCGCGCGCGCGGCAGCCCCGCCTTCAACCAGACGCCCGATGACTGCGGGAATCTGCGGACGCCAGGGTTTGAGTCCAAGTCGTGCGATCAGATCGCCACTGTCATCGTCAATGCGCACTCCCGCAAGATCGAGCCTGCGGAACGCCTCCACATCTTCGAGCGTACGTACGCGCAGCACGACCTCGCGCTGATCGAGCGTATGTTGCAGCAGGATCCAGCGCAGGTCCTGCCAGCTGCGCACCGACTGTTCGTCCACCGCCAACACCAGGTCGCCGTCACGCACACCCGCCGCCTCGGCAACCTGCGGCGTTTCAGATAGTGCGACGCGCGCCCGCAGTTCGTCCGTGCCAGCGACAAAAAGGCCCCAATAGAGCACGATCGCAAGCAGGAAGTTGGCCAGGGGGCCGGCGGCAACGATTGCGAAGCGGCGGTAGACCGATTGCCGGTTGAAGGTGCGATGCAGCTCTTCCGGCGCGACCGCAGCTTCGCGCTCGTCGAGCATCTTGACGTAGCCGCCCAATGGAAAGGCGGCAAGAGCCCATTCGGTGCCATCGCGACCCGCACGGCGAACGATCAGAGGCTTGCCGAAGCCGATCGAGAAGCGCAGCACCTTGACGCCACACCAACGTGCAACGAGGTAGTGGCCCAGCTCGTGCACGAGGATGAGCACACCCAGCGCAAGCGCAAATGGAAGGAGGTAGTCTAGAAGGTTCATCGGCCAGGGGTTCGGTTGCGGATCTCGGCATGCGCCCATTCCCGAGCGCACGCATCGGCTGCGAAAACAGCCTCCAGGCAATCGACCGCAAGGCCGGCACTGCGTTCCAGGCAGCGCTCGATAACGCGGGCGATATCGAGAAAGCCGATACGATGATCCAGGAAGGCCGCGACAGCCTCCTCGTTGGCGGCGTTGAGCACCGCGGCTGCGGCGCCTCCCTCGCGCAGCGCGTCGAAAGCGAGACGCAGGCATGGAAAGCGCGCAAAGTCCGGCCGTTCGAAATCGAGCCGCGCAATCTCGAACAGGTCGAGTGGCCTGACGCCAGCCTCGATGCGCTCGGGCCAGGCCATCGCGTGCGCGATCGGGGTGCGCATGTCAGGATTGCCAAGCTGAGCGAGCACCGACCCATCCGCGTACTCCACCATCGAGTGGATAACGCTCTGGCGATGCACGACCACCTCGATCATGTCGGCAGGCACGCCAAACAGCCAATGGGCCTCGATGACCTCGAGCCCCTTGTTCATCATGCTGGCAGAATCGACGGAGATCTTGCGGCCCATCACCCAGTTCGGATGCGCGCACGCCTGCTCTGGCGTCACTGCCTCGAGGTTGGCCAGCGGCGTCTCGCGAAACGGACCGCCAGATGCAGTCAGGAGAATGCGCCGCACTCCAGCCGGCGACGGCTCCCGGGCATAACCCTGCGGCAGCGCCTGAAACACGGCGTTGTGCTCGCTGTCGATCGGCAGCAACTGCGCTCCGCTGTCGGCTACTGCGCGCATGAAGATCGCACCGGACAGCACCAGCGCCTCCTTGTTGGCGAGCAGCACCTTCTTGCCGGCCCGCGCAGCAGCCAGCGTCGGCTTCAGCCCGGCCGCGCCAACAATGGCCGCCATCACCATATCGACATCAGCAGCTGAAGCGACGCCCTCAAGGGCAGCCTCGCCATGAAGCACCTCTGTTGGACAGCCCCGCGCCCGTAATGCAGCAGCCAGGCGCTGGGCGGCTTCCGGACTCCCTACGACGGCATGGCGGGGGCGAAAGCGCAGGCAGGGCTCGACCAGCTTGTCGTCCTGGCGATGCGCCGTGAGTGCGAACACCTCGAAGCGGTCGGGGTGGCGCCCAACAACGTCCAGGGTGCTCTGGCCGATCGATCCGGTCGCCCCAAGAATGGTGATGCGCTGCATTGCGTGTTCAGCCTCGAGAAATGCGGCCCTGAGGAGCATGAGCGGCAAAGCCGCTGCGGGGCCTCAGTGTGACAACAGGACGAAAACGAGCGCCACGATCGGCAGCGTGGACGTGAGGCTGTCGATCCGGTCAAGGATGCCGCCATGCCCGGGAAGGATGCTGCCGCTGTCCTTGAGCCCCGCCTGCCGCTTGAGCAGCGATTCGAACAGATCGCCGATGATGCTGAGCGCCGTCCAGGTCACCAACGCCAGGCCGATCACCAGCGCACCGCCCGCCTGGCCTGCGCCGAGCCAGACCAGGACGCCGATGCCATAGAGCAGGACGGCAGCCACGGCACCCATCGCGCCCTCCCAGGTCTTGCCCGGGCTGATCGTTGGGGCAAGCTTGTTTCGTCCGAGCGTGCGTCCGGTGAAATAGGCGGCAATGTCGGCGACCCAGACCACAGCCATCGTACCAAGCAAGACCCACGGCCCGACGACGCGCAGGTGGGCGAGCGCCAGCGCGGTCGGGATGAGGACGATGAAGCCCACGAGTGACGCAAGCATCGGTTTGTCCAGCGGCCACTTGCGCAGCAACCACATCGGTACGACGAACATCCAGAACAAGGCGCTGATCGCATACAACGGCAGCAGCAGCGGAGTGCCAGCAAGCGTGCCGCTACCGAGCCCGGTCAGGTAGCCGAGCATCAGGCAGGACACCGCGAATACCACCGCCGTGGACATGCGCAAGGGCCGATCGAAGCGGGCGAGCCCGCCCCACTCCCATGCTGCCAGGCCGCATAGCGCCGCGCACAGGGCAAGCCAGGCGATCGCCGGCAGCAGGAATACTGCGCCCAGCAGGCCGGCAAGCAGCAACAAGGCGGTGACGACGCGATCCTTAAGCATTGGGTTCCTGCAGTTCGGCAGCGCTTTGCTTGAGCTGCTCGCTGGTACGCCCGAAACGGCGCTCCCGCCCCTGGTAGGAGTCGATCGCCATGTCGAGCGCAGCCTCATCGAAATCGGGCCAGAGCGTATCGGTGAAATACAGCTCGGTGTAAGCGAGCTGCCACAGCATGAAGTTACTGATCCGCTTCTCGCCACCGGTGCGGATGAACAGATCGGGTTCTGGTGCGAAGCTCATCGACAACTCGGCTGCGAGCTCATCCTCGCTGAAGTCCCCGTCACGCCCAGGGTTGTTGGCGATCAAGCGCGACATGGCGTTCATGAGGTCCCAGCGCCCGCCATAGTTGGCCGCCACCGTAAGGTGGAAACGGTCGTTGGCGGCCGTGAGCGCCTCGGCCTCACGCACCACGCCCACCAACTGCGAGTCGAACCGTGACAGGTCGCCGATGACCCTGAAACGGATACCGTTCTCGTGCAGGCGCTTGACCTCGCGGCGCAGCGACTTCAAGAACAACTGCATCAGAAAGGAGACTTCGTCTGGCGGACGCCTCCAGTTCTCGGAGCTGAAGGCAAACACGGTGAGATAGCCGACGCCACGCTCGATGCACCCCCGGGTCACTGCGCGCAAAGCCTCGACGCCACGGCTGTGCCCCGCTACGCGCGGCATCAGACGCTTGCGCGCCCATCTGCCGTTGCCGTCCATGATCACCGCAATGTGCTGCGGCACGGATGCAACTTCCGGAATCTCCCGTGTGGAGCTCCTGAACAATCTACCGACCATGACCTGCCTCCTGTCCCGCCGTGCTGGCAACTGCCGATCCGGGGCCGGATCAGATCTGCATCAGCTCCTGTTCCTTCTGCGCGAGCAGCTTGTCGATCTCGGCAACGTATTTGTCGGTGAGTTTCTGGATGTCATCCTCGGCGCGACGCTCGTCGTCTTCCGAGATGAGCTTGTCCTTCACCGCGTCCTTGAGTTGCTGGTTCGCGTCACGGCGCAGGTTGCGGATGGCGACCTTCGCATTCTCGCCTTCGTGGCGAACGACCTTGGTGAGGTCGCGGCGGCGCTCTTCGGTAAGCGCGGGCATGGGCACGCGCAAGAGCTCGCCCATGTTCGACGGATTGAGACCGAGATCACTGTCGCGAATCGCCTTTTCGACCTTGGGCAGCATCGGCTTTTCCCAAGTCTGTACGCCGATGGTACGAGCATCGATCAGGGTGATGTTGGCGACCTGGTTCACCGGCACCATCGAGCCGTAATACTCGACCATGACATGGTCGAGCAGACCGGTGTGGGCACGCCCGGTGCGGACCTTGGCGAGATCGGTCTTGAGCGATTCGACCGACTTCTGCATTTTCTGCTCGGTCGTTTTTTTGAGTTCAGGAATCATGCGCGCACTCTCCAGTAATCAGGAATGGACCAGCGTTCCTTCGTCCTCGCCCATCACCACGCGCTTGAGAGCGCCCGGCTTGAAGATCGAGAACACGTTGATCGGCAGCTTCTGGTCACGGCACAGCGCGAACGCCGTGGCATCGAGGACCGCCAGATTGCGGCCGATGGCCTCATCGAAGCTGATGCGATGATAGCGCTGGGCGCTCGGATCCTTCTTGGGGTCTGCCGTGTAGACGCCATCGACCTTGGTGGCCTTGAGGACGATCTGGGCACCGATCTCCGCACCGCGCAGGGCGGCAGCAGTATCGGTGGTAAAGAAAGGGTTGCCGGTGCCGGCAGCGAAGATGACGACCCGCCCCTCTTCGAGGTGGCGGATCGCGCGACCGCGGATGTAAGGCTCGACGACCTGGTCGATACGCAGCGCGGATTGCACGCGAGCCTCGAGGTCCATGCGACGCATCGCATCGGCCAGGGCCATTGCATTCATCACGGTCGCCAGCATACCCATGTAGTCGGCCGTGGCGCGATCCATGCCAGATGCCGCACCCTTCATGCCGCGAAAGATGTTGCCGCCGCCAATCACCACACCCACCTGCACACCGAGCCGTGTAACCTCGGCGATCTCGGAGACGATGCGGGTTACGACATCCTCGTTGATACCATAGGCGTCATCTCCCATCAGGGCTTCGCCCGAGAGCTTGAGCAGGATGCGTTTATAGGCGGCGGACATATCCATCTCCCTCTTACTTCTTTGCAGCAGCTGCGGCCTGCTCGGCCACTTCGGCAGCGAAGTCGGTCACTTTCTTCTCGATGCCTTCGCCGACGATGTAGAGGGTGAACGACGCGACGCTTGCGCCCTTCGCCTTGAGCAATTGCTCGATCGTCTGCTTGCCGTCCTCGGCCTTCACGAAGATCTGGCCGAGCAGGGTGACTTCCTTCAGGAACTTCTGCACCGTACCTTCGGCGATCTTCTCGAGCATCGCCTCCGGCTTGCCGGCTTCACGCCCCTTCTCGATGGCAATGCGGCGCTCGGCTTCGATCAGCTCGGCCGACACACCGGAAGAGTCGAGCGACTTCGGCTTGGAGGCCGCGATATGCATCGCGATGTCACGCCCGAGTTGCTCGTCACCGCCGACGAGGTCCAGCAGTACGCCGATCTTGGCGCCACCGTGGATGTAGGAGAACAGCTGGCCCTTGGCTTCGACGCGCGCGAAGCGGCGGATCGACATGTTCTCGCCGATCTTGCCGACCAGCGCGGTACGGGTCGACTCGACCGTACCCTCGCCCAGCGGCAGTGCCGACAGCGCAGCGACGTCGGCCGGATTGTTTGCCGACACCAGCTCGGCGCAGTTCTGCACCAGCGCGAGGAAGTCGTCGTTCTTGGCCACGAAGTCGGTCTCGCAATTGACTTCGATGATGGTGCCGAGCTTGCCGTCTGCAGCAATGCTGATGCCGACGATGCCTTCAGCGGCAATACGGGCGGCAGCCTTGGAAGCCTTGTTGCCGAGCTTGACGCGCAGGATCTCTTCAGCCTTGTCCATGTCGCCGCCGGCCTCGGTCAGCGCCTTCTTGCACTCCATCATCGGCGCGTCAGTCTTCTCGCGCAGTTCCTTGACCATGCTCGCGGTGATTTCCGCCATGCTAGCTCCTGAATGTTCGGTTGTGTGTCAGATATGGGGTGGAGTCCCGGCCAGGCGGCCGCTCCACGGAGACCAGATTGCAAAAGGGGCCTCGCGGCCCCTGTGCAGAGGATCAGGCCTGTTCCTGCGTACCTTCTTCCTCGACCTCGACGAATTCGTCGCCGCCCGCATCGACGATCTCCTGCAGCACCTGGCTGCGGCCTTGCAGCACGGCATCGGCCACGCCACGAGCGTAGAGACGGATTGCGCGCGACGAGTCGTCGTTACCCGGGATCACGTAATCAACGCCATCCGGCGAGTGGTTGGTATCGACCACGGCAACGACCGGAATACCCAGCTTCTGTGCTTCGGTAATGGCGATCTTGTGGTAACCGACGTCAATGACGAAGAGCGCATCGGGCAGGCCACCCATGTCCTTGATGCCGCCGATCGACTTCTGCAGCTTCTCGAGTTCGCGGCGAACGGTCAGCGCTTCGCGCTTGGACAGACGCTCGACCGAACCGTCTTCCATCATCGCCTCGACTTCCTTGAGACGCTTGATCGACTGCTTGACCGTCTTGAAGTTGGTCAGCATGCCGCCGAGCCAGCGCTCATCGACGAAAGGCATGCCGGCACGACCCGCCTCTTCGGCGATGATCTCGCGCGCCTGGCGCTTGGTGCTGACAAACAGAACGTTGCCGCGGTTGGCAGCGAGCTTGCGGACGAAGTCCATCGCCTCGTTGTACTTGGCCATCGTCTTTTCGAGGTTGACGATGTGAATCTTGTTGCGCTGACCGAAGATATAGGGGGCCATGCGCGGGTTCCAGAAACGGGTCTGGTGACCGAAGTGGACGCCGGCTTCCAGCATCTGACGCATCGTAACGGACATGAATAACTCCAAATTTCAAAGGGTTGTACCTCCGCCCTGAGGTGCGCAAGCTCGCCGCAAAATGCTAACGAACAAGCCGCAAAAAACGCCACCGGCAGGCCGTCAGGTACCTGCAGCCCTTGAACGGCGTGCTGGCACCACAGCGCTGACCCGGCAGACCCCTTCCATCAGGACGTGCGGATTTTGCCTGTCACTACAGACAAGCCGGCGATAATATCACGTCAGAATCACAGCACTCAAGGCGCGATTCACTCCGGGTTTGCCGGCAAGGGGCGCATGCGATAGCCTTCAGTCCTTGGCAGGGGCCTTCAACCCCTCCCTCCCCCAACTCCCACGCCACTCGCACCCATAAACATAATGAGCATCGTCATCAAAACACCGGAAGAGATCGAGCAGATGAGGGTGGCGTGCCGCCTGGCTGCCGAAGTCCTCGACTACATCGAACCCTTCGTCAAGCCCGGCGTCACCACGGCCGAACTCGACCGCCTGTGCCACGATTACATGGTCGGCGTGCAGAACACGGTTCCGGCACCGCTCAACTATGCGCCCCCGGGTTACTCGCCCTATCCGAAGTCGATCTGCACGTCGGTCAACCATCAGGTGTGCCATGGCGTACCGGGCGACAAGGCACTCAAGAAGGGCGACATCGTCAACCTCGATATCACCGTCATCAAGGATGGCTTCCATGGCGACACGAGCCGCATGTTCATCGTCGGCGGCGAGGCCAGCATCATCGCCAAGCGCCTGACCCAGATCACCTATGAGTGCATGTGGCTGGGTATCGCCGCGGTGCGAGCGGGTGGGCGACTGGGCGACATTGGTGCAGCCATCCAGAAGCACGCCGAAGGCAACGGCTTTTCCGTGGTGCGCGAGTTCTGCGGACACGGTATCGGCCGCAAGTTTCACGAGGAACCACAGGTTCTCCACTACGGCAAGGCAGGCACCGGCCCCGAGCTCAAGCCGGGGATGATCTTCACCATCGAGCCAATGATCAACGCCGGCAAGGCGGCGATCTCCGAACTGCCGGACGGCTGGACAATCGTGACCAAGGACCGCAGCCTGTCGGCGCAGTGGGAGCACACGATTCTCGTCACCGAGTCCGGCGTCGAGGTACTCACGGTTTCGCCCAAGGCGCCCGCTCCGCCCGCCATCGTCGCCGACCGTTTCGCTGCGACACTCTGAGACGGACAAGGCGCATGAACGACGCGCTCACCGAATCACTGCAGGGCTTCGTGGCCGCGGCCAGGCGCCGGCTCAGCGAGGGCATGGCCGCACTGCGCACCGCCTACGAGGCGCGCCCGCACACCGGCAACATGCTCAAGGGGCGAGCCACGCTCGTGGACGATGAGATCGTCCGCCTATGGCACGACTGCGCAATGCCTGCCGATGCCGCAGTCGTTGCAGTGGGCGGCTACGGCCGTGGCGAGCTGTTTCCGGCCTCCGACGTTGACCTGCTTATCCTGCTGCCGAAGGCCGCGGATGCGGCACTGCAGGGTAAGCTCTCCAGCCTCGTGAGTGCGTTGTGGGACATGGGCCTCGAGATCGGCCATTCAGTGCGCACGATCGACGAGTGCCTGGTGGCCGCAGCCGACGACATCACCGTCCAGACCAGTCTTCTTGAGGCTCGACTGCTCACCGGCGACGGCAGGCTGTTCGAACTGCTCAACAGCCTCTTCCGCGATGGCCTCGACCTGCGCACTTTCTATAAGGCCAAGCTGCTCGAGCAGGAACAGCGCTACGCGCGCTTCAATGAAACGCCGTACGCACTGGAGCCTAATTGCAAGGAGAGTCCCGGTGGGCTTCGCGACCTGCAGATGCTCGGCTGGATCGCGCGCGCCGGTGGTCTTGGACGCAGTTGGCGGGATCTCGCGCGGCGGCGCCTGATTACCGGAAGCGAAGCCGGGGAGCTACGCAATGTCGAGCGTTTCCTCCAGCACCTGCGCATCCGTCTGCACTTGCTGACCGGGCGCAGCGAGGATCGGCTGCTGTTCGATCACCAGGAGAAGCTCGCGCGCATCCTCGGCATCGAACCCACGGCGACCCGACGCGCATCCGAAGTTCTGATGCAGCGCTACTACGTGACCGCGAAGATGGTCATGCAGCTCAACACTGTACTGCTGCAGAACTACGGCAGCGTGATCTTTCCCGACCGCGGCGCGGCGATCACGGTCAACCCCCGCTTCCAGGTCGTGCGCGAACTGCTCGACATCCGCCATGAGGATGTGTTCGAGCGCGAACCCGCCGCGCTGCTCGAGTGCTTCCTGTTGCTGCAGCAGCGCTCCGAACTCAAGGGCATGACTGCGCGCACGCTGCGAGCCCTGTGGATCAATCGCAACCGTGTGAATGCCGCCTTCCGGGCACGCCCCGAGCATCGCGCCCTGTTCCTGCAGATCCTGCAGCAGAAGCGCGGCATCGTGCGCAGCTTCAGGCGCATGAACGAATACGGCATCCTGTCGCGCTACATTGTCCCGTGGCGCCGTATCGTCGGACAGATGCAGCACGACCTGTTCCATGTCTACACGGTCGATCAGCACATCCTCATGGTGTTGCGCAACATGCGGCGCTTCACGATGGGCGAACATGCGCACGAATACCCGCTGATGACCCGGCTCATCATCGGCTTCGAGCGCCACTGGCTGCTCTATATCGCCGCCCTCTTTCACGACATCGCAAAGGGGCGCGGCGGCGACCATTCGACGCTTGGCATGACCGATGCGCGGGAGTTCTGCACCCAGCACGAACTGCCGACCGAGGACACCGAACTCGTGGTATGGCTCGTCGAGCACCACCTCACCATGTCGCGTGTGGCGCAGAAGGAAGACACTTCGGACCCCGAAGTGATTCAGCGCTTTGCAGATACGGTGGGCGACGAGCGCCGCCTGACAGCCCTCTACCTGCTTACCCATGCCGACGTGCGCGGCACCAGCCCCAAGGTCTGGAATGGCTGGAAGGGCAAGCTGCTCGAGGATCTTTTCTTCGCCACCCAGCGCCTGCTGCGCGGCGCAACCCCGCAGGCGGCACTGGGCCTGGATGACCGACTGGAGGACACGCGGCGCCTGCTGCGCTACCACGGCCTGCGCCCCGGCGTGGAAAACACGCTCTGGGATCACCTCGATCCGGTGTACTTCATGCGCCACTCTGCCGAGGAGATCGCATGGCACACCCGGCTGCTTTACTATCGCAGCGACTCGCCCGAGCCGGTCGTCAAGGCGCGTGTGGCTGAAGACGAGGATGGCGTCCAGGTAATGGTCTTCACGCGCGACCAGCGCGACCTCTTCGTGCGCCTCACCGGCTTCTTCGGGCGCATGGGGTTCTCGATCCTCGACGCCAAGGTACATACGACGCGCCATGGCTTCGCACTCGACAGCTTCATGCTCCAGGACCCGGGGCAACGAGCGTCCTACCGGGACATCGTGACCCTGATCGAGCACGAGCTGGCCGTGCGCCTGCAACAGCAGGGCGCGCCCGAGCGCCCCGCGCGTGGGCGCATGTCGCGCCACGTCAAGCACTTCCCGATCAGCCCCGAAGTCAGCATCCGCGCCGACGAAGCCGGGCGGCATCACGTCCTGTCACTGACCGCGGCCGACCGCCCCGGCCTGCTCTTCGATGTCGCCTCTGTGCTTGCCGATCATGGCATCCGCCTGCATACGGCCAAGATCGCCACACTGGGCGAGCGCGTCGAAGACACCTTCCTGCTCACTGGCCAGGCCCTGAACCAGGACGCGCTCGTGCTCAAGATCGAGCGCGAGATCCTGGACCGCCTGCAGACATGACAAGGGGGCTTTCGCCCCCTTGCCTCTTCCTTGCGCCCATCCGGGCCCCAGCAGCCTGCAGGCGTCCGCCGCAGAGATCAGTGCCCCTTGCCGGCAATGCGATCCATGGCTGCGTAGAGCAGGCCGGAGAACAGGAAGGTGACATGGATGCCCACCATCCAGGCGAGCTGACGGTCGGTCATGTTGTGGGCATTCATGAAGCCCTTGAGCAACTCGATCCCCGAGATGGCGACGATCGAACCGATCAGCTTGAGCTTCAGGTCCGAAAAGCCTATGTGTCCCATCCAGTCCGGCCGGTCGCGGTGGGAGTGCAAGTCCTCCATCTTCGACACGAAGTTCTCGTAGCCGCTGAACATGATGATGATCAGCAGATTCATGATCAGCGCAACGTCCACCAGGGTGAGCACGCCGATGATCAACTCGCTCCCCGATGCGGACCAGATCTCGGCGAACAGCCCGAACAGCTCCTTCATGAACTTGAACAGCAGCAACAGCATCGCCATCGCCAGGCCCAGGTAGACCGGCGCCATCAGCCAGCGGCTGGTGAAGAGCACATGCTCGAATGCGGTTTCGATACGTTTCATGCGATTTGCTCCGGCCCCTGGCCTCAAACCCTGCACAAGCACTCGAGTACGTTGCGCACCCTCAGCATGGATTCCTGCAGCACGATCTCGATGTCGGGAAAGTGGATGCCCGCCTCGCTCGACCAGCGCCCGGCAGCGTAATTGACCACCACACCAATCGCTGCATAGGGGAGATCGAGCTCGCGCGCCAATGCAGCCTCGGGCATGCCGGTCATGCCGACGATGTCGGCACCATCACGGTCGAGCCGGTTGATCTCCGCTGCGGTCTCCAGCCGCGGCCCCTGGGTGCTGGCATAGACACCGCCATCGACCGCGTACTCGCCCGCAGCGGAGATCGCCGCAAGCAGGCGCTGGCGCAGCGCCTGGTCGTAGGGGTGAGTGAAGTCGATATGGCGCACCGGGGTATCGCCACCCTCGAAGAAGGTGCTCTTGCGACCCCAGGTGTAATCGATGATCTGGTCGGGCACCATCAAGGTGCCCGGCCCCAGTTCGGCCCGGATGCCACCGACCGATGCCACCGAGACGATGCCGCTTACCCGCGCATCCTTGAGCGCCCAGATGTTGGCGCGGTAATTGACCAGATGCGGAGGAATCGTGTGGCCGTATCCATGTCGCGCCAGGAACACGACGGGCTCGTTACACATGCGGCCAAAGACGAGCGCGCCCGAAGGCTCGCCAAACGGGGTGCGCACAACCTCGCGCCGCTCGATCTCCATGTTCGACAACTGGGTGAGTCCGCTGCCGCCGATGATCGCAAGCATTCGTGGTCTTCTCCGTGATGGGCGCGCGATTCTAGCACGTCACCGGACAGGCTCGATAATTCCATGCTGCGCCGCCGCAGCACGTGATAGAATCCTCGCCCTTTCAAAGACTTCGCACGCCCTCCTCCATGTCCCGCGCCATTCGCAACATCGCCATCATCGCCCACGTCGATCATGGCAAGACCACCCTCGTCGACCAGCTCCTGCGCCAGTCCGGCACCTTCCGCGAAAACCAGCAGGTCGCAGAACGCGTCATGGACTCGGGGGACATCGAAAAGGAACGCGGCATCACGATCCTGTCGAAGAACTGTGCCATCCAGTACGGCGACACCCACATCAACATCGTAGACACCCCGGGTCACGCCGACTTCGGTGGCGAGGTCGAGCGCGTGCTGTCGATGGTCGACAGCGTTCTGCTGCTGGTCGATGCGGTCGAAGGCCCAATGCCGCAGACGCGTTTCGTCACCCGCAAGGCACTCGCCCTGGGCCTGAAGCCGATCGTCGTGATCAACAAGATCGATCGCCCGGGCGCGCGTCCGGACTGGGTCATCAATCACACCTTCGACCTCTTCGACAAGCTCGGCGCCACCGAAGAGCAGCTCGACTTCCCGGTGATCTACGCTTCGGGCCTGAACGGCTTCGCGGTCATCAACGAGGGTGACGAGCGCAAGGACATGCGTCCGCTGTTCGAGGCCATCCTCGAGCACGTGCCGGCACCCGAGGTCGATGCCGACGGCCCGCTGCAACTCCAGGTCTGCTCGCTCGACTACTCCACCTACATGGGGCAGCTCGGCATCGGCCGCATCAAGCGTGGCCGCGTGCGCCCGAACCAGGAAGTTGTGGTCATGTACGGCGACGAGAACCGTGGCAAGGGCAAGGTGAGCCAGATTCTGACCTTCAAGGGCCTGGAGCGCTCCCCTGCCGAATCGGCCGAAGCCGGCGACATCGTGCTGATCGCGGGCATTCAGCAGGTCAATATCGGTGTCACGCTGTGCGACCCGGACTGCCTCGAGGGCATGAAGCCGATCGCGGTCGACGAGCCGACGCTGACCATGAACTTCATGGTCAATACTTCGCCCTTGGCCGGCCGCGAAGGCAAGTTCGTCACCAGCCGCCAGATCCGCGAGCGCCTGGAAAAGGAACTGCTTAAGAACGTAGCGTTGCGCGTGAATTACACCGGCGATTCGGACGTCTTCGAGGTGTCGGGCCGTGGTGAGCTGCACCTGACGATCCTGCTCGAGAACATGCGCCGTGAAGGCTACGAGCTGGCGGTTGGCCGCCCGCGCGTGGTGTACAAGGAAATCGACGGCGTAAAATGCGAGCCGTACGAAATGCTCACAGTGGACGTCGAGGAAGACCACCAGGGCGGCGTCATGGAAGAACTTGGCCGCCGCCGCGGCGAACTGCAGGACATGCAGCCGGACGGTAAAGGTCGTGTGCGTCTCGAATACCGCATTCCGGCCCGCGGCCTGATCGGCTTCCAGGGCGAATTTCTCACCATGACGCGCGGCACCGGCCTCGCCAGCCACGTGTTCGACGACTACGGTCCGATGGCCGGCGCGATGGCCGAGCGCCGCAATGGCGTGCTGATCTCGCAGAACGACGGCGACGCGGTCGCCTACGCGCTGTGGAACCTGCAGGACCGCGGCCGCATGTTCGTGAGCCCGGGCGAAGCGCTGTACGAAGGCATGATCATCGGCATCCACACGCGCGACAACGACCTTGTCGTAAACCCGATCAAGGGCAAGCAACTCACCAACGTGCGTGCCTCCGGCACCGACGAGGCCGTGCGCCTGATCACGCCGATCGCGCTGACGCTGGAGTCCGCGATCGAGTTCATCGCCGACGACGAGCTGGTCGAGATCACGCCGAAGAACATCCGCCTGCGCAAGCGTCACCTGAAGGAAAACGATCGCAAGCGCGCTGCAAAGGCGGCCGAAGCCTGATTACTGGCCCGGCTGCCAACGGTTGGGCCGGTTTCGTAAGACAAGCATGCCTGAGAAGGCTCGCATCAGGGACCGCTCCTACGGCCCCTGATGGCGCTGGGTCCTGCGGTTACAACCGCGCCGCGGCTTGGGGTCTTTATGTAGGAGCGGCGCCAGTCGCGAGCCCCGAAAAGCTCGCGACTGGCG
>NZ_AMXA01000015.1 GCF_000310145.2 Thauera sp. 28
CGGCTGGCGCCGCTCCCACGGCAAGACCGCGCACGCCGCAGCCCCGGTAGGAGCGGCGCCAGCCGCGAGCCTTCGAAGGCGATCGCCCCCCGCGCATCCGCCAACACTGCTGTGCCTCACCCCGTTGCCTTGCGGCTGGCACGGTTTTGCTTGAATGTGCTCTGAACTGAAGAAGCTCACCCGACTGGAGTGCGATGCCGATGTCCCTGTCTGCCGATTCGACCCCGCCCGCGCCGAGCTCCGTGGCGCGCCCGGGCAATGCCGAACTGGTGGCGGATGAGGGCGGTGGCGTACTGCGCTTGGGCGGGGACTGGACGCTGGCCCACTACAGGCGCCTGAACCAGGTGGTGGACCGCCTGCGCGGGCGCGCGGGCGAGGCTGCGCGTGTGGATCTGTCCGCGCTGCTTGCGCTCGACACGGCTGGCGCGCAGCTCATCTGCGGGCTGCTCGGCAGCCAGCGCGTGGAGGTCTTGATGGCCGAGGCCGCGGATGTGCCCGCAGAGCGCCGTGCGCTGCTCAGGGCCGTCGCGGCGGCGCTTTCCGGCCAGGACGGCGGCGGCGCACGCAGGCGCGGCAGCGCGCTGGGCGACGTGCTCGAGCATGTCGGGCGCACGATGGGCGTGTTCTGGCACCATGTTGTCGGGCTGGTCGGCTTCATCGGCCTCATCCTCGAGACCGCTGCACGTGTGATGCTGCAGCCGCGGCGCTGGCGGGTCACCGCGCTGGTGGCGAACCTGGAGAAGACGGCGCTGGACGCCGTGCCGATCATCGCGCTGCTCACCTTCCTGGTGGGCGCGGTGGTGGCCTTTCTCGGCGCGACCGTGCTCGCCGACTTCGGCGCCAGCATCTTCACCGTCGACCTGATTGCCTACTCCTTTCTGCGTGAGTTTGGCGTGCTGCTCACCGCCATCATCGTCGCCGGCCGCACGGCGAGCGCCTTCACCGCGCAGATCGGCTCGATGCGGGCCAACGAAGAAGTGGACGCGATTCGTGTGCTCGGTCTCGATCCGGTCGAGCTGCTGGTGCTGCCGCGCGTGTTCGCGCTGATGCTGGCGCTGCCGATGCTGACCTTCGTCGCCATGGTGTCGGGCATCGTCGGCGGCATGCTGGTGTCGGCGCTCACGCTCGACATCTCGCCGGTGATGTTCCTGTCCCGGCTCGAAAGCAATGTCGGCCTCATCCACTTCCTGGTCGGCATGTCGAAGGCGCCGATCTTCGCCTTCCTGATCGCCGTCATCGGCTGCCTGGAGGGGCTGCGCGTGCAGGGCAGCGCGCAGTCGGTGGGCGAGCACACCACCTCGGCGGTGGTGCAGTCGATCTTCGTCGTCATCGTGGTCGATGCGATCGCCGCGCTGTTCTGCATGGAGATGGGCTGGTGATGAAGGCGCAGGCGAACGTGGCCGACAACATCATCGAGGTGCGCGATGTGCGCAACCAGTTCGGCAGCCAGGTGGTGCACGATGCACTCGACCTCGACGTGCGCCGCGGCGAGATCCTGAGCATCGTGGGCGGCTCGGGCACCGGCAAGTCGGTGCTGTTGCGCACGATCGTGGGCTTGAACCGACCGCGTGCGGGGAAGGTGCGGGTGTTCGGCGAGGATCTGCTGGCGCTGCCGCCGGCACGGCGCATGGCGGTGGAGCGCCGTTTCGGCGTGCTGTTCCAGAAGGGGGCGCTGTTTTCCTCGCTGACGGTGGCCGAGAACGTGGCACTGCCGCTGATCGAGCATGCCGGCCTGGGGGCGCGCGAGGCGGCGCAGCTGGCGGCGCTCAAGATCGCCCTTGCCGGCCTGCCGGCGCTGGCGGGCGACAAGTACCCGTCGGACCTGTCGGGCGGCATGGTCAAGCGCGCCGCCCTGGCGCGGGCGCTTGCGCTCGACCCGGACATTCTGTTTCTGGATGAGCCCACCGCCGGGCTGGACCCGATCGGTGCGGCGGCCTTCGACCAGCTCATCCTCACCCTGCGCGATGCGCTCGGGCTCACGGTGTTCATCGTCACCCACGACCTGGACACCATCTACACCATCACCGACCGCGTGGCCGTGCTGGCGCAGAAGAAGGTGCTGGTCAATGCCGGCCTCGACGACGTTGCCGCCTTCGACGACGCCTGGATCCGCGAATACTTCCACGGCCCGCGCGGCCGTGCCGCAGCGCAGGCGGTGAGTGCCGCCGCTGTCCGAACGGAGAATGCCTGACATGGAAACACGCGCCCATCACGTCCTGATCGGCCTGTTCACGGTGACCATCATCGGCGCCGCGCTCATCTTTGCGCTATGGCTGGCCAAGGCCGACAGCGACCGCCAGTTCGAGGTCTACGACATCGTCTTCCAGGAGGCCGTCACCGGCCTGTCGCGCGGCAGCACGGTCGAGTTCAATGGCATCCGCATCGGTGATGTCACCGGGTTGCGCCTGGACCCGCAGGATGCCCACCGCGTCATCGCCCGCGTGCGTGTCGACAGCGAAGCGCCGGTGCGCAGCGACACCCGTGCGCGCCTGGTGCCGGCGGGCATCACCGGCATCTCGATCATCCGCCTCACCAGCGGCGATGAGCCGACGAGCACCAAGCTGCAGGGCAGCGACGACGACGTGCCGCAGATCATCGCGACGCCCTCGCCGATGAGCCGCCTGCTCGCCGATGGCGAGGACGCCGTCTTCAACATCAACGAGCTGCTCATGCAGGCGCGCGCACTGTTGTCCGCTGACAACGTCGCGCTCATCGGCCGCATGCTGCAGCACATGGAGACCACGACCGCCAGCCTGGCCGAGCAGCGCGGCGATGTGGGCGAGGCGCTGCGCCAGCTCACCCTCGCCAGCCAGCAGGCCAATGCCGCGCTGGCCGAGGCGACGCGGGCGATGGGCGCCGCCAACCGCCTGATCGACGTGCAGGGCGCGCGCACCCTGGAGAGCGCCGAGCGCTCGATGATCGCCTTCGAACGCGCCATGGGTACGCTCGACAGCCTCGTCGCCGATAACCGTGATGCACTCGACGGCGGCGTGCGTGCGCTGGCCGAGCTTGGCCCGGCGATCGGCGAACTGCGCACCACGCTCGCTTCGCTGCGCGCGATTACCCGCCAGCTCGAGGACCGCCCTGCCGACTATCTGCTCGGGCTCGAACCGACCAAGGAATTCACGCCATGAAGCTCACCATGAAGCACACCGACCGCGCCCGGCGGGCGTTCGTGCGCCTGCGTGGGGCAACGGCTTCGGCCGCCGCCCTGGCGCTGCTCTCGGCCTGCACCATCCTGCCCAAGGCCGAGCCGCTCGACGTCTACTTGCTGCCTGCGGAGCAGGCGTCTGTACAAGGCACGGGTGCGCGCGCCGATGCCGCCTCCATGCCGGTATCGCTGCGCATTGCGCGTCCTGCAGCGGGTGTGCATCTGGCCGGCCAGCGCATCGTCGTCCTGCCCGAGGACAACCGCGTCAGCATTTACAAGGGCGCGGGCTGGAGCGACCCCGCGCCCATCCTGGTGCGCAACCGCCTGCTCGACGCCTTCCGCGCCGACGGGCGCATCGCCGCACTGAGCACCGACGAGCGCCGTCTGCACGCCGACTTCGAGATCGACAGCGATCTGCGCGCCTTCCAGAGCGAATACCGCGACGGCAGGCCCGAGGTAGTCGTGCGCCTCGATGTGCGCCTGTATCGCCCGGACACCCAGCGCATCGTCGCCAGCCAGCGCTTCGAGTTCCGCCAGGCGGCGACCGACACCGCGGTGCCGGCTGTGGTGCAGGCCTTCGGCCAGGCGTCCGACGCCCTGGCGCTGGCCGTGGTCGAGTGGGCGGTCGCAGCGATGCGCTGACGGCAGCGGCGGCTGTCGTCTAGCGCGCGCCGCCTACCAGGGCCTTGATCCAGGCGCCGATATCGGCCACTTCTTGCAGGCACACCGAGTGGGGCATGTTGTAGGTGTGCCACTCGGGCTCGAGGCCAAGCGTCTGCAGCAGACCAAGGGCCTGGGTACCCAGTTCGAGCGCGACGACGTCATCCTGCGTCCCGTGCGCGGCGAAGACCGGGATCTGCCGGTTTGCCTCGGTCAGCTCATCGACGAGCAGGCGGGCGCTCGGGATGTAGGTCGATAGCGCGACGATGCCCGCCAGTGGCACCGGATGGGTGAGCGCGCTCAGATAGGCGACCGCGCCGCCCTGCGAGAAGCCTGCGAGGATGATGCGGTCGCTCGTGATGCCGCGCCCGTTCTCGTGTTCGATGAGCTGGCGGACGTAGGCGCGCGATTCGAGCAGGCCGCCTTCGTCGATCTGCCGGCTGGCCGGCGCGAGCGAGATGATGTCGTACCAGGCGCGCATCACGTAGCCGCCATTGCAGGTCACCGGGCGCAAGGGCGCGTGCGGAAAGATGAAGCGCAGGGCTGGTGCGTCGGCAAGGCCGAGCTCGGGCACGACGGGTTCGAAGTCGCTGCCATCGGCGCCCAGGCCGTGCAGCCAGATCACCGACCACTGCGGGTTGGGGCCGGTCTCGACTTCGAGGGGTGTGGTGTCCGGGGTGAAGCGCATGGTTCGATACTCCGGGTGGTGGGGGGCGGCAACACGGGCGCGCGCCTGTTGCCGGGGTGTGTTCTCAACCATCGGCCGCCTGAGGTTCCGGTGGCGACGATTGGCTGCCAGCAAGCGGTGGAAGACGAGATAGCCCGCGAACTGGGGTAACTGCGCGGCTACGATAAGGCCTTCGCGCAGTTGGATCCAGAGTTCGATCGGCCAAGCAAGGCGCTGTCGGCTTTGATCCGCATGGCGCAGTCGAGCCAGGGGCGGCGCTCTGCGAGGCGGCGAGAGCCGTTTCGATCTGACTGGCGAGATGCTGGACCTTGCTGAGGAAGGGGCGCGCGAGTCGTTTGCGCCTCATCGCGGGGGAGGGGGCGGAGGCAAGGTAGGTTTGCGTGCCTGTCGACTCGAATGCTGCGAAAGCTCGATGCTGTGAGGACAGTTCGAGCGTTGGAGTGATTTTTTGAGTTCGGCGGGGGCGGCGGGTGGGATATGAGGATCGGGTTGTCGGCCATTGCAGCCGCATGCCCCCTTCTTATACGGAGGCTGGTCCAAGGAGCAAAGCCGACATCGCAGCGACATGAAAATCCGGGCGACTCGAGGTATCTGCATCCTGGTCTTTGATTGGTCGTCGTACAATCCACCGATCGACGCCAACTACGCAAACGCCATGAGCCGGAATCGCTACTACAACGTCACAGACCTCAGCATCGAAGATCTTCTTCTCGACACGCACAATCCGCGCATCCGGCACGGCGCCGACCAGGCCGACTGCATCGCGCGGCTGATGCGAGACAAATACCCCCTACTCAACCTGATCCGGGATATCGCTAGCAAGGGGCTGACTCCGGAACATATCCTCGTGTCGAAAACGGAAGATGGAAAATGGCGGGTTCGCGATGGTAACCGGCGCATCGCCTCGCTCAAGTTACTCAACCGCCCGACTCTGGCCCAGGCCGATGCCCAATTCGCCAGCCAGATCAGCCAGATCGCCGACGAGCACAAGGCGAATATCCCGACCGCTATCAGTTGCCTAGCCTGTGACGACGAGGCCACGATTCTCGACTACGTCGAGCGCAAGCACACCGGAGAGAACGCTGGTGTCGGGCAAAAGGCTTGGGAGGCCATGCTCATTTCCCTGTTCAAGCTCGAAAAGAGCGAGACCGACCAGCATCGGCGTGCGGCCCAGCTGCTGCTTTGGGCGGAAACCCAAGGGCTGCCCATCGACGACGATTTTCCGATCACTACCCTCACACGCGGCCTAAACACCGACACGTTGGAGCTGATCGGCTTCCGCGTCGACAATGATGAGTTGGTGCCCACGCTGACAATCCCTCAGGCGTACGCACTGAGCACCCGCGTGATCAACGATATCGCCACGGGCCGGGTTAATGTGGCCCGCGACGGCGGCACTGGATCGATTTACAGCAGCGAACGGCGCGATGCGTACTTCAGGCAAGTTCGCCAAGACATAGGCCCCGCGCACCCAAGCGACCAACCCGGACTGCCACCGCACAACGACAACTCGGACGATAGCGGCCACCACGCCGCTGATGGCCTCCTACCTTCCCATGCGAATGGAAACAGCACGCCTGGCAGCCCCGCCGGCGACAATGCCGCCGACCAAGGCAATGCACCGCCGCCCGGCGGCACTCCCCTCAGTGCGGGCGGCAACGCGCCACGCCAGCCCAGCCCGGCGACGCTGCCGCAAAACCGGAAATGTCTCTTCGGCCCACGGAAGAATGCATCACCCGGTATCGCGATTCCGTCTAGTGAAACCAAGGCGCAGTCGATCATCGTCGAGCTACGGCAACTGAACCCCCACGACACACCGTTAGCCACGACCATGCTGCTGCGCGCGCTCATCGAACTGAGCAACAACCGCTACCGGCAAAAGCACCAGTTACGTGAAGAGCAACACTTGCACACCGGCATTGCTAACACCGCCGATCACATGAAAACCGCCGGACTGCTCAACCAGCACCAGCACGATGCGGTCACGAGCCACACCCGTGGCACCGTCGGCTTACTGCACATCAAGACCCTGCAGCACCACATCCACCGCTCGACCTTTCACCCGAACGGTCAGACGCTCAATACTCTCTGGGACGAAATCGGCTGCTTCGTCACCGCCTGCTGGCGTTGATCGAGCACGGTTCAGGTGCGAGCGAGACGAAGCAGGCCGCAATAGTGGTCCGTCATAGCGCTCAAGTCAGGTGGATAACCGCTCAAATCAGACAATCAAGAACGAGCAGGTCCACACCGAATCGTTTGATGCGCCCTAGACGTTCCGCCGCGTCATCGTGGGCCCCTCCGGCAGCATTTCTAGATTGCCGTAATACATCAGCTCCGTGGCCAGCGGCCGGGCTCCGGCGGTCGAGTAGTACAACGAAAAATCCACGCCATCGCAATCGTGGTACAGCAGACGAATCTCCGGGCAATCGTCGTAGGTCACTAGCCAGGGCGAACGGATCTCGCTGACCGCTGCCGCAATGCGCACATGGTCTTCCGGCTTGTAGTGGTTACGGTAGAGCTGACTGCCCTTCTGGTAATACGGAGGATCCAGATAAGTCAGGCTCTTAGCTGGAAGGTCGCCGCGCATTCCCTCCAGCAGGTCGAGAGCATCTTCTTGGTACAGCGAAATATGCCGCTTCAGGCTGGCAATCAGGCGGATGCGCGCCGACAGGTTCTCTTTGTTAAAGCGCGCATCAATGGGATAGGGCCCATTCTGCTGCCGGCCGCCAATCACACCGCCTTTGAGGATACCTGAGCGATTGGTACGATTGAGAAAAAAGGTGGCAAACCCCACCTCGGTGGGCGAAAAGCTCTCCGGCGTTGCTAGCACAGCCTTCTGGCGTTCCCATGAGGCGATGGTCACCGGCGTCTCGTCGATCAGGCGCAACAGACCGGCGGCATCGTTAAGGACCGCCCACCAAAACGCATGTACGACCGGATCAAGATCATTGATGGCGATATGGTCGACATAGCCGGATGACAGCAGATAGATAGCCGCGCCAGCTCCCCCGGCATACGGCTCGACATACCAGCCACCGCTAATGCGGTTATGGCGCATTAGCCGCGCCAGCCAAGGCCCGAGCCGCCCCTTGCCCCCAGGATAACGCAGAGGTGTGGCGAAATTCCCGCCAGCCGGCGCAGGTCTATTAGTGCGTGCTGTCTTCATATCTCTCCCAGTGCGAATTGTAACGTTCGGCGCTAGCACGTCATAGCGTCATCCTCGGACTCTTGTTAATTGTTCTTGCCGCGTGTTGCTAGCCCCAGGAGCGCATCATGACGAATGCGCCTCATCGCCAGCAAGTTAAGGGCAGCCCTCCCAACGGCGGCTTCCCACGCCAGACCGGCCGGCGTAATAGGCTGTGTCGAACGCCGGCTTCGGCCGACAACCCGTCGCCCACCCCTTGGAATCTACTGCAGGCTCCAGTTACAGTCTGGCGGCAGATGCGTCGAGGACGTGTCGCTATCGAACGGTAAAGGCTCGATGAAACCTGAGTTGCTTGAACTGCTACTTACCCGTGAGATGCCCTTTGGCAAGTACAAGGGCCGGATCATCGCTGACCTGCCCGGGGCCTATCTGGCGTGGTTCGCAAGGCAGGGCTTTCCGTCAGGGGAGCTTGGGCAGTTGCTGGCCTTGATGCATGAGCTCGACCATAACAATCTGGTCGGCCTGCTGGAGCCGCTGCGCAGGCGCGGTAAGGGCGCGAGTGACTAGGTGGGCTGCGCCGCCTGTGTGTTGTGTTGTCCCCAGCAGTCGGGGATAGAGGTGTGGGCAGGCTTGTGGATAAGTGTCGCGATCCGGTGCCAGCCAAGGGAATGCGAACGCTGCCTATTGATGAGGCGGTGGGGCTGTGAGGGGGCAGTCTGGGGGCAATGAGATTGTCTCGACCCCGTCGCGTGGGCCTGTGGCCGTGCTTGGGAGAGGCCGCTTTGGAATGCAAAAAAGCCCTGCAAGTCTATGATTTGCAGGGCTTTTTCTGTGTTCTGGCGGACAGGGCGGGATTCGAACCCGCGTTGGGATATTATCCCAAACACGCTTTCCAGGCGTGCGACTTAAACCACTCATCCACCTGTCCAGGAAGTCGGCCATTATAGCTGCAAGCTTGGCTCAGGGAAAGGGGTTTTGGCGGGGGCTCGTGCTGGCGCGTGTTGTCGCGCCGCGACAGCTCAGGTCTTGTGGTGCTCGACATAGGCCTCGATTTCGCTCTTGAGGGCTTCCAGTTCGATGATGAGCGTGTCGATCAACTCGGCGGTGCGTGCGGCGCCGGCCGGGTTGTCGCGGCAGTGCGATTCCAGCGCTCGACCGAGGGCGACGGCCTGGCGGGCGTGGAATTGGGACAGTGCGCCACAGATGGTGTGGGCCAGGCGCCGGGTGGCATCGCTGTCCGTGCCGGCCGCGCTTGCCCGCAGGCGGCTGGCGGTGTCCGCGTGCCATGGGCCATAGACCGCGAGGATGCTGGCGAGCACGCCGGCGTTGCCGCGCAGGTCGTCCAGCAGTGGTTCGGGGTCGAAGTGCGCGGGTTTGTCGTATGCCATTGCTCAGCTGTCGGTGCGGGTCGTGGGCGGGCCGATGCGGGCCTCGATGGCGGCGAGGCTGACTGGCTTGATCAGGATGTCGTTGAAGCCGCCCTCCAGGTAGCGCTGGTGATCCCCCTCGAGGGCGTGCGCGGTGTAGGCGACGATGCGCGTGTCCTTGAACTCTGCACGCTGGCGGATGATCCTGCAGGCGTCTTCGCCGCCCATGTCGGGCATCGAGATGTCGAGCAGGATGATGCCCGGCTGCGCCGATTCGAGTCGGGCAAGCATGTCGATCGCGCTGGAGAATTCTTCCGTTTTCCATCCCAGCCGCTTGAGGAGCACACTGGCGATGGTGACGTTGACCGGGCTGTCATCGACGATGAAGGCGAGTGTTGTGCTCATGGCTGTTCGCCCTTTTCCATTTGTGGCTGGGCGCGCGGAATGTGGATCGAGAAGGTGGAGCCTGCGCCGGGGCTGGAGTCGAAGCTGATCCGCCCGCCCATGAGGTCGAGCAGCCGTTTTACCAGCGTGAGCCCGAGGCCTGTGCCGCCGTGGTTGCGGTTGAGGAAGGTCTGCCCCTGGTAGAAGGGTTCGAAGATGCGTTCGAGTTCTTCGTTGGTCATGCCGCAGCCGGTATCGGCAACGGTGACGGTAACCTCGCTGGGCTGCTGGGTGAGGCAGAGCTCGATCTGGCCGGACTGGGTGAACTTTACCGCGTTGGACAGCAGGTTTTCGATGAGCTGGCGGACACGCACGGGATCGGCATCGATGTAGCAGGGATGCACGGGCACCTCGGTGAGCAGGGCGACGCCCTTTGCTTCTGCGTTTACGCGGTGCAGCGCGCCGACCGAGGTGACGAGGGCGCCGAGTTCGAAGGTGCGGGGCGACAGGGTGAGACGGTTCGCCTCCACCTTGGCCAGATCGAGGACGTCGTTGAGCACGGCGAGCAGGTGTTCGCTGCTGTGGTGAATGGTCTTGGCGTAGCTGCGGTGCGCCTCGTCCTCGACCTCGAGGCTGAGCAGTTCCGAGAAGCCGATGATGCCGTTGAGCGGTGTGCGCAGTTCGTGCGACATGTTGGCGAGGAACTCGCTCTTCATCCGGTTCGCTTGCTCGGCGGTGATCCGGGCCTCCTCGATACGCCGGATCGAGGCCTGCATGGCGTCGGCCAGGCTGTTGAAGGAGCGGCCGAGTTCAGCCATCTCGTCCTTGCCCTCGGCCTTGAGGCGATGGTCGAGGTCGCCTTGCTGGAAGCGGTGGATGCCACCGATGATGTCGGTGATGCGGCGCGAGAGCAGGTTCGCCATCCACACCGCGATCATCACCACGGCCAGCACCATGAGCAGGGTGGATACGGTAAGGCCGGTGGCGGTCTGGCGCAGGCTCTGGCGGATGCTGTTCACCAGCCCTTCGCGTTCGCGCACGTTCTGCAGGTCGGCCGTTGCGATGATCTCGCCGATCCGGCGCTCGGATTCGGTGGCGGCGCGGTGGAAGTCGTCGACGTTCGCGCCGATCGTCACGTAGCCGAAGCCGCGCGGGCTCAGGGCATACTGCCCGGTGTAGTAGGGGATGGCGGCGACCGTGGTGAGCTTCTTGATGCCGCTGAAGTGGATGGCGAAGGAGCCCGAGCCGCCGTGCTCGGTCATGTCGTGCCAGCCTTGGCACTGAGGCGAGAAGTTCAGATAGCGGCAGTCGAGGCCGACGAGGCCCGAGGCGGTCGATTGCGGGTGGGGCTTGCGGGTCAGGCGCTGATCCCGGTGGCTGGGCACGGTGGCCGAGAACGCAGGCCAGGGCATGCCGCTGGACTGCCATTCGTCGTATAGCTCGGTGTCGATCCAGGGCGTGGCGGGGTTGCCGGTCGCGGGATCGTAGCCATGAATGAAATAGTCGCGTGCGTGCGAGATGTTGCGCCCTTCGAGGTCCCACATGAAGGCGTAGTTGCCCGAGCCGGGGTCCGCGATCGGCGCGTGGCGCTCGGGCGTGGGGCGCGGTGTGTCGGTGAAGGCCATGATGTGGGCATGGTCCAGCGCCAGCGTGACGTAGCCGATGACGCGGCCGTCACGCACGACGGGCGTGGCCCAGCGCACCAGGCCCTGGAAGCGCTTGCCGACCGGGTTCTCGAGACCTGCATAGCCCGATTCGGCCGGTGAGAAGGGCAGGCCGCGCTTGAGTGCCTCCGCGGGCGTGTATTCGCCGATCCAGTGTGTTGCGACCTGGGCACCGACCACGCGCGAGACGTAGATCTCGCCGGGCTTGAGCGCTTGCAGGGCAGGCCAGTAGTCCTCTGCGCGCACGAAGGTGTTCTCGCGCCGGCTGATGTCGCGCAGGGCTGGATCGAGCAGCGTGGCGCCGGTGTCGCTGAGGACCTTGATGCGCTCCTGGCCGTTGGTGTCGACGAAGCTCGCTTCGAGGAAGAGCGGCCGTAGCGGGTAGCGGCTGTCCGAGTCCGGTGCGCGGTAGTGGAAGTTGGCGGCGTTGTCGGGCAGCGGTTCGCGCACGCGTGCCGTGTTGCGCGGCTGCGGTGCGCTCTCGACCCAGCGCATGCCGTCGGCGCTGGGTTCGTAAGGGCCATGCTCTTCGAGCCTGCGCAGGTGCGATTCGAGGAAATCGCGGTAGCCGTCGACCGTGGGCTCGAGTCGTGCCGCACGCAGCAGGTCCTGGTCGCGCTCGTAGAGGAAGTCGGCCACGGCGCGCGCCGTGCCGGTGGTGAGGGCTTCGATGGCTTCGCGCGAGCGGTCGTCGAGCGCGTCGATGGCGTCGTCGATTGCAGTGCGGCCGGTGCGCTGCTGGGTTTCGCGCATGACGTCGGACATGCTGACGGCGCGCGTGGTGACGATGTGGCCGAGTTCGTTGGCGGCGTTCCAGGCGAACAGCGCGAGCAGCACCAGGGGAATGACCTTGATCGCGACGAAGATGGCGATCAGCTTCGCGCGCAGGTTCATGTCGCGAAACCAGGTCGGCGTGGCCATGGGAGGCTCCCTCACGGTCGCATCGTGCGCTTCAGGGGCTGTTGCGGCTACGCCGGCGCTGGGCGATCAGGGCCTGCATGTAGCCATGCAGTTCGTGGAAGGGGATGGGTTTCCGATACACCGTGACGTCCTGCGGGAGGCCACCTTCGGCGGCGATCTCCTTGGCGTTGAGTGCGGACACCACGACGATGGCGACGTCGCTCGACAGCGGGTTCTCGCGCAGGCGGCGGATCATCTCGAAACCGTCGATGCCGGGAATGCGCAGGTCGGCAATCAGCAGATCGGGCGGCTCGCGGCCGACTTCGACAAGGGCGTCGAGGCCGTGGTCGATCACGTGCAGCTCGAGCGGCATCTCCCAGTTCGCGAAGGTCTCGCGGTAGATGCCCTGGAGCAGGCGGTCGTCCTCGACGACGAGGACGCGCAGCTTGTCGCTTGCTGCTCGCGCCACGGCCATGGGCGCTTTCGCGCGTGCGAGCAATGCGTCCACAGAGTCCTGGCGGATGCGGCGGTGGCCTCCGGCCGTCTTCCAGCCGGCAAGCGTGCCGCTTTCGACCATCTGCTGCACGGCGCCGAGAGAGAGACCCAGCTGGCGCGCCGCTTGGGCAGTGCTGATGAACTCTCGCCTGGACTCGGAATCATTCGGCATGGTTGTGCGCCAACGAATCGTTTAAAAGGCCAGAAAGTATCAGAAATGATCGCTTGTCGGTGAACTCCGTGATGGGAATGATTGCTCTTCTGTTCTTGGGCTGGAGGTGGCGGTGCGTCTGCCGAAGCCGGCCGCGAGGGCTACAATGTGGGTCCGGGGTTGTGACCAGGTCGGTATCGGCGCGAGCGTCCATTCGCCGCGCCGGATCCGGCCGCGCTGCTCCGTGGGTGATATATGGCAAGCACTCCACCTTGAAGGACCTGCATGAACGCTTCACGTAATGTTCTGGGCGGGCCGCTGCTCGCCTGCAGCTATGCGCCGCTGACGGGCTTTTATCGGACCGGTTGCTGCGAGACGGGGGCGGACGATCTCGGCCGCCACATCATCTGTGTACGCGTCACGGAAGCCTTCCTGGCGTTTTCGCGCAGGGTGGGCAACGACTTGTCGACGCCGCGCCCGGAGTATCGATTCGCCGGACTCAAGCCCGGCGACCGCTGGTGCCTGTGCGCCTTGCGCTGGAAGGAGGCGCTCGACGCCGGCATGGCGCCTCCGGTGGTACTGGAGGCGACCCACGAGGCGGCGCTGCGCATTGTCGACCTGGATACGCTCAAGGCGCATGCCTTTGGCACTGCCACCGGGCCGCAGGCCTGAGCACGCATGCACGCGACCACCCTCGACCGCGACGGGCTTGTCCGCTTGCTCGAAGTCCTCGAGGTCGGCCTCGTGGAGCGCACACGCGTACTGCGCCTGAGCCTGCTCGCCGCGCTGGCGGGCGAGCACACTTTGCTCATCGGCCCGCCGGGTACGGCCAAGAGCGCACTCGCACGTCGCATCCACCTGGCCTTTAGCGATGCGCGCTACTTCGAGCGCCTGCTCACGCGCTTCACCGTGCCCGAAGAGCTGTTCGGCCCGCTTTCCATCCGCGCGCTCGAAGAAGACCGCTACGAGCGCCACACCGCAGGCTTTCTGCCCGAGGCCGGGGTCGCATTCATCGACGAGGTGTTCAAGGCGAACAGCGCCATCCTCAACGCGCTGCTGACCCTGCTCAACGAGCGCGAGTTCGACAACGGTGCCGGGCGTGTGCGCTGCCCGCTGATCAGCGTGGTCGGCGCCACCAACCATGTGCCCGAAGACGAAGTGGGCGAAGCGTTTTTCGACCGCTTCCTGCTCCGCTTGGCGGTCGAGCCGGTGAGCGCGGAGGGCTTCGCGCGTCTGCTCGCCGGCAATGGCCGGAATGCGCTTGCGGCATGCGATGCCGGGGCACCGCCAGCGGTGCCCGAGGACTTGAGCCTGCCGGCCGCCGTGTGCGATGCCCTGCGTGAGGCTGCCGCTGCGGTCCGCTTGCCCGCCGATGTGCTCGCCCGGCTTGCCGAACTGCGGGTCTGGCTGGCCGGCCAGCAGTACTACGTGTCGGACCGGCGCTGGGTCAAGATCGCCCACCTGCTGCGCGTAGCGGCGGCGAGCGAGGGCAGGGCCGAAGTCGCGCCCTGGGACCTGGGCCTGCTGCCCAGCTGTATCGCCGCCGACGAGGCGGGACGGCAGGCGGTGGCCGACTGGCTTGCTTGCCGCCTTGGTGTGCGCGAGGAGCTGTCACCGCCACGCCTGACAAGGGTGGTCGAGGCGTTCGAGGCTCAGCTCAAGGCCGAGCGCGAGGCCAACGACCTCGACTACGACGAGTCTGGGCGGTTGCGTTTTTCGGCCATTGCCCATGCCGAGACCCTGGCTGGAGCGTTCAGCAGTGGAATCGGTGGCGGCATGGGCAGCGAGCAGGCCAGCGCCCTTGCCGGGGAGATCGGCGATGCGAAGGGTGGGGCGGGTGCGTTGCGCATGACCTACGCGCGCAAGCGCCGCTACGGTGCATTGCACGTGACGGCGCGCACCACGCAGATCGATGCGCTGTTGCTGCGCATCGCGGCCTACCAGGGCGAGATCGACGCCCAGCGGGGCGCGCTGCGGGCGTGGGCTGCGCAGTCGTTGTGGGCCGACCCCGCTTTTGTCGACGCGGCACAGGTGCAGCTTGCGCACACGGCGGCGCAGATCGAGTCCCTGGCGTTGCGTGCGGGTATGGCGCGCGCAGGCTTCGAGGCCCTGCCGCGGCTCGATGAGGCCGGCGCGATGCCGGCGCCGGTCGAGCACGAGCCGCTGTCCGACTGAAGAGGCTTCGTGTCCGCGCCGGAAGCCGTTCCGCAGTTGTTCGAAGCGCTCGAGGCGCCGCTGGCAACGCTCGATCGCCTGCCGCGTGCGTTGTGGCTGGGCGGCATGACGCATGCGCAGGGCGAACTGGTCGGCCGCCTCGAGGCGCTCGAAGCCTGGCGGCAGGCGCTGTTGGCCGGCGATGTGCCGGCAGATGCGGGCGCGGCGAACGGCTGGCCGGCATCGGGCATGCGCGCCGCGTTGCTGGCGTGCGTGGACGGCCTCGGGCTGGCCGCATACTGCCGGGCGCGCGAGGACGTCACCGATACGGTGTTGCAGAGCCTGTTGTTCCATCTCGACCTGGTTGTGGACTACCGCGACCGTGGCGCCAGCGCCGCGGACGCGCAGGCGATGGCGCTCGCGGCATTCAGTGCAGACTGGGCCGAGCGCTGCGGCGACATGGACGAGCTCATCGCGGCATTCGGCGACCTGGGGGATCTGCTCAAGAACACGCGTTGGGACGCCTTGCGCGGCCTGCTGCGCAGCAGCGAGTGGCGCGAGGTGGTGCGCATCCGCCGGCTCATCGAGCGTTTGCCGGCGCTTGCCCGCATCATCCGCAGCCTGGGCCGGGCGCGCCAGGTGGACGATGCGTCCGCCTCGAGCCGGGCTTTGCAGGAGGTAGTCGAGCCCGCCAGCGTGCTGTGCACCAGCGCGCGCCGGCTGCGCGTGCCCGAGCTGCCGGGCGAAACGCGCGGCGTGCATCGCGCGGGGCGCATCGCCCGCATGCTGCCGTCCGAGGCAATGCTGCTGGGCCACCCGCAGCTGCGCTTGATCTGGCATGCCCGCCATGCCGAGCGCAGCCTGCTGTGCTACGAGGATGACGACCACCTGCAGGAGGAATGCCAGCGCCCGGCGCCGGTGCTGCGCCCCAGCCTGCAGCCGGCGACAGCGCGCCGGCTGGAGATGGGGGCGATGCTGATCTGTGTCGATACCTCGGGTTCGATGCAGGGCGGTGCCGAGGCCGTCGCCAAGGCGGTGGTGCTGGAGGCGGTGCGCTGTGCCCATGCCCAGCGCCGCGCTTGCCATGTGTTTGCCTTCGGCGGCCCGGATGAGGTGGTGGAGATGGTGCTTGGCGTCGACGCCGCCGGTATTGCCAAGCTCGCGCGCTTCCTGGGCCAGAGCTTTGGCGGCGGGACAGACATCTGCGCGCCGCTCGAACGCGCGATTGCCCGCCTGGAGGAGGCCGAGTGGCAGCTTGCCGACCTGCTGATTGCATCCGATGGCGAATTCGGCGCCACGCCGGCGCTCGCCGACCGTCTGCATGCAGTGCGGCGCGACCAGGGCCTGCGCGTGCAAGGCATCCTCATCGGCGACCGCGAAACGATCGGCCTGCTCGAACTCGCCGACGACATCCACTGGGTGCGCGACTGGCGCCGCTACGGCCAGGCCGGTGAGGGCCAGCCGACGCGTGGCGAGGGTGCCGAGGCGGGTGGTTCGCCGGTGCACTCCAAGAGCCTGACCGCGAGCTACTTCCCAGGCGCCTTGCGCAACCCCGAGAGCCGGAGCCGTACCGTCAGCCCGGAAGCCGCTGCGGCGGCCGTGCGCGCGGGGCGGTCGAGCGCTGCGGACGCGGCCGAGACCAACTCTGCACATCCAATGCCACCGACAAGGACCGACCCATGAGTTTCGCTGCCGACCTCATTGCCGATCTCGAACGCGCGACTGCCGGCAAGCCCGTGCCGCGGGTAAAGGCCCTGCATCTGCCGCCGGCGGCGGCCGCAGCGTCCAAGAATGGAGAGTTCTGCGCACTCGAACTCGACGACGGCGCGCTCGGCATTACCTATGTGCTGCTCGATGGCGCCTTGACGCGGCTGGCCGCCGCTGACGATCCACACACCATCGTCGGCATGGATGCACTTGCGCTTGCGCGCGAGTACGCTGCTTCGGACGGTGCTGCCGGTCGCGCCGAGGCCGCACGCCGCCAGTTGCGCCGTACGCTGGGCTTTGCCGCGGCGAACGCGCTGTCGCGCACGGTGATGGCGCGGATGGGCTTTGCGCCGCCGCACGCAGCCGATTCGATCGGTGGCATTGCGCCGCAGCCAGGTGACCACGTCGGCATGGTCGGGCTGTTTTCGCCGCTGCTCAAGCAGGTCACCGCCGCCGGGGCACGGCTCACCGTCGTCGAACTCAACCCGGACTACGCCGGAAGCTACGACGCTTACCGCGTCACCCTGGATCCGGCCGCGCTCGCAAGCTGCAACAAGGTGCTGTCGACCAGTACCATCCTGCTCAACCACACGGTCGATGCCATGCTGGCCCACTGCCGCAAGGCCAGCCGCGTCGCCCTCATCGGGCCGAGCGCGGGCTGCCTGCCCGGCCCCTTGTTTGCGCGCGGGGTCGACGTGGTGGGTGGCAGCTGGGTGACCGACCGCGAGGGTTTCATCGACGCCTTGCGCAGGGGTGATTCCTGGAGCGCGTTCGCGTATAAGTTCGCCCTTGCATCGGCCGACTGGCCGGCCACGCCCGCATAGGGCAGGCAGGACGGCGGCAAGACCGTCCGCCCGCGCAGCGCACAACAATAATCGGACCTCTCCCCATGCAGCTCACCCCCAGACTCGTCGCCTTCCTGCTCCTGCCGCCCATCCTGTGGGCGACCAACGCCGTGGTCGGTCGCATTGCCATCGACAGCATCGCACCGCTGTGGCTCAACGCGCTGCGCTGGGTGGTGGCCTTCCTGATCCTGCTGCCACTGGGCTGGCGAGCGGTCGCCACCGCCGAGGCGCGCGCGCAGATCCGCGTCCGCTGGGCCCACCTCGCGGTGCTCGGGCTGATCGGGGTAGGGGCGTACAACGCGCTGCAGTACATGGCGCTACGGACCAGCACGCCGCTCAACGTCACGCTCATCGCCTCCAGTGCGCCGGTGTGGATGATGCTCATCGGCCTGGTGTTCTACCGTGTCGTCCCGCGCCCGGTGCAGGTGTTCGGCGCCATGATGTCGCTCGTCGGCGTCGCCCTGGTGCTGTCGCGCGGCGACCTTGGGGCGCTTGCGCGCATCGAGTTTGTCGAGGGCGACCTGCTGATGCTGCTCGCCATGATCGGGTGGACGGCCTACAGCTGGATGCTGGCCCGCCCGCCGGCGCACATGCGCGGCGACCAGCGCCCGGCCTGGAACTGGGCCGAATTTCTCGTCGCCCAATGCGTGTTCGGGGTGCTGTGGGCCGTTGCAGCGGCCGCCGCGGGCGATGTGCTGATCCCGGCCGGACCCACCCAGTGGTCCTGGGGCCTGGTGGCAGCCATCCTCTATGTCGCCATTGGCCCGTCCATCCTGGCCTATCGCTTCTGGGGGGCGGCGGTGGCAGAGGCCGGGCCGGCCACGGCTGCAATCTTCTACAACTTCACCCCACTCTTCGCCGCAATCCTGTCTGCTGCGGTCATTGGCGAATGGCCCAAGCTTTACCACGGCCTTGCTTTTGCGCTCATCCTGGGCGGCGTGCTGGTGTCGACCCGCGGCGGCAGGGGCTGACCGGTACGACGCATCCGACGCGACCCGCCATGGCTTCGCTCTTCGACATCCTCGCCGAGCAGCGCATCCTTGAAGCCGGGCGCAACGGCGCCTTCGACAACCTGCCCGGCGCGGGCAGGCCGCTGGTGTTCGACGACGAGCTCTTCGTCTCGCCCGAGCAGCGCATGGCCAACAAGGTGCTGCGCAATGCCGGCTTCGCCCCGCCTGAGCTTGCACTGCGCAAGGAACTGGCCGACCTGCGTCGGCGTATCGCCGAACTGGACGAAGGCGCGGAGCGCAGCCGCCTGCGGCGCCGGCTGGCGGAGCTGATGGTGCAGTTGCAGGAGATGGGGCGCCGGTAAGCGCCCCGCGCCTGTGTGCCTCAGAAGCTCGACTCTAAGGTGCATCTCGATTCCAGCGGTTGGACCGCAACAGTCAAGCCACCGGCTCCGCGCTTCGCTTGCCGGCATTTGGGCTTGAGTGAACGGCGGTAGGCGCGGCGCGAGCTGTGGGGTGTGACTGCACGTGTGAGTCGCCTGGCCGCTCGCGTTGTTTGTGCGAAAGACGTGTGTCCGGGCGGCGCCGTCGGTGAACAGCATCAGCCGCGCGATAGGTGCTCGTCCGTGGGAGCGATTGTTCCGCGCGGAGGGGGCGGGAAAAGAACGTCGCTCAGTGAACGGTTACTGCAGGATGGTTTTGCTGTGTCATAATGCATATTCAAAAAACATATGCCGAAGACATTTTGCGCGTCTCTGTTGCCGTTGGCGCCAACTTTTTTGGAAAGAAGATCATGCACCACGAAACCACCAACGCATCCTTCCATCCTCGCTCTGCCTTCCGCCTCAGGCCCCTCGCATTTGCCCTGGCCGCCCTGCCGCTGTTCTTTCCCGCTGTGGCGCAGGCACAGGCCGGTATCACCAACCTCGGCGCCCTGGGTGGGACGAATTCGGGCGCCACCAGCGTCAGCCTCGACGGCGCCGTGGTGGTGGGCGCAAGCACCATCATGGCCGGTGACCAGGCCGATCGGGCCTTCCTCTGGACGCAGGATAGCGGCATGATCAACCTCGGTACCTTGGGCGGGACGCATTCGGAAGCACACGGTGTCTCTGCCGACGGGGCGGTGGTTGTAGGCGGGTCGGATACGACCAACGATGAGGCTTGGCGCGCCTTCCGTTGGACACGGGGCTCGGGCATGGTGGATCTGGGCACCTTGGGTGGGCCGAATTCGTATGCCCATGCCATTAGTTCAGACGGAACGGTGGTGGTGGGTTGGGCCGATAAGAGCGACATGCAGTATCGCGCGTTTCGCTGGACGCAAGACGGTGGCATGGAAGATCTGGGCACACTGGGCGGGCTTTGGTCGGTTCCCGAAGGCGTCTCGGCCGACGGCGCGGTGGTGGTGGGAGCCTCCCTTACGGCCGGCAATGAGGCTTGGCACGCATTCCGCTGGACGCAGAACACGGGCATGGTAAATCTGGGGGGCATCACGGGCAGGACGAATTCGCAGGCCAACGGCGTCTCCGCCGATGGCGCTGTGGTCGTGGGTGGGGCCTTCGATGTAGGCAGAGTGATAGAGGAGGGGGAGCTTGACTACGAGCTCGGCGTGAGAGAAAACGTGCATGCCTTCCGCTGGACGCAGGACATCGGGATGGTGGATCTCGGGACCCTGGGGGGAGCGGAGGCGAATGCCCATGGCGTCTCCGGCGACGGTGCCGTGGTGGTGGGCTGGGCCTTGACGCCCGGCGGGAGCCAGCGAGCCTTCCGCTGGACTCAGGACGCCAGCATGCAGTCGGTGGAAGACTGGCTGCGCGACGCCGGGGTGGCTGTGCCTGTGGATATCACTCGAGTGGCGAATGCGACGAACGTCGACGGCAGCGTGGTGGTAGGCACGCTTGCGAGCGGCCAAGCCTTCATCGCCCGCGTGGCCGACAGTGGCAGTGGTGGTAATGGTGGTAATGGCGGCAACGGTGGCGGCCTGATTACGCTGCAAGATCTGCAGCAAAGTCTCGCCGACACGTCGGTGGGCGGCGGGATGGCGCTTTCCGCCGCCGTCACGGTACTCAACGGTGCCCACAGCCGTCCGTTTACTCAACGGTGCCCACAGCCGTCCGTTGTCGCGCCGCGTGGATGAGGGGCAGCGCGCCTTTTGGCTGGCTGGCGACTGGGGGCGGGACGGCCACGGCGCCCGTTCCGGAGATCTCGGCCTTGCTGAAGTCGGTTTCGGCAAGAATTTCGGCGCAGCGCAGGTCAATGTTTCGCTCGGTCAGACCTGGGCAAAGCAGGATCAGGCGCACAACGGCCGGACGAAGACCGCCGGTACCTACGTGCTGGCCCAGGCGCTGATCCCGGTCTCGGGCAATTTGTGGGGAGCCGTCGGCGCGTATGTGCATCGGGGTGAGGCGGACATGAGGCGCGGCTATCTCAACGCTGGGGCGCAGGATTACTCACGAGGCACGCCAAATGTGAACACCTGGGGCCTGCGCGCGCGCCTCGAATGGGACCAGGCCTGGCATGTCGCCAATGCCGATGTATTGCCCTACGTCGACCTGAGCCATGCCAAGGCAAGGCTCGCCGCCTACACCGAAACCAGCGGCGGCTTTCCAGCGCGCTTCGACAGCCGCAAGGAAAAGGCCACTGAACTGCGCCTCGGCGTGAATGCGGCCAAACTACTGGGGAACGGCTTGAATCTCATCGGGATGCTCGAAGCTGCGCACCGCTTCGAGAAAAGCGGCCCGCGCAGCTCGGGTCAGGTGATCGGTCTGTCGGACTTTGGCCTCGATGGACGGAAGAACGACCGAAACTGGCTGCGCCTTGGCGTGGGGGTGGAAGGTAAGCTGGCCGGTGGCCGCGCATCACTCATGCTCAACGCCACCACCAAGGGCGAAACGTCGAACGCATGGCTGGCGGCGAATTGGCAACACGCGTTCTGAGGGGCGTCGACGCTGATCGCGAAGCAGTTCATGCTTGGAATTGATTCTTTCGAACTCGATTGCTCCAGAGGGCATGTAGCGGCTTGTTAGCGAATGGTGTCTTGAGTGTCTGCACCAGCAGAGACGGTACTGGCATTGTTCAGTAGTCTGTCTCGATCTTCCTGCCGGTGCGCTTGTCGAGGTACCAGCCTTTGCGTACAGGTTTTCCGTCGAGTATTTTGGCTTCGCGGAAATCACCTCCTGCGAACGAGTGCGCGGGCGCGACATACACGGCCTCGCCATACTCATCGCGCTTCTTCGGGTCAAACCCCGGCCTGCGCTCGATGTCCCAGCCGACCAGCGTGCCCTGTTCGCTCATGCGGAACTTCAGGCGCAGGTTGCCGCGTGGATCGCGCTTGAGGTCGTCGATCAGCGCCTGCGGGATGCGCGAGCCGACCTCGATGATCTCGTCGCCGATGATGTTGCCGGCGTAGAGCGCTCGACCGTCGGGTACGAACTTGCTGGAGTCGCGCCACACGACGCGCACCCGTTCGGGCACTGGCTGCGAGAGCACCATCTTGGATCGGTTCCTCAGCAGCTGAGCGCTGGATCTGTATATCGAGTACTTCGCATCCTCCGGAAAGAACTCGACGCCGAGAAACTCCTGCCCGTCCATTGCATCGACCACCAGTTCGAAGCCCGGGCGACCAAACCTCTTGAGCATGCGTTCGCGGCTCTCCAGGTAGCGCGCCTGCTCGGGGGTTGTCGGCTTGGGGGCCGGCGGTGGCGTGCTGCGGCAGCCGTTCAGCAGCACGTACGCTGCGGAAGTCAGCACAAGGCGTCGTCTCGTCAGGCTCATTTCGCTGTGTCTCCTTACAATCCATATCCGTTACTGGGATCACGCAGCCACTCCAGGTAGCCCTGCATGTCCACCGTGCCGGTGACGTTGCCGAGCTTGCGCGGGTCGAGCGCCGTGCCCTTGCCCAACTGTTCGACCTCGCGCGGCAGCCAGGTGATGTAACTCAGCGTGTCGGCATGGACCATGCCGCCGTTGTCGAAGCCCATGCTGCGCTGGCTGCCACCCGAGGTGGCACCACGGACCTCGCGGTCCTCAGCGAAGACGTAGTCGATCCAGGGGATGTCGCCGTGGGTTACCTCCTTGGGAACCAGGACCCGCGGGTCGCCCACACGGATGACGTTGCTTTGGTCGTGCAGCACGACGGCGTTCATCGGAATCGGTGGTACATCCTTCATGGTCACGCCTGCATTCTTTGCCTGCTGCACCATCCAGTTCAGCGCAACTCGCGACAGTCCCTGTTCGTCGTCCGGGTAGCCGCCGCCAATATCCGCGTGCGCGCCGATGAAGCCGCGCTCGATACGGATCTGACCCGGGGCGGTGCTGCTCGCCCCGATCGATTGCAGCGGGAATCCGCCCCAGTGCATGCTGTGCGGCTTGGGATTGCGAAGCGAGTACTCCCCGATCGCCCCCGAGCGGTGCTCGTTGAGCGCCACCGCTTGCGCGACGTAGGCGAACTCGCCTGGTATGCCGAGGTTGTAATCCGTGCCGCTGAAGTTGGTGGAGAGCACGGTGTCGAAGAGGCCCATGAAACGGAAGTTGACCCACTGGCAGCCCGGCTTGCCATCCTCGGTGGTGTACTTATAGTAAGTCTTGCCATTGAGCACCACCGAGCCGGCCACGATGCGGTTTGCGAAATCGCGTGCCTGCGCCGCGCCGCGGCTAAAGCCCACGATGTCGATGTCCATGACCTTGTTCTTGTCAAACGCTGCAGCCTCGTCCCGTATGTACAGCATCATCCGATCGATGCGAGCCGGTCCCGAGTAGTTGCCGCCCATGTCGTTGACGTAGACGGGGTCCCCGGGCGTGAGCCACCAGAGCAGGGTGTGTGTCGCGTAATCTTCCGGTCGGATGTGGCCGTGCTTGTCGTCTCGATGCACCGTGCCGACGCCGCTGACGTAGTTTCTGTTTCCGTCAAGATACGCGTCCCGGAAATGCACCACGTTCGTGAAACCGTCGCCCCCCATTGCCGGATCGTTGCGGTCGTCGCTGTTGCCCGTACCATCGAACGCAAACAGGATCAGCCCGTCCGGATCGATGAACCGGAGCGGGTTGTACGCGACGTAGGCGTAGGGATTGGGGCCGTCGGGGGTGCCGAGCGGGTCGGGGCTGAGGTACTGGCCTTGTTCCGGGTCGTAGTAGCGTGCGCGGTTGTAGTGCAGCCCGGTCTCGGCATCAAGGTACTGGCCGGGCAGGCGCAGATTGAGGGTGAAGCCGCCCGAGTGGACGTTGGCCGCCCCGAAGGGCGCGTAGTGCGCACGCCACAGCACTTGGCCTTGAGTGTCGGTGGCGAGTTCCGGCGCACCGAGGTGGTTGCCGTGCAGCCAGACGATGCCTTTGGAGCCGGCGAGCCAGCTTTGAACGAGGCGTATCAGGTCGCCGATGATGCGGCCTGCGGTGCCTTGCGCAGCCGGCGTCGGCGCGGCGCCTTGGGGCCGGTCGATGACGGCCACGGGCAGATCGGCCAGCCACACGTACTGGCGCAGGATGCGCCCGTGGGCGTCGAACTCGGCCAGCGGCTGGCGCGCTTCGTCGTAGAGGGTGTAGCGGGTCTGGCCGCTTGCATGCTTGACGTTGCGCAGGCCACGGTGGTCGTAACCGTAGCGTGCCAGCGTCTTGCCGTGCTCGCGTACCTGGACCAGGAGGCCGCGGGCGTCCCAGTCGTATTCGCGGCTGCCCAGTTGCTCGGGTTGGCCGCTGGCGCTGTAGCGGGCGGGGGGGCTGTCCGCATCGATGCGTCGGTGGCTGCCGAGCTCGAAGGCGCTACGGCGCGTGCCTGTGCGCAGCTCGGCTTGCGAGCCGACGCCCTGCTGGCTGAGCACGCGGCGCTGGGCCGGGTCGTACGCATAGCGCCACACGGCCTGTTCGGCCAGCGCCTTGTCTTGCGCCTGCCATTCGACCGAGACCAACAGCTGGTTGTGCCGGTCGTAGGCGTGGCTATGCCAGGTGGGCTGCGCGCCGGCGTGGGCTGCCTGCTGGCGGCTATGCAGCAGGTTGCCGCGCGCGTCCCAGACGTAGCGGTGGTCCAGCAGTGCCGAGGGATCTTCGGGAAGGCCCAGGGCGCCCGGCAAGAGGGCCGCATCGGGGGTCGCCTCGGCGGGGGAGCTTTCCGCCACGGATGCGTGACTTCGCGTGCCGTTCGGGGATTGAGCGCGGGCGGGTGCAATGCCGAGCAGCCTTTCGATTACCTCCTGTCGGCTGAGCCCAAGCTGGACGGGATCCGACGGGTAACGGGCCAGGCGCACCCGCTCGGGTGTGCGGTGGCGATGCACCACCCGTGCCAGCACGCCTTCGCGGCTGCGCTGGTAGAGGGTCTGGATACCGTTGCCGGCGGTGTGAGCGCGCAGGCCCGCGAGGTCGCGCTCGAAGTCGCTCGCGATGAGTTGCTCGCGTTCGAGCTGGCGCAGCCACGGCGTCTGGACGCTGCCAAGCATGAGTGCGACGACCTGGCCCTGGCCGTTGCGCTCGTAGCGCAGGCGGCTGCCGTCGGGCAGGGTGGTGGCGACGAGCCGGCCGACCTCGTCGTGCTCGTAGCGGGTGACTGAGGTCAGCTCGCCCTGTTCGGTGGCGAGTCGCACGATCCGCGCGCTGCGCAGGCCGCGCGCGTCGTATTCGTAGCGTTCGCTCTGAGTGGGATGAACAAGCTCGATCAGACGCCTGCCGGCGTAGCGCCAGTGGGTCGTTTCCGCCTTGCTCGACGCCGCGTCGGTGATGACCTGGCGCAGGATGCGGCCTTGCGCGTCGTATTCGTAGCGGGCGAGGTTGCCGCGCGCATCACGCATCGCGGCGATGCGATCGGCGGCGTCGAGCTCGCGCAGCACGGTCCCGGTGTCGGGGCTGCGCCGCCATACCAGGCGGCCGAAGTCGTCGCGCAGCGCTTGCACCTGGGTGGCCTGGGCGAGCTCATGCGGAAGTGGGGATATGCGCGCCGGCACCGCGTGTTCGAACCCGAGGGCGTCGATCACGCGTTCGAGTTGTCCGTGTTCGTCGTAGCGCCATTTCAAGCTGCGCCCGGCGTTGTCCCAGGCGTGTGCGAGCCGGCCCCGGTCGTCGTAGCGACGGTGCCGTGACTGCGTGAGGCTCGCGCTCTGGAGCGTGTGCTCGGTCAGGCGGCTTTCGGTGTCGTAGGTGTAGCTGCTCAGCACTCCGAGGGCGCTGGCATGCCACAGCAGGCGGCCCTGGGTGTCCCACTGCCGGCGCCAGCTCGCGGCAGCTTGGCCGAGGTGCGCTTCCTCGGTCGGGTTGCCGAGTTCGTCGTAGTGGATTTGCTGCTCGAGGGGTATTGACCAGCCCGGCCCCCGGCTGCGTACGCTCGTGATTTGCTGGCGTGCGTTGTAGGTGAATGTGGTCTCGAAGCCCTCGTCATTGACCACACGTCGCAGCAATCCGGTCTGGGGGTGATGCTGCAGCGCGCTTTGCAGCCCGCCGGGCTGCGTGAGCCTGATCACGAAGCTACCGTGAGTATCCCAGTCGAAGCGTGTGACATCCGAATCACCTGGATCTCCATTGGGCCCATTGGGCAGCGGCCCGTCGATCTGGGCGAGCAGGCTGCGGCCGTTGATCGCGGTGTAGGCGTAGGTGGTGGTGCGGCTGATCGGCGTGGCCGCCTCGGCGGAGGCAGCGGGCTCGCCGGCGGCGTCCAGTGGGCTGAAGCCGGACTCGGTCACTTCGATCCGCTGGCCGCGATCGTTGTAGGAGAAGCGGATCTGGTGTTCCTTGCCAGGGATTACGCTGGGCCGGGCGACGAGGGCAGGGCGGGGGCTTGCGTCGGCGTACTCGTAGCGGGCGATGAGCCGTTCCGGCAGGGGGCGGCCATTGGCGTAGTCGACGCGGCTCTCGCGCACCACGCGCCCTAGTGCATCGCGCTCGATCCTCGTGGAGGCAAGCGGGCGGGCGCCCGGATCGAGGCGGGTGATCTCGGTCAGGGCGCCGTAGCGGTCGTATGCGTAGCGTACGTTCGTTTCGCCACAGCGCGCGCAGCCTGGGCCGATGGCTTCGAGCAGGCGCGGTTCGCCGTTGATGCGCGTGTGGCGGTAGCGGGTGGTCTCGCCCAGGCTGTTGGTGAGCTCGGTGCGGTCCGGGGCGCTGAAGCGCAGGTCCACCTGTTCGATTCCGCTGCCACGCAGCAGTTGGCCTGATGCGTCGAACTGTCGCGGGGTACCGCGCACGCTCATTACCGCGCGGCCGGCGGCGTCGTAGGCATAGGTCGACAGGCGTTGGGCGTCGGCGGCGGTGCCATCGGGGCGCTTGCCGACGATGGTGATCCCCGTGAGATGGTGGGGCCACCCGGGTGCGGACTCGCCGATGTCGGCGCCGTAGTGATAGCGCCGGGTTGTGCCGTCGGGCAGCGTCGCGGCGACCAGGTTGCTCAGGCCGGGCAGGGTGCGCTCGTTCTGGTGCGAATAGGTAAAGCGCCCGAGCGGGCTGGTGATGGCCACGACGCCACGGAAGCCGCGGCTCCTGCGTGGGGCGTACTCGAAGTTCAGGCTGCGTCCCTGCGGGTCGGTGACTTTCATCAGTTCGCCGTCGAGACCGCGTGTGAGACTGAGGAATTCGCCGCTTGGCAGACGGATCTGCACGAGCTTGCCGCGCGCATCGAAGTCGAGCTCGCGACCGTCTGGCCAGGTCCAGCGATGACCTTGCCTGCCCGGGGATTGGGGGGTGCGCAGGGCAATGACCGTCCCGCGCGCCGGGTCGGCGTGGGAGTACAGGCTCCCGCCCGCGTCCGCTGCAGCAAAGCTCAGGTGCTTGCCGTCGGCCTGGATGATGAGCAACTGGTCGCCATTGGCGTGGAGGTCGGTCTCGTAAGACAGGCGCCAGCCGCGACCGAGCAGCCCGAGCTGCGAGTCTGTGCCGGCCTGAGCGCTGTTGTAGTGGCGCACGATCTCGAGACCGAGGGGGCCGGGTAGCGCGGGCAGGTCGGTCTCGTTCTGGTACTTGTTGCCGGTGATGACGTCGATCGGGTTGCCGGCAGCCCGTCCGACGCCGTCCGGTTCGTCCTGGCTGGCGGGGGCCGCTTCAGCGCATGCCTGCGCACCGCCTGGGCTTCCGCCATCGGAGGGGGCGCAGCTCGTATCGCTCGGGCGCGATTGGGGCAAGGACGAGCCACCACCGTCCGTAGACAGTTGCGCACCGCTGATCAGGGGCATCGCCAGCAGTAGCGCCAGCAGGGCACGGGCGACTGCGGTACGTACGTCGGCAGGGGAGGCGGGCTTGAGGGCGCGATTCATTCGTGTTGATGCGTCGTCATGGTGTCTGAGGGGATGCAGGCCTGCTTCGCAGCCAGTCCGAGGGGGCATCGCAAGAGGGAGGTGATCCACAGCCCGGGTCGGTCAGCGGGTTGCAGTCGTCCGGAAGCGGCTCCTCGTCGGGATCCTCATCCGGCTCGGCTTCAGGTGGCGGCACGCTGGTGCAGGCCGGGTCCGTCACCGGGCACAGGGGCAGCGTCGGTCCGTCTGGCGGTGGTCCGGGGTCGGAGGGTCTGCCGGCATTGCCCGGGCCGGGGATGGAGGCGTTGCCGGCCTCGATGGCGGGCGATTGCATGCGCATGACGGTGTGGGCGACGACCGGGATGCGGCCCTGGGCGAGGAGGCTGGTGCGGAAGGTGTCGCGGTCGGCGGGGTCGAGCAGCGCGCTGGCACGGGCCATGAACGGGCCGGCGAGCGGGATCTGCTTCTCGCGCGGGATGCCGTAGGTGATGCGCAGCTTGAGCAGGTTGGCGTCGTGCAGGCTCTGGCCGCTGGCGTTGGTGGCAGGGTTGCGGCTGCAACTGGGGCGGTCGGCCGGACACTCGAGGTGGGCGATGTGGGTGTTGGGGATGACGCGCGCGGACAGGCCCAGGCGCGTGGCCAGGGCGGGGCTGTGGTAGTCGTCGAAGCTCTCCTTGGTCGGCGAGAGGATCTCGATGCGGGCGAAGGGCGATTCGGCCAGCGCGCGGGCGCGCGACGCAGCGAGCTCGTCAGTAGTGGTGCCGCCGCCGTGGTAGCCCGTCATGGCACGATCGAAGGCGGTCCGCATGGCCGCGGGGCGGGCGCTGTCGACGGTGCCGGCGCGTGCGGCCTCGAAGGTGGCGTAGTTGAGCTGGCTCTTGGCATGAAAGAGCAGCGCGTATTGCATGAGCACGAGCAGGATGAAGAGCAGCAGCGGGCCGACGACGACGAACTCCACCAGGGTGGCGCCGCGCTCGCGCCTGCCGTGGGGCGCGGCGTGTCCAGGCCGTGCGCCCGCGGCGAGGTCGAGGCGCATGCCGGCGACGAGCCCCAGCCGGCGCGCCTCGCCCGCGCCCAGTTCGAGCGTGTGGCGGGCGCTGGCGCAGGCGGTGGCACGCCAAGGGGGGAGCGCCTCGACCACTTTGGCGATGCGCTCGTCGGCGTCGATGAAGACCACGTCGATCGGGTAGCGCATGAATGCGGTGTGGACCGCAGCGCAGGGGGTGATGAGCAAGGCATGGCCAGGCGCCAGGGCGGCGGTGCCGAGGAGGCCGCGCAGGCGCGCAAGGAAGTGCCCGGCGCGGCGGATGTTCAGCGGCTCGACGCTCAAAGCCCGGCCCCGATGAACTTCATCACGATCGGAAACATCAGGATCGCGAACACGCAGGGGAAGATGAAGAACAGCAGCGGGAAGAGCAGCTTCACGGGGGCCTGCATGGCCAATTTTTCGGCTTGCGCGAAGCGTTCGGTGCGGCGTTGTTCGGCCTGGGCGCGCAGGATGGGGCCCAGGCTCATGCCGGTGGCCTCGGCCTGGATCAAGGTGGTGACGAAGTTGGACACCGCGGGCAGGTCGAGGCGGCTGGCGAGCTCGCGCAAGGCTTCGCTGCGCGCCTTGCCGGCGCGCACGTCGCGCAGCAGGCGGGCAAACTCATCGCGCAGCGGCCCGGCGGGCCCCTTGGCGACGGCCTGAGCGATGGCACTATTGAGGTTGAGCCCGGACTCGACGCACAGCGTGATGAGATCGAGCATGAAGGGCAGACCCTTGAAGGTCTGCCGGCGGCGGCGCTGGATGCGGTCGCGCAGCCAGGCGAGTGGGAGGAAGGCGCCGAGCGCGAGCCCGGCCAGTGCCGGCCACTGCGGTGCGAGTGCAAAGCCGCCGGCGAGCCAGCCGCTGAACCCTGCGCACAGCAGCCCCCAGATGACGCGTCCGGCCATGAACTGCGCGGGGTCGAGCGCGTAGTCCAGGCCGGCCAGGCGCAGCTGGCCCAGGCAGGCCTGCTGCTGGCGCTCGGGCAGTAGCGCGCGCAGATAGTGCGCTACCCACTGGATCGGCCACCAGACGATGCGGTAGGCCGGCGGAGGCGCATCGAGCCACAGCCTGTCCTGGCGCGGCACGGCCGCGGCGGCGCGCGACAGCAGCCAGGCGACGAGCGCCACTGACAGGCCCATGGCGAATGCCAGGCCACCCACGACCCAGCGCGGCTCGAGCGCGGACAACAGGGGCGTTGCAGACGGACTCATATGTCGATGCTCACGATGCGACGGATGAGCAGCACGCCGGTGAGCTCCATGACCAGCACCACGGCCAGCACGGCCCAGCCCATGCGCGTTGTCCACAGCAAGGCCATGGCCTCCGGCTCCATGTGGGTGAGCACCCAGAGCAGGAACAGCGGCAGCAGCCCCACGACCCAGGCCTGCAGCTTGCCCTGGGCCGTGAGGGCGCGGATCTTGAGCTCCATGGCATGCTGGCTGCGCAGCGTGGTGGCGGTACGTTCGAGTGTCTCGGCCAGGCCTCCGCCGGTCTCCGAGGCGATGCGCATGGCCGACACCATGAGCTTTACCGGCTGTGCAGGCACCCGCAGGGCGAGGTTCTCGAGTGCGTCGTCCAGGCTGACGCCCAAGCGTTGTTCGTGCTGCAGCAACAGCAGTTCCTGCTGCAGCGGTGGCGCCAGCTCGCTGCCGACCTGGCGGATCGCTGCCGGCAGCGACAGGCCCGCGCGTGCGGTGCCGGCCAGCATCTGCAGGGCATCGGGCAGTTGTTGCTCGATGCGTTCGAGCCGGCGCGCGCGCAGCCAGCGAAAGATCGCGCCGGGCGAGATCGCGAGCAGCAGGGCGACGATGAATGCCAGCGCGAGGCTGCCGCTGGCCAGCCAGGCCGCGCCTGCGGCGAGTACGGTGAGGGCCAGGTTGAGCGCATAGAGCCGGGCCGGATCGATGAACAGGAATAGCTCGCGCAGGTGAAAGCCGGTCTCGCGGGTGAAGCGGTTGCGCCAGGCATGCAGCAAGCGTGGGACCAGATCGGCCAGTGCCCACACGAGCAAGGCCACGGTAAGGGCGACGATGAGCAGGACGAGGTCGAGCTTCATGCGTCGCGCGGGCCGTCGAAGAGCGACAGGTCGAGTGCAGCCCCGGCGCCGGCCAGCGTCTCGTAGAAGGCCGGCACTGCATTGCAGGCGCAGAAGCGGCCCTGTACGCGCCCGTCGCCGTCGCGTCCAAGCTGGTCGTAGCGGAAGAGCTCCTGGATCTGGATGCGCCCCGATTCGGTGCCGGCGACTTCGACGATGCCGGTGACCACGCGCCGGCCGTCGGGCAGGCGCGCCTGCTGCACGACGATGTCGATCGCCGAGGCGATCTGTTCGCGGATGGCTGACAGCGGCAGATCCATGCCGGCCATCAGCACCAGGGTTTCGAGGCGGGCGAGGGCGTCGCGCGGGCTGTTGGCGTGCAGGGTGGTGAGCGAGCCGTCGTGCCCGGTGTTCATGGCTTGCAGCATGTCCAGCGCCTCGCCACCACGGCACTCGCCGACCACGATGCGGTCGGGACGCATGCGCAGCGCGTTCTTGACGAGGTCGCGGATGGCCACCTGGCCGCGGCCTTCGGCGTTGGGTGGGCGGGCCTCCAGGCTGATCAGGTTGGCGTGGGCGAGGCGCAGCTCGGCGGCGTCCTCGATGGTGATGATGCGTTCGCCGTCGGGGATGAAGTTCGATAGCACGTTGAGCAGCGTGGTCTTGCCCGAGCCGGTGCCGCCCGAGATCAGCACGTTCCTGCGTTGTTGCACGCAGACGCGCAGGAACTCGGCCATCTGCGCGCTCATTGCACCGAGCGCGACGAGGTCGGCGTGCGAGAAGAGCTTGCGGCCGAACTTGCGGATGGTGAGCGCCGGTCCCTTGATGGCAAGCGGCGGGATGATGGCGTTGACCCGCGAGCCGTCCTTGAGGCGGGCGTCGACCATCGGTGACGCCTCGTCGATGCGCCGGCCGATGGGGGTGACGATGCGCTCGATGATGCCCATTACTGCGCGCTCGCTGGTGAAGCTGCCGGGGTGGCGTTCGAGCCGGCCGTGGCGCTCGAGAAAGATCTCGTCGTGGCGGTTGACCATGATCTCGCTGATGGCTTCGTCGGCGAGCAGCTCATCCAGTGGTCCGAGGCCGACGGCCTCGTTGAGTACGTCGCGGCGCAGGCTGTCGCGGTCGATGCCGTCGGGCAGGGCGGTTTCCTTGTCGATCAGCTCGACGAGCAGGGACTCGGCTTCGGCGCGCAGTTCGTCGTCGCTCATGCGTACGAGGTCGCGGCGGCGCAGGTCGATGGCGTCGAGCAGGGCTTCGTGGATACGACGGCGCCAGTACTGTTCGGGCGTGGCGGCGGTACGTGTACCGGGGCCCGCGGCTGCGGCCATCGGCTGGGGCGCGTTTACTTGCGTTGTGTCCGCCGCATGCGCTGCGGGGGCGCCGGCGGGTGTGGGCTGTAGCTGGTCGGCGACGATGAGGGTGAAGGGGCCGACCACGATGCGGTCGTCGGCGGCGAGCGGGCCGTGCTGATGTACGCGCACGCCATTCACGCTGGTGCCGAAGAACTGGCCGAGATCCTGGATGAACAGCCCGGACTTGGTGCGGTAGATGCGTGCATGCTCGCGCCCGACCTTCCAGCCGGGAAGCTGCAGCCGGCATTCGCGCCCCTTGCCGATGACCGCGGAGGTCTCGCTGATCGACTCGACGCGAGGGGCGCCTTCGGGCTGGAGAATGGTGACCTGGAACATGGCGTCGGCCCCGCTCAGTTGTGGAGCGGGTCGTGCGCGCCCGGAATCAGTCGGTCCTCGACCGGGGCGGCGGGCCACGGGATGGCCGACAGGTCGGGTTCGGGTGCGCGCGGAGCGTCGTCCAGGCGCTGGCGCGCGCGCAGCATGCTCTCGGCCTGCTGCAGGGTGTGCCTATCCACGGCGTAGGGCGTGACGAAGACGACGAGCTCGGTCTCGTTGTTCTGGAAGCGGCGCGAACGGAACAGGGCGCCAAGCACCGGGATGTCGCCGAGCAGGGGCACCTTGTCGATGGAGGCATTGACGTCGCGGCTGAGCAGCCCGCTGAGCACGATGGTGCCCCCGTCCATGACGTTGAACTCGGTTTCGGTCTTGCGCGTGCGCAGCGCGGGGCCGGCAGCGCTCATGACGGAGGGGTCGAGGTCGCTGACCTCGCTCATGATGCGGGCGCGGATCACGCCGTTGTGATCGACGGTGGGCGAGATCTCGAGGCGGATGCCATAAGGCTTGAACTGGATGGTGGTGCCGTTGATGTTGCTGACGCTGTAGGGGAACTCGCCGCCAGCGAGGAAGCTCGCCTCGGCGCCGCTGCGGGTGGACAGGATGGGCTGGGCGAGGATGCTGGCCGAACCGTTCTGCTCCATGAGACGCAACTGGGCGTTGAGTCCGGCATTGAGCGCGGACAGCACGTTGAGGCTCGAGCCCAGTGGCACCGGGTTGCCGCTGCCGTCGGGACTGACGATGGGCGGGGCGTTCTCGGCGCCGGTGCGAAGGTCGATCTGCAAGGGGGTGTTGCCGCGCCGGCCGGGCATCCAGATGCCGCCGATGGCTGCGCCGCCGGTGGCGGTCCAGGCTAGCCCGACCTCGCGCAGCATGTTGACCGGGAACTCGGCGATCTGCACTTCCATGACGATCATCTTTTCCCAGCCGACCGGGTTGGCGAAGTTGAGGATCTGCGGGTAGTGCTTGGCGAGCGCTTCGATGCGGGCCTGGTCGCGGTTGCTCAGGTTGTCGCCCTCGATGACGATCCGGTCGCCGATGACGGTGCTGCGTGCGTTTGGAATGTCGGCGAGGAAAGCCGCGATCTCGCGATTCACGCGTGGTGTCTCGGCGGCGACGACCGTGACCTTGAGCCGGCGGTTGCGCCCGTTGGCTGTCCAGATGTGCAGGGATGAGGTGCCGATCTCGTTGGCGATGAGCAGGATCTCGCGCTGGTCGAGCACCGCCGCCGACAAGGCCTTGCCGTTGCCTACGGCCAGGCGACCGACGTTGGGTTCGGTGATGACCCGCGTCTCGCCCTGGAAGAGGGTGAGCTCGGGCATTTCGGCGCTGCGGCTGGCCGATGCGGTAGCCGCAGCGGTGGTCAGGCAGCAGAGCGCGAACAGGCGAAGCAGGGTGTGGGTGAGGAGGTGCATCGGGTCGCTCGGCGCGTGGCGAAGGTGGAGGGGATCGGTAGCGGACGGATCGCGGGGAGGCGTCAGTCGAGGGGGGCTTCCCGGTGTGGTGTGAGTTGCAGGCCGTTGGTGATCGGGCCGCCGCCATAAATGACGGGGACGCTGCTCACGCTCCGGCTGTCGCCCTTGGGGAGGCCAAGCAGGGCATGGGTGTCGGTGATGAGCGAGGACACCGGCGAGAGGTCGCCGGGCGCTCGCAGCAGCGCCGTGACACGGCCGATCTCGCGCGCGGCGATGACGCGTTTGGCGTCTTCGGGGGAGGTGTCGAGGGTGATGGTGGTATAGCCGCCGTGGCGTCCGTCGGCCCTGGCGCTCTCGGCGTCGGCCTGGCTGCCGGTGGCGAGCACCGCTACGCTCTGCAGCAGAGTGAAGGTGTAGTTGCGATGGGCGTCGCGTATCGAGACCACGATGTCGATACGGTCCCCCGGTTCGACCATGCCCGACAGTGAGCTGATCTCGTCGACCGGCACGGTGACCGCGCGTTGCCCGGTCTGCAGGCGGGCCGAGAAGCTGGGGGCACGGTTGCCCTCCAGTTGCGCCCACAGGATGGGTTCGCCGATCGCCGCGGGGTGGGCGAGTGCCGAGCCCTCTGCGCGACTGAACTGCTCGGGCGTGATCGCGCCGGAATGCGCCCAGGCGCGCGGGATCTCGCGCACGGCAACGGTTTCGGGCGTGATGAGCGCGCCGCCTGACAGGTTGGATTTGGCGACGATCAGGTGGACAGTGTCAGCGTCGCGATCGCGCGCTTCGATCTCGGCCATGCGGCTGGACAGGTAGTTGCTTGCGGCAAAGGCGGCGATACCGCCCAGTGCGAGGGCGAAGGCGAGCACCACCCAGTGCTTGCGGGCGCGCGGCGGCGTGTTGGTTGGCGTCATAGCGGCAGTGAGATGAAGGCGCTCAGGCGGTTGAAGGCGGTGTGGATGGCAGTGAGCAGGGTGTCGACCACCGAGCTGTCTCCCGCCCTGCCAAAGCCGATCAGCATCGCCAGTACGAGAAGCGCGACGAGGTACTCGGTAAGGGCCTGGCCGCGTGTGCAGGAAGCTGGGGGGCGAGTCATGGCTGGCGTGAGAGCAGGGTGAGGACGGCGTGGGTTTGGTTCTCGTGCCGCAGCAGGACGAGCTGCGCCTGGCCGGAGGTGCCACCGAAGTGCTGCAGCAATGCGCCGTCCTTGCCCGTGACGGGCGGGCTCTCGGGATGGAGGCCGCGGCGGGCGAGTGTTGCGGACAGCCGATCGAGGTTGACCCGCAGGCTATGGGCATTGGCCAGCACGAACTGGCGCGAGGCGATCCCGCCGTCGGTTGATTCCATGTCCGAGAGCAGGGTCGTACCTGCCGGTATGTCGAGGCCGAGAGGCCTGCCCGCAGCCGCGCGTGCGCCGTGGCTGTCCGCCACTGCCACCAGCGCCTCGCTGCCGCCATCGGGCAACTGCTGCAACGTGACGGTGATGAAGAAGTTGCTGCGGCCTTGTGCCAGCACTTGGGCGCCACCAGCCCGCGATTCGGCATGCGGCTGGCCAAGCACCTGCCGGTAGTGGCTGGCGAGTGCGTCGACGGGGAGCGTGGCCTGTACGCGTACGATACGCATCGGCGTGCCATTGATGCGTATCTGCCCACCGACTTCGTCGATGCGTGACTCTCGCGGGTGTGCGAGCGTCGGCCAGGCTGCTGCCAGCTCGCCCGCCTGTGACGGGACTGGGCTGGCAAGGAAAAGGCAGACGGAAAGGAGGCAGGCGAGGAGCAGGCGTTTCACGCCCAGCGGCTGGATGCAGGCCCGGTCGGCCGGCATCTGCGCGGGTGATGCGACGGCAATGGACGTGACGGCTGCAGGCAGGGTGCGCAGGGTCTTCATCGGATGCGGTCTGCGGGGACGATGTCAGGGTTGATGCGGCCGATGTCGGGTAGCTGGCTACCCTCGAGCACGGCGGCGAAGGGACGAAGCGCCGAGACGAGCGTATCGAGTGGGCCGAACGGGAAGGGGCCGACGGGATTCCAGGGTTCCCGGCGCAGGGCGCTGCGCACGGCTGCCGGGCCAGCGGCCGACCATGGGTCGACCAGCACCGTGGCATGACGCTCGATCGACAGACCGAGTGCGTCGAAAGGCGCAAGGCCGGCAACGTTCGCGACACCCACCCGCAGCCTGGCTGTATGCAGGTTGCTCCTGTCCAGGCCCATGCCCGCCGCGAACACTGCACCCACCGGTTGTGACAGTGCCTGGCGCCGGCTTTCTACGCCGACGTGGGTGGAGAACACAGGCAGCAGTGCGCCACCGCGGTGGTCGGACCACAGCGGATTGCGGTCGGCGCTGACGTCGCCAGCCACGTCGCCGGTCTTGATGGCAGCCGCACTGGTGCTGAAGAATCGCCGTCGCAGCTCGTCTGCCAGCACGGCGTCGGATTTCCATGGCTGGAGGCTGCCGCCGTGGCGGACCGTCCCCTCGAAGGCTGCATAGCGGGCGGCGGTCGCTGCCGCTTGTGCGATGTCGAGCTGTTTGCCGATCAAGGGCACGATCAGGAGCAGGGGCAGCAACACCAGCGCCAGTGCCAGGAACTCGACGCTGGACTGGCCGCGGATGCGGGCGCGATCAGCGGGTTTGGGCAGCATCGCCCGCATCCTCCCGTGGCTCGAACACGTTTGCCGGCAGATCGAGCGGTCCTTCGAAGCGCACCACCCGGACCTCCAGGACGCGCTCCGTGCCGTCGCTGCCGGTGCTGAACACCTCGGTACTGAGGCTGTCGTCGATGGGCATGCCGATGCCCTCGGGGAGTACGCAGCTGCGCACCTCGACCGGCGGTGGGCTTTGCACCCAGCGGCACGATCGGCCGGCGATGCGATCCTCGCGCTGTCCGGCAGCGGGCTTAAGTGCCGCCTCGCCTGTGGTCGGCACGGCAGGTGCCAGGCTGTCGAGGGACAGGGCATCACGCAGCAAGGCGGCTGTGTCGTGCTCGAGATGCGGCATGGCTCTGCGGCGCCACGGCTGGGGCCCGCGTACGGGGTCGATCTCGCGGCTCAGCACCGTGCGCTGCCGGGGGCCGTAGTGGCTGATCCTGGTGGTTTCGCGCACGCGTACCTCGTAATGGCAGCGCGAGATTGCGACGAGTTCATGGTGGCGCTTGACGACCGAGGACTTGCGCATGCCCGGGTGGTGGTGCTCGATGACCTGATAGGTACCGACCTTGTCGAGATCGCCGCCGAACCGGAACGCGGCACCTTCGCGTTCGCAGGCGGCGCGCAAGCCGGGGAGAACGGCCTGCGCGGCCTTGCGTGCAGGAGGAACGCTGGCCTCGCGATGAATCACGTAGCCCCCTGGAAGCGTGCCGGTGGCCATGGCATTGCCCGCAACAAGAAGTGTCGCCGCGACGATGCTCGCCGCTGCGATCGGATGGTTCGGGACGGGAAGGCGGCAGGTTGCGGCCAGCAGCAGGTGGATCCAGGCCATCGGGGACAGTTGGGGCGGGAATGACATGGCGGTGGGGCTCACGGGAGCTGGACGCTGCCTTGGCGCAGTTGGGCCTGGGCGCGTTCGGCTGCGGACACGGGCGCAAGGCGAGCCTGCCAGTAGGGGTTGAACAGGCTGCCGCGTTCGATGCGGCCGGGATGGCGGGGGTTGCCGGTGTCCGGACGCTCGAAGAAGACTTCCACGCTTGAGATTGCCGCGCTCGTGCCGGCAAGCATTGCGCCGTCGAAAAGCTGAAGCCGCCCAGCGGGCTTGACGCTGCTTGTGCCGCCGGAGAAGCGCTGGGTCGAGCCGGGCTTGGTGACGCGGATGCTGAGGCGGGTACGCGGACTGTCCGCAGCCAGGGCCCGGTCCGAGAGTTCGCGGAAGGTGGGCACGGCGCCGCCGCCCAAGGTGCTGGCGGGGAAGCCCCGGGCCGCGCCCGAGGGTGAGTCGGCCTGCCTGCTCGCCCGGGGATTGGTGGGGCGCGACCCAGCATAGTCGTATGCGCGGTCTGCCAAGCTGTCGGCGGATGCGGCCGTGCCATAGCCGATCGGCTGTTCGCTGCGTCGGCAGCGCAAGCGGCGGCTGAAGCGATGGTTGTGAGCGGAGAAGGTGTCCATCGACTTCCAGCCGTCGACCAGGCCGATCAGTTCGGTGCTGCCGCGCTTGCGCAACTCGATGCCATGGCAGAGCACGACGACACCGAAGTTCCAGTTGCGAGTGCGCAGGAAGGCCTCCCGGTCGTCGTTGACCAGCCTGCCCATGCGCTGCCTTTCGGCGCGCGAGGCGTAGTTGCGGGTGAAGCCGAGAAAGTCGTCGGTGAGCGGGATCGGGTCGACGACGGCCTGCGGGTCGTTTTCCTGGGCGATGCGCCGCATCAGCACGAGGCGTCCGGCAAGGGCAAGGCTGTCGCCCGGGCCGTGCATGAGCTGCTGCGACAGCGCCAGCGCCTGGATGGCTGCGTCATGGTTGGCGACGGTGACCGCAAGGGCGGGCGTCAGGGTGTCCATGATGTCCTCGAAACGCTCCATGGCGCGGGCGAGCGCAGTGCCGACGCCTGGGATGAGGTGCATGTAAGGGCCGATCGTGGCTGCTGATGTCCCCATGTACCTGGCCCACGACGCCACGGCGACCGCCTGCCCGACCGCGGCCTGGTTGGCGATGATGGCGCGGTTGGCGTAGGCGTCGTAGTTGAGCATGCGTGCCTCGAACACGCCGGCGCTGTAGGCAACCGCGTCGGCCGTATTGGTGAGGCGGAGCTTTTCCTGCACAAGCTGCCCGCTGTTGAAGAGGAAGAGTGCGGTGGCCGCGACGGCAAGGACCAGCAGCAGCCCGATCGGGAGTGCCTGTCCGCGCTGCCTGGGCGTCATGGGGGTATGCGGTTCTGTCCGCCTGCCCTTGTGCATGTCCGCTCGGCGTCCGCGCTGTGCGCCGGGTTACTTGCCGACCTGATTCACATACGTGTCCAGGGTGTGCTTCTGGTTGCCGACTGTCTGCGCCTGACCGGCCGCCGTCTGGGCCGCGCTCTTGGCGGTGCTGCCGTCCTTGCCGGACAGCTCCTGTGCGATGGCCGCCGTCTGGTTGCGCACCGTCTGGCCGAAGTACTGATACACGGCAATGGCGGCGATGGCGATCATGGCGACGATGATGATGTATTCGGTCATGCCCTGGCCGTGTTGAGCGGGTTTGCGCACGAGGCGGGGCGTGTTCTGGAGAGATTGATGCGCAGGTGCTGACATGAGTTTGCCGTCCGGTGATGACTCTGTAATGATGATGTCAAATGAGAAATGCATAGTCAATATGGCATAAGGATTTTTGGCGTGAGATCTTCGTTGGCTCGCTATCCCTGCGAGGACCAAGAAACGGGTGGGCGGTCGAGCTCGCACGGCATTGAAAGGTGTCGGTTTTTTTTACACATATTGACTTCGATTCTGGTGGCTGATCCTCAAGTGACTGATCGCTATACGGTGGAACGGATATTGCTATGTCGTGCCGCGACACGTATTGAAAATGGATGAGTCATTTATGATGAAGGCGCTTTCGAAATTCGCTGTGCTCGCGGGTTGCAGCATTGCGTTCAATGCCAGTGCAGCCCTGATCGATCGTGGCAATGGGCTGATCTATGACGACGTGCTTGATGTGACGTGGCTGGCTGACGCCAATTACGCGCGCACATCCGGTTTCAGCGCAGACGGCCGGATGAGCTGGAATGCTGCGACGGAGTGGGTCGAGAACCTCAGCTACCAGGGCTATGCCGACTGGCGCCTGCCGCGTACGCTGCAGCCCGATCCTTCCTGCGAGTTCAACGATGCGCTGGGCGGCATGAACCTGAGTTACGGCTTCGGGTGCCTGGGGAGCGAACTGGGGCATATGTTCCACGTCAACCTGGGCGGGCAGCCCGGTGGCGGGCTCGACAGTGCGACCAATGCCGACGCGCTTGCCCTGTTGGTCAATGTGGCACCCGCTGCGTATTGGTCCTCGACGGTTCTGGAGGCCTATCAGGACTACGCGTGGCTGTTCCTGCTCTGGAACGGTGATCAGGATTACAACGCGGTCGAGGAGTCCGAGCACTGGTATCTGGCCCTTCAGCCCGACGGTAGTTATGACTACCTCGATTTCGGACTTTTTGCCTGGGCGGTGCGGGACGGGGATGTGACGACCCCGCCAGGCGGGGGGAGCGTGCCGCTGCCGTCGTCGTTGCTGTTGCTGGGGAGCGCGGTCGCGGGGCTGATGACTTGCCGGCGCCGATCGAGCGCCGTGGCGCTCTCCCGTCCGGCCTGAACGCCGGTTGGCCCTTGTGTTGCGCCTGAGCGGGGCGCTGGATACATGTTCAGCGTTTCGCTCCGTGTGCGCGCAGCAGGACCTGCTGCCGAGGTTTCCCCTTATGAAATGTGTTCGCGCGGCGCTGGCCTTGGTCTTTCTGGCCGGAGTGTCGCTTGAGGCGTATTCCGCCCAGTCTGCGGTTTGTCTGCTGGAGCCGCGCCAAACGGTCGAACTGGCGAGCCCCGTTACGGGGCTGCTCGCCCAGGTCAACGTTGCCAGGGGCGAGACGATCCGCAAGGGGCAGGTACTTGCGGCGCTGGATGTGCGGGCAGAGCAGGCCGCAGCAGAGCTTGCCCGCTTCCGTGCGCAGCAGCGCGGACCCGTCGAGTTGGCCGAGCGCAAGGTGGCGTTCTCCCGCCAGCGCTTCGAGCGTCGTCAGGCGATGGCTGCAGAGCGGCTGATTCCCGAGCAGGAGCGCGACGACGCCGAGGCCGAGCTGCGGCTCGCGGAGTCCGAACTCAGGGTTGCCAACGAAGAGCGCCAGAGTGCGCGTCTCGAGCTGGCGCAGCATGATGCCCAGTTGGCCTTGCGCACACTGCGTAGTCCCTTCGATGGCGTGGTGGTTGCGCAGCTTGCTTACCCGGGCGAGGTGGTCGAACCCGGCTCGACAGGCAAGGGCATCCTGAAGATCGCGCAACTCGATCCGCTGCGCGTTCATGTCGTGCTTCAGAAAGAGGCTTTCGGCACCATCAATGCCGGTGATGTCATCGACGTGGTCCCCGAGATCCCGGCGGGGGCTCGCTACTCGGCACGCGCAGTGAGTGTCGATCGCCTGATCGACGCTGCAAGCGGCACGTTCGTGGTGCTGCTCGAACTACCCAACCCTCAGCTTGCTATTCCGGCTGGGGTGAAATGTCGGGCGGTGCTCTCGCCACCTTCCGCTCCGGCACAGTGAGCCGATGCCTTTCCATCTTCCATTGCTTGTCCCGCGCTGCTTACAGCGGTGTCGTGCTTCGCATGTGCACCGCGCGGGCTTGCAGAAACGCCATTAACCGAACCCCGGAGTCGCCATGCGCAAATCCGTCGTCGTGAATGACCGCCCCGATCGCAAGAACGCCTTCGCTCTCTCGCCCTTGCTTGCGACCATGCTCAGCGGCTTCTCCGCCGCACGGCGTGGCGACAGCAACGCGAGGCGGCGGCAAGCGGCTTCGGCCGACGCCGCGGCAATCCGTTTCGAGGCGATGGAGCCGCGCATCCTGCTGTCCGGGGACATCAATCCGGCCGCCTTGTCGATCAGCGGTGAGATCGAGCTGCCCGGCGAGGTCAGAACCTACGAGTTCACGCTCGAGGAAACACGCCGCGTCGTGTTCGACAGCCTGACCAATCGCAGCGACCTGGTCTGGCGCCTGGATGGGCCCGAAGGGCAGCTCAGCAACCGCAGCTTTGCGAGCACCGACTACAACGCCGCTTCGCCAGCCTTCGAGCTCGCCGCTGGCACCTACACCATCTCTGTCACCGGTAACGGCGATGCGCGTGGCCAGTATGAGCTTCGCATCATCGATGCCGATGCTGCAGCCGACATGGCCATCGACGCCCCGGTGAGCGGGGTGCTCGATAGTGGCATCAAGAGCGCGGTCTACCGTTTCAGCGGAGAGGCCGGCCAGAAGCTGTTCTTCAGCGCTGCCAGCCTTTCGGGTGGACAGGCCAACTGGCGCCTTATCGACCCCTACGGCCGTCCCGAGGGCGGCGTCTTCAATGCCGGCAGCAACCGCGACGTGTTCACGTTGGCGCGTACCGGCGAGTACCTGCTCCTGGTCGAGGGGCGAATCAGCAACACGGCGCCGGTGAACTACGCCTTCACGCTGAGTTCGGTTACGGACAGCACCGCGCCGCTGCAACTTGGCGAGGCCCTCGTCGCCGATATCGACCATGCCGGCAAGACGGCTCACTTCACCTTCACGCTCAACGAGTCGACCTACGTCGCCTTCGATCGCCTCAGCAACGACTCTTTCTACTGGCGTCTGCAGGGGCCTGAAGGGCTCAAGGTTTCGCGCATGGCGGCGAGCACCGCTGCAAGTTCGTATGCGGGTGGACGCGGTGCGCTGTTGCTCGTGGCCGGGGACTACGTGTTGTCGGTTGATCGCGATGTCGCGGCAACGGGCACCATGCCTTTCAGACTGCTCGACGTGCGCAGTGGCAGTGCGCTCGCGCTGGATCAGCGTCATGAGGGCGTGCTCGACCATGCGCGCGGCAGTGTGGTTCATACGCTTACGCTCGCTGCGGGCGAGCGTGTGTTCGTCCACGGCCAGGCGCTCAGCGGTGGCAGCCTCTCCTGGCAGTTGCTGGACCCATACGGCAGCATCGTCGGCAGCGCCAGTGCGTTGATGACTGCAGCGGGGGCAATCCAGGTCGCCGAGAGCGGACAGTACGCCTTGGTCCTTGCGGGCAGCGACAGCAACACGGTGGGTGCAAGCGTCGGCTATGCCTTCTCGATCAACCGGGTTCCCGCGCGTTCGGCGGCGCTTGAGGTCGGGGTGCGTGTGGACGGCGAGATTCTCGTTGCCGGGCAGCAGACCGTGCACGAGTTCGAGTTGGCCGCGGATGCGCGGCTGTTCTTCGACGCACTCACCAATCGCTCCGATCTGTTGTGGACCTTGCATGGCCCTCGTGGTGTCGAGGTCGATGCGCGTCGATTCGATCGCAGCGATGCAGCCCAGGCGCTTGGCGCGCTGGCGCTGCCTGCAGGCAGTTACCGTCTCGTCGTTCATGGCTCGGGTGCGGCGACCGGGGCCTACGCTTTCCGCCTGATCGATCTCGCCGCCGCCGCCGTGGCGCTTGAGGTTGGTGAGGAGATCAGCGGGTCTTTGCTGCCGGGCAATGGTGCGCAGGTGTATCGCCTGTTGGCCTCTGCCGGCGATCGACTGGCCTTTACCAGCCTGGCCGTCAGCGGTGGCAACGCCAGTTGGCGCCTGCTCGATGCCTATGGGCGCGACCTTGCCGGCTCGGCCAACCTTGCGACGAATCGTGCCCATGTCACGCTCCCATTGACTGGCGAGTACTTCATGGTGGTCGAGGGGCGTATCGATAATGCAGCCGAATTGAGCTATCGCTTCCGTTTCAATGCCGGAGATCCGGTTGTCGTGGCTCCGCTGCCCGAAGGCAGCGCCTACCAGTTGGGCAGCGTTCTTGCGGGCAGCTTCACGGCGGCGAGCCAGACACACGTCCATCGCTTCACCCTCACTGCACCGACGGTGGTGTTTATGGACACGCAGTCCACCAGCACGAGTAGCGCCGTGTGGTCGCTGATCGGGCCGCGCGGCACCGAGGTGAGCGAGGAGGATCTGTGGAGTTCGGACGCCAACTATCGCTATTCCGGGCGCTTGCTGGAAGCGGGTGAGTACGCGCTGGTCGTCAAGGGCGGTCGGTCCAGCCTTTCCGGCAGTGGGGCGTACAGCTTCGCGCTCCATGATGCGGGGCTGTTGCCGGCGCTGACGCTGGGCGAGCAGACCAGTGTGGTACGCAATCCTGCGAGCGCTACGGTCGGCTTCAAGGTGTCGGCCATGGCGGGCGATGTTCTCGTGCTCAACGCCACCGACAGTCACGGCCATGGCAGCATCTGGCGCCTTGTCGATCGCTATGGACGCCAGGTCAGCAGTTCGACCACTGCCAGCTCCGGAACCAGTTTTGCAGTCGCAAGCAGTGGGACCTATTACCTCATCAACGAGGGCTATTACTACTCGACTGGCACGAGCAACGTTGCGCTGACGCTTGCGCTCCAGCAGGTCAGGGCATCCGCGCTTGCCTTCAATGCCCTGGCCGTTGGCAGCTTGCAGGGCCGGCACGATGTGGCGCGGTACGATTTCACCGTCACCGACCCGACGACGATTGTCTTCGATGCGCTGCAGACCAACGTCAGCGGTGCGAGCAATCTGCAATGGCGACTTGTCGGTCCGCTGGGGGCGGTGAGCGGCTGGCGTGGCTTCACCGATGACCAGTCGTCGAACTCCTTTGCACTGCCGCCTGGTGCGTATGTGCTGGAGTTGCGCAACACCACTGATATCGCCAGGGATTACAGCTTCCGCGTGCTCGATCGCGATGCCGCACAGACGCTGGTGCCTGGGGCATTGATCAACGATAGCGTGCCGGCGGGCGAGACGCGCCTGTATCGGTTCGATGCCGAGGCCGGCGCGCGGTACTACTTCCATGGCCAGGGCAGCACCTCGTCGACCGTGCGAGGTCAGTGGCAACTGCTTGATCCGTTCGGCAAGTTTGTGACCAGTGGCGTCACATCTTCGAGCTACAACATCGAGTTGCCTTTGGCAGGGGAGTACTTGCTTGTCGTTGCGCCTCTGGCGACGGCTACATCGGACGCCAACTTCCGTTTCAACCTGATCGAGCGAACCACCGTCGGCGCCGCACTGGCCATCGGTCAGGACGTACGCGGCAGCATCGCCAGCGCCGGCCAGGTCGTCGAGCATGGCTTCACGCTGACCGCACCGACGCGTGTCCTGGTTGACGCATGGTCCGGTGTCAGCGGCATGCAATGGGCCTTGAGCGGGCCACGGGGAAGCGAGGCCAGCGCCAATGCGTTCGGCGAGACGCCGCGCTACTTCGAACTCCCGGCGGGGGATTACCGCTTCACGGTCCAGGCCAGCAACCAGAATACGGGTGATTATCACGTCGTGTTCCACGCCCTTGCCGACGCGCCGACCCTGGCCTTGGATACGCCGCTCAGCCTGACCGTCAATGCGGCGGCCCGAAGCCAGGCCCTGCATCGTATCCAGCTTGCCGAAGCGACCACGTTGCGTTTCGATGCACTTGGCACCCTCAATCCGTCCACGGCCTGGCGTCTTTACAGCGCCGCAGGTGTGCAGCTTGCCAGCGGCAACGCCAACGTTGATTCGGGTGAGATCACCCTTGCCGCGGGTGAGTACTTCCTGCGCTTCCAGTCGCCTGTCGGGCAGGCACAGAGCTACAGCTTTGCCATGCGTCAGCAGGTGCTGACATCCCAGGCGCTGGTGTTCGATACGCGTCTCGAAGCTAGTCTGGTGGAAGCCCAAACCCTGCGCTACACCTTTGAGCTGGCTGAGCCCGCACGCGTCCTGGTGGAGTCGCTCGTCAATAGTTCCGACCTGGTGTGGACCCTGCGCGGGCCGAGTGGCGTGGTGGCAAGCCAGCGCAGCTTCAATGCTCATGGCGAGTTGCTCGCGCTCGATCGTGCCGGCAGCTATGTGCTGGAGGTGAGCTCACGCACCCTTGTAGCGGCCGATGTCGCGCTGCGTGTTCGGGACGTCGGTGCGATGGCTGGCGTTGCCGAGGTCTCGGCCCTGCCTTTGCGCGCCAACGTCACGGTGGATGCCGACCAGCGCACTCAGGTGCTGGCCTTCGACAACGAGTCTCCGGGCGTCAACCACGTGTTCGCTCTCACCGGCATGGCCGGACAGAGCGTTCGGGTGATGGTGCTTGACGGCAACGGCAATCAGCTCACCGCATACACGGTCGCCTCGGGTACCAGTTTCAGCATGCGTCTCGACAGCCCTGGGCGACACTATCTGCTTGCCCACGCCCATGTCGGCAACACGGAGGCCGTCGCGCTGGGGGTGTCGGTACAGGTGCTGCGCGATACGCATCGTGCCTTGGAACTGGGTATGGGCCAGCGTGGGCAGATCGGTAGTTCGGCAGCCAGTGATTACTGGCATTTCTCGCTGGAGCAGGCAAGCACCCTGGTGTTTCAGGGCACCAGCGATCAGTCGCTGAGCTGGGTGTTGAGCGAGGCCCAGGGTGGCAGCTTGTTCAGCGGGTCAATGGGCGCACGGGTGCTCAGCCTTGCCGCGGGCGACTACAGCCTGCGTGTCCATGGCTGGCCGTCGGGTGTCAGCCAATATGCGCTTGCTGTCTCCAGTCTTGCCGACGCAACCGTCCTCGACGCCGGGCAAGTGGTCGCTGCGGAGATCGCCGCGGGGCAGGCAGGGGCGGTGTTCATGCTTCCGGTCGCGGCCGGTGAGGCGTGGTATCTGGGCGCGCAGTCCGCGCAGCCGGGAAGTCGTGTGGCCGTGTTCAATGCGCAGGGTAGCCAGATCCTCAACAGCGTAATCGGTGGTGCTGCGCTGCAGTTGCCTGTTGCCGCGCGCAGTGGTCACTACACGGTGGTGGTGTCGGCGGGCGCTCCCGAGCAGGCGTCAGCCTTCAGCCTGCAGGCTCATCGGCGCACCGAGACGGTTGGCGCGGCAGTGCTCGGCGAGGCGATCGCGGGTGAGCTGGCGGGCGGGCATGAGTTCCATTCGTTCCGCTTGACGCTGGATGCGCCGGGTCGCCTGGTCATGGCTGATGGTGGCAGCGCCGAGTCGATTCGCTGGCGCCTCGTCCCGGCGGGGCAGACCAGTGGTGGGACGGGATGGTTGAGCGGCACGCAGGCGCCGACGGTGGCTGCTGGCGACTACGTGCTGACCTTGTCGACGAACGCGGCTTCCGCGGCGGCCTATCGCTTCGAACTGCTCGACACGAGGGGGGGCGTGTCGCTGGGCACAGCGCCGCTGGAGGCGGTGTTTTCGGCCGGGCGCAGTGCGCAGGCATACTTGATCGACGACGTGCGCGAGTTGCGCCGCATCATTTCGCTCAGCGCGGCCGAGCCGGCCGAGCTGACGTGGACGCTGTTTCAGTCCTCGTGGTCCGGGTGGTCGTGGCTGGCCGACGGACAGGGTGGCGAAAGCACGCAGACGCCGCAGCTGGGACAAGGTGGGCGTTATCTGCTGGTGGTCACGCGCAACGGTGAGTCCGCGCAGCCGCTGCCCTACAGTGTTGCGATGACGCCCCTGGCCGCAGCGCCATTGAGCATGGGGGCGGTGCAGACGCCTACCTTCGCCCCTGCGCAGTTCCAGCACGACTACGCGTTTTCGCTCGAGGCGCCGACCGCCGTGTTGTTTGATGCGCTCGCCGGTCAGACGTCCCTGCAGTGGCGTCTGACCGACAGCCAGGGCGGATGGGTGGCAAACGGCACGTTCGATGAGTCGACGAGCTGGACGCAGCGCCGATTCGATCTGGCTGGCGGTGACTATCGCCTCAGCGTGTTCCGCAGTTCGGCATCCACCGAGTTGGCGTACGCCTTCCGTGTGGCGCCGTTCTCGGCCGCGCCCGCGGTCCTGGAGAACGGGCAGGGGACCCTCAGCGGCACCCTGGATCCCGGGGCGGGTGCGGTCGCGTATCGCCTCGACGTGGCGGCCGGCGAACGCCTTTCGGTCAACCTGAATAGTCTTTCTGCAGGGAACCTGCGTTGGCGTCTGCTCTCGTCCAATGGCGGACAGCTCGCGAATGGGGCGGGAGTCGGTTCGGGTCTTGCCGATCTTCGTCTCGTGGAGGCTGGGTCCTACTTCCTGCTGCTCGATGGCTACCTGACGAACACGGAGGCCCTCGACTACGAACTCGTCGTTTCATTGGCTGCCCCTCGCGACAACCGTCCGGAAGGGCCGGAGATCCTTCCTGGCGATGCCCCCATCGTCGTCGAGTTGCCCCGTTGGCAGAGCGCGGCGTACCGCTTCACCCTTGCCGAGGCGGGTTGGGTGACCTTGGGTGGGACCTTCGAAGCAGGGGCCTACCTGTCGTGGGAGCTACGCGACCTGGAGTGGGGCCTGTATTCCGGTGGCCTCTCGTCCTCGAACAGTGCTGCAGAGGCGGTCTGGCTGGATGCAGGTGACTATGCGCTGGTGTTTTCGAATCCTGGCTGGTATGGCGATGAGAGCGCACGAGTCTCGTTCAGGCTCGAGCGCGAGGCTCAGTTCGCTCGTGCCGAGCTCGGGCAGGTGCTCGAAGGGTACGGCCCGTACCTGATGGCGCTCGAAGCCGGACAGACGGTGTACTTCCGCTCGCCCGGTGCTGCCGAATGGCAGGTTCGCTCACCCCAGGGTGGCTGGGCTGCCTGGGTGCCGGCGGGGGGGCAGGAGTTCGTCGCCTATCGTGCCGAGGTGAGCGGCGACTATCTCGTTGGCGTCAGCTACTTCGATACGCAAGAGACCGAGGCGCCGCGATTCGAGTCGCGCGTGCAGACCGAACGCGTTCGTGAGATTGCGCTCGACGAGCTGGTCAGTGTCGTGGTGGACGAGACCAACGTCGAGCATCTTGATTTCGTCTTGAGCGAGCCTGGCGTGTTCATGCTCGATGCCTCATTCATGACGGCAGAGCAGGTCTGGTGGTCGCTCTCTCGTGACGGGCAAATCGTATCGGATGGCTTCTGGCTTGGAGACGTCTCTGTCAGTGCTGGAGGTTACTTCGGGGTCTGGTATGAGCAGGGTGACCCTGTACTGGCGTTGGAGGCAGGCAGTTACCGGCTGAGCGTGTACAAGCAGCACGACGCCTATGGCGATCTGCGCCAGTCGGGCGAGTTCTCCCTTCGCATCGGCGGGCTTGAGCAGTCAGCGTCGTTGAGCCCCGACGTGGTGAACAGCGTCGAGATGCTCACCGGGACGTCGGCCGTGTGGCGCATCGATGTCGACGGTACGAAGTCGCTTTTGCTTGCTGATTGGTCCTTCACGGAGCGGGCAATGCTCCGTCTGTTCGACGCTCAAGGGGCGCTTCTGCACGATGACGCCTGGTGGGATGGTCACGAGGTATTGACGCTTCCGCAGGCTGGCACCTATTTCCTCGTGTTGGATACCGGTAACCGCCCCGGTGAGGATCCGGTGACGCTTGCCTTCACGCCCTTGCTGGTGGCCCCCACGGTGTTGGCGTTGCCCGGTGTGAATACACGCGTTGACCTGACGGTGCCGATGGATGGCCGCGTAACGTATCAATTCGATCTCGCGGAGGCCGGTCTCTTCCAGATGGAAGCGAATGGTGGGCTGCTCGATGGCTGGACGCTCTTCGATGAACTCGGCCAGGCCGTGCCCAGCAACAATGGTCTTCTCAGTCTGACCGCGGGACACTATTCGCTCGTCGTGACGAGTGCGGCCGCGCCGGGCAGCACCGCGTATTTCCGCCTCGTCGATGTCGCGCAGGCGGCCGTTGCCGTCGATCCGTCCGGTGCGTCCAGCGTCGATCTGGGCGCGGGCGAAACAGCGTTCGTGCGCGTCGAGGTCGCGGAGGGGCAGGTACTCAACCTTGCATGGGTGGCTTCGGCGGGTGCCCAAGGGCAGAGTCGAGTGGTCAACGCGCTTGGCGAGACCTTGTACTGGCTCGATTCGATCTTTGACGGGGGGGCTGCCAGCCTGCAGATCGACGAGTCCGGCGTCGTGTATTGGGTCATCGAGCGCTATGACGATGGCGCGCCCGGGCTGGTGACACTCGAACTCGATGTCGATCTGCTCACCCCACCGGCGATTGCGCAGATCGCGTTGGGTGAAACGCACGCGCATACGCTGGGGGGCCTGGGCACGCGCAGCTACGTCTTCGATGTTGCCGAGGGTGGGCTTCTCTGGCTCGACCTGCTCGAAGGTTTCGAGGGCGAGTGGGTGCTGCGCAGCGCCAATGGCGGCTGGGTCAACAGCGGCTACGCGGGTACCGGCCAGGGCGCTCTGCTCACGATCGGCGCGCCGGGCCGTTACACGCTGCAGCTCAGCGCCTATGGCTCGACCGCCGAGGAACGCGATGCCGCTTACCGTTTCCGTATCAGCGACCTGCTTGCGGCGGCAGTGCAGTTGCCCGGCGGGCAGGCCGTCGATGTGCCCTTCAGCGCAGATACGCGCGCCCTTGCCTATCGTTTCGATGGCGCCTTCAACAGCGCGATGCTGTTCGAAGTGCTCGAGGGGTTTCCGGCGAGCTGGTATCTATTCGATGGCGCTCTGAGTGTCCGTTCGAGCGGGCGAACCTATGACGGGCTCGTCCAGGCGCTCAGCCTCGGCGCGCTTGGCACTCACACCCTGGTTGTTGCTGCCGATGCATTGCCGCTGGCGGGCGAGGCACTCAGATTCAGGCTCGCCGACCTGCGTGCAACGGCGCAGCCCGTGCCGGCCAACACCGCGGTAGAGGGCGTGCTCGGCAGTGGCCAGACGCTGGCGGTGTATAGCTTCACCAGTATCCACATGGACGGCTTCCGCTTCCTTGCAAGTGGCGCCGAAGCCGGGACGCTCGGCTGGCGTCTGCTCGGCCCGTCCCTGGCTCAGGTTGCGAGCGGCGACGTGGCGTTCGACGGCGACGGACTCAGCCTGAACCACGGCAGCGGGCGCTATTACCTGCTCATCGATCGGCTGGGCGCCGACGCTGCGCAAGCGATCGACTATGCCTTCACCGTATCGCGCAACGAGATCGCCGTTGGCGAGACTCGTGAGGGCAGCGCTTCGACGACTGGCGTGTCTTACCGTATGGTGGTCAGCGAGCCGGGCTGGTATCTCTTCGACGCCTTCAAGGGCAGTTCCGGCGGCACGGCCGACAGCTACCTGTACTGGACGCTCACCGGCGCGAACGGTCAGGTCTTCTCCGACCGCCCGTACCTGTCCGGCAACCGTGATCGTCTGCAGTTCCTCGATGCGGGTGAGTACAGCCTGCGTTTCCACAGTGCGACCTCCAGCTACACGGGAAGCTACCAGTTCAGGATCCTGGACGCTGCCGCGGCCGAAGCCCTCGAGCTCGGTGCGCCAACGAATGCAGCGCTCGTGCCGGGTAATGCCTCGCGGATCTACCGTGTCAGCGGAGCGCTTGGCGAGGAGCTCGGCTTTGTCAGCCAGGGCAGTGCCTCCGGGCGTTGGTACCTGGTCGATTCGACCGGTCAGCAACTGTTCTCCACGGCACTTGGCAACTCTACGGCGGGGGTGCGCCTGCCTGCCGATGGCGACTACTGGCTGGTGATCGAGGGCGCTGCGACGGCTTTCGCCGACCAGTCCTTCCCCTTTGTCGTCAACCGCGCGGTCGCGCAGGGCGCGCTTGCGCTCAACGAGCTTATTGACGGAAGCCTGGCGGCCTACCAGAGCATCAGCTACAGGCTCGATCTCGACCAGGCCAGCCTGCTGATGTTCGACAGCCTGGGGGCCGACGCCCAGGTGCGCTGGCGTCTTCAGGGGCCAGGGGGACAGGTTTTCGATAGCGCCCTGGCGGGCGACAGCCTCGATACGGTGCGCGTGCTCGAGCGCGGCACGTACACCCTTACGCTGAGCAACGCAACCGCGATCGATCGCAGCTTTGCGATGCGCGTGCTCGATCGTGCAGGCGCGACGCCGATTACCCCGGGAGCGCCGCTCAGTGTCGAACTGAGCCCCCGCAACGGGGCGGTGATGTACACCTTCGACGCTCAGCAAGGCGAGCGCTACTACTTCGACGTCGTGCAGTCCTTGCTTGTTGCTGCGGAAGCGCAGGGAAAGACCTTTCCGGTCTGGGCTCTCTACGATCCGCAAGGTGCCGTGGTGTTCGGCGCCGCCGAAATGGGGTACTGGTGGAGCGGATGGTCCGGTTACACGCCCGAAGGCTATGACCGGGAGCCTGCAGCCTTTGCGTCAAGTGGCACCTACACGCTGGTGCTTCAGGGCTACAACAGCGCCACCAGCGCTGCACGGGTGAGCTTCAACGTCGTGCCGGTGCCCGTTCACCCGCCCCAGGTTCTCGATACGCTGGTGGTGCGCCCAGCGCCCGACCTCACTGTGAACGAGGTCGTGCTCGCGCCCGCCACGGACCTGTACACCGGTCAGGCGGTGGAGGTGCGCTGGACGGTGGAGAACCGGGGCGTGCTGGCGACCGACACGCACTGGAACGACCGTATCGTCGTACGCAACCTCGATACCGGCGCGCTCGTGGCCAGCCTTACCGTGCCGTACGCGAGCACGCTCGAGGGCGACCTCGGCGCCGGAGAGAGCCGACAGCGCAGCGCTGTGGTGGTGCTGCCCGAGGGGGCATCGGCTGCAGGGCGCTTGAGCTTCACGGTGATGACCGACGCCGACAACCGCATCCGCGAGGGCAATGCCTCCGGCAACGGCGAGAGCAACAACGCCTTGTCGACGACGGTTCAGGTGGCGCTGGCCGCTTACGCCGACCTTCGGGTCGAAGCCCTGCGCCTGAGCCCCGACAGCGCCTTCCAGCCGGGCCAGACCGTCGATGTCAGCTGGACGACCATCAATGCTGGCAACAAGGCCGTGGACGCTGCCTGGAGCGAGCGCGTGGAGGTGCGCAACCGCAGCACCAACGAGCTCGTCGCCGTCGTCGCCATCCGTGACGACTTGACCGCGGGAGCGCTCGAAGCGGGGCAGTCGCGCCCGCGCACTGCGCAGTTCACCTGGCCTGCAGGCTTTGCGGCGGCGGGCGAGTTCGTCATCCGTGTCGTCGCCGACAGCGCTGAGGAGATTGTCGAAGCCAACGCATCCGGTACCGGCGAGACCAACAACAGCGCACAACTTGTGCGCATGGTCGGGCCCGACATGCAGGTGCGCAACCTGCGCGTGTTGTCCGGCGCCGTGCAGTCGGGTGGCGAGGTGAGCATTGCCTGGGAGGACTGGAACCTCGGCGCGAGTGCCGCAGCCACGGGTTTCCACGACCGCATCGTGGTGCGCAATGTAGCCACCAACCAGGTGTTGGTCGATACCAGCCTGTATTACGACCCGCTCAGGGTCGTCGATGGCGCGCAACTCGGACTGGTCGAAGCGGGCCAGATGCGTGAGCGTGCGCTCACCTTCCGCCTGCCCCCCGGCCTGGCGTCCGTCGGCCAGATCCGCATCACCGTTACCACCGACCAGAACAGCGCCGGCCTTGGCGTGCTGTACGAGACCAACCTGAGCAACGACGCCGAGCTCAACAACAGCGCCCAGGTGGTGACCACCTCAGTCGCCGTGCCCTACGCCGACTTGCGCGTTGACAGCGTCAGTGTGCCCGTCAGTGGGGTTGGCGGCGAGTACGTGTTGGTGAGCTGGACGGTCAGCAACCGTGGCGAGGCGCCGGCGGAAGGGGAGTGGACCGATCGCGTGGTGTTCAGCAACAACGCCACCATCGGTGACAGCGATGACGTGGTGGTGGGCAGCCTGCGCTTCAGCGGCACTCTGCAACCTGGAGAACACTATACCCAGACTGCATTGGTGCGCCTGCCGATGCGCGGGGAGGGGCGTTACTACCTGGCCGTGCGTGCCGATGCCGGTGCCGAGGTGCTCGAGCCCGACACGCGCGCAGACAACGTCAGTGCGGCGCAGGCCATCAACCTGGCCTCGCCATATAGCGACCTCAACCTCATTGCGCTTCAGGTGCCGGCGCATGCGCTCAGCGGCGAGACCGTCCTCGTGACCTGGGAGGTGCGCAATGACGGCAATGCCACCACCAACCTGGCACTATGGAACGATCGTGTGGTGCTGTCGCTGGATGCGGTACTGGGTGGCAGCGACGACATCGTACTGGCGGGTGCGGTGACCCATGCGGGGCTGCTCGCGCCTGGCGAAAGCTATGTCGGACGTGCCGAGATCACCCTGCCGCGCGACCTCAACGGCGAGTACCACGTCATCGTCGTGACCGATGTCAACCAATCGGTGAACGAGGAGGGGCGGCGCACGAACAACACCCTCGCAAGTACCGGGAAGATCTCGGTGCAACTCGCGGCCGTGCCCGATCTCACGGTGTCTGCGGTCGAGGGGCCGGCGGTGCTGCGCCCCGGTGACGCCGCAACGCTGCGCTATACCGTAAGCAACGTAGGTGGCGCGGATGCGAACACCGCCTGGCGCGACCGCATCTACATCGACCGCGGCGCCGCCGGTCTGTACCAGGTGGCGACCGTGCTCGTCAGTGAGCCGCTGGCGGCAGGACAGAGTGCGGAGCGCCAAGTGAGCTTCACCCTGCCGGCGAACTTCGCCGAGGGGGAATACCGCTGGGTAGTGCGCACCGACACCGAGAACACGGTCTACGAGCGCGATGGCGAAGGCAACAACGAGCTGCGTTCGGCTGCCGCACTCCAGGTCGCAAGGCCCGATCTGCGCCTGCTCGGTGTCGAAGGCCCGGCACTGGTGCAGTCCGGCTCCACCGTGACCGTGAGCTGGACGGTCGTCAACAATGGCGCCATCGCGACCGGAGGTTGGGTCGATGCCGTCTATCTGGCGCGCGACGGCGTGCTGACCAAGTACGGCGAGGTACAACGCCCAGGTGCGCTGGCCAGCGGCGAACAGTACACGGCCAGCCTGGCAATCGCGCTGCCCCTCGGCCTCGATGGCGAGTACGAGATCGTGGTGGTGAGCGACGTGCTGCACGCCATCGACGATCGCAACCGTGCCGACAATCGTGCCACTCAGGCAATGGATGTGACGTTGGCTCCTTACGCCGACCTGGTGGTGACCACGGTCAGTGCGCCCGAACGCATCATCCAGGACCCCGCACGCCTCGACGTGAGCTGGACGGTCAGCAACCAGGGGACCGGAGCCGGCGTGACCGACAGTTGGGTGGATCGCGTCATCCTGTCCCGTGACGATGTGCTCGGCAATGCCGACGATATCGTCCTGGGCGAGTTCGTACGCGATGGCGCGCTTGCCGCCGGTGCCGAGTACACCCGTAGCGAGCGCTTTGTGCTGCCGCCCGCGACCTCTGCGCGCTACAAGATCTACGTCGTCACCGATGCGCGCAACACCGTCTTCGAGAACGGGCGCGAAGCCAACAACGTGGGACGTGTCACGCACGACGTGGACATCATGCCCATTCCATACGCAGACCTGCGTGTCGAGTCGGTCAGCGTCGAGGGGGCTGCCGCCAGCGGCCAGGGCGTGCGTGTGAGTTGGGAGGTGGTCAACCAGGGCATCGGCCTGACCAGCGTCGCGCAGTGGTCCGACACGATCTGGCTAAGCCGCAATGCGGACGGCAGCGGAGTGGTGCAGACCTTCAGCGCGGCCAGTCATCTCGGCCATCTGGCCCCGGGTGAGCGCTACACCCGCAGCGTGGACGTGCTGCTGCCCCAAGGGCTGGAAGGCGAGTACTACTTCAACGTGCGCGTGGCCGGGAGCTCTGGCGTCGTGCCCTACGAGTTCATCTACGCCGACAACAACCGCGCGACCTCGGTGGCGGTGCCGGTTCTGCTGTCCGATACGCCTGACCTGGTCGTCGAGGCCGTGAGCGCGGCGCCGACCGCGCAGGAAGGCAGCTTGCTCGAGCTGTCATGGACGGTGCTCAACCAGGGCCTCGCCACTGCCGGTGGCAACTGGGTCGACGCCGTGTGGCTGGTTCCGGCCAGCGGCACGGGTAACGCCGTGCTGTTGGGCAACTTCACCTACGATCGCGGTCTCGAGTCCGGTATCCGCTACACGCGCACCGAGCAGGTCCGCCTGCCAGGCAAGATCGAGGGCCTGTATCGCATCAAGGTGGTCACCAACACCCATCTCGGCGGCAACGGGATGCAGGTCTATGAGCACGGCCCGGCGCGGAGCAACAACGAACTCGTCTCCGCCGGCATGACCCAGGTCAGCCTGCTTGATCGCCCGGACCTGCGGGTGTCCGCGGTGGAGGTTCCGGAGAGCGTGACCTCAGGCACCGCTGCGGGCATTCGCTACACCATTACCAACATGGGGTCGGTGAGTACCTCGGGGCAGTGGACCGACAAGGTATTCCTGTCACTCGATGGCACGCTCAGCGCCGACGACGTGCTGGTCGGGCAGTTCAGCAGCGTGTCCGCGCTGGCGCCCGGCGAGTCCTATGTGTTTGAAAGCGGCATGGTGAACATTCCCATCCGCTTCCGTGGCGACGCTTTCCTGATCGTCGTCGCCGACGGCAACAACAATGTCGACGAGTACCCCAACGAACACAACAACCGCCGTGCGGCACAGCTCTATATTGACCCGGTGCCCTTCGGCGATCTGGTGACGAGCAATGTGGTCGCACCCGATCAGGCCGTTCATGGCAGCCAGATCGAGGTCCGCTACAAGGTTTCCAACCTGGGCGTGGCCACGACCCGGGGTGAGAGCGCGGCGCTGGAGCGGTGGACGGACACGGTGTGGCTGGCCAAGGATCCGCGCCGCCCGGGCGCAAACAAGGGCGACATCCTGCTGGGGTCCTTCACCCACATTGGCCACCTCCAGCCGGGCGAGGACTATCTCGGCACCGCTCAGGTCCGCGTGCCGGCCAATCTGGCCTCGGGCCAGTACTACATCACGGTGTGGACCGACACCTACAACGTGATCCTCGAAGACACCCTGGCCATCAACATCAACCCGGACGACCCCTCTCAGGTCGACAACAACAACTACAAGGCCCGCCCGATCAGCATCATCGGCATCACCCCGCCGGATCTGGTGGTTGCCACGGTCAATGCGCCGGAGGCGGCCGTTGCCGGCTCGCACTACACCTTCAGCTATACGGTGGAGAACCGCGGCGATGTGTTCTCGGGTAGCTGGCACGACCGCATCGTGCTGGCGAACGACCCCGACCTGTCCAAGGCCACCCGCGTGTGGGAACTGGGCCTGCTTGCGCAGAGCAGGGAGCTGGCGCATGGCGACAGCTACACCGTCACCCAGACCGTCGAGCTCGCGCCTTCGGTCACCGGGCAATACCTGTTCGTGGTCACCGATCATTACAACCGCGTTGCCGAGCTCAACGAGGGCAATAACCGCGGCACTGCACTGTCAGACGTCGTGAGCGCCCCCGCCGACCTGCGCGTCACCGACATCGTCACCCAGCCCCACAACTTCTCGGGCGAACAGACAACCATCAGCTGGACGGTGACCAACTTTGGCGCCGCGGTATGGGAAGGCACCCGCAGTTGGGTCGATGCCGTGTACATCAGCCCCGATCCGACCTATATCCGCGAACGGGCGACCCTGCTTGGCGCCGTCACGCGCGCCAACCTCGGCGGCCTGGGGGCGGGCGAGAGCTACACCGTGTCGGGCAGTTTCACCCTGCCGGCCGGTACCGATGGCCCGTACTACATCTACGTGGTCACCGACAGCGGCTACACCGAGGTTTCCGACGGGCGTGACCTCGCCCAGCGTGCTCGCTCCGAGATGATCGGCGGCGGCGGCAACGAGGGCGCGTTGCGCCACTACCGCGGCGTGGATCGGGCCGGTACTGTGTTCGAGGGGGCGCGCAACGACAACAACTTCGGTCGTGCCGAACTCGACATCACCTATCGCGAACCGGATCTCCAGATCAGCAATGTGGTGGTGTCCAACCCGTTGCCGAACTCGGGCGACATGCTCACGGTGACCTGGACGGTCACCAACCAGGGCGAACGCGCGACCCGGGTCAGCGATTGGTTCGACGGCATCTACCTGTCCCATGACGCCTCGCTCGATGTGCGCGACCACCCGCTGCCGGACGGCACCGGTACGCAGTCCTTGTTCGCCCGCATGGCAAAGGTGCATCCGATCTCCCTGCGCGAGGACGGCCTGCCGGCCTACCTGAAGCCTGGTGAGTCCTATACCGCGACGGCGACTTTCCGCCTGCCCGAGTCCATCGGGGGCGACTACCACCTGATCGTATACGCCGATACGGCTTTCCTGGCTGACGGCCGCACGCCCAGCGACATTCGTGATGGCCTGGTCGGCGTGCAACTCGACAGGGATCGACCCGCCGGTCGTGTGCTGGAGTTCCAGCACGAGGGCAACAACAGCGCTTCGCTCGCCCTGCGCATCAACCAGGTTCAACCGCCGGACCTTCAGGTCAGCGTCGTGACGGCACCGGAACGCGTGTATGCCGGCCAGGAGATCACGGTGAGCTACCGGGTGGACAACCTCGGCGGCAATACGCCCGATCACCAGTCGTCGTGGGTGGATATGGTCTATCTGTCCCGCGACCGCTTCCTCGATCTCGGCAAGGACCATTACCTCGGCTTTGCCCAATACAGCGGCGGCCTGGCTGCAGGCAACGGCTACGAGCGCACGCTGACACTGACCGCGCCAGCCAGCCTCGAAGGCCCCTATTACGTGTTCGTGGTCACCGATCCGGTGCGCCCCGGAAGCGGGTCGGCGTATGGCGGGGTCAACGAGTTCGGTCTGGATTACAACAACGCCACGGCTGCCGCGCAGCCACTGCTGATCGAGACCCCGCCGCCTGCCGATCTGGTGGTCACCAACGTGGTGATGCCGGCAACGGCCGAGGTCGGCCAGCAGATCCGCATCGAGTACACGGTCAGCAACGAGTCCATCAACCCGGCCTACGGGCGCTGGACCGATGCGCTCTACCTGTCGCTCGACAACGAATGGGACCTTGGCGACATCCTCATCGGCAGGGTCGCCCACCATGGCGGACTTGCTGCCAACGGTAGCTACAGCGCCAGCCTGGTCGCCAGCCTGCCGCCGCTCAAGGATGGCAACTGGCGCATCATCGTGCGTCCGGACATCTACAACGAGGTCTTCGAAGGCGAGATCCGCTACACCGCAGAAGGGCTGGTCCTACCCCCCGGCGAGGCCAACAACCGCATGGCGTCTGGCGGCACCTTGCAGGTTGCGGTGCCCACGCTCGTGCTCGGCAATGCCATCGACGAGACGCTGCGCCAGGCTGCGGATCGCCTGTACAAGGTCACCGTGCCTGCCGGGCAGACGCTGCGGGTCACGCTCGATGCGCTCAACGAGCGCGGCAACAACCAGGTCTTCGTACGTCATGGCGACGTACCGACCAGCTACGCATTCGACGCCGCCTACAGCAACCCCATGGCGGCCGATCAGGAGGTGCTCATTGCCGGCACCGTGGCGGGCGATTACTACATCCTGGTGCGCTCGATGTCCGGCACTCAGCCGGTCACGCTGCGCGCCGATCTGATGCCGCTGTCGATCATCCGCGTCACGCCTGATCATGGCGGGGTCGGCAATGACGAGCATCGCTGGGTCACGCTCGACATCCATGGTGCGCAGTTCAAGCCCGGTGCGCTGGTCAAGCTCTCGCGCCCCGGCGTGCATGAGGCTGAACCGGTGCGCTGGCAGGTGCTCGACTCCACGCACATCCGTGCCATTTTCGACACCCGCGACTTCCCCTTCGGCCTATACGACGTGGTGGTCATCAACCCCGACGGCCAGCGCGTCGTGGAGGCGCAGCGCTACCTCGTCGAGCGCGCCATAGAGGTCGAGGTGACCATTGGTGTCGGCGGCGACCGCTCGCTCGAGCCCGGTGACAGAGGGCTCTACAGCGTGGCGCTGCAAAGCCTGACGAACCTCGACACGCCTTATGTACGCTTCGACTTCGGTGCGCCGGAGATGGGCTACAACGAGTATTTGCTCGAGGGGCTCAACCTGCCCTTCATCGTCTTCGGCAGCAACGTCGGAGGCCAGCCCGATGGCCGCACGACCGACGCCGCCGGTAACACGCAGCGCTACGGGGCTACGCCGACCGATGGTACGCCGCGCCAGGATATTCCCTGGGCTTACCTCGACGGCACGCAGAACCTGCAGGGCTTCAACCTCGCCCCGGGCTATGCCTTTGATCTGCCTGCCGGCGGCTTTGCCGGCATGAGCTTCAATATCCAGACCTATCCCGGCCTCAAGGCCTGGATGGACTACGACTTCGAGGCCCTGCGCGACGCGCTCTATGCGCTGCGTCCCGAGTGGCGTGAAGCCGGCTTGCTGGACGAGGGCATCTCGGGCTTGAACAGGATCTCTGCCGGGCTGTCGGCGAAGTTCGTCTCCGAAGATCCCGAGATTCATCTCACCGACCTGGAATGGCTGGCGATGCCGTTCCGGTTCAATGTGGTGGCCAGCGCCACTGCGATCACCCGCGACGAGTTCATCTTTGACCAGACCGCCCGCGCGTTGGCCTTGCGCAGTGCGATCATCGCCGACGAGAACGCGCCGTTGGCGCTGCAGACCCTCGCGGCCGACGAGGGGCAGTGGGTCAACGGCTGGCTGGCGGCACTCGAGGCCGCTGGCCTGTTGCGCCCGGTGGATGAGGCACCGCCGATCCGCGAGCGCATCGAGGTGTTGAGCCTCAATGCCACGCTCGCCGGCGGCATCCTGCTCGGCAAGGGCGGCGAGACCTATCGCACGCAGGCCGATCTGGTGTCCTTCTTCAGCCAGGTGCAGGCCTGGTACGGTGATACCGCCAGGCATGCGGGCGATCCCGAGGCGCGCAAGGCGGCGATCGAGTACATCGAGGTCCGCTATACGGAGAAGGGCGCTTACGTCCTGAGTCCGGTGCCCGCCAAGGCCGACCCTGCCGCCCACGGCGTGGGCGAGGGTGGCCGCACGCACTTCCTGAATTTCGACATCTTTGTCGGCGGCCGCAGCGAACTCGAGTATCTGCGCCACATCGGCGTGCTCGACGAGGATTTCCAGCCTGTGCCCGGGCAGCCGCTCGATCTGGCGCGCTATCTGGTGCAGATGGGCGCCAGCGAGGCGACCGAAGCGGTGCAGGTGCGCGGTCCGCAGGCATTGCCTGGCGCCGATGGCAACAGCTACGTACCGGCTGCCACGGCCTTGCCTTATACCGTTGCCTTCAGCAACCCCAGCGTGACGCCCGCTGGCGAGGTGCGGATCGTTACCCAACTCGATGCCGCGCTTGATCCGCGCTCGGTACGGCTCGGCGACATCAAGGTCGGCGACCTCAACGTGCGCATTCCGGGCGAGCGCGCCAACTTCCAGGGCGACTTCGACTTCAGCGGCAGCAAGGGCTTCATCCTGCGGGTATCGGCCGGTGTGGATGCCGAGACCGGCATCGCCACCTGGTTGCTGCAGGCCATCGACCCGAACACCGGCGAGGTCATGCGCAATGCCACGCGTGGCCTGCTCGAGGCGGTTGGCGGCGAGTCCGGAAAGGGCTTCGTCAGCTACACCGTGCGCACCGCAGGTGGGGTTGAAACCGGCAGCGTGATCGTTGCTGCGGCTCGCGTGCTGATCGACGAGATGCCGGCGCTCGACAGTGCAAGCCACGCGGTGAGCGTGGATGCCGGCGCACCGCGCACTGCGCTGGCAGTGACTGCGTTGGGCGACAACCTGCAGGGCGAGCCCACCTACGAATTGCACTGGGAGGCGCGCGATGACGCCAGCGGCGTGCGTTCGGTGACCTTGTACGTGGCCGAGAACGGAGGCGATTTCCGTATCTGGCAGCGTCAGCTGGGCCCCGAGCAGACTCAGGCGATCTTCACCGGCGAACGCGGCAAGCAGTACGAGTTCCTTGCCGTCGCCACCGACCGCGCAGGCAATCGCGAGGCCGCATCGGTCCTCAATGCCGTCCTCCCCGACGACGGCGCACGCCAGGCCGTGCTCAACAGCCTGGGCGTGCTGGAGTCGCTGAACCAGACTCCCGAGCTGCCGCTTCCCAGCGAGTTGCGCGCCTATCCGCCCAGCAACGTGTTTGCCCAGGCCGCGCAACTCCTGCCCGGGGCCGTGGCTACCGTGCAGCGCAGCGAGCTTGGCACCGTGCTGGCGCCCTTCACGCTGCGTGGTTTTGCCGAAGGCTATCGCGCCAGCGCGGGGGACATCGGTGCCCAAGGGCTGGTCGAGCTGTCTGACGGACGCTTCCTGGCGAGCGCGGGCGTGTTGCGCAACCAGGTCTTCGTCTTCGACAAGGACGGCGGGCGCAGCGTCACGCCTTTGTTCGAGCTTGACGCACCGATCGTGGACATGGCGGTAGACGCCTATGGCCAGCTTTGGGTGATGACCGGTAACGAGTTGCTGCTGGTCGATGCCGGCAGCGGCGCGATCATCGAGCGCATGCAGGGGCCGGGCGGCATCCCGCTCACCCATGCACTGGCCGTCGAGCCGGAGAGCGGGCGAATCTTCCTCACCTCGGGGGCCGGCATCCTGGTCTTCGACCCGGCCGAGGACAACCGCGCGCGCGCGTGGTCTCAGTTCAGTAACTTCCGCGCGGGTGATCTCGCTTTCGGACCGGACGGGCGGCTGTGGGCGGTGCGCTGGAGCGGCAGCACGATCACAGCCGCAGCCAGCAAGCCGCAGACCGAGATCGTCAGTTTCCCGATGAGCGGACGCTACGCCGGGCGTGCCGAACTGGAGTTCCGCCTCGACGGGGTGGTCGATTCGATCGCCTTCGGGCAGCCTGGCAGTGCGCTCGAAGGCCTGTTGTTCGCGTCTTGCAACTTGCCACAACGGGCCGTGCTCGGCAGCGCTAGCGCCGTCCCGCGCACTGCGGGGGTGTGGATGATGGAACTGGGCAGCAAGCGCATCGTTCAGCTTGCGTCCGGCGGGACCCGTGGCGAGTCGGTGGTGACCACCGCCGATGGACGTATTCTGGTTGCGCAGACCGGACGCATCGACGAGATCGCGCTGGCGCGGGCCCCCGAGGTGGTGGCGGTCACCGTTCCCGATGGTGCCTTGATGCCCTTGCCGATGAACCGTATCGGTGTGGTCTTCGATCAGGCCATGTTCGTGGGCCAGGGCAGGGAGGCGGGCAGCGTGCTCAACGCCGCCAACTTCACCCTTACCGCACTGGGCCAGCATGCCGGAGCGGTGTTCACGCCGACGGCGGTGCATTGGGACGCTGCGACTCGCACGGCCTGGCTGGACGTGACCGGGCTGGGGGCGGGGCAGTACCAGCTCGAGGTTCGTCACACCTTGAGGAGCGACCTCGAGCTTGCCCTCGGTCAGAGTTACCTGAGCACCTTCACCGCGCTCAACGACATGAGCGCGCAAGTGCAGATGAACTTTACCGGGACCCGCAGCGATCGCGGTTCCGGTACCGTGAGCTACGATGTCAGCATCACCAATATCGGTGCTGACGATCTGCTCGGCCCCCTGATGCTGCTCCTTGATCCGGGCGCCTATTTTGGCGGCAGCATCGAGGCGGGCGCGGGTGGTGGCGGCGATCAGTCCGAACTGTGGGTGCTGGACCTCACGACGGCGCTGCAGGGCCTTGGCGGCAAGCTGGCAGTCGGCGCCACGCTCGCGGGTGTCACCGTAAGCATCGTGCCTGCCGGCGATCTGGCGCCGCGCGGCGGTATTGCAGACCTGGTCAAGGCAAACCTGGGCCACGGCATCTATGCCTATCCGCACCCCAACCTGCCGCCGCAGCTGACGGTCGCGGGTGTCGATGATGTCAGCAGCCGGTTCGCCTACATCCTGCCTGGTGCCGTGGTCGGAGAGGCCTGGAGTGGCGAGATCGAAGCCATCGATGCGGACGGGACGCGCTTCTACTGGCAACTGGTGCAGGCGCCGGCCGGGATGACGCTCACCCCGGCGCCCGAGGTACGCTCGGCAGACGGCCTGTACCGCAATGGCGCCACACTGAGCTGGACGCCTGGCGCGGGCGCAGATGTCGCGACCGAAGTGCTGGTGCGGGTTCAGGATAGCCGCGGCGGCTTTACCTATCGCTACTTCCAGATCGCGGTGGAGGGTGGCAACAATGCGCCGACCATCTCCGTACCTGGCAACATCACGCTCACCGAAGGCGAATCGCTCAACATCCCGGTCGCGGTGGCCGATGTCGATGGCGACCCGCTGACCGTCACCGTGCGCAACCTGCCTCCCGGCGCCGTGTTCGACGCCGCCAGCGGCATGCTGCGCTGGACGCCGGGCTACGATCAGGGCGGCGTGTATGAGAACGTCACGATCATCGCCAGCGATGGCAAGCGCACCGTCGAGCGCGCCTTCACGCTGACGGTGCGCCAGGGCCTGCCGCTGCCGCAGCTGCTCACCGGCGGAGCCCATGCGCTGCGCGAGGGCGACCGCTTTGCCCTGCAGTTGCTGGGCAGCGTGGATGGCGGCTTGCGCCAGCCTGACGGATCGGTCATCGAGTTGCAGTACCTTGCGCAGTGGCTGCCCTCGGGTGCCACCCTGAACCGTGAAACGGGCTGGTTCGAATGGACGCCCGACTACAACCAGAATGGCATCTACAAGGTGCCCCTCATGCTGCTGGCGAAGTGGACCGATCCGCAGGGCGTGGTGCGTACCAGTGCGGTCAGCGCCGAACTGGTGCTCGAGGTGGCCAACGCCAACGGCGCGCCGGTGTTCGCTCCGGCTGAAACCTGGCAGGTCCTCGAAGGGCAGCCGCTACGTATCAGCGTGTTTGCCTTCGACCCCGACAATCCCGCTTTCCAGCCTGCGGTGCAGCTCAGCGAGGGTGGGGCAGCGGCGGAGGTCGACAGCACGCCGCCCACGGTGAGCTACGCGCTCAGCGGGCTGCCCGAGGGCGCACACTTCAACCCCGATACGCTGGAGATCGTGTGGACGCCGGGCTACCACCAGGCGGGCAGCTACACCGTGCTGGTCACCGCCACCGACGACGGTGACGGCACCGGTGCTCCAGCAGTTGCGCACCTCGTCGTGCCGATCGTGGTGCATAACGCCAATCGTGCGCCCCAGTTGGGTGACATCTCCAACGCTTTCGTCGATCGCGGCGCGGTCATCGAGATCCCAGTCAGCGCAAGCGATGCGGACGGCAATCCGGTCGAGTTGAGCTTTGCCGGGTTGCCGCGCTTCGCCACGTATACCAGCAATCCGTCTGCCGATCCGAGTGCGCCTGGCGGCGTCCTGCGCTTCGCGCCGGGTGCCGGCGACCGCGGCGACTACGTGATTACCGTGACTGCGCGTGACGACGGCGATGGAGACGCGAGGCAGGCGCTGACCGAGAGCAGGGCCTTCGTGCTGACCGTGCGCAGCACCAGCGAAGCGCCGGTGATTACGGCGCCGGCGCAGGTCGTGGCCATTGCCGGCCAGCCCTTGTCGGTGGCCTTGCTGGCGACCGACCTCGATCAGGATGCCTTGGTCTGGAGTGCCGATGGCCTGCCGCCGGGCGCCACGCTGACGCCGGGGGGAAGCTACGGACATGCGGTTCTGAACTGGACGCCGTCGGCTGCCGCGAGCGGTGTGTACGACCTGACCGTTGCCGTGACCGACCAGGGGCTGCCGCCGCGCGATGCGGGCTACGCCGTGCCGGCCGATCCTGAGCCCAATGTCACCTGGCACAACCTTCGCATCGTGGTACGCGCTGCCAACGCGGCACCCGGGGTGCTGGGCATCGAACTCGACGGCCAGCAGATCGAGGATGCGGGCGAAGGCGAGGTGCTGCGCCTCCAGGCCAGCGAGGGCGTGCCGCTGCGGCTCGGTGTGTATGGCTTCGATGCCGATGGCGACCGCCTGCATTGGCAGGTTTCCGGCTTGCCAAGAGGGATGCAGTTCGTTCCCGCTGCCGATGGCAGTCGCGCCGAGCTGGTCTGGGTGCCGGACCAGTTCTCGGCCCAGGACAGCAATGCCGGCAGCGCAGGTGTGTGGCGCTTCGAGCTGCGCGCCAGTGACGGCGTGGCGAGTTTCGTTCGCAACGTCGAGATCGCTGTGGCCAACGTCAACCAGGCGCCGCGCATCCTGCCGCTGCCGCTGCAGCTGGTGCAGGAGGGGATGACGGTGGGCTTCACCGTGCGTGCCATCGATCCAGACAACGACGCCTTGCGCCTGTCACTCGTACGCGACGGCAGCACGCCGGAAGGCGTCCATTTCGATGCGGCCTCCGGGTACTTCGAATGGACCCCGGGGCTCGGCACCGTTGACAATGCCACCGCGACCCAGCGTGCCTTCGTCTTCACCTTCCAGGCCAGCGACGGTATCGACACCGTTACCCAGCAGGTGCAGGTGCGTGTCTTCGATGTCAATCGTCCGCCTGTGCTGCAGGTCAGCAATCATGCGGTCTTGCTGGGCAACACGCTGACCGTGCCGGTCGTGCTCGGTAGCGGGGCAAGCGGCGGCATCGTGGCGCATGACCCTGATGGCGAGGCGCAGAGCGCGGCCTTGGCGATCAGCTTCCACGGCCTGCCCGAGGGGGCGGTCTTTGACAGCGCCAGCGGCCTGCTCAGCTGGACGCCTGGCCCTGGCCAGATTGGCGACAGCGCCGTTGGTGTGACCGTGTCCGATGGCTACAACACCCGCGCGGCCACTTTCGTGTTGCGCGTCGTGGCCGACGCCCAGGCACAGGCCCCCAGGATCGTGGTGTCGACGACGCCCAGCCTGCCGGCGCTGCCCGGACAGACGGTGATCGCCACCGTGCGCGCCGACGCCTGGAGTGCACTGGCCAGCATCGAAGCGCAAGTGCGCGACGCCGTCAGCGGCGAATGGCATGCCGTGCAGGTCGATGGCGCCGGGCGTGTGCGCCTGGTGCCTGAAGCCCCTGGACTGATCGAGCTGCGGGTCATCGCCACCGACGTCAATGGCTTCACCAGCACGCATACGCATACCATCCTGATCAAGGATCCCGCCGATACCGCGGCCCCGATGCTCAGCTGGGGCGGGGTGCTCAATGGTGCCGGTGCGTTTGGCGAGCCCCGCACGCTCAATGGCGCGACGACGCTCACTGCACGCATCGGCGACGCCCAGTTGATGGGTTGGCAACTCGAGATGGCGCGCGCGGGCAGTGGACAGTGGCAGGTCGTGGCTGCCGCCGAGCTTGGCGCTGCGGCCGTGAGCGGAGAGCAGGGCTTGCACACCCTTGATCCGTCCTTGCTGCGCAACGGCGTCTATGAACTTCGCCTCAGCGCGTGGGATCTGGCCGGGCGTGTGAGTGAGATCGAGGCGCGCTTCATCATCGACAGCGCCGACAAGCAGGCTGCGGCCCATACCGCCACCGATGTCGTCATCAACGTCGGTGGGCACGCGTTGGCGCTGAACCGGCAATGGCTTGCCGACGGCGGTGCGGGCGACCTTGGCAACTGGGAGCTGCCTTTCCTGCACACCGGCCTGAGCAGCGACCAACCGGCACGCCTGCCCTCCGGCGCCGCAGCCGCGTGGCGCGATGGGGCGCGAGTGTGGCTGAGCGTGCCTGCCAGTGTCGACGGCAGCGTGGTCGGACAGCAGCACCTGCGCTTCGTGTTGCAGCCGGTGGCCGAGCGCTTGAGTGCAGAGCCGGGTGCGCCGCTGATCTGGCTGCCGACCTTTGCGAGCGATCAGGGCTGGCAGCTGCGGGCCCTGAGCGACGACTTTGGCGTGTCCGAGACGCTCGAGACGGTTGAGGCACTGACGCGTGTCGGCGACCGCCTCTATGTCCAGGCGACCGGCATGCCGTGGATTCCGACCGCGTACCAGTTGACCGCGCCTGATGGCACGGTCTATCGACTCGACGCTGAAGGCGCGGTCACGCGCATCGATTTCGTCGATGGCCAGGCCTGGTTGGTGAGCGACGCCGGCGTGGTGGCCCTTGCCGGCGACGACCGCGTGAGCTTCGAACGTGATAGTGATGGCCGCATCGTGCGTGTGACCTATCCCGATGCAAGCGGCCGTACCAACGCGATCGCCTACCGCTACGCAAGTAGCGGCGAGCTGATGCTGGTGCGGGCGCTGTACGACAACGGCCTGGGTACGGCGATCGCCTACTCCGCTCAAGGAGAGCCGCTCCGTGACCTTGCGCTGGCCAACTTCGGCACCATGGTCGGTTGGCATGATCCGGCGGCGCGCAGCTGGGAGGGCGTGCTGACCGGCAGTGGCAGTTTCGCCTTCACCGTGCGTGACAGCGAACTGGCTTCCACGGTACGTATCCCCGGTGCGGCTGGTGCAGTGCTGCTTGCGCTGCAGGCGGAGTTGCCGGAGGGCGCCGCACTCGACGTCCTCGGTGCCCAGATCATCGGCATCAACCGCGTTGGCGGCGTGCTCACCTACCTGCTGCGTGTCACCGAACCGGGCGTGAAGATGATCCGGGTGAGCGCAACGGGCGATGCTCGCCTGAGCCTGGGCATTGTCGGCGACCTCAATGGCGATGGCCGGGTCGACGCCCTGGACGCTTCGGCGTGGGAGGTGAGTGCGGCGGTGCAGGACGGGCTGGGTGACCTCGATGGCAACGGTATCGTGGATGCCAGCGACCGGCAGCTGCTCTACGCCAACAACGGCCTGCGCGCCAATCTCGCTCCGGTTGCAGGGCAGGCAGCGGCGTTGAGGACGCATGCCGACCTGACCATGCGCACTGCGCTGGGTGACATCGCCCGTGATCTGGAAGGTGATGTGATCTTCTGGCGCGTGCTCGACAGTACCCACGGCGCGGCGACCATCAATGCCGATGGCCGCAGTCTGAGCTTTGCGCCCGAGGCCGGGTTCAGCGGCACGGCGCGCATCGTCCTGCAGGCCGATGATGGTTTTGCCGCAGGTGCGCCGATCGAACTGACGGTCAACGTGAGCGACGCCAAGCTGCTTCGCATCAATATCGAACGCCTGCCATTCATGGCCGTCGGGGAAGTGGTCAAGCTCCGCATCACCGGCGACTTCGAGGACGCCAGCGGTGTGGAACTGGACAGCGACTATGTCCGGATCACCTCGACCGACGACGCAGTGCTCACCCATGCCGGCGAAGGCCTGGTGAGGGCGAAGGCCGAAGGCTTTGCGATCCTGGAGCTGAGCGCACGTGGCACCACAGCGGTCAATGTGGTCGAGGTCGAGCGCAACCCGTTCTGGTTCTCTGCCCTTACGGACGCCAACGGTTTCGAGGTCGACGTCTATCCGCGTGCCATCGTGCTGCCGGTCAGCGGCGGGGAGCGCCAGCTGAAGATCACCTCGATCCTGGACGGCAGCAACATCAGCGCCGCCGCCGCAGGCACGCGCTACTACATCAGCGACCCTAGCATCGCCGCAGTGTCCGCCGATGGCCTCATCACCGCACGCGCCGAGGGCGTGGCCGTCCTTACCGTCATCAACGGCGGCCAGCAGCAGAGCATCGAACTGCGCGTGCAGGCCGTGCGCACGGGCGCCATCGAGGTGGATGCGGCCTTGGGGGCCGTCATTGCCGACGAGCATGGCAATACCGTGATGGTCGCACCCGGTAGCCTGAGCGCGGATGCAACCGTGTCGATCCGCAAGCTCGACCTCGCCGAGATCACGGCGCCGCTCCCGGCGCCCGAATTCCTTGACGTGCTCGGGGCGGTGCATATCGATGTCGGCGGTACGCCGCTCGACCTGCCGCTGCAATTGGCCATACCGGTGAGTGGTGGGCTGGAGGCCGGCACGGAGGTGTTGTTCCTGCGCCAGGGCTTCATCGATGACGAAAACGGCAACCTGGTGGAAACCTGGTGGGTGATGGACAACGGCTATGTCGGTGCCGATGGTGTGGCGCGGACCGCCAGCCCGCCATACGGCGGCGTCACGTCCGGTGGCAGCATCATGGTGGTGGGCGGCAAGGCAAGCGTCGACAAGAAGACCGGCAAGATCGAAGGCACGCAGGCGCTGTTCAACTGGGACGTGTTCTGGATGCAGCAGATGAACATGGCCATGGCGGGCTCCATGGGGCTCGCCGGCATCTCGGTGTTCAGCGCATACGCCATGCTGAGCCCGATTTCGGTCATGCGCTACACCATGAACGGAACCTACCGGACCACGCTGGACGTCGCGGTGTCGTCGGACGGCGATGTCAGCATCAAGGTGGTGCCGCCGACGACGAGCATTCACGCAGCCGAGCCGGTGATCACCAGTTTCGAACTCAACGTCTCGGGGACCTCTGCGCACCTGAGGGTGCAGGGCAGTTACGGTGCGCTGAACCCGCCCGAGACGGCGCTCTACCGCCTGTGGATCGTGCCGGCGGCGTCCGTGCCTGCGGCCGGCCAACCGATCGAGGTTGTCGACATGCCGTCGCGCGGCATGGTCAGCAAGGTGCTGGCCGAGGTCGAAGGTACCTACCTGTTCGACTTCGATGTCGCCCTTCCGGCCGGGATCGCACTCTCTCAACATGTGCTGGTCGTGGAGCGGCTGAACCGGACGGTGTCGCCCAGCGGTGCGCTCCAGTACGCCGAGATCGGGCTCAGGAGCGAGCCGATCGGGCCGAACACGAGTTCGCAGAACAGCACCGGGCGGACACTGGTCACCAACATGAACGCGATTCATGTCTACAGCAATGTGTCCAACACCGGCAGTGACGGTGGTGCGCAGCTTGGGCTGATCCGCTCCATTGACCGCGACGAGAAAGGCAACCCGATCACGCTCTGGGGGTTCAGGACCGAGCATATCGTGATGGCTGAGAATGGCCGGATTGCCTACGTCGCCGGTTCGGGTGGAAAGATCTACATGGTCGATCTGCTGGTGAATGCGGTCGTGCATACGGTGCATCTCGCGGGCGGCGGCAACATCTCGTCGATGGTGCTCTCTGGCGGCTGGCTGTACATCGCCGAAGGCGGCAACAGTGGCGCCGGCTCCCGCTTCATGCGCATCAACGCCAACATGGCCGACCCGCTGTTCCTCTTCCAGCAACAGCAGATTCACGGTGTGCCTTCCGGTCCGCTCGGCTATGCCGGCATGGCGATCAGTCACGACCGCTACGTGGCCCTGGCCGCACCGGTGGAAGGGCTCGGCGTGGGCTTCTACCCCGGCGGGGCAGGAGAGTCGGGCAACGTGTATGTGATCGACCTGCATGCCATCAATGACACCTCGGGCGTGGCCACGCTCGATGGCGCCGGATTGAAGACGGTGGTCTTCGATGCAAACCGTGGCAAGGGGCCGCATTTCATCGCGGCGGGGAGCAAACCCGCCGAGTTCCTGATCGGTGCTGCGCGCTCGTGGGGCAACGGCCTGACGGCGGTCAGGTTCGACGTCGCATCGTCGACCGGAGCCCTGGGTAGCCAGGTCGTCACCAACCAGATCAGCCTGACGCCCAGTGTTCCCGCCAACGTGTGGCTGAACCAGAGAAAGCACCAGCAGAACATCCAGAGCGTCCGTGACGTGGTCTTCGTCACCTATCAGGGTGTCGAGTACGCGCTCGTCGCCGACGAGGCGTTCTGGTTCCATAACGCGCATTACACCAGCGGCGGGAACTGGCAGCTCAAGCAGATTGGCGGCAAGATCGGGATCATCCGCGACCCGTTCGGCAAGGCCCAGTACCTGGGGGCGACCACGCCGATCGTGGGCGGCACCTTGCGGCACCTGTCGCTGTCGGCCGACGGTAGCCAGTTGATGGCCGGGCTCTGGGAGGATGAGTTCCCGCGCGGCACGGGTTGGGAGATGTACCACTCGCTGCTCGTCTGGGATCTCAACGCGCTGTTGGCGGTGGCTGCCAACCACAGCGATAACTCCAGGCCGGTCGATCTGGACAATCCGCTTGTGCAACCGGTGCGCTTCGAGAAGATCAACGGGGGCGGCTGGCTCTACGGCGTGATTGCCGGGGACGACGTGTTGCAGTTGAAATCACCGGGCATCGGCTATGGTGCCAGCGGTGCGACCACCACCACGCCAAACTTCGTGTTTACCCTGGCGCAGGACAAGGAGGTTCGTGAGCTCAGCATCTACGTCAGCACGCGACCGCCCGGTGCGGGCTTGTGGCCCGACGATGCACTGCCGGGCACGCAGGACGACACGTACTGGAAGATCCAGAAGAGCGTTGATGACGTCCTGGATGGTGATTTCAACCGCAACAGGATCCTCACGCTCGATGTCTCGGACATCAACGCGTTGCCGCCTGGGCTGACTTTCGACGCTGCGACCAACACGTTCACGCTCGACTCCTCGAAGCTCGAGGCATTCCGGCTCACCGCGGCCCAGGAGTACTTCTGGGGGGTCGAGGTCAAGACCAACGACAACAAGACCTTCCGCAAGTACCAGCCTTTCAAGGTTGCACCGGTGACCGTTGCAGCCGGGCTGTTCCCGGCCGTCACGGTGGTCACCCATGGCTTCCAGCCGCCCCTGTACGTCACGCCGGATGTTCAGAGCACCGACTCGATGGCCATCGCCCGATCCATCGTCGAGCGCTCGGGCGGGACGATCATGGTGCTCAACAAGCAGAAGGGCGAGTTCGAGCGCGTTGAAGGCCACCTCAAGGGTGTGCCGCCGACGCTCGGACAGCCCCTGGTGCTGGTCATGGACTGGGTTCTGGAGTCGGGGATCTCCGATTCGGGCTTCTCCGAAGCTGCCGCAGACGCCTTGTTTGCGGCGCTGGTGCGCCTCGACCAGGCACTGCTGGGCGCCGTGCTTGAATCGCCCATGCACTTCATCGGCCACAGTCGCGGCACGTCGGTCAATAGCGAGGTCATCCAGCGCCTGGGCGTGAGCTTCCCTGAGGTGCGCAACATCCATATGACGACGCTCGATCCGCATGAGTTCGCGCAGCCTGCGCTCGACATTCCGATTGCCGGAGCGTTGTCGAAGGTGTCGACGTGGGCGCAGATCGCCTCGATCGCCTCTGCCGCCAGTAGCCTCGCGGTGGGGCCGGCCGGCGTCGCCCTGGCGCTCAAGCTCAAGGCGTTCTCGGACTCGCTGACCAGCATGTCGAACTGGGCGAACCTGCTCGGCCTGGGCACGGTGGGCTATGCCGACTTCCGCGACCCGATGGTGCAGGTGTGGAGCAACGTCGGATTCGCCGATAACTACTATCAGACCCTGGGCCTTCGCGAAGGCTTCACGATGACGCCCAACGGCCGCTATATCGACGGCGCACACAACCTGCTGCTCGATGGCAGGGCCTTGTTCGAGATCGATGCCAGCCTGTTCGGGGTGGGCCTGTCGCTGCCGCACAGCCGCGTGCAGAACTGGTACCACGGAACGGCGAATCTCTCGCTGGACAAGGGCAATGACCTGCTCGGCATCTTTGCGAACCCGGTATGGCGGACGATTGCCAACTGGCGTGACGAGATCGAGGGCGACCTGGTTGCCAAGAAGGGGGTGGTCAGCCTCAGCCTTGATGGCAAGACGGATTACGCCGGCCAGCCCGGCATGGCCTGGTACCGCTGGGGTGAGCTGGACAATGTCGGCGGGGCGTCGTCGTCACCGTCGGTGACGCCTTTCGAGAGCGACCGGATGTCTTGGGAGGGGGTCGGTACCGGATGGGCGTGGTCTGTGCTCGGTGGTGCCGACGATGCGCTCTGGAGCGAAGCGGGCAGGCCCAGCGCAACCAGGAATCCCAACCTGACGGACGGTATCGCCTCGTACAGCTACATCGGCCAGTTGGTGCCCACGGTGTTCAACGGCTCCTTCGATCAAAGCCGCAATCCGATCTATGGACGCTTCCCGGTCATCCTGCCCACGGGCACCTGGACCGAGATTCCCGGCTGGTCCTTCCACGGCGGTAGCGGTGGTGCGCTGCAAGGCGTCAACCTTGGCTATCGGCTGTCGGATGGCTGGATCAACAAGGTCGAGATCCAGATTGCCGAGGGATTGATCAGTCTTGGACAGAACGGGCTGAACGACATCGCAGCCTTTACCAGCGCGTTCCTCGAAAAGCTGGCACTGGAGGCCGGTTCGGCGCTCGGCGGCGGGCTGGGTGCCGCGGTTGTCCTCAAGGATCTGCCGCAGACGGCTGCGGCGGTCGTTCTCGCGCTGGCACTCGATGCGGAGGGAACCATCGCCGAGTTTCTCAAGATGGCTGGTATCAGCGCGGCGAAGAGCATCTCCGTGGCCAAGGCCAGTGAGTGGCTGCCCAAGCTTGCGCAGTACATCTTCGACGAGGTCGTCGATTATTCGGCGAAGATCCACGAGGAGACGCCGCTGACCCACAACTGGATGTATTTCGGTGCGGACTATGACCGCCTGCAGCTTGACGTCAAGATCGCGCGCTACACCAATGGCTCGTCTTCGCTCAAGGCCGTGTTCGAGGATGTGAACAACGTCTTCCACGAAGTCATGGCGTTCCAGTTCCCGCCCGCGATGAGCTCGGCGCATGGCGACTTCTTCACCGTCGCGGTGGACATTCCGGCTGCGTTGCGCGGCTCGGTCGGTCGTTTCACCCTGATGACCCATAACCCCGACAAGGACCCGGAACTGCCCTATGCGGCCAACAACCCGCTGGTGGAGGTCGACAATATCCGCTTGATCGGTACGCATCCCTTGCACGCAGGCGCGTCCGGCGACGCCGAGGTGGATGTGCTTAGCCTGGATGATGCCGCGCTCGAACCCCTGGTGCAGGCGGCAATCCTCAAGTGGGGGCACGCGGGGTTCGACGCCGCCACGCTTGCGCTGCTGGGCAAGCTGAGCATGCGCTTTGACGCGCTGCCAGCCGGCGTGCTGGGCAAGACCTACTTCCACAATGACGGTGGGGTCGAGATCGTGCTCAGCCTGGATGGTGCCGGACGCGGCTGGTTCGTGGATCCGACACCTTTCGACAGCGACGAGTATGCGCGTCAGGACGATGGCCGATGGCTGTACGAGGGGGACGATGCCCACGCCGGCCGCTACGACCTGCTGACGGTGCTGATGCACGAGATGGGGCATGCGCTGGGCCTGCGCGACATGGCAGGCGGCGGCTATGCGCATGACCTGATGTCGTCCACGCTGGTGCCCGATGTCCGGCGCTTCCCGGCCGGTTACTCGCCCCTGGGCACTGCCGGGCAGGGTGCGGCTGAGGCTGCGACAGCGACAGCGCCTGCCATCCAGTACGTGTTGATGAACACCATCGCACGCAGCGAGCAAGCCACCGCTGCGGCACCCGCCGCGCAGTTTGCGTTTGCCGCGCATCCCACCCTGACCAACGCCGACTTTGGCAGTGGCGAGGCGTGGGCTGTGAATGGACGCGTGCAGATGCAAGCTGGCGCTGCCACGTTGCACGAGACCGCAACTTCCCACACACGCCTCAACCAGGCGTTCGTGATCGGCGAGAACGATCGCTATCTCAGCTTCACTCTTGCCGATATTGCGCTGGACGACGTCGATCATGGCCCGGACGATGCCTTCGAGGTCGCGTTGATCGACGCCGACACCGGACTGTCACTGCTCGGCAATACAGGCCTTGGTCGCAGCGATGCGGCGCTCAACCTGCAGGCCGATGGCACCGAGCATCGCGCCCAGGAGGTGACGACGGTGCGCAATGGCGATGGCAGCATCACCGTACTCGTCGATCTGAGCGGGGTGGCAGCCGGTACCGTGGTCCACCTGTCCTTCGACCTGATCGGTTTCGGCCGCGGTGCGGCGGCCGAGAGCAGCCGTGTCACCGTGCGTGATCTGGTCCTTGGGCTGCCGACCGAGTTGCAGGCGCTCGACGACGTCGCGACCGTGGCGATGGGGGCGTCGATCGACATCGACGTGCTGGCCAACGACCCTGGCGCGCAGCGTCCGGGGGTGGTGCCGGTGCTTGTCAGCGGACCCGCACAAGGGCAGGTGGAGATCACGGCCGAAGGTGGCTTCCGTTACCAGGCGCCTGACGACTGGCACGGTGAGGCAAGCTTCAGCTACCGCCTCACCGATGGTGGGCAGGTATCGAACATTGCGATCGTGCGTATCGCAGTGACGGCCCTCAACAGCGCACCCGTCGCCAATTCGCTCAGCCTCAGTCTGCAGCAGGACGCTACGGTGGTGATCGATCTCGCAGCCAATGCCACCGATGCCGACGGCGACAGCCTTCAGATCACTGTTGGTTCGCCGATGCACGGCGATCTGGTCGACAACGGCGACGGCAGCTGGACCTACCGGCCGCACGCAGGCTTCCATGGGGTGGACCGCTTCGACTGGTTCGTCAGTGACGGACGGGTGAGTACGGCCGCGACGGTGAGCCTGGAGGTCATCGCCACCCAGGTCGAGCCCCGCCCGCCGGTGGCGATCGACGACGACGTGGAACTCGATGAAGACCGCAGCATCGTCATTCGGCCGCTCGACAACGACCTCAACGTTTCTGGCGAACTCCGGCAGCTGACCCTGGTCCGCCTGCCTGAGCATGGCGTGCTGGTCGACAACGGCGACTTCACCTTCACTTACACACCAGTCGCCAACTGGAGCGGAGAGGACGGGTTCGCTTACGTGATCAGTGTCGATGGCCTGCAGTCCGGGCAGGCGCAGGTGCGGCTGCAGGTGAATGCCGTGGCCGATGCGCCGGTGCTGGTCGTGACGGACGAGTACGGCCCCGCGCGCGAGGTCTTCGTGACCGGCTGGGAGAGTGCCCCCAACCCCGACCGTAACGCCAGCGTGGTCCGGCAACCGGAGCTCGAGGGCTGGCGACCGGTCACTGGCGCGGGCGCGGCAGGCGCGCAGGCGGGCTTCGTGGTCTGGAGCACGCTCGACCGTGCGCCGGGTGCCGATGGGCGCCTGCGTGCCCTGGCGGCGAAGAGTGGCAATGGCGCGAACTGGGTCGAGCTCAGCAACCGTGGCGGTACCCAGTACCCCTTGTCCGGCATCGAGCGCAGCGTCCATACGGTGGAGGGCGCGCGCTACGTGCTGACGCTCGATCTGGCGGGCGCGCTGGGCTTCACCGGTGCGCAGAACCAGATCGGCATCTATGTGGACGGGGTCCGCATCGGCGGTCACGACGGTGTGAGTTCGCTCATGAGCCTGAACTGGCAGTCGGCCGAGTTTGCATTCGTTGGCAGCGGTGGCGTCCAGACCGTGCGCATCGTTGCCGAGGGCAGCCTGGGCGGCATGATGGTCGACAACCTGCGCCTGTCCGAGGCACTGCCGCCCAATACCGGGCATGAAGATGGCGAGATTCGTCTCAGCGCGCTTCACGCCGGATTGGTGGATGTCGATGGGTCGGAGACCCTGCGCCTGCGCTTGGCGGGGCTGCCCGCCGGGGCGACGGTGAGCGACGGCGCGCACAGCCTTGTCGTTGGCGAGGACGGTGAAGCGCTCGATATCACCGGATGGGCGCGCGATGCACTGCGCGTGTTGCCGCCGGCCGATTTCCATGGCCGTTTCGAAGTGCTGGTGCAGGCAGTAGCCACCGAGATCGGCAACGGTTCGACGGCGATCACGGAGGCGCGCATCGCGGTGACGGTACTGCCGCTGAACGATGCACCGATCGTGCGCAGCGTGACACTGCACATTGGCCAGGACGGGCGCGCGCTGATCGACTTTGCCGCGCTTGCCACCGATGTCGATGGCGACATGCTTGTCCTGAGCATCGGGCAGCCAGCGGCGGGTACGCTGAGCCGCAATGCCGATGGCACCTACACCTACGTGCCTGTGTCGGGCTTCAGTGGCGAGGATGTGGTGAGCTTCACGGTGAGCGATGGTCGCCAGTGTGTGAGCGGGCGCGTGACGCTGGTGGTTGCGGCAGGTGGTGCGGCCAGCGCTGAAGTGACCGTCAGTTCGGGTTTCGCCACCAATCCGATGCTGGCGCGGGACGCCGCTGACTGGATCGTCATCAACCAGGGCAAGCCGCGTGGCGAGGAACCCGCAGCGATCGACTGGAACGGGGCGTCGGTCCATCTGGGCGACGTGTATGATGCCCAATGGATCGCGCAGTACTTCCTCGCCGATTCCGAGGATGCGCTGACGCTGGCCGACATCACCGGCCTGCGTTGCGCGTCCGGGGAGGGTTGAACGGCGTCACCGCGAGGTGCGAACGGCGCAGCAGCCGGCTGTTGATGGCCGGCTGCTGCGTGTTTGCGTCCCTAGTTCCATGCTTTCCGACTGCAGACCCTGCTACATGTTCCTGTCGTTGTACGCGATGCCTTCAGATTCCGCTCCCAGCCGTTCCCTGTTCCTCGTCGTTGCCATCGCGGTGCTGCTTGCTTCTCCGGGTGCCAGCGGGCAAGGTTTGGTCGATCTGCTCGATCGCGCGCGCACTGGGGAGCCGGCTTTCCTGAGTGCGGGGGCCGATGTGGACATAGCGCGCGCGCGCAAGGACCTGGCACATGCGGCGCTGTTGCCGCAGGTGAGCGTGTCGGCGGCGGCGAGCAAGTACGATCGCAACTATCACACCCGCCTGCCGGGCTTCCCGGACGCAGACGATCGTTATCGCAGCGCGTCGCAGCAGCTCAATGTGACGCAGGCGCTCATCCGTGTCCCCGAGCTCATGGCAGTACGCCAGTCCGATCACGTGCTGGCCCAGGCGCGGCATCAGCACGATGGCGCCGAGCAGGCGCTCAAGCTTCGTCTGCTGACGGTGTGGTTCGATCTGCTTGCCGCGCGCGATAACGAGACCTTCACCACTCGGCAACTGCTCACACTCGAGCGGCAGTGGGACATCGTGCTGCGCGGCAATGCCCTGGGCTTGTACTCGGGCGTTCAGCTGCAGGATGCGCGGGCGCGGCTGGAGCAGGGGCGTGCCGACGCCGCCACGGCCCGGGCGGAGCTGGCGGTGCAGCGCAGCCAGCTTGAGTTGCTGACCGGGCCGCTGACGCTCGAGCGCCTGCCGGTCCTTGTTGAGGACGCCGAGCTCGATGGTCTGCTGACAGACAATCTCGATCATTGGCTGGAGCTCAGCGCCAGCGGCAATCCCGCCCTGCAGGCGGCCTTGAGTGCCTTCGAGGCTGCCACGGCAGAGGTGGCCAAACAGAGGGCGGGACATCTGCCCACGCTGGAGCTGGTTGCCAGTTACAGCAATAACGGTCAGGGCGCCGGTGGTTTTCCGGGACAGGCCGGCTATGACATCCGTCAGGGCTCGGTGGGCTTGCAGCTGTCCATGCCCTTGTATACGGGCGGAGGACAGTCGGCACGGGTGCACGAAGCCGTTGCGCAGCGCGAGCGCGCACGCCATGACATCGAGTTGTCGCGACGCCAGGCGGTTGCCGAGGTCAGTCAGGCCTGGTTGGGGTGGGAGTCGGCGCGCGCGCGCGTCGCAGCCGGTCGCCAGACCTTCGATGCTGCCCGTGCGGCGCTGCTGCAGGCACAGCGCGGGCTCGCGCGCGGTGTCGCATCCGATTTCGAGGTCCTGCAGGCCGAGCAACAGGTGCTGGCGGCACAGCGCGACTACCACAAGGGCCGCTATGACCAGGTGGTGGCGACGATGCGCATGAGGGCCAGTGCGGGTCTGTTGCGCGATGTCGATTTTTCCGCGCTCGATGCACTGCTGGCTGAGCAGTCGGCGCCCACCGCAGTGGCTGTCCGCGCGACGGCAATGGAGACTGTGCGATGAGTGCGACCGTGCTTGAGCGCACTGGCGTGCAGGACGTGCCCGCTGCGTGGGGACGTTTCGTTGCATCGACGACCGCCGACGAGCGTGCGCGTGCATGGCTGGAACTGGTCTGTACCGAGATTGCCGGTGCCCGCGCGGCGGCCGTGCTGATCGACAGCCCTGCCGACGGGCACTTTCTGCCTCTGGCCGTATGGCCGAAAGCCAGCCCTGACCTGGGCAAGCTCGGTGCCGTGGTGGAGGCAGCCTTGCGCGAGCGTCGCGGCATGGCCAAGGCGCAGGAGGGCGTGGGTGTCTGGCATCTCGCCTACCCGGTGTTCCAGGGCGAACTCATTGCCGCAGTGGTGGCCATCGAGGTGCATAACCCGGCGCTGGATGCAGGCGATGCGTTTCGTCGCCTGCATTGGGGGGCAGGGTGGTTGAATACGCTGCTCGCTGCCCGTGGCCTGGCCGAAGCGACCGAGGGGCGGGATCGGCTGCGCCAGGTGCTCGATTGTCTCGCGGTGGCGCTGCGCCACGGTGAGCTGCGCCAGGCGCTGTTCGAGCTCTGCAATGACCTGCGCCGTCAGCTCGATTGCGCGCGCGTTGCCATCGGCTTGCCGCATGGCCAGGGCGTGAAGCTATGGGCCTTGTCCGAGGCCGCCAGCTTCGATCGTCATGCGGCCTACACCAAGGCCTGCGCAGCCGCCATGAACGAGGCCTTCGATACGTCCGTGCCGCTTGTCGTGCCGCGTGGGGAGTCCGAAACGGCCGCCGCAACGCCAAAGCTCTCGGCGCTGCAGGGCATTACGGGTGCTTCGGCGGCGCTTGCCTATCCCATGATGCTGGGTGGCGAGTGCCGCGCCGTTCTGGTGCTGGAGCGCGAGAATGGCACGTTCGGGCGCTCCGAGCTTGCGTGGGTGGATGCGTTGGCGGCGCTGCTTGCGCCCGTCGTCGAGCAGCGGCGCAAGGCCGAGCAGGGCAGCCTGCGCCATGTCCGCGATGACATCGGGCGCGTCCTCGGCAAGCTCTTCGGGCCACGTCATCTGACCTGGAAGGCGGGGGCAATCGCCTTGTCGGTGGTGCTGGCCGTGCTCGTCCTGCTGCCGGTCGAGCACCGCATCTCGGCACGGACGGTGATCGAGGGCGAGGTGCAGCGCGTGGTTGCGGCGCCGTTCCAGGGCTTCCTGACTGCCGCCTATGTCAGGGCTGGTGACCAGGTCGAGCAGGGAGCGCTGGTCGCGCAGCTCGACGATCGCCAGCTGCTGATCGAGCAGGCCCGCTGGTCGAGCGAACGAGACCAGCATGCAGGCAAGTTGCGCGAGGCCTTTGCCGGCCATGACCTGGCTTCGATGCAGGTGCTTGGTGCGCAGTTGCAGCAGGCCGAGTCGCAGCTCGCCTTGATCGAGGAGCGCATCGTGCGTGCGCGGCTGCTGGCGCCCTTTGACGGTGTCGTCATCAGTGGCGATCTGTCGCAGCAGATCGGCGCGCCGCTCGAGACCGGACAGAAGCTGTTCGAGATTGCGCCGCTGAGCAGCTACCGGATCGTGCTCGAAGTCGATGAGCGCGATATCCGCTTCGTCACCGAGGGCCAGGCGGGTCGCCTGGTGATGACCGGTATTGCCGGCGAGCCCATTCCGTTCGAGATCGGGCGCCTGACGCCGGTGGCCACAACCCAGGACGGCCGCAACTTCTTCCGTGTCGAGGCCTTGTTGAGTGACGCATCGCCGCGACTGAGACCGGGCATGGAGGGGGTTGGCAAGATCGATACCGGGCGTGCCGCGCTGGGCTGGGTGCTCACGCGCAGGTTCAATGACTGGCTGACGCTCACCCTGTGGTCCTGGCTGCCCTGAAGCACCATGGCGAGAAGTCTGTTCAGCTCATCGTGGCACTCGGTGGCCGACCTGCGGCCTCGCTTGATTCCGCTCGCACGCGTGGAGCGCCACGTCTATCGAGACAAGGTGTGGTACGTGGTTCAGGATCAGTCGGGTGGGCGCTACCACCGCCTGACTCCTGCCGCCTACCGGCTGGTGCAGGGAATGGACGGCAAGCGGACGGTGCAGGCACTGTGGGAGCACGCCAACCTCTCCGGCCATGGTGACGAATGCACCCAGAACGAGGTGGTCGATCTGCTCGTTCAACTGCATTCGGCCGACCTGCTGCTGGTGGATACGAACTCGGATTCGGCCGCGCTCTTTGCGCGTTACCGCAAGAAGCGTCGTGCCACATTGAAGCAGTACCTGCTCAATCCGATGAGCCTGAAGTTCCCGCTCGTCGATCCCGATGCCTTCCTGCAGCGTATCGTGCCTTTCACCGGATGGTGGTTCTCCACCCTGGGGGCGGTGATCTGGATGCTCGTCGTCGTTCCGGCGCTGGTGCTCGCGGTCATGCATTGGTCCGATCTGACGCACAATTTCTCGGATCAGATACTGTCCAGCAGCAACCTGCTGGTGATGTTCTGCGTCTATCCGGTGGTCAAGCTGTTGCACGAGCTCGGTCATGGCATCGCCGCACGCAAGTGGGGCGCGCCTGTCCATGAGATGGGGCTGATGTTCCTCGTCTTTGCTCCGGTGCCCTACGTCAACGCGTCGGCGACGGCCATCTTCCCGTCCCGCGTGCAGCGCAGCGTGGTGGCGGCAGCGGGCATGCTGGTCGAAGTCTTCGTCGCTGCCATCGCACTCTACGTGTGGCTGCTGATCGAGCCCGGGGTCAGTCGCGCGGTGGCCTACAACGTCATCGTGGTGGCGGGTGTGTCGACCCTCATCGTCAATGGCAATCCCTTGCTGCGCTTCGATGCGTACTACATCTTCACCGACCTGATCGAGATGCCGAACCTCGCCCAGCGCGGACAGAAGTACTACACCTACCTGTGGGATCGCCATATCTGCGGGGCGCACGACGCAGACCAGCCCGTGGAGACCCCGGCCGAGAAGCGCTGGTTGCTTGCCTACACACCGCTGGCCTGGTGCTACCGGATGTTCCTGACCGTCACGATCGTCATGTTCGTCTCCAGCGCCTTCTTCATCTTCGGCGTACTGCTTGCCATCTGGGTGTGTATCACTGCCTTCGGCATGCCTCTGTGGAAGTCCTACAGGCATGTTGTCAATAGTGCCAGCCTGCAGCGCGTGCGCCGGCGTGCGCTACGGGTGTCGCTGGCCATCGTGCTGGTCGTGCTCAGTCTCCTGTTCATCGTGCCGGCGCCGCTGCGTACACAGGCCGAGGGCGTGGTGTGGCTGCCCGAGCGCGCCATCGTGCGCGCGGGTGGCGACGGCTTCTTCCGCTCGTGGCTCGATACGCCGGGCGGCGGCGTGGAGGCTGGGCAGGCCTTGTTCGTGCTCGAGGACATCGGCCTGAGTGCGGAGATCGAGCTTGCACGCGCCCGCTTGCACGAAGCCGAGTCCCGATTGCGTGCCGAGCAGTTTTCCGATCCGGTCAAGGCGGTTCTGCTCGAGCGCCAGCGACGCATGGAGGCCGAGCTGCTTGCCAGACTTGAGGAGCGCGCAAGCCTGCTGGTTGCGCACGCGGGCGCGTCGGGCCGGCTGATCGTGCCCAGGGCGCAGGATTTGGCTGGCGCTTTCCTGCGCAAGGGCGATCTCGTCGGTTACGTGCTCGATCGCGATGACCTGATCGCCCGGGTAGTGGTCCGCCAGGATGATATCGACCTTGTCCGCGAGCGGATGCGCGCCGCGGAGTTGCGGTTTGCCGACTGGATCGGGCGCGCCCACGTCACGCAGGTGGTGCGGCCGGCGGCCGGCGGTGTGGACACCTTGCCGTCACCGGCGCTGGGGATTCATGGCGGCGGCAGCGTGCCTACTGCTGTGGATGATCCGGAGGGGCTCAGGACCCTCGAGCGGGTGTTCTTGATCGATATGGCCTTGCCGGCGCGTGACGAGGCGATCGGGTTTGGCGAACGCGTGTTCGTGCGTTTCGACCTTGGCTGGGAACCGATCGGTGTCCAGGGCCTGCGGCGCTTGCGTCAGCTCTTCCTGAGCAAGTTCGGTGTCTGACGTCCGGGCCTTGCTGAAGGGGCGAGCCGTCAAGGTCGGCGATGCGGCCTACCTCGAGCAGCTCGAGGAACCGCCTCATGTCGTCGAGGAGTGGCTGCGTGCGTTGGTCGCGCGTTTTGCCGTCGGCAAGGGGCGGCGGGATGGTGCGCTCGTGGCCGCGGTGAACGCTATCGAGCCCGAGCTGTTGGTGCTCGACGACGATCAGTTGCGGGTCCGCATCCACGCCGTGGCGTGCCGCATGCAGCGCGAGGGCTTGCTCGATGCGCTCATTGCCGAAGCCTTTGCGATCATCAGGGAGGCATCGCGCCGGGTTCTGGGCAAGCGCCACCACGATGTCCAGCTGCTTGCCGGCGAGGCCTTGCTGCGCGGACGGATTGCCGAGATGGCAACCGGTGAAGGCAAGACGCTGGCGGCGACCTTGGGCGTGTGCGTGGCTGCGCTTTGCGGTGCCGCAGTGCATGTGGTGACCGTGAACGACTATCTCGCCGAGCGTGACGCCGAGGAGAACCAGCCCCTGTACGCGTTCTTCGGTCTCGCCGTGGGGGTGGTGTTGCAGGACATGGATGTCGACAAGCGCAGGGCCGAGTACGCCAAGCCCGTCGTCTATGTCTCCAACAAGGAGCTCACCTTCGACTACCTGAAGGACCGCATCGCACTGGGTGCGACACCGCTTGCCCAGTTGCGTCTGCGCCGGCTGCTCGGCGCACGCAGCAGCGCACTCCCCATCCTGCGCGGCCTGCATGTAGCAATCGTCGATGAGGCCGACAGCGTGCTCATCGACGAGGCCAGAACGCCGCTGATCATCTCTGAGACGCTCCCGGACGAGCTCGATCCGGCCATTTACCACCGTGCGATCGCCTTCGCGGCGACGCTCTCAGCTGGCGAGCACTACGTACTCGGCCGGGAACGCGACATCTGGCTGACGTCTGCCGGCGAGGCCCATGCGGAGCACGTGCTGCGCGATGAGGGGGGGGTTTGGGTTTCGGCACTGTGGCGTCGTGAGTTGATCAACAAGGCGCTTTCTGCACGCGAGCTCTTTCATCGCGACCAGCACTACATCGTCGCCGATGAGAAGGTACAGATCGTCGATGAGTTCACTGGCCGGGTGATGCCCGACCGAACCTGGGAGCGTGGGCTGCATCAGATGATCGAGGCAAAGGAAGGATGCGAGATCTCCGGCCAGCGCCGGACCTTGTCGCAGATCACCTACCAGCGCTTCTTCGGACGCTATCTGTTGCTGGCCGGGATGACCGGGACTGCGGCCGAGGTCGGCGGTGAGCTGCGCCGGGTATACGATCTCAGCATCACGCGCATTCCGACCAACAAGGCCCTGCGTCGCGTGCGCTTGCCTGACCGTGTCTTTCGCAATTCGGACGCACGCTGGGATGCGGTTGCAGTTCGGGCGGCCGCTGTCGCGGCCGAGGGCAGGGCCGTGCTGGTCGGCACGCGCTCGGTAGAAGCCTCGGAGCTGCTCAGTGCCGCGCTGAGCGCACAAGGCGTGGAGCATACGGTGCTCAATGCACGCCAGGATGCCGCCGAGGCGGATGCGGTGGCGGCAGCCGGTCAGCCAGGACGGATAACGGTTGCGACCAACATGGCGGGACGGGGGACCGACATCAAGCTCGCGCCCGAAGTGGAGCAGCGCGGTGGGTTGCATGTGATCCTCACCGAGTTCCACGAAAGCGCCCGGGTGGACAGACAGCTCTTCGGGCGCTCGGCGCGCCAGGGCAACCCGGGGTCCGTCGAGGCCATCGTGAGTCTCGATGACGAACTCTTCGTCCGCTATTGCCCGGTGCTCGTGCGTACGCTGGGACCGCTCTGTCGGCGCCGCTTCGCGTGGTCAGGGCACGTGTTCAGGGCCTTGGTGTGGTTCGCCCAGAGCACGGCCGAGCGCCGCAACCGCGCCGTGCGCCTGGATACGATCAAGCGGGACCGGAAATGGTTGAAGGCGCTGAGCTTTGTCGGCGTCGACAAGAAGTGATCGGCGTGGTGGAAACCGTGCAGTGACGCCTGCGAGCGGGTTTTCTGGCGGGTATGGCTTGGTGTTGATATTATTTTGTCATTTTCAGGGCGTGGTGCGCATCCAGGGGGCAGGCAGATGACTGAAGCGGTTCATTCGGTGGTGTTCCAGGATGCGGTGCTGGAAGGGCTAGCGCGCGAACAGGCTGCACGGCGGCGGGTGGCGTTCGAGTTTGCCGGCGAGGGCTTCGAGTTCTTCCGCATCTGGATCGTCAACCTTCTGCTCACCATCGTCACGCTGGGTATCTATTCGGCCTGGGCCAAGGTGCGCACGCAGCGCTACTTCTACGGCAGCACCCGTCTGGACGGCGCCAGTTTCGACTATCTCGCCAGCCCGCTGAGCATCCTCAAGGGGCGCCTGGTCGCCTTCGCCATGCTGCTGGTGTACGTACTCGCCAGCGAGTTCGTGCCCCTGCTCGGGGCGGTGTTGATGCTGTTCTTCATCGCGATCATGCCGTGGGTCATCGTCCGCGGCCTTGCCTTTCGCAACCATTACTCGGCCTGGCGTGGGCTGCGCTTCGGCTTTGATGGGCGCGTCGGCGAGGCCTACGTGGTATTCCTGCTGTGGCCGCTGCTGAGCGTGCTGACGCTGGGCCTGCTGTTCCCGTATGCCTTTTTCCGCCAGCAGCGCTTCATCATCGACAACACGCGCTATGGCGTCACGCACTTCAGTTTCGCTGCCGGCGCCGGCAAGTTCTATACGCTCTTCCTGATCGTTCTTGGTGTCTTCCTGGCCGGAGCGATCGTCGCCGGGGTGCTGGGCACGGTCTTCCCGCCGCTCTCCATCCTGCTCATGGTGGCCATGTACCTGCTGGCGATGGCATTGTTCGCGGTCAGGCTCACCAATCTGCGCTTCAACAACACCACCATCGATCGCCACGCGACCGCCGCCGATTACCGCCTCGGCTCCTACGCTGCGCTCATGTTCACCAACACGCTGGCGATCGTGCTCACCCTGGGTTTGTTCTACCCGTGGGCGAAGGTACGCAGCGCCCGTTACGCGGCTGCACACATCGCCCTCGATGCCGATGGCGACCTCGATCGCTTTGTCGCCGACCAGGGCGCTGCCTTGAGTGCCGTGGGCGGTGAGATCGGCGATGTCTTCGACGTCGACCTGGGCTTCTGATGCAGGTCGCCGGGCATTTTCAGGGTGGTAGCAGCTCTCGCCGCGTGGCGGCGACCTTGCGGTGCGAGCGCGGGCAGGTGAGGGTGGTGGAGGAGGGGGGCGATCTGCTCGCGGTGGCGGAACGCGACGAGGTCGAGGTGTCGTCGCGGCTGGGCAACACGCCGCGCTTCATCCGCTTCAAAGGGGGAGAGGCCTTCGAGACGGCGGACAACGACGGTGTCGATCGGTTGTTGCCGGCAGCAGGTGCGGGATTGCTCCATCACCTCGAGTCGCGCCTGCGCTATGTGCTGCTCGGCGTGTTGGTGACGGTGGCCTTTGTGTGGGCGAGCGTGCAGTGGGGTGTGCCGATGGCTGCGCGTGCCATTGCTGCATCATTACCGCAGAGCGTGCATGCGCACGCGGACAGCCTGGTGCTGGAGCTGATCGACCGCCAGATGATGGCGCCGAGCAGGCTCGACGCCACAGAGCAGCAGCGTCTGCAGGCCTTGTTTGCGCCCCTTGCGGCAGAGCTTGGCGAGGACCCGCCGATCCGCGTGCTGTTCCGCCTTGCCAGCGACGAGATCGGCGCCAATGCGCTCGCCTTGCCGGGCGGCACCATCGTGTTTACCGATCAGCTGGTCGGGCTCGCACGCAGCGACGAAGAGCTGATCGGCGTGCTCGCTCACGAAATTGGCCATGTCGCACATCGGCATGCGATGCGGCGCTCGATCCAGGCCTCGATGAAGGGTGTTCTGGCTGCGGTTGTGGTGGGTGACGTGTCTGCGGTGTCGTCTGCCGTCACCGCACTGCCGCTGATCCTCACTGAACTTGGCTACTCGCGCGGCTTCGAGCGCGAGGCCGACGACCACGCGGTGGACATGATGCGCCGCCATGGTGTCGACCCGCGCCATCTGGCCAACATGCTGCAGCGCCTCGATCCGGCGCAGGGCGGCGTGGGTCGCTACCTGTCCACCCATCCGCCAACGCCAGAACGCGTGCGCGCCATCCACGAGCGCGCCGCGCAGTAGGCACGCGTCAGCGCGCGATCGGCTTGTAGCGGATGCGCTTCGGCTTCGCGCCTTCTTCGCCCAGGCGCTTCTTCTTGTCCTCTTCGTATTCCTGGTAGTTGCCGGCGAAGAAGGTCCATTGCGAATCGCCTTCGGCCGCCAGGATGTGGGTGCAGATGCGGTCGAGGAACCAGCGGTCGTGCGAGATCACCAGCGCGCAGCCGGCGAACTCCAGCAGCGCGTCTTCGAGCGCGCGCAGGGTCTCGACGTCGAGGTCGTTGGACGGTTCGTCCAGCAGCAGCACGTTGCCGCCCTGGATCAGGGTCTTGGCCAGGTGCAGGCGCCCGCGCTCGCCACCCGAGAGATTGCCGACGATCTTCTGCTGGTCGCCGCCCTTGAAGTTGAAGCGGCCGATGTAGGCGCGACTGGGCATCTCGAAGCGGCCCACGGTAAGCACGTCGGCGCCATCGGAAATGGCGTCGAACACCGTCTTGTCGTTGGCCAGCCCCTCGCGGGTCTGGTCGACGGCGGCAATCTTGACCGTGGTGCCGATCTCGACCGTGCCGGAATCAGGCGTGTCGCGGCCTTCGATCATCTTGAACAGCGTCGATTTGCCCGCGCCGTTGGGGCCGATGATGCCGACGATGGCGCCCGGCGGGATGCTGAAGCTGACGTTGTCCATCAGCAGCTTGTCGCCGAAGGCCTTGCTGACGTTGTGGAACTCGATGACCTTGTCGCCCAGGCGCTCGCCGGGCGGGATGAAGATTTCCTGCGTCTCGTTGCGGCGCTGGTACTCGACGCTCGCCATTTCCTCGTAGCGGGCCAGGCGGGCCTTGGACTTGGCCTGGCGCGCCTTGGGATTGGAGCGCGCCCATTCCAGCTCGGTCTTCATCGCCTTCTGGTGCGCAGCTTCCTGCTTGGCTTCCTGCGCCAGGCGGTCACCCTTCTGCTCGAGCCATGACGAGTAGTTGCCCTTCCACGGGATGCCGTGGCCGCGGTCGAGTTCGAGGATCCACTCGGCGGCGTTGTCGAGGAAGTAGCGGTCGTGGGTGACGGCGACCACAGTGCCGGGGAAGCGGGTGAGGAACTGCTCCAGCCAGTCGACCGATTCGGCGTCGAGGTGGTTGGTGGGCTCGTCGAGCAGCAACATGTCGGGCTTGGACAGCAGCAGCTTGCACAGCGCGACGCGGCGCTTCTCACCGCCGGACAGGTTGCCGATCACGGCGTCCCAGGGCGGCAGGCGCAGCGCGTCGGCGGCGATTTCCATCTGGGTCTCGACGTCGCTGCCGGCAGTCGACAGGATGTTCTCGTACTTGGCCTGTTCCTCGGCGAGCTTGTCGAAGTCGGCGTCGGGTTCGGCGTAGGCGGCGTAGACCTCCTCCAGCTTCTGGCGCGCTTCCATGATCTCGCCAAGCGCGGACTCGACCTCTTCCTTCACCGTCTTGGCGGGGTCGAGCTCGGGCTCCTGCGGCAGGTAGCCGATGCGCTGGCCGGCGAGCCACTGCACTTCGCCATCGTATTCCTTGTCCACGCCGGCCATGATGCGCAGCACGGTGGACTTGCCCGAGCCGTTGAGGCCGAGCAGGCCGATCTTGGCGCCGGGGAAGAAGGAAAGGGAGATGTCCTTGATGATCTGACGCTTGGGCGGAACGATCTTGCTCACGCGCAGCATCGACATGACGTATTGGGCCATGGGGGAGGGTCCTGCTGAGTCGGAAAGGGCTGCAGTCTACAGCATCCCTTCGATGTCCTTCACCAGTTCCTCCGGCGTGGTCGTTGGTGCGTAGCGTTCGATGCGCTCGCCGTCACGGCTGACCAGGAACTTGGTGAAGTTCCACTTGATGGCCTCGGTGCCGAGGATGCCCTTGGCGTGCTGCTTGAGGTGCTTGTAGAGCGGATGCGCGCCATCACCGTTGACCTCGATCTTGGCGTACATCGGGAAGCTCACGCCGTAGTTCTTCTCGCAGAAGGCGCCGATCTCTTCCGCGCTGCCTGGCTCCTGGGCGCCGAACTGGTTGCACGGAAAACCGAGCACGACCAGGCCGCGGTCCTTGTAGGTCTGGTAGAGCTTCTCGAGGCCGGCGTAGTGCGGGGTGAGGCCGCACTGGCTGGCGGTGTTGACGACCAGCAACACCTTGCCGGCATGTTCGCCAAGGGTGGTGCCGCCGCCGCTGAGGCGCTCGACTTCGATCTCGTACAGATTGGAATTCATCGTGTCTCTCCGTATGGGTCCTTGTCCGTTTGTCGGCAATCGGGGTGAATGCCCCGTTCCGCAGCGGCTTCGACGCGTGCAGGGTGACACAAGTTCGGTGCTGCGGGGTGGTGCTCAGCGATGGCCGGGGCGCGGTCGCAGGCGGGGCGCCAGCTCACCCGCAGGCACTGGCCTGCCAATGAGATAGCCCTGCAGCTGGTGGCAGCCCTGTGCGACGAGGAAGCTGCGTTGCGCCTCGGTCTCCACGCCTTCGGCGATTGCCTCCAAACCCAGGCTGTGGGCCATGCCGATGATGGCCGAGGCAATCTTGCCCTCGTTGCCTTCTGCGCTGATGTCACTGACGAAGCTGCGGTCGATCTTGAGCGCATTGACCGGGAACTGGCGCAGGTAGTTGAGCGACGAGTAGCCGGTGCCGAAATCATCGATCGACAGACGCACGCCCATGTCGCGCAGCCGGATCAGGGTGTGGATGTTACGGTCGATGTCGCGCATCAGCATGGTTTCGGTGAGCTCGAGCTCGATCACCTCGGGTGCAAGGCCGGCATCGTTGATCGCGTTCGATATCTGGGAGACGATGTTCTGCTGGGCAAGCTGCTGTGCGGACAGATTCACTGCGACCGGCACGATGTCGAGGCCGGCATCGAGCCAGGCGCGTTGCTGGCGGCAGGCCTCGCCGAGCACCCACTCGCCGATCGTGCCAATGAGCCCGATCTCCTCGGCGAGCGGTATGAAGCGGCCGGGGGCGACCAAGCCCAGCTCCGGATGCTGCCAGCGCAGCAGCGCCTCCAGCCCGAGCAGCCGGCCGCTGATCGCGCACTCCTTGGGCTGGTAGTGCAGCAGCAGTTCGCCGCGGTCTGCCGCCCCGCGCAGCTGGTTCTCGAGCAGCAGCTGGCCGAGCGAGGAGGTGTTCATCTCGGCCGAGAAGAACTCGAAGCCATTGCGTCCGGCTTCCTTGGCGCGATGCATCGCGGCGTCGGCGTTGCGCAGCAGGGCCGAGGGCGTGCCGCCGTCCTGGTCGTAGAGCGCGATGCCGATGCTTGCGGTCACCGTGATCCGGTGCTCGCCCAGCTGGCATGGAAGCGCCACTTCGTCGAGGATCTTGCGCGCGATGAGTGCGGCATCGTGAGCGCCGTCGACCTCCTGCAGCACGATCACGAATTCGTCGCCGCTCAGGCGTGCCAGCGTGTCGGTGTCGCGGATCGTGCTGCGGCAGCGTTCGGTGATCTGCAGCAGCAGGCCGTCACCACTCTCGTGCCCGAGGATGTCGTTGATCGTCTTGAAGCGGTCGAGGTCGAGCAGCAGCACCGCTACGCCGCGTTTGTGCCGTCGCGCCTGAAGCAGCACCTGTTGCAGGCGGTCCTGGAGAAGGGCGCGGTTGGGCAGGTTGGTGAGCGGGTCATGATGGGCGAGATGCAGGATGCGCGCCTCGGCCTCCTTGCGTTCGGTGATGTCGGAGAAGATGCCGATGTAGTTCAGGACCTTGCCGTCCTCGCCATGTACTGCGCTGATCGACAACCACTCGGGATAGATCGAACCGTTGCGCCGACGATTCCAGATCTCGCCTTGCCACTGGCCACGGCTGTTGATGGCCGACCACATGCGGCGGTAGAAGCCCGCATCCTGGCGACCGGAGTTGAGCAGCCCGGGGGAGTGCCCGATCACCTCGTCCAGGGTGTAGCCGGTGATCCGGCTGAACGCCGGGTTGGCCGCGATGATGGTCCCCGCGGCATCGGTGATCAGCATGCCCTCGCTCGAGCTGGTGAATACGGTCGCATAGCGCGTCAGCTCAGCCTCTGCACTGCGGAGCGCTGCGACGGTGGCATTGAGCTCGACGTTGGTGTCCGCTACCGCCAGCGTCGTCTTGCGCAGCCGGATGGCAGTCAACAGCAGGAAGACTCCGAGCCCCAGGGCAACCGCGAGCAGCAGCACGAGGTGGGCCTGGGTGCGCGCTGCGGCCGACTTGTAGCCAGCCGCATAGCTTTCCACGAGGACCTCGCCCTGGCGCGCGCTGGCCAGCGCAAGCAGGGCGGATGAGAGCTCGTCCAGGCGCTGGTGCCTGGCCTGGGCGGGCTCCGTGATCCGCGCCAGTTCCTCCTGGAGGGCCGCGACCAGCTGTTGCTTGTGCTGCTGCATTCGGGCGTAGCTGTCGAGCTGATCGAGAACGCGCAGCCTCTCCTCGTGGGTCAGGAACGATGGCGTGTCGTGGAGCGCATCGATCAGCGTCCGCATGCGTGCGCTGTGTGCTTCGACCGCCTGCCAGCTGCCGATGTCCAGGCGGCTCGCGATGGTTGCGGTGTTGAGCTCGGCATCCACCTGACGGATCTCGCGCAGGTCGCGTGCATAGCGCAAGTGCTCGCCGGTGGTGACCGCGCCGGCCTGGACGAAGAGGCTGCCCACGACGGCGAGCACGACCAGCCCAAGCACCAGCAGCCTGATGTGGGTCGAGGTCCTCAGCAGCCTGGAGACGGCGGCACGCGTCATGCGCCGTACGCTCCGGGTGACCTACCGGCCGGGCAGCGCAGAGAAAGGAACAGAGAGGCGGGTATGGGTGTTTTCACGGGCCGCGATGCTAGCGGCCCAGGTGTGATCAAATTTGATAAATATCAAGAAAAAGGGGATAGCACGAGCGCATGCGCGCCTGTCATCGCCCGCTCACTTGTCGACGAAAGCACGTTCGATCACGTAGTCGCCGGGTACGCCGATGCGCGGCGACATGGAGAAACCACGCGCGTCGAGCAGGTCGCAGCAGTCCTTGTTCATCGCCTGGCTGCCGCAGATCATGACGCGGTCTGTGGCCGGGTCGAGCGCGGGCAGGCCGATGTCGGCGAACAGCCTGCCGGATTCGATCACATGCGTGATGCGGCCAGTATTGCGGAAGGCTTCGCGGGTGACCGTGGGGTAATAGATGAGCTGTTCGCTCACCTGCTCGCCGAAGAACTCGTTCTGCGGCAGCACGCGGGTGATGAAGTCGGTGTAGGCGAGCTCGGCAACGAAGCGCACGCCGTGCACCAGCACCACCTTGTCGAAGCGCGCATAGGTCTCCGGATCCTGGATCACGCTCAGGAAAGGCGCCAGGCCGGTGCCTGTGGCGAGCAGGTAGAGGTGCTTGCCGGGGTTGAGGTCGTGCAGCACCAGGGTGCCGGTGGGCTTCTTGCTCACGACGATGGGGTCGCCCTCGCGCAGGTGCTGCAGGCGTGATGTCAGCGGGCCGTCAGGCACCTTGATGCTGAAGAACTCGAGATGCTCCTCGTAGTTGGGGCTGGCGATGCTGTAGGCGCGGGTCAGCGGCTTGCCATCGACGTCGAGCCCGATCATCACGAACTGGCCGTTCTCGAAGCGCAGGCCGGGATTGCGCGTGGTACGAAAGCTGAAGAGGGAGTCGTTCCAGTGATGGACGCTGAGGACACGTTCGGTGACGAGGTTGCTCATGACGGCTGCGGACCCTGTGGGGGTGATTCGGATGGCCTTGATTCTAGGCCCGCGTCGTTAGTGATCTGGTGGATAATAGTGATATCGCTTACCTATTGAATCGATATGAGGTTCACGCTCCGTCAGATGCAGGTGTTCGTCGAGATCGCGCGCAGCGAGAACGTCTCGCGTGCGGCTGAAGCGCTCGCACTGTCGCAGTCGGCCGCCAGTGCGGCGTTGGCCGAACTCGAGAGCCAGTTCGATCAGCAGCTCTTCGACCGCGCCGGCAAGCGTCTGCGCCTGAACGAGCAGGGCAGCCTGTTGCTTGCTCATGCCGTAGAGCTGCTGGACCGCGCCGAGGAGATCGACGCCTTGCTGCGCGGCGAGCGTGGTCTGGGTAACCTGCGGGTGGGGGCCACCCTCACCATCGGCAACTACCTGCTGCCGCTCATTGTGTCGAATTTCCTGCAGGTGCATCCCGAGAGCAGGGTGCGCCTGCAGGTGCATAACACCGCCACCATCGCTGCCATGCTGCTGCGGCACGAGATCGATCTGGGGCTGGTCGAAGGCCAGGTCGTCGATGCGGCGCTCGAGGTCGAGCCCTGGGTGGAGGACGAACTGGTGGTGTTTTGTGCGCCGGGGCATGCGCTGGCCAAAGGGGGGCAAGTCGGGCTGGATGCGATCGCCCACCAGCCCTGGATTCTGCGCGAACGTGGTTCGGGTACGCGTGAGACTTTCGACCAGGCCTTGCGCCACTGGCCGGGCGGCATCGTGCCGCGGCTTGAACTCGAGCATACCGAGGCCGTCAAGCGTGCGGTCGAGAGCGGACTGGGACTGGGCTGCCTGTCCAGGCTCGCCCTTCGCGATGCCTTTCGCCGTGGCAGCCTGGTGCCGGTCGATACCCCGCAACTCGACCTGCGGCGGTATTTCTACTTCGTCTGGCACCGTGGCAAGTACCACAGCCGCGTCATCCGTCGATTCCTGGAGGACTGCCGCGCCTTCACTGGCGGCGCACGGCGCAGTGACCAGATTCCGCTGCCGCCGGTGCCCTGAGTCCCGACTGGCGCCTCGTTGGCGGTGAAATCGCGACTTGCGTTGCGCCTACGGGATGCCGACGCGCGCTAGGGGGCGCTGTAGGAGCGGCGCGAGCCGCGAGGGGTTGAAGGCGACGAGGCGCGTCGAAGCCGCCCCTCAAAAGCTCGCGGCTGGCGCCGCTCCTACCGGGGATGACGCGCGCTGTGAGGGGGCTGTAGGAGCGGCGCGAGCCGCGAGGGGTTGAAGGCGACGGGGCGCATAAAAGCTCGCGGCTGGCGCCGCTCCTACCGGGGGTGACGCGCGCTGGGGGGCTGCAGGAGCAGCGCCCGCCGCGAGCCTTTACCTTCAGGCTGCGCCGCGGCGGCGGAAGTCGCGCGGCCGGAAACCGAGCGCGAACAGCGTGGCGAAGTAGGCCGCAGCGCCCGCAACCACGACCACGCCAAGCCGCCCGGCACGCTCAAGGCCGCCGATCTCGAGCCACAGCGTCGCCGGACCGCCCGCAAACCACAGCACCCCTCCCATTACTGCCAGGGCCGCCAGCAGCTTCAGTGCGAATATCCCCCAGCCGGCTTGCGGCGTGTAGATGGCGCGCTTGCGCAGGCCGCGGTAAAGCAAAGCCGCGTTGAGGCAGGATGCCAGCCCGATCGCCAGCGCCAGCCCGGCATGGCGCAATGGGAAGACGAAGGCCAGGTTCATCAGCTGGGTGGCGCATAGCGTGATGAGGGCGATCTTCACCGGGGTGCGGATGTCCTGGCGGGCGTAGAAGCCCGGCGCCAGCACCTTCACCAGGATCAGGCCGGTCAAGCCGATGCTGTAGGCGACCAGCGCGCTGCGCGTCTGCATCACGTCGGTTGCCGAGAAGGCTCCGTAGTTGAACAGGGTCGCCACCAGCGGCACCGCCAGCAGCGCCAGGCCCAGGGCCGCGGGCAGAGTCAGCAACAGTGTCAGGCGCAGGCCCCAGTCGAGCAGCGAGGAGAACTCCTCGCCCTTGTCGTCGGCATGCAGCTTGGACAGGCTGGGCAGCAGGATCGTCCCCAGCGCCACGCCCAGCAGGCCGGCGGGAAACTCCATCAGGCGGTCGGCGTAGTACAGCCAGGACACGCTGCCGCTCTCCAGGAATGAGGCGAAGATGGTGTTGATCAGCAGGGAGATCTGGCTTACCGACACGCCCAGGATGGCGGGCGCCATCAGTTTCATGACGCGGCGCACGCCAGGGTCGGACATGTCCAGGTCGAAGCGTGGCAGCATGCCGATCTTCATCAGCGGACGGATCTGCAGGATCAGCTGCAACAGCCCGCCGATGAACACCGCCCACGCCAGCGCCAGCACCGGCGGGTCGAAGTAGGGCACGGCGAACAGAGCCATGCCGATGAAGGCGAGGTTGAGCAGGACCGGTGTGAATGCCGGGATGGCAAAGCGGCTCCAGGTGTTGAGGACGCCGCCCGCCAGCGCCACCAGGGACATGAAGAAGATGTAGGGGAAGGTGATGCGGGTGAGTTCGACTGTGAGCTCGAATTTGCCCGGGTCACCCGAGAAACCCGGTGCCGACACGTAGATGATGAGCGGTGCCGCCAGTGCGCCGAGTGCCGCCACGACCGCCACGATCAGCCCGAGCAGGGTTGCGACGCGGTTGACCAGGGTGTGGGTTGCCGCCTCGCCCTGGCGGTTCTTGTATTCAGCGAGGATCGGCACGAAGGCCTGAGAGAACGCCCCTTCGGCGAACATTCGCCGCAGCAGGTTGGGCAGGCGGAAGGCGACGAAGAAGGCGTCGGTGGCCATGCCGGCGCCGAAGGCGCGGGCGATGACGAGGTCGCGCACGAAGCCGAGGATGCGGGACAGCAGGGTCATGCCGCTGACGGTGGCGAGGGCGCGCAGGAGGTTCATGAGGTGCGGGGCAGTGCAGGTTGCAGTTCGGGAGGCGACGCAAGGCGCGCATCATAACCGGCTGTGCCGCCAATCCGTTGCCGCCATCGTGATTCCACGGCTGCCGATGCAGGCGAGGGGGCGAAGGCGGGTGCCCGGTTATGGCGGCGGACGAGCTTGCGCACGCCATGGATGTCTCGCCGCCTGAACGGCAGTCCTACATTAATGCGGTTGCCTATTGCATTTGTCCGCGTGGCTCAATATAATCGCGGACTTTTCTAGAACCACCAACACGGAATTCACATTTATGGCCAACTCGGCACAAGCTCGCAAGCGCGCCCGTCAGGCGACCAAGGCACGCGCCCATAACGGCAGCCTTCGTTCCCGCCTGCGTACCGCGATCAAGGCCGTGCGCAAGGCCATCGTGGGTGGCGACAAGGCGGCGGCTCAGTCGGTCTTTCGCACCTCGATGAGCACCATCGACAGCATCGCTGACAAGAACATCATTCACAAGAACAAGGCTGCTCGCCACAAGAGCCGTCTTTCGGCCGCCGTCAAGGCAATGGCCGTCTGATTCTTGAAGTATGCCGGCGTCCAGGCGCCGAGACTGGAAAAGCGACCTGCGGGTCGCTTTTTTGTTAGCTGCCTGGGCTGAAGATGCGGGCGTCTATACAGAGCTGCGTCCCAACGTGGGCGGTGCTGATGTAGGAGCGGCGCCAGCCGCGAGGGTTTGAATGCGATAGCGCCGGGATGAGCCGACGAAAAGCTCGCGGCTGGCGCCGCTCCTACAGCGCGCCCATCGCATGGCGGCTCCCCGTAGGAGTGGCGCAAGCCGCGAGGTGTTGAAGGCGAT
>NZ_AMXA01000016.1 GCF_000310145.2 Thauera sp. 28
GGCCTGCGCAGCGCGACGCTCGGCTTCGCGCTGCTCGGCGAGCCGACGCGCAGCCTCGCGCGCTGCCGCCTCGCGCGCCCTGCGCACCAGGGTATCGATGACCTTGGCCAGGCGCTGCTCGTCCTGCTGCAGCGTGCTGACCTGCTTCTTCTGGTCCTGCAACTGGCGCGAAACCTCCGCCAACGCCTGTTTGCGCCGTGCCTGCACGGCTTCGAGCTCAGCCTGCCGACTGCGCTGCGTAACCTCGAGCGCCACCAGGCCGTCACGGCGCGACTGGATCTCGGCGGCACGCGCCGCCGTCTCGCGCAAGTCTGTGCGCAGGCCATCGATCAGCCCCAGGCGCGCGCGCCCCAGGTGTTCGAGATAGTGCGCGTCACGCGCAAGCTGGTTCGGATCCCGCGCGGACAGCAGCGGCGCCACGCCATCGGCACCGCCATGCACGTAGTGACGCCTCAACCACTCCGCGAGTTCGCCACGCCGAGCCTCGATACGCTGCTCCGTGGCACGCTGTTCCACCTCGAGCAGGCGGAGCATCTTCTCCACCTCACGGCGCTCGCCCTCGATGCGGGCAAGCTCCCGGCGGACGCGCGACACGCCGCGTTCGGCCTCGACCACCGCCTCGGCAGCGCCGGAGCGCACCTGCTCGGTACGGGCGATGTCCTGCTGAAGATCCTGGATACGCTTCTTGAGGTCTTCGAGATCGGAGCGGCGCTCCACGATCTCGCCCCCCGACTGAGCCTGTGCTGCCGCGGGCGACGAGAGCACGGCGCCGATACAGGCCAGCGCCAGTCCCGCCAGCATTGCCCTGGAGCGATCACGCATGTTCGCTTCGACGCCCGGCACGAGAGTTCGGTTTCCCCGGATACGGGAAGCAATGCACGTACATCAGAATGCGCCTTCGTCCACCTGCAATAATCGTCGCCAACAGCGGCCACCCCTGCATCAGGGCAACACGTTATTTTATACTAGCGCTTTCCAATGAGCCGACTTCATCGTGAACAATGACGACATATTCGCCCTCATCGACAAGCACGAGCACATCGAAACCGCTGCTCGCGCCCTGAAGGCGATCGCCCATCCGCTGCGCCTCAAGATCCTGTGCGTACTCGGCGAAGGCGAGGAGTGCGTCCAGGACATCGTCGATGCGGTCGGCACCTCGCAGAGCAACATCTCCCAGCATCTTGCCATCCTCCGCGACAAGGGCGTGCTGCAGACGCGCAAGGACGCCAACCGGGTCTACTACCGGGTAGGCGACCAACGCACCCTGCAGCTGATCGTCCTGATGCGCGAGGTCTTCTGCGGCGTCGAACCCGGCAAGAGCTGACCCCAACCGAACCCAACAGACGGAGCACCCCCTTTCGTGGATTTTCTGCAGCAGAACTGGTACTGGGCCGCCCTCGCAGCCCTCTCGGGCACCTGGCTCATGGTCGACATGATCCGCAACCGCGGCGACAAGAGCCAACTCTCGCCGATCGAGGCGACGCTCCTTGTGAACCGTGAAGACGCGGTGATCATCGATGTGCGCGAACAAGGCGAATATGCCCAGGGCCATATTCCCAACGCGCGCCACATCCCGCTCGGCGAGCTCGAGCGCCGCAGCAAGGAGATGGACAAGTACAAGAGCCATCCTGTGATCCTGTGCTGCGCCACCGGCAGCCGCTCCAGCACAGCGATCAAGCAACTCCGCCAGGCGGGCTTCGAAAAGCTCTACAACCTGCGCGGCGGCATGATGGAATGGCAGAAGGCCGGCCAGCCGGTCAGCAAGAAGCGCAAATGAGCACTCAGCCCCGCGTCCGCATGTATGCGACCGCCACCTGCCCCTACTGCATCCGGGCAGAGCAGCTTCTTCTGCACAAGGGCGTCGGCGAGGTCGACAAGATCCGCGTGGACCTCGACCCTGCACGCCGCGAAGAAATGATGAAGGCAAGCGGGCGGCGAACGGTTCCACAGATCTTCATTGGCGACTACCATGTCGGTGGCTGCGACGACCTCCACGCACTCGACCGCGCAGGCAAGCTCGATGCATTGCTGCGTGGCGAGCCTGCCTGAAGCACGGACCAGCGCAACCGCCCTTTACTGAACGAACCCTGAACGGACTCTCATCCATGTCGGAAAATACCCAACCCGTCTTCTCCATCGAAAAGCTGTACGTAAAGGACCTCTCGCTCGAGGTTCCCGGCGCACCGCAGATCTTCCTCGAACGCGAGAGCCCGCAGATCAACGTTCAGCTGCGCACTTCCGGGCAGGCGGTCGACGAGGGCGTCTATGAGGTTGCGCTGACCGTCACCGTAAGCGCGAAGATCGGCGAGGACCGCACCCTGTTCCTCGTCGAAGTAGCCCAGTGCGGCATCTTCCAGATCCGCAATCTGCCCGAAGCCGATCTCGAGCCGGTGATGATGATCGGCTGCCCGAACATTCTCTTCCCGTATGCCCGCGAAGCGGTTTCCGACGCCGTCACCCGCGCCGGCTTCCAGCCCGTGCTGCTGTCGCCGGTCAACTTCGAGGCGCTCTATCAGGCGCAGCGCCAGCAGGCCAGCCAGGGCGCGCCTGCCGAAGTCCCCATTCAGTGAGACCACGCTCATGAACGCCGGGCATCGCAGGACCGCACACTGGCAGACCGGGCTACGGTTCCTGTCGGTGCTTGCCGCGAGCGCGGCCCCGGCCGTGGCGAGCGCCCAGGCGATCGAGTTCCGCTCGCTCGGCGAGGAGGCAGTCGTTCGCGACGCACCCTCGCCACAAGGGCGACAGCTGTTCGTGCTGCGTGCAGGCACACCGCTCGAGATCATCGTCACTCAGGACGGTTGGGTACGGGTGCGCGACCCTGAAGGCAGCCTGAGCTGGATTGAAGGCCATGTGCTCGTGCCGCGACGCACCGTGATGGTGTCCGTGGAACGCGCAAGCATCCGCCGGGAAGCTCGCGAGGATGCAGCCGTGAGCTTCGAAGCCACGCGAAACGTCGTGCTCGATCTCGTCGAGCCGGCAGCGGTGGGCTGGGCGCGCGTGCGCCATCGCGACGGCGTCGAGGGCTACGTGCGCGTGAGTGAGGTGTGGGGCCTGTGAAGCGCTGCCGCATTGCCGTCTTCGGCGCGGGCGCCTGGGGCACCGCGCTCGCCCAGGCTTTCAGCGCCAGCCACGACGTCTGCCTGTGGGGCCGCGACCGCGTACATCTCGGCGAGATGGCGGATCGCCGCGAAAACCTGCGATACCTGGCGGGCGTTCGGCTACACGACGCCTTGGTCATCGAACCCGATTTTGAAACGGCGGCACACCGCGCCGACCTTCATCTCGTCGTGACCCCGCTGTCCGGGCTGCGTGACACCGCACGCCAGCTCCACCGCCTGCAGCCAGCGACGCCGCTGCTATGGGCCTGCAAAGGCTTCGAGGCGGGTACCGGCTTGCTCCCGCACGAGATCGTGGCCGAAGAGCTCGGTACGGATGCGCCGTGCGGGGTTCTGACTGGCCCGAGCTTCGCCGCAGAGGTCGCACGCGGACTGCCTGCCGCCATCACCCTGGCGGCCCGCGACCCCGCTTTTGCCCGCCACTGGATCGGGGCGCTGCATCAACCGCGCCTGCGCCTGTACGCCAACACCGACCTCGTCGGCTGCGAAATCGGCGGCGCGGTCAAGAATGTGATGGCAATTGCTGCGGGGGTCTCCGACGGCATGGGCTTCGGCCTCAATGCCCGTGCCGCGCTCATTACGCGCGGACTGGCCGAAATCGCCCGCCTCGCCCAGGCGCTGGGCGGTCGCGCGGAAACGCTGATGGGCCTTGCCGGCATGGGCGACCTGATCCTGACCTGCACCGGCGACCTTTCACGCAACCGGCGTGTCGGCCTCGCCCTGGCTGCCGGAAAGACGCTGGACGACATCCTGCGCGAACTTGGTCATGTTGCCGAAGGGGTATCGACGGCGCGCGAAGTGGTGGGGCTCGCCCATCGCCACGCCATCGAGATGCCGATCTGCGAGGCGATCGACGCCCTGCTCCACCACGGCCTCAATGCTCGCAAGGCGGTTGAGCTGCTGCTCGCCCGCGACCCCCGCGACGAGTAACCCGCATGGACCGCGCAGTGCTACGGGCCGCATCGGCTCGGCGCCGTAGCATGCGACGTCGATCCGCAGCCTTTGGGCGCTAAACCGCAAGCGCCCCGGCAAAATCGTGCTGGCGCCAGGCCTCATAGGTCACGATCGCGACCGAGTTCGAAAGATTCACGCTGCGATTGGTCGGGCGCATCGGGATGCGAATGCGGTGCTCCGGCGCGAACGTATCCAGAACGGCGTCGGGCAAGCCCCTGCTTTCGGGACCGAAGACGAGAACATCGCCGGGCAGCCAAGCCACCTTGTCATGACGTAGCGTTCCGCGCGTAGTAAGGGCGAACATCCGGCGACCAGCAAGCGCCTCCAGGCAATGCGCCCAATCGTGGTGTACGCTCACGCAGGTGAGGTCGTGGTAGTCGAGCCCGGCCCGGACCAACTGCTTGTCCGTAAGGTCGAAACCGAGCGGTTCGACCAGATGCAGGCGGCAGCCGCTGTTGGCCGCGAGGCGGATCACATTGCCGGTATTGGGCGGAATCTCGGGCTGGTAGAGGACGATCTCGAACATCGGGGCGAACGCGAAAACGGAGAGGATATCGGGCGCGCACTGTACCGCAGCACGGCCTGTTCAGTAAGGGGCGGGGGTACGCGCGACCACCAGGTTGCCGACCCAGGCAGCACCGCACAACTTGAGACAGCGTGCAAGTTCGTCGAGGGTAGCGCCCGTAGTCATCACGTCATCCACCACGATGACCCGCTTGCCATTGAGTGCGGTGTCGCAGCCGAAAGCGCCGCGCGGATTGCGCAAGCGTGCCGCGCGGTCCAGGCCGGCCTGCGGCTCGGCGTTGCGCACCTTGGCGACAAGGGCGAGCGCGAGCGGCAAGCCCCTTGCCCTCGCATAGGGGCGTGCGATCTCGACTGCCTGGTTGAACCCACGCTCGGCCAGGCGCAGCGGATGCAATGGCATCGGCAATACCAGGTCCGCATCGCCGCCGAAGTCGCGCGCAAGCGCGATGAGCGCATCGGCAAAGAACGATGCCAGCGCGAGTTGATGCCGATACTTGAGCGCATGCACCATCGCATCGACAGGGAATGCGAAATCGTACAGGGCCCGTGTCGCATCGAACGCGGGAGGCGTACGCTGACAGGCTGCGCACTCGGCACCCGCCAGGCCCGGCAAGGCGCAACGCGGACACGCCGTTGCCGGACGCCGCGGCAACTCTGCAACGCAGTGCTCGCACACCGCCTGGCCACCCGCATTCGCTCCACAGACGAAGCAATCCTGCGGCGCAAGGACGTCGGCGACGCGTTGCCACAGGGCGAGCAGATCAAGCGCGGAGTTTGACAAGTTTTCTTCCGATGAAAGAACATGCGCACCTCGCAATTACAGCCCGGAATGCCGCTCATGACAACGGTGTCGAAGCCGCCAGACCGCAACCCGCAGCGATGAGCACCGATACCGCCCCGGTGTTCGCGCTCGACCGCGCACTACTGCGCCGCCGCTGCGAGCGTGCAGCGGGCACGGTCGACGGCGCCGACGTCCTTGCCCGCGAAGTCTCACGGCGAATGGACGAGCGTCTCGACTACATACGCATCGCGCCGCGGCGCATCCTCGACCTCGGCTGCGGCACCGGCGCAGACCTCGCCCGCCTCAGCGCACGCTTCCCCGAGGCAAGTGTACTGGCCGCCGACTTTTCCCCCGCCATGCTGGCCCGGGCCGGCGCGCGCGCGCGCGCGAACACGGGTGGTCGCGGCCTGCTCGACCGCCTCTTCGGCAGGCATCCCGCAACCCCACTGCCGCACCTGGTGGCCGACGCTGCAGCGCTGCCGCTGGCGCGAGCGAGCCTGGGCCTGATCTGGTCCAACCTCATGCTGCCCGCGCTGACCGACCCTTTGCCGGTATTCAAGGAGGCCCACCGCAGCCTCGAGGTGGGCGGACTGCTGATGTTCTCCACCCTCGGTCCCGACACGCTGCGCGAACTGCGTGCGACCCTGCCGACCACTCACGGCGAACGCGTGCACCGCTTCATCGACATGCACGACCTCGGCGACGCCCTTGTGCAAGCCGGTTTCTCCGACCCGGTGATGGACATGGAAGTGCTGACCCTCACCTACACCGATCTCGACACCCTGTTCGCCGACCTGCGTGCCTGCGGCGCACGCAACGCGGCGACGAACCGCCCGCGCGGCCTGTCCGGGCGCAGCGGCTGGCAAGCCGCGCGCGCCGCATACGAGCGCCTGCGCAAGGACGGCCGACTGCCCGCAACCTTCGAGATCATCCAGGGCCATGCCTGGAAAACGGCAGCGAAGGCCACCGACGATGGCCGCAGCATCGTGCGGTTCCAGCCTCGCCACGGCGGACGCTGACCCCGACACGGAAGCCGAACAAGATGCCCCGCACCCCGATCTGGCTATTCGACCTCGACAACACCCTGCACAACGCCAGCCCGCACATCTTCCCGCACATCAACCGCAGCATGACGGACTATCTCGAGCAGCACCTCGGGCTGGCCCGCGGCGAGGCCAACGCCTTGCGCACACACTACTGGCACCGCTACGGCGCCACGCTGCTCGGCCTGATGCGCCACCACGGCACCGATCCACACCATTTCCTGCACGAAACTCACCGCTTCGACCGCCTGCACGAAATGATGGTATTCGATCGCGCCCTGCGCGGCATGCTGCGCAAACTGCCCGGTCGGCGCTTCGTGTTCTCCAACGCACCCCGCCATTATGCCAACGCTGTCCTCAACATCATGGGCGTGTCCGATCTGTTCGAGACAGTGATCGGCATCGAGGACCTGGACTTCCACCCCAAACCCGGCATTCGCGCCTATCGCAGCCTGCTGAGTTCGCACCGTCTCAACCCGGCGCACTGCATCATGCTCGAAGACTCGGCGGTGAATCTGCGCACGGCCAAGCGCCTGGGCATGCGCACGGTGCTGGTTGGCCGAGATCTGCGCACGCCGGGATATGTGGATCTGAAGCTGGCCTCGATCCTAGACCTGCGCCGACGCCTCGGCGCCCTGCTTGCCTGAGGCGATCAGACCGCGGAGCGACGCATGTAGAGCGCCCCTGCACCGTACCCACACGGCAACTCAGCGCCATCGGCAGCAAAACCAAGCCCGCGCCAGAAATCGATCGCATCGGCGAGCGCGACCAAGCCGAGAGCCTGCAGATTGCTCGCCCGAGACCAGGCCTGCACCTTGCCGAACAAGGCCCGTCCAAGGCCCAGCCCGCGCGCTGCGGGCGACACCGCGAGATCGTGCAGGAAGCCCTGCTCGAGGACGTCCGGCAGGCGCTCGATCGGCGAATGCAGGCGAGGAACACCCGACGACCAGGGGTGAGCAAAGACATAGCCGAGTGCCTTATCCCCATGCTCGGCAAACCAGCACGCAGCGGGCGCGAGTGCGAGCTTGCGGGCGAACACCTCGGCGTCCTCCTGGTAATCGTCGCCGTAGGCGAGGCGCTGAATTGCCAGCACCGCGCCAAGGTCAGCCTGCCGCATCGGTCGCAGCGTCACGCCGTTTGCGACCTCCTCCATCTCCATCCACCCACTCACGCGCCGGCTTTCATCCAGCGCGCGGCGTCGAGCGCGTAGTAAGTGAGGATGCCATCCGCGCCCGCGCGCTTGAAGGCAAGCAGCGCCTCGAGCGCGCACGCCTTCTCGTCGAGCCAGCCATTGGCCGCAGCCGCCTTGAGCATCGCATACTCGCCGCTGACCTGATAAACGTAGGTCGGCACCTCGAGCTCCTGCTTGACCCGCCGCACGATATCGAGATAGGGCATGCCCGGCTTCACCATGAACATGTCCGCCCCCTCTGCGATGTCGAGCGCAACCTCACGGATCGCCTCGTCGCTGTTGGCCGGATCCATCTGGTAGGTGTACTTGTTGCCCTTGCCCAGATTGCCCGCGGAACCGACGGCATCACGGAAAGGGCCGTAGAAGCTCGAGGCATACTTGGCCGAGTAGGCGAGGATGCGCGTGTGGATGTGCCCGCCCGCATCGAGCTCGGCACGGATGCGCCCGACCCGCCCATCCATCATGTCGGAGGGTGCCACCACGTCCGCGCCCGCCTGTGCATGGCACAGCGCCTGCTTCGCCAGCGCCTCGAGCGTCTCGTCGTTCATGACATAGCCGCGCGGGTCTGCAGGATCGATCAGACCATCCTGGCCGTGGCTGGTGTAGGGATCGAGCGCGACATCGGTGATCACACCAAGCTCGGGAAAACGCGCCTTGAGGGCCTGGACGGTGCGCGGCACAAGACCATCGGGATTCCACGCCTCCTCAGCCCCCTCGGTCTTGCCTGCGGCATCGATGACTGGAAACAGCGCCAACGCCGGCACACCCAGCGCCACCGCCTCCTCGGCCACCTTCAGCAGGCGGTCGATCGACACCCGCTCCACGCCAGGCATGGACGGCACGGCCTCGCTGCGCGCGCTGCCATCGAGGACGAAAACCGGGTAGATGAGGTCGTCCGCAGTCAGCACATGCTCGCGCATCAATCGCCGCGAAAAATCGTCACGACGCATGCGGCGCATGCGGATCGAGGGGAATGCTCCAGTCGGTCGCATAGTGTGTTCTCGCTGTTCTCGCAAATTCTCAAAGGCTGCCCGGGCAGTGGCCGCGGAACTTCCGGCGGAAGTCATGCATCTTAGCAAGCAGATGGCGCCCGGCCGCTTGCCGGCCATCTCCCGCTTCACCTCCCTGAGCGGGTGCCTCACGCCCCGTGAGGCATTTTTGGCCCCCGACTAAGTCCCCTGGTCGGGGGCTTTTGTTTCCTCTCCAGCTTCATCGGGGGGCGCAGCGTCCCCGTTGAGCCAGCCACCGATCACCCTCTCCGCCTCCTCCACGCCGCTCTTCTTCAAGCTCGAAAAGAGTTGCACGGTAACGAGCGGACCGAGCGGACGCAGCTGCGCTCGCACATCCTGCAAGGTCGCCGCAGCCGCGCCACGCGACAGCTTGTCGCTCTTGGTCAGCAGGACATGCATCGGTCGCCCGGTGCCAGCGAACCAGTTGATCATCTGGCGATCGAGCGGCGTGAGCGGGTGGCGCGAGTCCATGATGAGCACCAGGCCGATGAGGCTCTCGCGCTTCTTCAGGTAGGTCTCGATCAGGCCTTGCCAGTCACGCCTGACCTTCTCCGGGACGGCCGCGTAACCGTAGCCCGGCAGGTCGACGAGCAGCGCGCCATTGTTCAGACGAAAGAAGTTGATGAGCTGGGTACGCCCAGGCGTCTTCGACACGTAAGCCAGGCGGACGTGTCCGGCGAGCGTATTGATCGCGCTCGACTTGCCGGCATTGGAACGCCCCGCGAAGGCAACCTCCGGCCCGGAGGGCGGAGGCAGGCCGGATGGCTTGGCGATCGAGATCTCGAATTGTGCGTTGCGGAAAATTGGCATGAAGAATCGGCCGGAAAAGCCGGTTGGCTGCGGGATAAACCCCACTTCGCATCGCGCAAGCGGGGTTTCGTGTTATAGAATACCGCGTTTGAAATAATCACTCACGGCTTTCCGAGGACATCATGATCAAGCGTTCCCTGCTGCTCTCGTCGTTGTTGCTGGTCGCCGGCAGCCTCCAGGCTCAGGACCAGGCTCCGGACCTCGCCAAGGCGAAACAGACCGCCGAGACGCTCTGCGCGGCCTGTCACGGCGCCGATGGCAACAGCCAGCTCTCGGCCAACCCGAAGATCGCCGGGCAGCATGAAGACTACCTCTTCAAGCAACTGCGCGAATTCAAGGGCTGGAACGGCAACACCCCGGCGCGTGAAAACGCAGTCATGTCGGCCATGGTCGCCGGCCTCGAGGAAGACGACATGCGGGCGCTGGCACGCTACTACGCCTCCTTCGAGCTGCAGCCCGAGCCGGCCAAGAACCTCGACACCATCGAGCGCGGCCGTGCCATCTGGCGTGCCGGTATCGCCGACAAGGGCGTGCCTGCGTGCGCAGCCTGTCACGGCCCCGCCGGCGCCGGCATGCCTGCACAGTACCCGCGCCTGTCCGGGCAGTTCGCCGAGTACACCGAAGCGCAGATGAAGTCCTTCCGCGACGGCGTTCGCCACAACGACCCGAACAGCATGATGCGCATGATTGCGCTCAAGATGACCGATGCGGAAATCAAGGCCGTTTCGGACTACGCTGCCGGCCTGCGCTAAGCAACTGCAGTCCGCGGCAACGGGGGCGGCCCACCCGCCCTGGTTGCCGCGGCGGGCCGCAGCCCTGCCCTCCTTGAGCGCCGCAGCCCTCCCTTCCGGCTGGTTTCCAGCCCCTCGGCGCCGATTCCTCGGTCCGCTCCAGCCGTCCCAGGCGAGCCCTGCGCTGCTGGCCCCGCGCGTGTGCTGCGCCGCTCCGGTGAGCCTCCGCGCCCGGATTGCGCCGCCTGAGATCGCCGTACCGCCCCGCTTTCAAGTCCGCATGCAGAGGCGACGGTGGCGCCCCGCCCACGATCACGCTGGCGACCTGCCGCACGCCAGACCCATGACGCCGAAGGCCGGCCCTCACTCAGGACCACGACAGCCATGAATTCCTCCAGCACAAGCACCGATCCCGCACGCAGCTTTCTGTCGGTCGATACGGCACGCGCAGCCATACTGGACTCACTCTCTCCGCTGTGCGGCTGGGAAAAAGTGGCCGTGCGAGCGGCGCTTGGCCGCGTACTGCGTACCGACGTCATCGCCCCTTACAACGTCCCTTCGCATGACAACTCGGCGATGGACGGGTACGCGATCCGTGCTGCAGATCTCGATGCGGGCACCGACACCGCGCTCGCCGTGGTCGGCACGGCCTACGCCGGACGGCCGTTCTCGGGCATCGTCGGCGCGGGCCAGGCAGTGCGCATCATGACGGGCGCTTCGATCCCGCAAGGCGCGGACACCATCGTCGTGCAGGAGGTCGTGCGCCGCAGCGACGACCGGGTCTTCGTGCCTGCAGGCCAGAAGAAGGGCCAGAACCTTCGCCGCGCAGGCGAGGATCTCGCCGAAGGCGGGGTCGCCCTTGCCGCGGGCCGGCGCTGCGGCCCGGCGGAACTCGGCCTGATCGCCTCCCTGGGCATTGCCGAAGTGGATGTATACCGGCCACTGCGCGTGGCATTTTTCTCCACCGGCGACGAGATCGCCTCGATCGGCCGGCCGCTCTGCCCTGGCGAGGTCTATGACAGCAACCGCTACACCCTCTTCGGCGCACTGTCCCGGCTGGGCTGCGACTTGATTGACATGGGGGTCATCCCCGACCGGCCCGATGCGCTGGAGGCGGCCTTTCGCGACGCGTCGGAAGCGGCCGACGTGATCATCACCAGCGGCGGCGTCTCGGTGGGAGAGGCGGACTTCATCCGCGAGATGATGGCGCGCATGGGCGAGGTCGCGTTCTGGAAACTGGCGATCAAGCCTGGACGGCCGATGGCCTTCGGCCGCATCCGCAATGCAGTGCTGTTCGGACTCCCGGGCAACCCGGTCGCCGTCATGGTCACCTACTTTCAGTTCGTCCAGGACGCGTTGCTCAAGCTCATGGGCGTCACCCCACTGCCACCCGCCCAGCGCTTTGCCGTCCAGGCGGCCTTCACCCTGCGCAAGCAGCCAGGACGTACCGAGTACCTGCGCGGACGCCTGCAGCGCGACGGCGCAGCATGCTCGGTCGCCCTCGCCGGCGCTCAGGGCTCGGGCGTGCTCAGCTCGATGTCGGAGGCCGACTGCTTCGTCGTCCTTCCCGAAGACTGCCTGTCGGTGCAACCGGGCGACACCGTTTACGTTCAACCCTTCCACGGCCTGCTCTGAGCAGCCATCCTCCCGGACTCCAAGCCATGACCCAGGACGAACTCAAGAAAGCCGCCGCCCATGCCGCGCTGGACTACATCACCGAGGGCACCATCGTCGGCGTCGGCACCGGCTCGACGGTCAACCACTTCATCGACGCCCTGGCCGGCATGCGTGAACGCATCCGCGGCGCCGTATCGAGCTCCGAGGCGAGTTCGGCCCGCCTGCGCGCGCACGGCATCGACGTGTTCGATCTGAACAGCATCGACACCCTCCCTGTATACGTCGATGGCGCCGACGAGATCGACGCAGGCTTCGCCATGATCAAGGGCGGCGGCGGCGCCCTGACGCGCGAGAAGATCGTCGCCGCGGTTGCCGAGCGCTTCGTGTGCATCTGCGACGCCAGCAAGCGCGTCGACGTGCTTGGCCGCTTCCCGCTACCGGTCGAGGTGATCCCGATGGCGAGCAGCCATGTCGCCCGTGCGCTGCGGCGCCTGGGCGGCGAACCCCGCATGCGCGAGGGCTTCGTGACCGATAACGGCAACCTGATCCTCGACGTCCACGGCCTGTCGATCGATGCCCCGATCGAGATGGAAGCGCGCATCAACCAGATCGTCGGCGTCGTCACCAACGGCCTGTTCGCCGAGCGCGGCGCCGACATCCTGCTGCTGGCAACCGCCGGCGGCGTCGAGCGCTACGTTCGATAGGGCGGAGCAAATCAGGACGGCAAGAGCAGGATGAAACAAAAGCTTAACAAATGCCTGCTAGCCTTCCATTTCTTCCGACTGGACCATGGCAACAATGACTCAACACACTCTCAAGCAGTTCGACGTCGAACTCGAAGAAATCCGCCGCGGCGTACTGCAGATGGGCGGTCTGGTCGAAACCCAGGTCGCACGCGCGCTGGAAGGCCTGGCAAGTGGCGACCTGGCCCTGCTGGATGCGGTTACAGCGGGAGACAAGGAAGTCAACCTGGCACAGATCCAGCTCGATGACGAATGCAGCCGGCTCATCGCCCGGCGCCAACCTGCCGCCACCGACCTGCGCTTCGTACTGTCGGCAATCAAGGCCGTGGCCGACCTCGAGCGCATCGGAGACGAAGCCAAGAAGATCGCGAAGGCAGCCCGCCGCCTGCATTCGGCCGACGTACCTTTCACGCCGCGCGTGGGCCTGAGCCAGTCCGCTCAACTCGTGCTCGAGATGCTGCGTACCGCGCTCGACGGCTTCGCCCGCGCAGACGCCAGCCACGCTCAGGAGATCAAGCTCAAGGACGCCGAGGTCGACACCCAGTTCAAGGGCACGATGCGCCAGCTCATCACCTACATGATGGAAGATCCGCGCACCATCACCAGCAGCCTGGAGACGCTGTTCATCGCCAAGTCGATCGAGCGCATCGGTGATCACGCGATGAACGTCGCCGAGCACGTCGTCTATATGGTGAGCGGCGAAGACGTCCGCTTCGAAAACACGCAAGCCGTGCTCGGCGGAAAGCACTGAGCGGCCGCACGAATCGAAGCCGCGGTAAAAGAAAAACGGGGATGCGCAGGCATCCCCGTTTTTCTTGCCGATCGCCCGGGTTCAGTTGCTGGGCGGTACGTAGCCTGAGACCTGATCCGCGCCACCTTCGAAGAAGTGCTTCTCCATCTGTTCGGCGAGGTACTTGCGCGCGCGCGCATCCATCAGGTTGAGGCGGTTCTCGTTGATCAGCATGGTCTGGTACTTGACCCACTGCTGCCATGCCTCTTTCGAAACGCTCTCGAAGATGCGCTTGCCGAGCGCGCCCGGAACCGGCGGAAGGTCCAGACCTTCGGCCTCACGACCGAGCTTCACGCAGTTGACCATGCGAGCCATCTTTCAATCCTCTCTGCTGTCGGGTTCATTGATACACGAAGCCCCGATTCTAGCCGATTCGGCGCAAACCCTAGGCGCCCATCCGTCCCGACACCGTCGCGCGGTTGCGCCCCTCGCTCTTGGAGCGGTAGAGCGCCTCGTCGGCCGCCGCCACGAGCGCGTCACCACGTCGGGCATTTGCCGGGAAGCGCGCAATGCCCACGCTCGCGGTAACACCCACTTCATCACCCTCGAAGCAGAATCGCGACGCCGCGACCGTCTCGAGCAAACGGTGCGAAAGCTCGAGCAACTCATCAATGCTCGCATCGGGCACAAGCAGGGCAAATTCGTCGCCACCGATACGGAAAAGCAGTTCGTTCCTGCGCACGATGCGCCCGAGCGCCCGTGCAAGTCCAACGAGCACCTCGTCTCCCGCCTGGTGCCCGAATGAGTCGTTGATGGGCTTGAAGCCATCGAGATCGAAAGCGAGCAGGCCCACTGCCGAATGTCGCCGCTCGGCGTCCGCGAGCAAGCGCTCGAGCTCCTCGTGGAAACGGCGGCGATTGTAGAGCCCGGTCAGTTCGTCGCGCACCGCCAGCTCCACCAACTGCCGCGAGGTCCGGCGTGCCTCGCTCACGTCCTCGTAGATCCACACCCGGCCGATACCTCGCCCCTGCTCCCCCCCCTGCACGACGGCCGAGCGATCGGTCACCACACGACCATCAGCGAATACGAACTCGTGCTCCTCGCTTGCGGATTCCCGGCCACCCACCACCGCATCGATATGACCGAAGTACGCTTCAGGATCTGCCAGCACGTGCGCGGCCTGGCGCTTGAGCACGGCCTCCCTGCTGCCGACCAGCTCCGTAGCGGGCGGATAGGCCCAGATTTCGAGCATGGCGCGGTTGTGGTAAAGCACGCGACGGTCATGATCGATGAACAGGATCCCCAAGCGGATCAGATTCAAGAGGGCCGACAAACGCTGGCGCTCGTCGTTGCTGCGCAACAGGTAGTGCTCACGCAGGGCCTGAGCGCGGCGCAACTCGGCCACCGTCTCGAGCAATGCGTACTCGGCCTCCTTGCGCGCCTGGATATCCTCGGCCGACAGGCGCAGGCCGCCAGCCCGACGCCGCCAGTGCATGGCGACCCACACCACCCGCCCATCGCGCGCCACCAGACGCAACTCGAAATCCTGCGGCAAGCCGGTGTCGAGCACCTGCCTGGCCATACGCCGACAGAAATCGCGATCCGACTCGTGGAGCAGGAACGCAAAGAAGTCCCCGGCCGCAATGCAGTCGGCAGGCGCCTGCGCGGTGAGCCGGCCAATCGAGGGACTGATCCAGGTCAGACGCAGCGCCTCGTCGAACAAGGCTTCGACGCCGTGAACGCCCTCGGCCAGCTCGCGCAGGCTGGCGAGCTCATCGTCCCGGTCCAGCTTGCGCCCCCAGATCATAAGGTCTTGACGAACACCTTCGAGCGCCGCTGAAGGTTGTAGAGCTCGCGCTTCTGGCGCGGCAGCGCCTCCGGGCCGATCTCGCTGAAGCCGCGCTCGCGGAACCAGTGTGCGGTGCGCGTGGTGAGCACGAACAGGCGCTCCAGGCGCTGCAGGCGCGCCCGCCGCTCGATGCGCCGCAGCAGCTGGTCGCCAAGCCCGGCTCGGCGATACTCGGGCATGACCGCCAGGCAGGCGAGTTCGGCGGCGTTTTCCTCGCTGAACGGATAAAGCGCTGCGCAGCCGACCAGAACACCATCGTGTTCGACCACGGTGAAGCGTTCGATCTCTTGTTCCAGCAGTTCACGCCCGCGCCTGACCAGGGTGCCGTCGGCCTCCATCGGCGATATCAACGACACCAGCGCCGCCACGTCGTCCACCGAGGCCTCACGCAGGCGGAACAGCGGGTCGCGCGACACCACCGTACCGACGCCGGCATGGGTGAAGAACTCGAGCAGCAGGCCGCCGTCGAGGTCGCGATCGATGAGGTGGCAGCGAGCAACACCCTTGCGCACTGCACGAATCGCACTCGGCAGGAAGAAGTGCAGGTCCTCGGTCAGGCCTTCGCCAGTGTCGAGCTTGCGCTGGGCCTCGTCCGCGGTGACCGACTCGATGAGCAGGCCTGCTTCGTCAAGCAAGCCAGGGGCGTCGCACAGGTAAATGAGCTTCTCGGCCTTGAGTGCGACCGCCACCGCCTCGGCCACTTCTTCCATGGCCAGATTGAAGATCTCGCCGGCCGGCGACACGCCGAGCGGCGTGATGAGCACAACGTTCTGCTGGTCGAGGTCGGCGTTGATCTCGTCGGCGATGATCTTGCGCACGGCGCCGGTGTACTGGTAATCGACGCCTTCCATCACCCCGACTGGCCGCGCGGTGATGAAATTGCCACCGGTCACGCGCATATAGCTGCCGGCCATCGGGGTATTGGGCAAGCCCTGGGAGAGCAGCGCCTCGACCTCGAAGCGGGTCACCGCCATGGCCGACTTGACGCACTCGAGCGCCTCTGCATCGGTGACGCGCAAACCGTGGTGGAAGCGCGACTCCAGGCCGCGACGAGCAAGCTCGGCGTCGATCTGGGGACGCGCGCCATGCACCAGCACGAGGCGGATGCCGAGCGCCGCGAGAAGGTTGCAGTCGTAGGCGAGGCTTTGTGCGCGCTCACCGGCTGCCACCTCGCCACCGAATCCGACGACGAAGGTACGGCCGCGAAAGGCGTGGATATAAGGCGCCGCGCCGCGCACCCAGGCGACGAACTGAGCCGTGGCGTCATCGACCCGCGGCACGGTGGGAGAGGAAGAAGTAGATCCGGGGCTGGCGTTGTTGTTTTCGGCGCTCACACATTCACCGCTGCTGAAGCCGGGCGTGCGCGCGGGCTGCCCGGCCAAATGGAATTGATGCCGGAATTCTAGCCCGGATCCTCCGCCGCAGCGCGGCCCTCGCCGCCGAAAGGGCGGTGCAGCGCGCTAATCGGCCTTGTACGGCCCCGCACCAAGCCCGATCGGCGCCGGTGCGGCAGCGACCAGCCGGGAGAAGATCTGCGCAAAGTCCTCCTCGCCTGCCCTGGCGCCTGCGCGCGCGCCGCTCAAGGGATCATCGGCAATGAAGCCGGCATTGGCCCTGTCCCAGTCCTCGGCGGTGAAGTACTTGCGGATCAGCGGCAGCACCTCACGCTCCTCGGTGATCATATGGCTGCGGTAGAAGGCCGCATAGTCCTCGAAAGCACGCTTGAAAGCCTCGAATCCGCCCGTGGGGTCCTGCGCGTAGCCCTTGACCGCAGCATCCAGCACGGCGATGCGCGCCTCGGCTTGAGCGTGCTCGGCTTCGAGACGGTCGAGCGCGGCATCGGCATCATGCGTGAGTGCGCGCAGCGGCCCGAAGAGGAACTCGTCTTCCTTCGGGTGGTGGCGCCTTTCGGGGTAGGCATCGAGGTAGTGCACCATCGCCTCGAGCAACTTGTGGTCGGGCTGCAGGCGGCCCGCACCGATCTCGCCGATCATGTGGCGGATGGCGTGGATGATCGCCGCCAGCGACTGGTGTTCGTCCATCAGGATGCGCATCGCGTCCATGGGAATGTCCTTTAACGTTTGGGGTCCGGCTTCGCGGGCGAGCTCAGGTCGACAGCATCGCCTGGTGCTTGCCACCAAAGCCGAGATAGGCCTCGATCACGCGCGGGTCATCCGCGAGTTCGTGCGCCGGGCCCTGCATGGCGATCTGGCCGGTCTCGAGCACATAGGCGTAGTCGGCCACCTGCAGCGCGGCGCGCGCGTTCTGCTCGACAAGCAGGATCGACACGCCGCGCCGGCGCAGCTCGCTGATGATGCGGAAGATCTCGCGCACGATCAGCGGCGCAAGCCCGAGGCTCGGCTCGTCGAGCATCAGCAGCTTGGGCTTGGCCATCAGCGCGCGGCCCACCGCCAGCATCTGGCGCTCGCCACCCGACATCGTGCCGGCGTGCTGATCGCGGCGCTCCTTCAGACGCGGGAACAGCGCATAGACCTCCTCGAGCGTCTGCGCGTGGTCGCGCTTGCCCATGCGGTAGCGCTGGAAGGCGCCAAGCACCAGGTTGTCCTCGACACTCATCTCGCCGAAAAGCTCGCGCTTCTCCGGCACCAGGGTCATGCCGCGCGCAACCATGCGCTCGACCTCGGGTACCACCTCCAGGCTGCCGTCGAAGGCGACCTGGCCTCTGGAACCGAGCACCCCCATGATCGCGGACAGCATCGTCGTCTTGCCCGCCCCGTTGGGGCCGATCACGGTGACGATCTGGCCCTCGCCGACGGTGATGCTGGCGTTGGTCAGCGCCTCCACCTTGCCGTAGGACACACACAGCTCCTTGACCTCGAGCACGGGGTTCTTCGCACTCGCGTTCGAGGGCGCGCTGGCTTGGGTTTGTTGTGTCATCGCGTTCTCCTCGCTCACTCCACGCCGCCCAGATAGGCTTCAAGCACCGCCGGGTTCTGCTGCACCTCTTCCGGCAGGCCTTCGGCGATCTTCTGGCCGAACTCCATCACCACCACGCGATCGACCAGGTTCATCACGAAATCCATGTCGTGCTCGACGATCAGCGTGGCCATGCCTTCCGAGCGCAGCCTCTTCAGGAGTTCGGCGAGCGCCTGCTTTTCCTTGTAGCGCAGGCCGGCCGCGGGCTCGTCGAGCAGCAGCAGGCAGGGGTCGGCACACAGGGCACGTGCGATCTCAAGGATGCGCTGCTGGCCAAGCGCAAGACTGCCGGCCTCGTCGAACATATGGTCCTTGAGACCCACACGCTCGATCTGGTGCGCGGCCTCCTTGAGGATGCGCGCCTCTTCGGCGCGGTCCAGGCGCCAGGCCGAGCTGAGCACGCCCTTGTGGCTGCGCAGGTGTGCGCCGATGGCCACGTTCTCGAGCACGCTCATGGTGGGCAGCAGCTTCACATGCTGGAACGTGCGGCTCATGCCCATGCGGGCGATCTCACGCGAGTCGCGACCGGCCACCGGCTTGCCCAGGAACAGCACCTCGCCCGAAGTCGGCGTATCGACACCCGAGATCTGGTTGAACATCGTGCTCTTGCCCGCACCGTTGGGGCCGATCAAGGCGAGGATCTCGCCGGCCTTGACCTCGAGGCTCATGTTGTTGTTCGCTACCAGACCGCCGAACCTGCGCGTGACGTCCTTGGCCTCGAGGATCAGCGTCCCGGGCGCGGGCAGCGTACGCCGCGGCAGAGGCTCGGCCTGGGCATCGATCGTCTTGTGGATGGTACGCATCGGCACAAGCTTCTTGAGGATCGGCCACAGGCCCTCGCGGGCGCGGTGCAGCACCAGCACCATCAGGATGCCGAATACGATCATCTCGAAGTTGCCGCTCGCGCCCAACAGGCTCGGCAGCCAATCCTGCAGCCACTGCTTGAGCACGGTGATGACGCCTGCGCCGACGATCGCCCCCCACACATAGCCAGCACCGCCGACCACCGCCATGAAGAGATACTCGATGCCGATATGCACACCGAACGGAGTCGGGTTCACGAAGCGCTGCATGTGCGCATACAGCCAGCCCGAGGCACAGGCCAGCAGCGCGGCGATCACGAAGATGATCATGCGCGCACGGCCGGTGTCGACTCCCATCGCCTCTGCCATCACCCTGCCGCCTTTCAAGGCGCGGATCGCGCGCCCTTCGCGCGAGTCGAGCAGGTTGTGGGTGGTGAGCATGCCCAGCAGCAGGAAGGCCCAGATCAGGTAGAAGATCTCGCCGCCGCCATCGAGCGTCCAGCCGAACAACTCGATGGGCGGAATGCCGGTGATGCCGGTGTGCCCGCCCAGGCTTTGCATGGTGCCGAACAGGAAGTACAGGCTGATGCCCCAGGCGATCGTACCCAAGGGCAGGAAATGGCCCGACAGCTTGAGCGTGAGCGAACCCAGCAGGACCGCCACTGCAGCGGTAATGAGCAAACCCGCCACAAGCGTGAACCAGGGCGAAGCCCCCACCCAGGCCAGCCAGGCCGGCAGGTCCGTCGCCGTGGTCAGCGCAGCGGTGGTGTAGGCCCCCAGGCCGACGAAGGCCGCCTGGCCAAAGCTCGTGAGCCCGCCCACGCCGGTGAGCAGCACCAGGCCGAGGGCGACCATCGCATACAGGCCGATGTAGTTGAGCAGCGTCACGTAGTACGGCGACAGGATCGCCGGCACCATCAACAGCAGGGCAAGGAAGGCCCCCAGCACCAGACGGTCGGTTCTCATTCTTCCTCCTCCACGTGGTGGCTGGTCAGCGAACGCCACAGCAGCACGGGGATGATCAGCGTAAACACGATGACTTCCTTGTACGCGCTGGCCCAGAATGAAGCGAAGGCTTCGAGCAACCCGACTGCAATGGCGCCCAGCGCGGCGATCGGGTAGCTGGCCAGGCCGCCGATGATCGCGGCAACGAAGCCCTTGAGCCCGATCAGGAATCCGGTGTCGTAATAGATGGTGGTGATCGGGGCGATCAGCACGCCCGAGAGCGCGCCAATGAAAGCGGCCAGGAAGAAGGTGAGCTTGCCGGCAAGCGCGGGCGAGATCCCCATCAACTGCGCCCCGACGCGGTTGATCGCGGTTGCGCGCAAGGCCTTGCCGTACAGCGTGCGTTCGAAGAACTGGTAGAGCGCCACGATCAGCAGCACCGACACCACCAGCACCCAGATCGTCTGCCCCGTCACCATCAGCGGGCCGAGATCGAAGCTGAGCTCGCTGAAGGCCGGCGTCCTGTGCCCCTCGGCGCCGAAGAACAGCAGCCCCAGACCCACCATCGCGATATGCAGGGCCACGGACACGATCAGCAGGATCAGCACCGGCGCAGAGGCGATCGGCTGGTACATCAGGCGGTACATCATCGGTCCCATCGGCACCACGATCGCCAGCGTGAGCACAACCTGCAGCACCAGCGGCAGTTCATTGACCGGCAGCGCGGACAACACAGCCACCAGCGCCAACGGATAGGCCAGGTTCCAGCCCGCCACCATGCCCGCACGCTGCATCTGGCCGGCCTTGAGGGCTTTGAGGCCGTCGAACGCCGTCACCAGCCCCCCCATCGCCACCAGCAGCCAAACCGTCGCAGGGGTCGCACCCGACTGCATCATCGCCAGTGTCAGCGCGCCGTAGGCCACGAACTCGCCCTGCTGGATGAAGATCACCCGTGTGACCGCAAACACCAGTACCAGAGCCAGCGCCAGCAGCGCGTAGATCGCGCCGTTGGTGATGCCGTCCTGGCCCAGGATCAGTGCAATTGACATATCCATGGATGTACCCCATGTCCGCTGGCCGCCATAAAACGCCAGTCGAGTTGAAAACACCGTGCCGGCCGCGCGACACGGGCAGGCGCGGAGCGCAAGCGCTCCGCGCCTCAGGACTTACTTGAGCAGCGACCAGGTGCCGTTGCGGATCTCGATCATCACGCGCGAGCGCTCGTCCAGACCAAGGTGGTCATCCGCGCTCATGGTGTAGATGCCGGTCGCACCCGCCACCTCCTTCACGCCCTCGAGCGCGTCGCGCAAGGCGCTGCGGAACTCGGCCGACCCGGGCTTGGCCACCTGCAGCGCAACCGGAGCGGCCGCTTCGAGCAGCACGCCCGCATCCCAGGCGTAGGCACCAAAGCTCGACACCGAACCCTCGCCATGCACCGCCTCGTACTTCTCCACATAGGCCAGCGCGCTCGCCTTGACCGGGTGGCTGTCGTCAAGGCTGCGTGCCATCTGCACCGGACCGACCGGCAGCAGCGTGCCTTCGCAGTCCTTGCCGCAGATACGCAGGAAGTCGTTGTTGGCCACGCCGTGCGTCTGGTAGATCGGCCCCTTGTAGCCACGCTCGCGCAGCGTCTTCTGCGGCAGCGCGGACGGCGTACCCGAACCGGCGATGAAGACGGCATCCGGCTTGGCGGCCATGAGCTTGAGTGCCTGGCCGGTCACCGAGGTGTCGGCCGGGTTGAAGCGCTCGTTGGCAACGAGCTCGACCCCCTTCTCCTCGGCCTGCTTCTTGAACTGCTCGAACCAGCCTTCGCCGTAGGCGTTGGCAAAGCCGATGAAGGACACCCGCTTCACGTTGTTGGCGGTCATGTGCTCGACGATCGCCGAAGCCATCTGCTGGTCGTTCTGCGGCGTCTTGAAAATCCAGCGCTTCTTGTCGTCCATCGGCGACACGATGCGCGCCGAAGCGGCAAGGGAGATCATCGGCGTACTGGTCTCGGCCGCGACATCGATCATCGCCAGCGAGGCCGGGCTGGTCGTCGAACCGATCAGCACATCGACCTTGTCCTCGGCAACCAGCTTGCGCGCGTTCTTGACCGCCGTGGTGGTGTCCGAAGCGTCGTCGAGCACGATGTAGCGCACCGGCTCGCCACCGATGGTGGTCGGCAGCAGCGCCACGGTGTTGCGCTCCGGGATGCCCAGCGACGCCGCAGGACCGGTGGCCGAGACGACGACACCGACCTTGATTTCGGCGTGGGCGGCGGAGGCGGCAAAGGCGAGGCTGATTGCTGCCAGCAGGGTGTGACGCAGTTTCATGGTTTCTCCTCCGATATTGATGCAAACAGCCGGGTATCCGTGACGGGCCTGTCTCACGGCGCCGCCCCGGACTTCGGCGCCTTGTGCTTCTGGACCTTGCCGAGAACCTGGCCGAGGCATCTGCCCGGACCAAATTCTGCATTACAGAAAACGTTTCTCTTATTAGAAATGATACAAAACAGCGCGTCAAGACATTATTTTGTATCGCATGAACACCCTGCCTGCGCCCCTCAGCCCCAACAACGAAAAAGGCAGGAGGACGCTCACCATCGAGCCTCCTCCTGCCTCATCCGCACTCTCATCCGCGACCTTCGCCGCGGTCGCGCCAAGCCCGCGCCGTGCCGCTCTATTGAATATCGGCGTCCATCGCAAGCGAGTCCAACGTGGCGCCAAGCCGTCGCGAGAGCGCTGCCGCGGTACGACGCAGCGCCGCAATCGTCTCGCCATCCATGGAGAGATCCATCGACCCTTCGACACCGACGATCGCGATCGCCATGGTGATCTCGTTCTTGAAGTTGAAAACCGGCGCCGCAGCAGCTTCGACGCCGCGCGCAAAATAGTCGCCACTGAGGACGACGACACCGGACTCGCGCACCTGCGCCAGCAGCGCCCGCGCGTCCTCAAGGTTCGCAACCCCCGCGGGCGCCCTGCCCGTCTCCAGTTCACGACGCAGCAGGGCTTCGGTCTGGCGCTCGGGGAGCCAGGCCGCAAACACGCGCCCACCCGCCGAGCGCAGCAGACTCAGGTGCGTACCGGTGACAACGTTCACCGTGATCGGTCGGCGCGGACGCTCCCAGCGCACCACCACCGGACCGGCATCGCTCCACACCGTGAGGGCGACGGTCTCGTTGGTTTCGTCACGCAGATCAGTGATCGCGAGCAGACCCAGACGGATGCGATCAATGCGATCGAGGGCCACCAGGCCGAGGTTGAGCGCAAAGGGTCCCAGGTCGTAGCGCGAGGTCAGCCGGTCCTGCTCGACCAGCCCGCTGCGGATGAGGCTGACCAGATAGCGGTGCGCCTTCGACGGCGGCATGCCAGCTGCCTCGGCGATCTCCTTGAGCATCATCGAACGCCTTCCAGTCGCCATCGCGCGCAGAATGCTCATGCCCACCTCGAGCGACTGAACCCCATGCTTGCCGTCAAGTTCTTCGTTCGCGCTGCCCATCGGGACTGTTCCTTATTGGAGAAATCGTTTATTTATATGTAACACAAACCTCAGGAGCGCGCGCGTGATCAAGCCGGAACTCAAAGTCTATGCAATCGATGGCATCGTGCCCGTGGTCGACCCGACCGCCTACGTTCACCCCTCGGCGATCCTTATCGGCGACGTGATCATCGGCCCGGGCTGCTATGTCGGCCCCTGTGCCAGCCTGCGCGGCGACTTCGGCCGCCTCATCCTGGAACGCGGTGCAAACCTGCAGGACACCTGCGTCATGCACGGTTTCCCGGGCACCGACACGGTGGTTGAAGAGGACGGCCACATCGGTCACGGCGCCGTACTGCACGGCTGCCGCATCGGGCGCAATGCGCTGATCGGAATGAACGCGGTGATCATGGACAACGTGGTGATCGGCGAGGAAGCCATCGTCGCCGCCTCGGCCTTCGTCAAGGCGGGTGCGGAGATCCCGGCACGCGTGCTCGTCGCCGGCGTGCCGGCAAAGGTCGTCCGCCCGCTCAGTGAAGACGAGATCCGCTGGAAGAGCCAGGGCACCGCGACCTACCAGGACCTGACCCGGCGCTGCCTGGCAACGCTATGCGAAACGACACCGCTGGCCGCGGTCGAACCTGGCCGCAAGCGCATCGAGATGCCGGACGTGATCCCGCTCGTCGAAACCCGCAAGCGCGAGGGCTGAGCCCCGCGCAAGCACCGCATCAGGTCGGCAGGGAAAGCAGGTCCGGGTCCCGGAAACGCTCATGCAGGCGCGGCGACGCCTCGGGCACCGAACCGTCGGCAAGCTGGAAGCAGGCATCGAGGTGGCGTTCCGACGCGCTCAGAAGCCTGCGGTAAAGCTCTCGGCAAAGCAGCCGGGCCTTCTGACCCGGCCAGTCGGACGGCAGCAGGACGTCGGGCAGCACCGGATCGCGCAGCAGCAGACGACGGTAGTCGTGGATCAGCAGCACGCGCAGCAGCAGGGCTGTCTCATCGCTCGTCTCGAAGCTGCCCTCGCGCAATTGCCCCAGCACGGGCCGATAGCGCGCCACGAAGTCCCGATACAAGTCAGCAAGGTGCGCCAGGTCCCAGGCCGAATGCACCATCGCCGCATCCGTCGCCGCCGCGCCCAGCGCAGCGTCCGCCGCGATCAGCGGCTTCAGCCGATCGAGCAGGCTGCCCAGGCCCTCGGCCACGAGCGCGTCAAAGGTTGCGATCAAGTCAACGCTTGGATGCACGAAGCAGTCGTTGTTGAGTGCCCCGAAGCCGTGCCACGTCAAGGCCTTGCGCAGGCGATCACGGTCCCGGGACGAGAACTCGCCGACAGTGACGATCAGCCGCCAACGCCGGTCCCATTGCGGCATCGCAGCTGCGTAGATGAGCCGCGACGCCTCATCCATGCGCTGCTCTGCCGACGGCGTGAGCAGGTAGTCGGTCCGCCGCCCTGCAGGCGCACTCGCCAGCCACTCGTCACGCACCAGACGAAACACCGCCGTCCGCACGAGACGCTCATTGAGACCCAGAGGCTGGAGCAAGCGGATGAGGCTCCCCAGCCAGATGCGCCCTCCCCGCGGCACCACGGCATCGCCGAACACCGAGATGATGAGCGAGCCCGCATGCACACGGTCTTTGCGACGGAAATCGTCGAGGATCTGCTGCGAGGGAGAGGACACGATAGTGGCGGGAGAGCGTGCATTTTGGGGGCGGAAGTCTAGCGGATTCAGTGGCTTGCGTACAGGCAGATGACGCCCTTCAGGCACCTCTTCGGCAACGCCGAGCCCCCGTTTCGAAGCCATCGCAGCACCGCCGCCGATCACTCGCGCCACGCCCCACCCACCATATCGAAGCCGGTCCGAGGGCAGGCTCTCGGCGCTGCAGCGGACGATCTGAAAGAATCCACAAAACGACTCCTGAAAACACTTTTTATGGTCATTTTTGTATCACATCAACAACCACCATAGATCATAAAAACTTTCTATGGAAAATATGCAGGACCTGAAGTACAGACGAAATAAATCATATCTGTATGTTTTTATTGTTATTTTGTTTTACGGAACATCTTTCCAATAGTGTAATACGAGCATTTTCAACAACATCAGAACGATACTTTCTATTGACCATTCGGCATCACATTTGTATCGTTTGAACACAGAACCACTCCCCCGGAGAGAGACGAATGAGCCACCCCCTTCTTGACAAGCACCGTGACACCCTCGATGGCGCGCTGTCCGCGATTGCGACGCGTGGCTACTGGACGCCCTTCCCGGAGATGCCGAGCCCGAAGCTCTACGGCGAAACCTCAGCCGACGACGGCAAGCGTGCCTTCGAGGCGCACCTGGGCAAGCGCTTCGAGCTCGATCAGCCAGGCCAGACCGGCTGGCACGGAGGCGAAGCCTCGCCCTACGGCATCGCGCTCGACGTCAGCTACCCGGTGTGCGACCCGGATGCACTGATCTCTGCCGGTCTCGAGGCCATGAAGGGCTGGCAGGCCGTGGGAGCGGATGGCCGCACCGGAATCTGCCTGGAGATCCTCGACCGCCTCAACAAACAGAGCTTCGAGATCGCTCACGCAGTGATGATGACCACCGGCCAGGGCTGGATGATGGCTTTCCAGGCCGGCGGCCCGCACGCCCAGGACCGCGGGCTCGAGGCCGTAACCTATGCCTGGCGCGAACAGAGCTTCGTGCCCGCTGAGACCACCTGGGAAAAGCCGCAGGGCAAGAACCCGCCCCTGGTCATGAAGAAGCACTTCCAGGTCGTCGGTCGCGGCGTAGGCCTGGTGATCGGTTGCGGTACCTTCCCGACCTGGAACACCTACCCGGGCCTGTTTGCAGCACTCGCCACCGGCAATGCAGTCATCGTCAAGCCGCACAGCAACGCCATCCTGCCGGCAGCGATCACCGTACGCACCATCCGCGCCGTGCTCGCCGAGAATGGCATCGACCCCAATCTGGTGAGCCTGTGCGTCGCCACCCAGCGCAGTGTCACCCAGAAGCTCGCCACCCACCCGGCGGTCAAGTCGGTCGATTTCACCGGCAGCAACGTGTTCGGCCAGTGGCTGATCGACAACTGCCGCCAGGCCCAGGTCTATGCCGAGCTCGCTGGCGTGAACAACATCGTCATCGACTCCACCGACAGCTACAAGGCAATGCTCGGCAACCTGGCCTTCACGCTGTCGCTTTACTCCGGCCAGATGTGCACCACCTCGCAGGCGATCTTCGTGCCCGCGGGCGGCATCGAGACCGAAGACGGCCACAAGAGCTACGACGAGTTCTGCGCCGACCTCGCCCGCGCCGTCGAGCGTTTCCTGTCCAAGCCCGAGGTCGCTCACGCGGTGCTCGGCGCGATCCAGTCGGCCGACACCGCAGAGCGCATCGACATCGCCAACAGCGGCGAACTGGGCAAGGTGGTGCTCGCCTCGCAGAAGCTCGACAACCCGGAGTTCCCGAACGCCAAGGTACGCACCCCGGTGCTGCTCGCCTGCGACGCCGCCGACGAAAAGGCCTACATGGAGGAGCGCTTCGGACCGATCAGCTTCATTGTCAAGGTCGCCGACACCGCCGCCGGCATCGCGCTGTCCGAGCGCGTAGTCAGCGTCCATGGTGCGCTCACAGTCGGCCTGTACTCGACCAAGCAGGCCGTCATCGACGCCATGACCGAGGCCACCTGGCGCGGCAAGGTTGCGTTGTCGATCAACCTCACCGGCGGCGTGTTCGTGAACCAGTCGGCCGCCTTCTCCGACTACCACGGCACAGGTGGCAACCCGGCTGCCAACGCCTCGTACGCGGACTCCGCCTTCGTCGCCAACCGCTTCCGTGTCGTTCAGCGCCGCTATCACGTCTGAGGAGGCGCTCGTGGAATACCAGAACATCCAGTTCGCGGTGGAGGCGGGCGTCGCCCGCCTGACACTCAACCGCCCCGACAAGCTCAACAGCTTCACTGGCGACATGCATGCCGAACTGCGTGACGCACTGGACCGCGTGCACGCCGACCATGCCACGCGCGTGCTGGTGCTGAGCGGCGCCGGGCGGGCCTTCTGCGCCGGCCAGGACCTCGCCGACCCCGACATGGCTACGCAGCCCGACGGCCGCCTACCCGACATCGGCGACGTCGTCGACAAGAACTACAAACCGCTGGTGCTGCGCCTGCAGAACCTGCGCGTACCCACCATGGCTGCCGTCAATGGCATCGCCGCCGGTGCCGGCGCCAGCCTGGCGCTGGCCTGCGACCTGGTGGTGGCGACGAAGTCGGCGTCCTTCCTGCAGGCGTTCAGCAAGATCGGCCTCATCCCCGACACCGGCGGCACCTGGTTCCTGCCCCAGCGCGTCGGCATGGCACGCGCCATGGGCCTGGCCCTGCTCGCCGACAAGCTGCCCGCGGAGAAGGCCGCCGACTGGGGCCTGATCTGGGCCGCGTACGACGACGCCGAGTTCGGCGCCAAGGTCGACGCGCTCGCCACCCAGCTCGCCGCCATGCCCACCAAGGCGCTGGTGCGCACCCGCCAGGCCATGCACGCCGCCCCCGGCCACACCCTCGAACAGCAGCTCTCCTTCGAAGGCGGCTTCATGCGCGAGTTGGGCTGGAGCGCGGACTACGCCGAGGGCGTCGCCGCCTTCACTGAAAAGCGCGCGCCGAGGTTCACCGGGAAATGATCGTGAACGCCACCCAGACCTGCAAACCCGTCGCACACGCATTGCCCACCTCGGCCATCGTCGCCGTGGTCGGTACCGGTGCCATGGGTGCCGGCATCGCACAGGTCGCGGCTGCGGCCGGCCACGTGGTCAAGCTGCTCGATAACCGACCGGGCGCCGCCGCCAAGGCAATCGAGGGCATCCGCGCCCAGTTCGGCAAGCTTGCCGACAAGGCGAAGATGAGTGCCGAGGCCGCACAGGCCGCAAGCGCGCGCCTGGTCGCCGTCGAGCAGCTCGGCGATCTCGCCGATGCCGCACTGGTCATCGAAGCTATCGTCGAGAACCTCGAAGCCAAGCAGACGCTGTACCGCAACCTGGAAGAGATCGTCGCTGCCGACTGCATCTTCGGCACCAATACCTCCTCCATCTCGGTGACCTCGATCGGCGCCGCAATGCAGCGCCCCGAGCGCCTGGCCGGCCTGCACTTCTTCAACCCGGCGCCGCTGATGAAGCTGGTCGAGATCGTCTCCGGGCTTGCCACCGAGCGCGCCGTGGCCGACACCCTGTTCGCCACCGCTGCGGCTTGGGGCAAGACGCCGGTGCATGCACGCTCGACCCCGGGCTTCATCGTCAACCGTGTCGCCCGGCCGTACTACGCCGAGGCACTGCGCATCCTCAATGAAGGCGGTGGCGACTGTGCCACGGTGGATGCCATCATGCGTGACGCCGGCGGCTTCCGCATGGGGCCGTTCGAACTGATGGACATGATCGGCCACGACGTAAACTTCGCCGTGACCCGTTCGGTATGGAACGCGTTTTACAACGATCCGCGCTTTACCCCCTCCCTGATCCAGCAGGAGCTGGTCGACGCCGGTTTCTACGGGCGCAAGTCGGGACGCGGCTTCTATGATTACCGCGACGGCGCCGAGCGTCCCGGTGCGCAGGTCGCCGTGGCGCAGCAGGCACCCGGCGACATCGTGCTGCATGGCCACTCGGCCGTGGCCCATGCGCTTGCCGATCGCCTGTTCGAACGCAAGATCGCCCACACCTGGGGTGAGGCCGCAGACGGCCGCATCGCCGAGGTGGGCGGCGCAGTGATCTTCGTGACTGACGGCCGCACGGCCACCCAGCGCGCCGCCGAGTCGGGCATCGACAATGTGGTGTTGATCGACCTCGCACTCGACTACGCCAGCGCTCCCCGCCTGGCCGTCGGCGCCGCGATCAACTGCTTCGCCCCAGCCGTCGGCGCCGCTATCGGACTGCTTCAGGCCGCCGGCTTCGAGGTCTGCCGCCTCGGTGATACGCCGGGCCTGGCGGTGATGCGCACGGTCGCCATGCTCGCCAACGAAGCCGCCGACGCCGTGCATCAGGGCGTATGCGATGCCGCGGCCGCCGATGCGGCAATGAAGCTCGGCGTTAACTACCCGCGCGGCCCGCTCGAGTGGGCCGACCGCATCGGCCTCCCGGCCATCTGCGCGGTGCTCGCCAACCTCGCCCGCTTCTATGGCGAAGACCGCTACCGCGTCTCGCCGCTGATCCAGCAGCGCGTCCTTGCCGGAAAGAAGATCCATGACTGATATCCAGACCATCCCCACGGACCCGCAGGCCCTGGCCGAAGCCGTGGCCGCTGCAATGTGGTCGCGCGACCGCGCCGCCCAGGCGCTGGGCATCCGCATCGAGGCCGTCGGCCCCGGCACCGCCACGCTCAGCATGCTGGTGCGTGGCGACATGGTGAATGGCCACCACATCTGCCACGGCGGCCTCATCTTCTCGCTTGCCGACACTGCCTTCGCCTACGCCTGCAACGCCTACAACCGCAACACCGTGGCCTCGGGCTGCAATATCGACTTCGTCGCCCCCGGCAAGGAAGGCGACACGCTCACCGCCGAGGCCATCGAGCGCTCGGCCTCGGGACGCACCGGCGTCTATGACATCACCGTGCGCGACGGCAGCGGCAGGACGGTCGCGCTTTTCCGTGGCAAGAGCTACCGCATCGCCGGCGAGGTCATCGCCGGCCTGGCAGCAGAACAGGCCTGAGCGGCCCCCGAAGAACAGAGAGGAGAGGACAACATCATGACCGTGAAGCGCCCCCAGCCCGGCGAACTCGACCCGATCGAGACCGCCAGCCGTGACGAGATCTCCGCCCTGCAACTGCAGCGCCTGCAGTGGTCGGTGCGCCACACCTACGACAACGTCGCAGCCTACCGCACACGCTGCCAAGAAAAGGGCGTGCACCCCGACGACCTCAAGTCGCTCGCCGACCTCGCCAGATTCCCGTTCATGACCAAGACGGACCTGCGCGACAACTACCCCTTCGGCCTGTTCGCCGTGCCGCGCGACAAGGTACTGCGCCTGCATGCCTCGAGCGGCACCACCGGCAAGTCGGTGGTGGTCGGCTATACCCGCAACGACCTCGACAACTGGGCCGACGTCGTCGCCCGTTCGCTGCGCGCCGCCGGCGTGCGCGCCGGCGACATGGTGCACAACGCCTATGGCTACGGCATGTTCACGGGCGGGCTCGGCGCCCACTACGGCATCGAGCGCCTGGGCTGCACCGTGGTGCCGATGTCGGGCGGGCAGACCGAGAAACAGGTGCAACAGATCGTCGATTTCCGCCCCGACGCGATCATGGTCACGCCGTCGTACTCGCTGGTGATCGCAGAGGAGTTCGAGCGCCTCAACATCAAGCCCGAGGAGATCTCGCTCAAGGTCGGCATCTTCGGCGCCGAGCCCTGGGGTGAAGGCATGCGTGCCGAGATCGAGCGCAAGCTCGGCATCGACGCCATCGACATCTACGGCCTCACCGAAGTCATGGGACCGGGCGTGGCCTGCGAGTGCATCGAGACCAAGGACGGCCCGGTGATCTGGGAAGATCATTTCTACCCCGAGATCATCGACCCCGACACCGGCGAGGTGCTGCCCGACGGCGAGGAAGGCGAGCTCGTGTTCACCTCGCTCACCAAGGAAGCCTTCCCGGTCATCCGCTACCGCACCCGCGACCTCACCCGCCTGCTGCCGCCGACTGCACGTTCGTTCCGCCGTATCGGCAAGATCACCGGGCGCTCGGACGACATGCTGATCGTGCGCGGTGTGAACGTGTTCCCGACCCAGATCGAGGAGCAGATCCTGCGCGACAAGCGCCTGTCCGGCAATTACCAGATCGTGCTCACCCGCGACGGTCACATGGACAACGTCGAGGTGCGCTGCGAAGTCCAGCGCGAGTTGTCGGGAGCGCTCAGCCGCAACGACACCGAGCTGATCGCGCGCGAACTGCAGTCCCACATCAAGACCATCATCGGCATCACCACCAAGGTGAGCGTGATGGAGTTCGACACCATTCCGCGCACGCTGACCGGCAAGGCCCGCCGCGTCATCGACCAGCGCCCGAAGCAGCTCTGAGGAGCGCACGATGACACAAGCCTCAACGCCCCAAGCCTTCATCTGCGACGCCATTCGCACCCCGATCGGCCGCTACGGCGGCACGCTCGCAGCAGTGCGCGCCGACGATCTCGGTGCCGTGCCGCTCAAGGCCCTGATGACCCGTAACCCGCAGGTCGACTGGGCTGCGGTGGAGGACATCATCTACGGCTGCGCCAACCAGGCCGGCGAGGACAACCGCAACGTCGCACGCATGTCCGGCCTGCTCGCCGGGCTGCCGATCGAGGTCCCCGGCACCACGGTCAACCGCCTGTGCGGCTCCGGCATGGACGCCATCGGCCTGGCCGCGCGCTCGATCAAGTCGGGCGAGACCGCGCTGATGATCGCTGGCGGCGTCGAGAGCATGTCGCGCGCGCCCTTCGTGATGGGCAAGGCCGAAAGCGCGTTCTCGCGCCAGGCCGCGATCTACGACACCACCATCGGCTGGCGCTTCATCAACCCGATGATGAAGAAGCTGTACGACACGCACTCGATGCCGCAGACCGCGGACAATGTCGCCGCCGAGTTCGACATCTCGCGCGCCGACCAGGACGCCTTCGCGCTGCGCTCGCAACAGCGCTGGGCCGCCGCCCACGCCGCCGGCCGTTTCGCGGACGAGCTGGTACCGGTAGAGATCCCGCGCAAGAAGGGCGAACCGATCGTGTTCAACACCGATGAGCATCCGCGCCCCGACACCACGCTCGAGATGCTGGCCAAGCTCAAGGGCGTCAACGGTCCCGAACTCAGCGTCACCGCCGGCAACGCCTCGGGCGTCAATGATGGCGCGTGCGCAGTGCTGCTGGCCTCCGAAGCCGCCGCCGCGGCGCACGGCCTCACCCCGCGCGCGCGCGTCGTCGCCATGGCCACTGCCGGCGTGCCGCCGCGCATCATGGGCTTCGGCCCGGCGCCCGCGGTGCGCAAGGTGCTGGCCAAGGCCGGCCTCACCCTCGACCAGATGGATGTCATCGAACTCAACGAAGCCTTCGCCGCACAGGCGCTCGCCGTGGTCCGCGACCTCGGCCTCGCCGACGACGAGGCGCGCGTGAACCCCAACGGCGGCGCGATCGCCATGGGCCACCCGCTCGGCATGAGCGGCGCGCGCCTGGTCACCACCGCGGCCTACGAGCTGAAGCGCCGCAATGGCCGTTACGCGCTGTGCACCATGTGCATCGGTGTCGGCCAGGGGATCGCGATGATCATCGAGCGCGTCTGAAGCACAGGACATGGCCATGACCTACGACACTCTCGCCATAGAACGCTGCGGCGCCGTCGCCACCGTCTGGATGGATCGCCCTGAGGTATTCAACGCCTTCGACGAGCAGCTCATCGCCGAACTCGCCGCTGCCTGCACGGCGCTCGACGCCGACGCTGGCGTGCGCGTGGTCGTGCTCGCCGGCCGTGGCAAGCACTTCTCGGCGGGTGCAGACCTGAACTGGATGCGCCGCGCCGCCGACAGCAGCGAAGCCGACAACCTCGCCGATTCGCGCAAGTTCGCCGCCATGCTGCATACGCTGGCAAGCATGTCGAAACCGACAATCGCCCGCGTACAGGGCGCCGCACTTGGCGGCGGCACCGGCCTGACCGCGGCCTGCGACATGGCGATTGCCGCGGCCGACGCCAGCTTTGCGACCTCCGAGGTCAAGTTCGGCATCATCCCCGCGGTCATCAGCCCGTACGTACTGCGCGCCATCGGCCCGCGCCACGCGCTGCGCTACTTCCAGAGCGCCGAACGCTTCGGTGCAGCGGAGGCCAAAGCAATGGGACTGGTCAGCGAGGTCGTTGCCGTGGATGAACTCGACGCTGCCGTGGACCGCCTGGTCCAGGCCCTGCTGGCCTGCGGCCCGCAGGCCCAGCTCGCAGCCAAACAGCTGATCGCGGCGATCAACGGGCGTCCGATCGACCCCGAGGTCGGCGAGGAAACCGCGACCCGCATTGCCCGCCAGCGCGCCACCGCAGAGGCGCGCGAGGGCTTCGCAGCCTTCTTCGAGAAGCGCCAGCCCGCATGGATGGCATGAACCCCCGCCGCGCCCGGAGCGCAGCGGACCACTGAGGAAAGGGCGGGCCACACGTCCCGCGTTCCGCACCGGCATTCTCCGGCGCGGTGTTTGCTAGGAGGAAACACATGTACACCCAGGCAATGGACATACCGGATGAGTCCGGGAAGAAGCTCGCCGTCGTCGCAGGGCAGAGCGAGCAGGAAGCCGCGTTCGAGGCCCGCATCGACGCCGACGGCCGCATCGAGCCGCAGGACTGGATGCCGGACGCCTACCGCAAGACCCTGGTGCGCCAGATCAGTCAGCATGCCCACAGCGAGGTCGTCGGCATGCTGCCCGAGGGCAACTGGATCTCGCGCGCGCCCAGCCTCAAGCGCAAGGCGATCCTGATCGCCAAGGTGCAGGACGAGGGCGGCCACGGCCTCTACCTTTACTCCGCCGCCGAAACGCTTGGCACCAGCCGCGACGAAATGATCGACGGCCTGCTCTCGGGCCGTGCCAAGTACAGCTCGATCTTCAACTATCCGACCCTGAACTGGGCCGACGTGGGCGTCATCGGCTGGCTGGTCGACGGCGCTGCGATCATGAACCAGATCCCGCTCTGCCGCTGCTCCTACGGCCCCTACTCGCGCGCCATGATCCGCGTGTGCAAGGAGGAATCCTTCCACCAGCGCCAGGGCTACGAGGCCCTGCTGGTGATGATGAAGGGCACCGAGGCACAGCGCGAGATGGTGCAGGACGCAGTCAACCGCTACTGGTGGAAGTGCCTGGCCATGTTCGGGCCGCCCGACGCCGACAGTGCGCACAGCGCACAGGGCATGCGCTGGGGCATCAAGCGCATCAGCAACGACGACCTGCGCCAGAAGTTCATCGACGCCACCGTGCCGCAGGCCAAGGTGCTGGGCGTCACCCTGCCCGACCCCGACCTCAAGTGGAACGAGGCGCGCGGCCACTACGACTACGGCCAGATCGACTGGCAGGAATTCTGGAACACCGTCGAGGGCAACGGCCCCTGCAACAAGGAACGCCTGGCCACCCGCGTCAAGGCACACAAGGACGGCCAGTGGGTCCGCGACGCGGCCATGGCCCATGCACGCAAGCAACAAGAACGCGCACAAAAGGAGGCAGCATGAACACCCCCGCACTCAAGGATTGGCCGCTCTGGGAAGTCTTCGTCCGCAGCAAGCAGGGTCTCGAGCACAAGCACTGTGGCAGCCTGCACGCAGCCGACGCCGCCCAGGCCCTGCACATGGCGCGCGACGTCTACACCCGCCGCCAGGAGGGCGTGAGCATCTGGGTCGTGCCTTCGGCCGCGATCACCGCCAGCAACCCGGACGACAAGGGCGAGCTCTTCGACCCGGCTGCGGACAAGATCTACCGCCACCCGACCTTCTACGAAATTCCTGAAGAAGTGGGGCACATGTGATGAGCAAGGCACCCGTCGAATACCTGCTGCACCTGGCCGACAACGCCGTGGTGCTCGGCCAGCGCGACGCCGAATGGTGTGGCCACGGCCCCATCCTGGAAGAGGACCTCGCGCTCGCCAACGTCAGCCTCGACCTCATCGGCCAGGCCCGCCTGCTCTACCAGCTCGCCGCGGCGCGCATGGGCAACGGCGCCACCGAGGACGCCCTGGCCTACTTCCGCGATGACAAGGACTTCCTGAACTACACGCTGGTCGAGCTGCCCAACCACGGTGCCCTGGTCGGCTACGCGGCCGCAGACCGCGACTACGCCACCACCATCGTGCGCAACTTCCTCTACAGCGCGCTGATGGTGCTGGTGTGGGATGCGCTGCAGAAGTCGCCCGACAGCGACCTCGCCGCCATCGCCGCCAAGTCGCTCAAGGAGGCACGCTACCACCTGCACCACGCCGCCGACTGGCTGGTGAAGTTCGGCGACGGCACCGAAGAGTCGCATGCCCGTGCCCAGGCTGCGCTCGACCACCTGTTCCGCTACACCGAGGAGTTCTGGACGCCGAGCGCAGTGGAAGACGCCGCCATCGCCTCCGGTGCCGCAGTCGACGTGCGCACCCTGCGTGCCGCCTGGGACGCCATCGTCGCCGACACCCTCGCCGAGGCCACGCTGAAGCGACCCGAGGTGCGCGGTTACATCCCCGAGGGCAAGCACGGCCGCCACTCCGAGCACCTGAGCTACCTGCTGGGCGAGATGCAGGGCCTGGCGCGCGCCCACCCCGGCGCAACCTGGTAAGGCGGCAAGCCATGAGCAGCACGATCGAAAAAGTCTGGGCCACCCTCGAGCACCTCACCGATCCCGAGATCCCGGTGGTGACCCTGCGCGAGCTGGGCATCCTGCGCGAGGTGCGCGAGACCGACGCGGGCATCGAGGTGGTCATCACGCCGACCTACAGCGGCTGCCCGGCCATGGGCCAGATCGAGGACGACGTGCGCGCAAGCCTGGACCAGGCCGGCATCGCAGCGCGGGTGATCACCCAGCTCGCGCCGGCCTGGACTACCGACTGGATGAGCGACGAGGCCAAGGAAAAGCTGCGCGCCTACGGCATCGCCCCGCCCCACCGCACCTGCGGCAGCGGCGGCGACGTCAGCGTGGTGCACTTCGTGCGCCGCGTGCAGGCCGAGCCCGTAGCCTGCCCGCGCTGCGGCTCCATCCACACCACGGTCACCTCCCAGTACGGGTCGACGGCGTGCAAGGCACTGTACAAGTGCCTCGACTGCCAGGAGCCCTTCGACTACTTCAAACCCTATTAAAGCCGGAGCCCAAACGCCATGTCAGCACTCCGTTTCCAAGAACTCGCCGTCAAGCGCGTGAGCCCAGAGGCCGCCGGCGCGGTGGCAATCACGTTCGACATCCCGCCTGCCGAGCGCGAACGCTTCACCTTCGAGCCGGGCCAGTTCCTCACCCTGCGCGCCACCATCGACGGCCAGGACGTACGCCGCAACTACTCGATCAGCAGCCCACGCAGCCGCCTCGCCCGCGATGGCGAACTCGAGATCGGCATCCGCCCGGTCGAGGGCGGCCTGTTCTCGAACTGGGCCACGCGTGCGATCAAGGCCGGCGACACCCTTCAGGTAATGCCGCCCGATGGACGCTTCGTGGTCAGGAAGAAGCGCGCACTGCACCGCGTTGGCTTTGCCGCCGGCTCGGGCATCACCCCGATCCTGTCGATCGCCGCGACCACGCTCGAGGAGCAGCCGGACGCCAAGTTCACGCTCATCTACGGCAACCGCCGCATGTCCACGGTGATGTTCAACGAGGAGCTGCAGGACCTCAAGGACCGCTACCGTGACCGCTTGACGATGATCCATGTGCTATCGCGTCAGGCCCAGGAGGTCGACCTGCTGCAAGGCCGCATCGACGGTGACAAGGTGCGCGCCATCATCGGCGCCCTGCTCCCCGTGGGCAGCATGGACGAAGTCTTCATCTGCGGCCCCGATGAGATGATCACGGCCACCGAATCGGCTCTGGTCGAGGCCGGCGTGCCGGCAGACCGTATCCGCACCGAGCGCTTCACTGTCAACCTGCCCGCCGGCGCCCAGCCCGTCGGCGCATCGAGCAGCGCCGAAGCCGCCGCCGCCGCAACCAAGGACATCACCATGACCTTGGTGCTCGACGGCAAGGAACACGAGATCGCCATCGGCCCGGACGACCACCTGCTCGACGCCGCGCTCAACGCCGGCCTAGACCTGCCGTTCTCGTGCAAGGCGGGCGTGTGCTGCACCTGCCGTGCCAAGGTGCAGGAGGGCGAGGTGGTGATGGACAAGAACTTCACCCTCGAGGCGGCCGAAGTGGCACAGGGCTTCGTGCTCAGCTGTCAGGCACGGGCGACGACCAAGCGGCTCAAGATCAGCTTCGACGAACGCTGAGCGCGCGGTGCGGCCAAGGGCCCGCGGCTGGCGCCGTGGGAGCGGGCCGAGCCGCGAGCGGTTGAAGGCAATCGCGGCAACTGCCCTGCCCGCATCCGTACCCTTGCAACGGCCGTCTCGACGGCCGTTGGCGTTTTCGCGGCGAGGCGCCAGCGGACGCTTACTGATACACATCAACAAAGAAAATCAATTTATCTGGTATCACTTAAGCTCTAGCCACCTCTGCGCCCACCGCCATGTCCAGCCACCACGCCCTGAGCACCGCCTTCGAACCGGCGTCGATCGCCGTCATCGGCGCTTCGGACTCACCCGGCTCGGTCGGCCGCATCATCTTCCGCAACCTGGTCGAGGGCGGCTACCGCGGCACGCTGCACGCGGTGAACCCGAAGTACGAGCGCATCCAGGACCACCCCTGCCATCGCTCGATCGAGGACATCGGCCGCCCGGTCGACCTCGCCATCATTGCCACGCCCGCGCGCATGCTGCACAACGTCACTGCCCAGTGCGGGCGCAGCGGTGTGCGCAATGCCATCATCGTCGGCGCCACCGGGCGCACACTCGAGCGCCGCATCATCGAGACCGCGCGTGAAAGCGGCTTGCGCCTGCTCGGACCCGGCAGCCTGGGTATCGCCCGCCCGGGCAGCGGGCTCAACGCCGCGCTCACCCGCATCGCGGTCAAGCCGGGCGAAATCGCCCTGGTGTCGCAGTCGGGCGCACTGTGCTCGGTCGTGCTGGACTGGGCCTCCACACAGGGCGTGGGCTTCTCGTCGGTGATCTCGCTCGGCGGCACCGTGGACATCGACTTCGGCGAGACCCTCGAATACCTGACCCACGACCCGCAGACACGCTACATCCTGCTCTACGTCGACCACGTCCGTAATGCCCGCCACTTCATGAGCGCACTGCGCTCGGCGGCACGCATCAAGCCGATCATCGTGCTCAAGGCGGGCCGTCACGGCGCGGACGAGAACGACACGACCGCAGCTGCACACGGTGGACTCGCCGACGTGGTTTTCGACGCGGCCATGCGCCGTGCGGGGGTGGTACGGGTCAACAATCTCGACCAATTGTTCTTCGCCACCAAGGCGCTCTCCTGCGGCTTCCGTCCGCGCGAGGACAGCCTCGCCATCGTCTCCAACGGCAGCGGCCCGGCCGACCTCGCCGCCGACCGCGCCAAGGACCTCGGCACCACCCTGGTCAATCTCGGCTCGCCCACCATCGCGGCACTCGAGCGCCTGGGCGGACGCGAGCGCCGCAGCCACAACCCGCTCGACCTCGGCGGCGACGCGAGTCCGCAACGCTATCGCGACGCCATCCTGGCACTCGCCGAGGACGCCGCAGTGACCAACCTGCTGGTGATCCTGTCGCCGCATGCCCTCGTGGAGCCGGTCGAAGTCGCCCAGGAGATCATCGACCTCTCGGCGCAGCTGCGGCTCAAGCTGTGCTGCTGCTGGATGGGCGGCGGCCAGGTGGCCGAGGCGCGCAGCCTGCTCGAACAGGCCGGCATCCCGGTATTCAGCGCCCCTGAGGCCGCGGTCGAGTTGTTCCACGACATCTCCCGCTTCCATCACAGCCAGACACTGCTGCTGCAGACCGCGGGCGGCGGCGCGGCGGCCTACCGTCGCAGCGGCGGGGCACGCGTGCTGATCGAAACCTTGCTCAACCAGCGCCGCCACACCCTGTCGGCGATGGAGTCCAAGGCCCTGCTACGCAGCTACGGCATCGCGGTCACGCCCACCACGGTCGCCCACGATGCCACCCAGGCCCTGTTCGTCGCCGAGCAGGTCGGCTTCCCGGTGGCGATGAAGGTCGACGCTGCCGAGCTTGCCAGCAAGTCGGAGTCGGGCGGCGTACGCCTCAACATCAACACCGCCGAATCGGTGTGGAGCGCCTACCACGACATCGTCGATGCGGTCCGCCTGCGCCACCCCGAGGCGCACATCACGGGCGTAGCGATCGAGCCCTACCTGTACCGGCCGCGCGCCCGCGAGTTCAGCATCCAGGTCGTACGCGACGCCATCTTCGGCCCGGTGATCAGTCTCGGGCCAGAGGACGCCTCGGCGCCACGCACCTTTGCGCTGCCGCCGCTCAACCCGGTGCTGGCGCGCGACCTCATCGACACGGCTATGCCGACTGCGCCGCGCGGCCCCCGCAGCCCTGCGGGCACGCTCAACCGCGCCGCCGTCGAGCAGGTGCTGGTATCGGTGTCCGACCTGGTGTGCGAATTGCCCTGGGTGCGCGAACTGGAGATCGGCCCGCTCATCATCGACGCTGAGGGTGCAGTGGCGGCGGACGCGCGCGTCGTCATCGACCAGGGCCTGCCTGCCGGCAGCGACCGCTATGCCCACATGGCGATCCATCCCTATCCGCTGCACCTCGTCCAGGACTGGAAGGTCGGCGACGGCCGCGCCGTGCGCACCCGCCCGATACGCCCGGAAGACGCCGGGCTGCTGCTGGCCTTCTTCAACGGCCTGAGCGCCGAGACCCGCTACATGCGCTTCATGGAGGAGCTGGACGAACTCAGCCCGGCGATGGTCGCGCGCTTCACGCAGATCGACTACGACCGCGAGATGGCACTGATCGCCACGACGCCCGACGACGCGGGTACCGAGCAGATGATCGGCAGCGCGCGCTATGCGCTCGCTGCCGATGGCGAGTCGGTCGAGTTCGCCCTCGTCGTCGCCGACGGCTGGCAGCGCTTCGGCCTCGGCCGCCGACTCATGGGGGCGCTCATCGAAGTCGCCCGCGCCAAGGGCTATCGCAGCATCTTCGGCGACGTGCTCGGCAACAACCCGAAGATGCTGCGCCTGATGCACGGCCTCGGCTTCCTGGTCCAGCCCCACCCCGAGGAGAGCGCGCTGCGGCGGGTCGTCAAGGCGCTGCACGGCAAGTGAGCGCTCCCGCGCCGCAGCCTCAGCCGAGTGCTGCCTCGAGGCGTTCGCAGATCGTGCGCAGCACCTTGATGCGGGCGAAATGCTTGTCGTCAGCCTCGACCAGGGTCCACGGCGCGTACTCGGTGCTGGTGCGATCGACCATGTCGCACACCGCACGGCTGTACTCGTCCCACTTGTCGCGGTTGCGCCAGTCCTCCTCGGTGATCTTGAAGTGCTTGTGCGGCTCGGATTCACGCTCCTTGAAGCGGGCGAGTTGCTCGTCCTTGCTGATCGCAAGCCAGAACTTGACGACAACCGCGCCGGCACTCGCCAGTTCGTCCTCGAAGTCGTTGATCTCGGCGTAGGCACGCATCCAGTCGGCCTCGGAACAGAAGCCCTCGACGCGCTCGACCAGCACACGGCCATACCAGGAGCGGTCGAATACGACCACTTTGCCGCGCCGCGGCAGGTGGCGCCAGAAGCGCCACAAGTAGGGCTGAGCGCTTTCTTCGTCGGTCGGCGCCGCGACCGGGATGACGCGGTACTGGCGCGCATCGAGCGCGCCGACCACGCGGCGGATCGCGCCGCCCTTGCCCGCCGCATCCATGCCTTCGAACACCAGCACCAGCGCGCGCGTGCGAAACGCCGGCGAGCGCGACAGCAGGGCAAGTCGCCCCTGCAGGCGCTCGAGCTGGTCGTCGTAGTCCTTGCGTTTCATGTCCTGGCGCACGAGCGCGTCGAGCACATTGAGCCCATCGACGCGCGGCGGCAGCGGCGCGACCGACAGCCGCGGCGTCCAGTGCTGGGATGCGGCATCGAGCCGGCGGCGCAGCGCCGACAACAGCGTGCGGCCGACGAACAGGGCGCGGTAGTTGGCGTCCGAGCCATCCACGATCAGCCAGGGCGCCGCAGCCGTGCTCGTCGTCCGCAACACATGCCCCGCCACCTCCCGGTAGCGCTCGTAAAGGTTGTAGTAGCGCCAGTCGCGCTCGGTCACCCGCCAGCGCGTGCGCGGATCCTTCTCGAGCGCCTTCAGGCGCGCCTTCTGTGCGTCCCGCGGCAGATGGAACCAGAACTTGATCAGCAGCACGCCCTCTTGCGCGAGCATCGACTCGAAACGGCGGATGTCGTCGAGGCGCTTGTCGAGCTCGGCCTTCTTCGAGGTCCGGTCGACGCGCTCGAAGATGGGCTGGGTATACCAGTTGCCGAACATGACGGCGATCTTTCCGCGCGGCGGCAGCGCCCGCCAGAAGCGCCACATGTAGGGGCGCTCCGACTCCTCCGCGCTCGGCGCGTCAAACGCCCAGGTCTGGATGTGGCGCGGATCCATCCACTCGTTGAGCAGGTTCACCGTCTCACCCTTGCCGGCCTTGTCGACGCCATTGACGAGGACGACGACGGCGAACTGCCTGAGTTCGAGCAGGTCCAGCTGCGCATCGAGCAGCTCTGCACGCAATGCCGGCACCGCCTGGCGGTAGGTGTCCTTGTCGGTGCTATGGCCAAGCTCTGCAGATTCGAACATTCCCCCTCCCCCTTCGATCTTCGTTGTCGCGCCGCGGGCGCTGTGCGGACCTGCCGATCCGTTCAGTAGTCGCCCCAGCGCGCCTGCAGCACCGCCAGCGCCGCCAGACCTGCGGTCTCGGTGCGCAGTACGCGGGGGCCGAGCACGATGCGCCGGCAGCCAGCAGCATCGAAAGCAGCCAGTTCGCCCTCGCTCCACCCCCCCTCGGGACCGACAAGCAGGTGAACCGGCCCCGCGGGCGGCGGCTCTTGCGCAAGCCCCACCCGCCCACCCGGGGCCAGCACGTAGTTGGTCGCCGCCCTGTTCGCGGCGAGCCATTGCAGCACCGGCTGCATCGGCCGCAGCTGGGGAATGCGGTTGCGACCGCACTGCTCGCAGGCCGACACCGCGACCTGCTGCCAATGCGCCAGCCGCTTGTCCGCGCGCTCGCCGGCCAGGCGCAACACCGAGCGCTCAGCCTGCACCGGCTGGACAGCGGCGACGCCGAGCTCGACCGCCTTCTGCACCACCCAGTCCATCTTGTCGCCCGTGGCCAGGGCCTGCACCAGCACCACCTGCAGCGGCGACTCGCGCTCGATGTCGCGCCGCGCCCCGAGACGCGCGAACGCGGCCTTGCCGCGCACCACCAGCTCGGCATCGACCTCGCCGCCATGGCCGTCGAAAAGCACCAGACCAGCCCCGTCCGGCAGCCGCAGAACACGCACCGCGTGGTGTGCCAGCGCCTCCGGCAGGGCGACCTCGCCACCGTCCGGGAGGCGACCATCAAAGTGGAATCGTGAAATCATCGTAAAATTATAGGCCCGAGCATCGCTCCCCCGAGCGCAAGGAGTTCCGCATGCCCACTGCAGCCATACGCCTGTCCCGCGCCCGCGCCCTCGAATCGATGGTGCGCGAGGTGGCACGCGAGGAAATCCTGCCCCGTTATCTCAAGTCAGCACGCAACCGCAAGGCAGACGGCTCGCTGTTTACCGAGGCCGACGTCGAGTCCCAGCGCCGCTTCAGCGAAGAGCTGCCCAAGCTGCTGCCCGGCGCGGTGCTAGGCGAGGAAATGACCGCGGCCGAGCAGGCCCACCTGTGGAACGAGGGCGCTCGCGGCCTGTGGTGCATCGACCCGATCGACGGCACCACCAACTTCGCCAACGGCATCCCGCTGTTCGCGGTTTCGATCGCCTACCTGATCGACCATCAGCCGGTGATCGGCGTGGTGTACAACCCGATCACCGACGAATCCTTCTACGCCGCACGCGGCGCGGGCGCCTTCCTCAACGGCGCAGAGCTGCCACTGCGCGGCGGTGCGGCCAGCCTGCGCGATGCCGTCGCCGGCGTGGACTTCAAGCGCATCAGCCACCACTTGGGCGACGAACTCGCGGTGCGCCCGCCTTATTACTCGCAGCGCAACTTCGGCTCGAGCGCGCTCGAATGGTGCTTCGTCGCCGCCGGCCGGCTCGATGTCTATCTGCACGGCGGACAGATGCTGTGGGACTACGCCGCTGGCCGCCTCATCCTCGCCGAGGCCGGCGGCCAGGCCGAAGCGCTCGACGGTGGCGAACTCATGGCCGGCCCGGCCATCAAGCGCGGCGTGATCGCAGCGGTCACGCCCTCGCTATTCACCGAGTGGTCGGCGTGGGTGAAGGGACGCTCCTGAGCGCCCCCGCTCCTCTGCACGCACCCGCGAATACATCCCAAGCCCGCAACACCCCACAGCCGTCGGCCGTAGGCGGAGAACCCCCATGTCCATGAAGCACCCCATCATCGCGGTCACCGGCTCTTCGGGCGCGGGCACCACCACGGTCAAGCACACCTTCGAGGCGATCTTCCATCGCGAGAACGTGAACCCCGCAATCGTCGAGGGCGACAGCTTCCACCGCTACACCCGCGCCGAGATGAAAACGCTCATCGAGGACGCCGAACGCGCAGGCCAGCGCGGCATCAGCCACTTCGGCCCGGAAGCCAACCTGCTTGCAGACCTCGAGAGCCTGTTCCGCTCCTACGGTGACGCCGCCACCGGTCGCCGCCGCTACTACATACACAACGAGGCGCAGTCGATGCGCTGGAACCTGCCGATGGGTACCTTCACCGAATGGGAAGACCTGCCGGTCGGCACCGACTGCCTGTTCTACGAGGGCCTGCATGGGGCCGTCGTAACCGACAGCACCGACGTGGCGCGCCATGTCGACCTGTTGATCGGCGTCGTACCCACGATCAACCTGGAGTGGATCCAGAAGCTGCACCGCGACACCAAGCTGCGCGGCTACACCGCCGAGGCCGTGCAGGACACCATCCTGCGCCGCATGCACGACTACGTGCATTACATCGTGCCGCAGTTCGCCCGCACCCACATCAACTTCCAGCGCGTGCCGGTCGTCGACACTTCCAACCCCTTCATCGCCCGCGACGTGCCGACCCAGGATGAATCCATGGTGGTGATCCGCTTCAAGGATCCGCGCGGCGTCGACTTCCCCTACCTGCTGCGCATGATCCACGACGCCTTCATGAGCCGGGCCAACACCATCGTGATTCCGGGCGGCAAGCTCGACCTGGCCATGCAACTGATCCTCACCCCGCTGATCTGGAAGCTCATGGAACGACGCCGGCAGTGGGTATGAAAGCGCTCAAGTCAGCCCCCGGCGCGCCGTTAGCAGCATGAACGGCGCCGTCCGCGGGACTGCTGCCCCACCCCGACTCACAAGGATCGACCAGCCATGCCCGGAATGTTGTCCAGCCTTCGTGCAAAGCTGCTGACCGCCACGCTTGCAGTGGTGGCTACAGGTTTCACCGTCACCATCGGCGTGATGTCCTACCAGAGCTACAACGCCGTGCTCGAGCAAGGTGACATTCGCGCCAAGCGCACCGCCGAACTCGCAGCCAAGACCGTATCGCAGCACCTCGACCATTCGATGACCACCGCACTCGGCCTGCGCCATGTGCTCGAAGGCCTGCGCAGCCACGGCGCGACCGACCGCGATGCGGTCAATGCCATCCTGCGCCGCCAGCTCGACGGCAATCCAGCCCTGCTTGGCCTGTTCACCGGCTGGGAGCCCGATGCCTTTGACGGTGATGACGAACAGTTCGCCAACACCCCCGGTCACGATGCCAGCGGCCGTCTGGTGCCTTACTGGAACCGGGGCGACGGCAGCCTCGCAGTGGAGCCGCTGGTCGACTACGACCAGGCTGGCGCCGGTGACTATTACCAGACCCCCAAGCGCACCGGCCAAGCGTTTGTATCCGATCCGTACGAATACGAGGTGGGGGGTCGCAAGATGCTCATCGCCTCGCTGGTGCACCCCATCATGGTCGGGGGCCGCTTCCACGGCATCGCCGGCGCGGACATCGCACTCGATGCGATGGGTCAATGGCTTGGCGGCATCAAGCCTTTCGGCGTAGGCCATGTCACCGTCCTCAGCCAGTCGGGGACCATAGTCTATGGCCCCGACCGCAGTGCGGTCGGCAAGATGGCGAGCACGCTGCCGGCTGCGGCGCTCAATGCCCTGGCCAGAGGGGAAGAGTACCGTTGGCTGGACGACGCCGGCATCAGCCACTTCCTCGAACGCATCGACATCAAGGGCGCCGAGCGCGCATGGGGAGCGATCGTATCGGTACCCCAACACGTCATCACCGCATCGGCGGATCAACTGCTGCGCACCGCAATCATGCTCGGCCTGCTCAGCCTGGCGCTGACTGCCGGCGTCATCTTTACCCTGTTGACCGCACTGACGCGCCCACTCAACCAACTCGCAGGGGCGATGGAAGAGCTCGCAGGTGGCGAGGGCGACCTCACCCGTCGCCTGGACATTCGCAGCAACGACGAACTCGGGCGTGTCGCTGGCAGCGTCAACGCCTTCCTGAGCACGCTGCAGCGCATGTTCGTCGAGGTTCGCGACCAGAGCACGACCCTGGAGCACGGCCTGCGCACAGTCACCCAGGCAACCCAGCAGGTCGCGAGCAGCTCGCGCACCCTGGCAGGCACCTCCAGCAGCAACGCTGCCACCGTCGAGCAAGTCACCGTCTCCATCGGACATATCGCCGAACACGCCCGCGAAGCGGACGAAACCATGCTCCATACAAGCGCAGTGTCGCGTCGCAGCGCAGCGGCGGTGGGCGCCATGGAACAGCAGATGCAAGGCATTGGCTCCACAATGGAAGGACTTGCCGCCTCGCTCAGCGGGCTGGAGCAGCGCTCGGAGCAGATTGCCGGGGTCGCCCAGGTCATCCGCGACATCGCCGACCAGACCAATCTGCTGGCGCTCAATGCGGCCATCGAGGCCGCCCGGGCAGGCGAACAGGGTCGTGGCTTCGCCGTGGTCGCCGACGAGGTGCGCAAGCTGGCCGAACGCACCGGCTCAGCCACGCTGGAGATTCGTGCCACCATCGAGTCCATCCGCAACGAAACACAGGCGGCGGTCGACGGCATGAAGCAGGCTCGCAAGGCCGTCGACCTGGGGATGGTCAAAGCGCACGAGGTCGCCGGCGAGATCGGATCGATCGAGACACAGATGGACCAGGCGGCAGGGCGTGTCAGGGAGATCGCCGAAGCCACCCAGGAGCAAAGCGCCGCCGCCACACAGCTGGCACAGTCGATCGAGGAGGCCTCGCTCATGGTGCAGACCACCGATGAAGCCATTCAGGACGCCTCGAATACCATCGACGAACTCGGACAGACTGCCGAACGCCTCGGCAAGCTGGTGGGGCGCTTCCGCCTCTAGCATTCCTTCGACATATCCCCCTGCAGTTGGCGCCAGCGCGCGCAGTTGCAGGGCCGTGGTTCCTGAATTTCCAAAAATGCCGAGGTTTCAGCGATAATTCTGGTTTTTTCCAGCCGCCCCGGCGGCGTCGAGGCAACCATGTCGCAGTCCAGAAACGTCAAGCCCCCGGTTTTCAACCCGCTTACCGGCGCCATCCGCGCGCTGGCGATGGATGCCGTGCAACAGGCCAACTCCGGCCATCCGGGCGCGCCGATGGGCATGGCCGAGATCGCCGAGGTGCTGTGGCGCCACCATCTGCGCCACAACCCGGCCAACCCCAAGTGGGCCGACCGCGACCGCTTCGTGCTGTCGAACGGCCACGGTTCGATGCTGATCTACGCGCTGCTCCACCTCACCGGCTACAATCTGCCGATCGAGGAGCTCAAGCGCTTCCGCCAGCTGCACAGCAAGACCCCGGGCCACCCGGAATACGGCTACGCCCCCGGCGTCGAGACCACCACCGGCCCGCTCGGCCAGGGCATCACCAACGCCGTCGGCATGGCACTCGCCGAGAAGATCCTCGCCGCCGAGTTCAATCGGCCTGGCCACGAAGTCGTCAATCACAACACCTATGTATTCCTGGGCGACGGCTGCCTGATGGAAGGCATTTCGCACGAGGCCTGCTCGCTCGCCGGCACCTGGGGCCTGGGCAAGCTCATCGCCTTCTACGACGACAACAACATCTCCATCGACGGCCACGTCGAGGGCTGGTTCACCGACGACACCCCGAAGCGCTTCGAAGCCTACGGCTGGCAGGTCATCCGCGACGTTCAGGGCCACGACCCGGTCGCCATCGAAGCAGCCATCCAGCAGGCCAAGGCCAACACTGCCCAGCCCACGCTGATCTGTTGCAAGACCATCATCGGCGCCGGCGCTCCCAACAAGCAGGACAGCCATGATGTGCACGGCGCCCCGCTCGGCGCCGCCGAGATCGAGGCCGCGCGTGCCCACATCGGCTGGAACCATCCCCCCTTCCACATCCCGGCCGACGTCTACGCTGCCTGGGACGCGCGCACCAAGGGCGCCTCGCTCGAAGCGCAGTGGAATGCCACCTTTGCCGCCTACCGTGCAGCCCACCCCGAACTCGCCGCCGAGTTCGAGCGCCGCATGGCCGGCGAGCTGCCTGCCGACTGGGACAGCCACGTCGCCGCGGTGCTCGCCAAGGTTGTCGACAAGGCCGAGACCATCGCCACCCGCAAGGCCAGCCAGAACAGCATCGAAGCCTACGCCCCCAAGCTGCCCGAACTGCTCGGCGGCTCGGCCGACCTCGCCGGCTCCAACCTCACGCTGTGGTCCGGCGCCAAGGGTGTCAGCAGGACCAGCGGCGGCAACTACGTGTATTACGGCGTACGTGAGTTCGGCATGGCGGCAATCGCCAACGGCGTCGCGCTGCACGGCGGCCTGATCCCCTACACCGCCACCTTCCTGATGTTCAGCGAGTACGCGCGCAACGCCTTGCGCATGGCCGCGCTGATGAAGGTGCGCCAGATCTTCGTGTTCACCCACGACTCGATCGGCCTCGGCGAGGACGGCCCCACTCACCAACCGGTGGAGCAGACCGCAACGCTGCGCCTGATCCCCAACATGGACGTATGGCGCCCCTGCGACACCACCGAATCGGCAGTGGCCTGGGCGAGCGCGATCGAACGCAAGGACGGCCCGACCAGCATGTGCTTCTCGCGCCAGAACCTGCCCTTCCAGGCGCGCACGGCCGAACAGGTCGCCGCAATCCGCAAGGGCGGCTACGTCCTGTCGGAAGCTGAGGGTGGCACGCCGCAGGCGGTGATCCTCGCCACCGGCTCCGAAGTCGCCCTCGCCATCGCTGCGCAGCAGGCCCTGGCCGAACAAGGCGTCGCGGTGCGCGTGGTGTCCATGCCCTCGACCAACGTCTTCGACCGTCAGGATGCTGCCTACAAGGCCAGCGTGCTGCCCGCCGGCCTGCCGCGCGTCGCGGTCGAGGCCGGCAGCACCGACGGCTGGTACAAGTACGTCGGCCTCGAAGGTCGTGTCATCGGTATCGACCGCTTCGGCGAATCGGCACCCGCCGGCGAGCTGTTCAAGTATTTCGGCATCACCGCGGATGCGGTCGTGCAGGCAGTGAAAGCGGTGCTCTGAAGAAGGCCTGGCGCGGGAGCGGCTCCGGAAACGGACCGCTCCCGCTGCACATCAAGGCACGGACCGGCGCGGGCCGGCAGCGCATCAACAAGGACAAACACCCGGTTTTCCACTCTTACCTTCATTCCAGGGAGAAGCATCGATGAGCATCAAGGTCGCCATCAACGGTTTCGGTCGTATCGGTCGCTGCACGCTGCGCGCCATCTACGAGCAGGGCCTGCAGAACGAATTCGAAGTGGTCGCCATCAACGCCTCAGGCGATCTGGCCACCAACGCCCACCTGCTCAAGTACGACACCACGCATGGCCGCTTCGCCACCTCGGTCGAGACCGCAGGCGAGAGCTGCATCATCATCGATGGCAAGAAGATCCCCTTCTACTCCACCAAGGACCCGAAGGGCGTCAACTGGGGCAGCCACGGCGTTGACGTGCTGCTCGAATGCACCGGCGCCTACACCACCAAGGCCAAGGCCCAGGCTCTGCTCGACATGGGTGCCAAGCGCGTGCTGATCTCCGCCCCGGGCGGCGATGACGTGGACACCACCATCGTCATGGGCGTGAACGAAGAAGTGCTGCGCGGCGACATGACCGTCGTCTCCAACGCCTCTTGCACCACCAACTGCCTGGCCCCGGTTGCCAAGATCCTGGCCGACAGCGTCGGCATCAAGCAGGGCCTGATGACCACCATCCACGCCTACACCAACGACCAGGTGACCGTGGACGTGCGCCACAAGGACCTGCGCCGCGCCCGCGCCGCCGCCGCCAACATCATCCCGACCAAGACCGGTGCCGCCAAGGCCGTCGGCCTGGTGCTGCCGCAGCTCGTCGGCAAGGTCGATGGCTTCGCGCTGCGCGTGCCCACCATCAACGTGTCGCTGGTCGACCTCACCTTCACCGCCGAGCGCGCCACCACCAAGGAAGAGATCAACGCACTGATGACCGCCGCCGCCAACGGCCCGCTCAAGGGCATCCTGGCGGTGAACAACGAGCCGCTGGTGTCGTCGGACTTCAACCACACTACCGTCTCGTCCACCTTCGATGCCACCCAGACCCGCGTCATCAAGGGCGAGGACGGCTCGGTGCTGGTCAAGGTGCTGGCCTGGTACGACAACGAGTGGGGCTACTCCTGCCGCATGCTCGACGCCGCGCGCGCCTTCTACAACGCCAAGTAAGCCGGCCACCGATAGCACAACCCCAACGCCCTGCCCTGCAGGGCGTTTTCACGAGCCTGATACGACCATGCAAGTCAAGAAACTCACCGAACTCGACGTCAGCGGCAAGAAGGTGTTCATCCGTGCCGACCTCAACGTGCCGCAGGACGAAGCCGGCAACATCACCGAGGACACCCGCATCCGCGCCTCCATCCCCTCCATTCGCTACTGCCTCGAGCACGGCGCTGCAGTGATGGTCACCTCCCACCTCGGCCGCCCCACCGAAGGCGAACTGCGCGCCGAAGACTCGCTGATGCCGGTCGCCGTACGCCTGGGCCAGCTCCTCGACAAGCCGGTACGGCTGATCCAGGGCTGGGTCGACGGCGGCTTCGAAGTCAAGCCGGGCGAGGTCGTGCTGCTCGAGAACTGCCGCTGCAACAAGGGCGAGAAGAAGGACAACGAAGAGCTCGCCAGGAAGATGGCCGCGCTGTGCGACATCTACGTCAATGACGCCTTTGGCACCGCTCACCGCGCAGAAGCCACCACCCACGGCATCGCCCGCTTCGCCCCGGTCGCCTGCGCGGGCATCCTGATGGGCGCCGAGATCGACGCGCTGTCCAAGGCGCTGCACAACCCGGCCCGCCCGCTGGTGGCGATCGTCGGCGGTGCCAAGGTGTCGACCAAGCTCACCATCCTGCGCACGCTGGCCGACAAGGTCGACCAGCTCATCGTCGGTGGCGGTATCGCCAACACCTTCCTGCTCGCCGCCGGCAAGCGCATCGGCGAGTCGCTCGCCGAACCCGAGATGGTGCGCGAGGCGCAGCAGGTGATGGACATCATGAAGGCACGCGGCGCCGAAGTGCCGCTGCCTGTGGACGTGGTCGTGGCCGACGAGGTCTCGGCGCTCGCCCGTGCCAACCGCATTTCGGTGGACGAAGTCGGCCCCCACGACCGCATCCTCGACTTCGGCCCGAAGAGTTCGGCGCGCCTGGCGGACATCATCGCCCACGCCGGCACCATCGTCTGGAACGGCCCGGTCGGCGTCTTCGAGCACCCGCAGTTCGCCGGCGGCACCAAGATGATGGCCTCGGCCATCGCCCACTCCGAAGCCTTCTCGATCGCCGGCGGCGGCGACACCCTGGCGGCCATCGCCAAGTTCGACATCGCCCAGGACGTCGGCTACATCTCCACCGGCGGCGGCGCCTTCCTCGAATTCCTCGAGGGCAAGACGCTGCCCGCGATCGCGGCACTGGAAGAACGCTTCGCAGCCTGACCCAGGCCACAGCCTGCGCCATCGAAAGGCCGTCCCACGCGACGGCCTTTTTCTCGTGCGGCGCTAGAATGCCGGCTGACAAGCGCTTTCAGGCCTGCCGCCCCCCGGCCATCACGTACCCCGCCTCGCTGGAGTCCTACATGTCCCGCCACACCAAGATCGTCGCCACCCTCGGCCCCGCCTCATCAGACCCCCACGTCCTGCAACGCATGGTCCAGGCCGGCGTCGATGTGGTGCGCATGAACTTCTCCCACGGCAAGGCCGAGGACCACGTCGCGCGCGCCGAGGCAATCCGCGAGGCCGCGGCACTCGCCGGTCGGCCGGTCGGCATCCTCGCCGACCTGCAAGGTCCCAAGATCCGCGTCGGCAAGTTCGCAGACGGCCGGATCACACTCACCAAGGACCAACCCTTCATCCTCGACGCGCGCTGCGAGCTCGGCAGCGGCGAGCGTGTCGGACTCGACTACAAGGACCTGCCCAAGGACGTCAAGCCGGGCGACGTGCTGCTGCTCGACGACGGCCGCCTCAAGCTCACCGTGCAGCGCGTGCTCGGCCACGAGATCCACACCACGGTGAAGGTGGGCGGCGAGCTGTCGAATAACAAGGGCATCAACCGTCAGGGCGGCGGGCTCACCGCCCCCGCGCTCACCGCCAAGGACATGGATGACATCCGCACCGCAGCGCAGATCGGCGTGGACTTTGTCGCCGTGTCCTTCCCCAAGAGCGCGGCCGACATGTACATGGCCCGCCAGCTGCTGCGCGCCGCCGGCAGCAGCGCGGTGCTGATCGCCAAGATCGAGCGCACCGAGGCCGTCGCCAACCTGGAGGAGATCCTAGGCGCCTCGGACGGCATCATGGTGGCGCGCGGCGACCTCGCAGTCGAGGTCGGCGACGCCGCCGTGCCTGCCCTGCAGAAGAAGATGATCCGCGCCGCGCGTGACCGTAACAAGCTCACCATCACTGCCACGCAGATGATGGAATCGATGATCACCAGCCCGGTGCCGACGCGCGCCGAGGTGTCCGATGTCGCCAACGCGGTGCTCGACGGCACCGACGCGGTGATGCTGTCGGCCGAGACCGCCGCCGGCAAGTACCCGGTGGAAGTCATCGAGGCGATGAGCCGGGTCTGCCTGGAGGCCGAGAAGTCGTCCGAGATCGGACTGGACCGCGAGATGCTCAACCGTGTGTTCTCCCGCATCGACCAGTCGATCGCGATGGCGGCGATCTGGACCGCCTACCACCTCAAGGTCAAGGCCATCGCCTCGCTCACCCAGACCGGGTCGACCGCACTGTGGATGAGCCGGCTCAATGCCGGCGTGCCGATCTATGCCCTCACCCCGGAGGTAACGGCGCGCAATCTGATGACGCTGTACCGCGAGGTGCACCCGTTGCTGATGAGCCAGACCCACCAGGACCGCGACGTACTGCTGTGGGAGGCCGAACAGGTCCTGCTCGAGCAGGGCGTAGTCGACTACGGCGACCTCATCGTGCTCACCATCGGCGAGCCGATCGGTGCCTCGGGCGGCACCAACACGCTCAAGATCGTGCGCGTGGGCGAACACCACCGCCCGGGCACCCTGGACGACCGCCTCTGAGGCCCGGCCGCCTGCCCCATACCTGTCGCGCCGGCATGACGCATGCACCGCGCGACAGGATAAAATAACGACTTTCGAACATCGAACCGCCGGTCACCGGCGCCCCCTCCCGGAGAAACCCATGCCCCTCGTTTCCATGCGCCAGCTGCTCGACCACGCGGCCGAACACAGTTACGGCCTGCCCGCCTTCAACGTGAACAACCTCGAACAGGTCCAGGCCATCATGGAAGCGGCGGCCGAATGCGACAGTCCGGTGATCATGCAGGCCTCGGCCGGCGCGCGTAAATACGCCGGCGAAGCCTTCCTTCGCCACCTCATCGACGCCGCCGTCGAAGCCTACCCGAACATCCCCATCGTCATGCACCAGGACCACGGCCAGAGCCCTGCGATCTGCATGGGTGCGATCCGCTCGGGCTTCTCCAGCGTGATGATGGACGGCTCGCTGCTGGAAGACGGTAAGACGCCTTCCTCCTACGACTACAACGTCGCCGTCACCCGCGAAGTGGTGAAGTTCTCGCACGCCATCGGCGTCAGCGTCGAAGGCGAGCTCGGCTGCCTCGGCTCGCTCGAGACCGGCCAGGCCGGCGAGGAAGACGGTGTCGGCGCCGAGGGCACGCTCGACCACAGCCAGATGCTGACCGACCCCGACCAGGCCGCCGACTTCGTCAAGCAGACCGACTGCGACGCACTTGCCATCGCCATCGGCACCAGCCACGGCGCCTACAAGTTCAGCCGCAAGCCCACCGGCGACATCCTCGCCATCGAGCGCGTCAAGGCCATCCATGCCCGCATTCCCAACACCCACCTGGTGATGCACGGCTCGAGCTCGGTGCCCCAGGAGCTGCTCGAGATCATCCGCCAGTACGGCGGCGACATGAAGGAAACCTACGGCGTGCCGGTCGAGGAGATCGTGCAGGGCATCAAGTACGGCGTGCGCAAGATCAACATCGACACTGACATCCGCCTGGCGATGACCGGTGCAGTGCGCAAGTTCCTGGTCGAGAATCCCTCCAAGTTCGACCCGCGCGAGTTCAACAAGCCCGCGCGTGAAGCCGCCAAGCTGGTGTGCAAGGCCCGCTTCGAAGCCTTCGGCTGCGCCGGCATGGCCAGCAAGATCAAGGCGATCTCGCTCGACAAGATGGCTGCGCGCTACAAGGCAGGCGAGCTGACGCAGATCGTGCGCTGAGCCGACGCGGCTTTCCAGTCAGATCGAAACGCGCCCACGTGGCGCGTTTTCTTTTTTTGCGCTGGCCTCAGCGCTCCATCGCCCGCATCCGCGCCGCCCCCTCGGTCTGCAGGAACTCCAGCAACGCGTCGAGCGCGGGCGTCATTGGCCGGTCGGTGCGCGAGACCACGTTCCACTCGCGGATGACCGGCGTGTCGGCTACATCCAACCGCACCAGGCGCCCGCTTTCCACCTCCATTGCAAAGGTGTGATGCGACAGGAAGGCGATGCCCATGCCGGCCATCACCGCCTGCTTCAGAGTCTCGTTGCTGCCGAGCTCGTCCGCCGCCAGCGGCTTGACGCCGTGCGCGCGCAGGAAGCGCTCGAGGTTGTCGCGCGTGCCCGAGCCCTGCTCGCGCAGCAGCAGGCGCTCGTCGGTCAGCGCCGCGGGCGGGATGCGCTTGCGTCCGGCCAGGCGGTGGTCCGGGCGCGCCACGAAGGACAGCCGGTGCGGAGCGAAGGGAATCCGGCGCAAGTCTATGCCGCGCGGCGGCTGCCCCATGATCGCCACGTCACAGCGCTGTTCCTGCAGCAGCGTGCGCACCCGCTCGCGGTTCTCCACCGTCAGGCGGAAGGTGATGTCCGGGTGGCGACGACCGAACTCGGCCAGCAGGTGCGGCACGAAGTACTCCGCAGTCGTGATCGCCACCACGTCCAGCGTGCCGGCCGCCACGCCCATGCGCGCCTTCAGCTCGACCTCGGCCAGTTCGAGCGCCTGCAGTGCCTGGCGCGCCGCCCGCGCCACGATCTCGCCCGCCGGGGTCAGGTGGATCTCGCGCCGGCCATCGACCAGCACCTGGCCCACGATCGCCTCCGCGTCGCGGATCTGCATCGAGATCGCCGGCTGGGTCAGGTGCAGCAGGCGTGCGGCCTGGGTGAAGCTGGCGCTGTCGGCCACCGCCACCAGGGCGCGGAGCTGCTTGAGGGTAAGGCGCTGGGCGAGCTTCATCAGAAAACCTTATCTCAATAAGCCAGAAAACCTCATTTGAGCTTATTAAAGCACCGCCCTATTGTCCAGTCACCACCGCTTGCAAGTCACCGCTTCACAGCCCCTGGCAGCACACAAACGGAAGGAGACACGACATGGGCGCCGCAGACACCCCGCAACAGATCCTCGACCCCAAGAAGCGCTACCAGGCCGGCGTGCTGAAGTATGCGCAGATGGGTTACTGGAACCCGGACTACGAGCCCAAGGACACCGACGTGCTCGCGGTCTTCCGCATCACCCCGCAGGAAGGCGTCGATCCGATCGAAGCGGCCGCTGCGGTCGCCGGCGAATCCTCCACCGCGACCTGGACCGTGGTGTGGACCGACCGCCTCACCGCCTGCGACATGTACCGCGCCAAGGCCTACCGCATCGAGCCGGTGCCCGGCCAGGAGGGCCAGTACTTCTGCTGGGTCGCCTACGATCTCGACCTGTTCGAGGAAGGCTCGATCGCCAACCTCACCGCGTCGATCATCGGCAACGTCTTCAGCTTCAAGCCGCTCAAGGCCGCGCGCCTGGAAGACATGCGCCTGCCCGTGGCCTATGTGAAGACCTTCCGCGGCCCCCCGACCGGCATCGTGGTCGAGCGCGAGCGCCTGGAAAAATACGGCCGCCCGCTGCTGGGCGCGACGATGAAGCCCAAGCTCGGCCTGTCCGGCAAGAACTACGGCCGCGTGGTGTATGAGGCCCTGCGCGGTGGCCTGGACTTCACCAAGGACGACGAGAACATCAACTCGCAGCCCTTCATGCACTGGCGTGACCGCTTCCTGTACTGCATGGAAGGCGTCAATCAGGCCGCGGCGCAGACCGGCGAATCCAAGGGCCACTACCTCAACATCACCGCCGGCACCATGGAGGAGATGTAGAAGCGCGCGGAATTCGCTCGCGACCTCGGCTCCTGCATCGTCATGATCGACCTCATCGTCGGCTGGACCGCGATCCAGTCGATGAGCAACTGGTGCCGCGACAACGACATGATCCTGCACCTGCACCGCGCCGGCCACGGCACCTACACCAGGCAGAAGAACCACGGCGTGTCTTTCCGCGTCATCGCCAAGTGGCTGCGCCTGGCCGGCGTCGATCACATGCACGCCGGCACCGCGGTCGGCAAGCTCGAAGGCGACCCGATGACGGTACAAGGCTTCTACAACGTCTGCCGCGACACCTTCACCAGGCAGGACCTGCCGCGCGGCCTGTTCTTCGACCAGGACTGGGCCAGCCTCAAGCGCGTGATGCCGGTGGCCTCGGGCGGCATCCATGCCGGCCAGATGCACCAGCTGCTCAGCCTGTTTGGCGACGAGGTCGTGCTGCAGTTCGGCGGCGGCACCATCGGCCACCCGATGGGCATCCAGGCCGGCGCCACCGCCAACCGCGTCGCGCTCGAGGCCATGGTGCTCGCCCGCAACGAAGGTCGCGACATCGCCAGCGAAGGCCCGCAGATCCTCGCCGACGCCGCCAGGTGGTGCCAGCCGCTGCGCGCCGCGCTCGATACCTGGGGTGACATCACCTTCAACTACACCAGCACCGACACGTCCGACTTCGTGCCCACCGCCAGCGTGGCCTGAAGCTCAGACCCATCCCGGAACCGAGGAGACCCATCATGCGCATCACCCAAGGCTGCTTTTCCTTCCTGCCCGACCTCACCGACACCCAGATCGCGGCCCAGATCAACTACTGCCTCGAGCAGAACTGGGCGGTCGCGATCGAGTTCACCGACGACCCGCACCCGCGCAACACCTACTGGAACATGTGGGGCCTGCCGATGTTCGACCTGCGCGATCCCGCCGGCGTGATGGGCGAACTCAGGGCCTGCCGCGAGGCCAACCCCGAGATCTACATCCGCATCAACGCCTTCGACTCGACCAAGGGCTGGGAGACGGTGCGCATGTCCTTCATCGTCCAGCGCCCCACCGCCGAGCCCGGCTTCCGCGTGATCCGCCAGGAAACGCAGGGCCGCAAGCTGCGCTACACGATGGAGAGTTACGCCGTCGGCCGTGCGCCGGAAGGTGCGCGCTACAGCGCCTGACCCCCCGACGACAGCAGGAGACGAGACCATGAACGCCCCCGAGAAGGCCCCCGCCCCCGCCCGCATCGACCTCGGCGCCGAGTTCCGGGACGCCGGCATCGGCGAAGTGCTCGAGTCCCTCGAGCGCGACCTCGTCGGCCTCGCCCCGGTCAAGCGCCGCGTGCGCGAGATCGCCGCCCTGCTGCTCGTCGACCGCGTGCGCCAACGCCTGGGGCTGACCACCGAACAGCCCTCGCTGCACATGAGCTTCACCGGGAACCCCGGCACCGGCAAGACCACCGTCGCCATGCGCATGGCCGAGATCCTGCACCGCCTCGGCTACTGCCGCCGCGGCCACGTCGTCGCGGTGACGCGCGACGACCTCGTCGGCCAGTACATCGGCCACACCGCGCCAAAAACCAAGGAGGTGTTGAAGCGCGCCATGGGCGGCGTCCTCTTCATCGACGAAGCCTACTACCTCTACCGCCCGGAGAACGAAAAGGACTACGGCCAGGAGGCGATCGAGATCCTGCTGCAGGTGATGGAGAACCAGCGCGACGACCTGGTGGTGATCCTCGCCGGCTACGCCGACCGCATGGAGCGCTTCTTCGAATCGAACCCAGGCATGAAATCGCGCATCGCCCACCACATCGACTTCCCGGACTACAGCAACAGCGAACTCGGCGAGATCGCCCAGCGCATGCTCGCCGGCTGGAACTACCGCTTCGACGAGGCCGCCTTCAGCGCCTTCGACGAATACATCGTCCTGCGTCGCCGCCAGTCGCACTTTGCCAACGCCCGCAGCATCCGCAACGCACTCGACCGCATGCGCCTGCGCCAGGCCCTTCGCCTGTTCGAATCCGGCGCCACGGTCGACGCTGAGGCGCTCACCACCATCACCGAATCCGATGTCCGCGCCAGCCGTCATTTCCAGCAGGCCGAGGCCGGCTGAACGCGCGCCGCACCCATAACGACAAGCACCGTTCCGGCACCACGCCGGGGGAGACAGACCATGTTCAACCTCGACCGCAGCACGCTCACCGAATACCTGATCGAACACCGCCGCCGCACCCCCGAGGCCACCGGCGAATTCAACGCTCTGATCCTGCAGATCGCCCAGGCATGCAAGGCCATCTCGCGCGCAGTCGCCCACGGCGCACTCGCCGACGTACTCGGCAGCCACGGCAGTGCCAACGTGCAGGGCGAGGAGCAGAAGAAGCTCGACGTGCTCGCCGACGAGATCTTCCTGCGCGCCACGCACTGGGGCGGCGACCTCGCCGGCATGGTGTCGGAAGAGAACGAGGCCCCCATCCCGCTGCCCGCCAGCGACCAGCGCGGCAAGTACCTGCTTGCCTTCGATCCGCTCGACGGATCGAGCAACATCGACGTCAACGTTGCAGTCGGCTCCATCTTCTCGATCCTGCGCGCCCCCTCCCCCGGCGAGGACGCCACGGCCGCGGACTTCCTGCAGCCCGGCAGCCGCCAGGTCGCCGCCGGCTACGCCATCTACGGTCCCTCGACGATGCTGGTGCTCAGCGTCGGCAACGGGGTCGCGGGCTTTACCCTCGACCCCATCATCGGCGAGTTCTATCTCACCCACCCCGGCATCCGCTTACCCCAGACCACGCGCGAGTTCGCCATCAATGCGTCCAACACGCGCTTCTGGGAGCCTCCGGTAAGGCGCTACGTCGACGAGTGCCTGGCCGGGCGCAGCGGCCCGCGCGGCGTCGACTTCAACATGCGCTGGATCGCCTCGCTGGTGGCCGAGACCCACCGCATCCTGATGCGCGGCGGCGTCTTCCTCTACCCGCGCGACCGCAAGGACCCGGCCAGGCCCGGCCGGCTGCGCCTGCTCTACGAATGCAACCCGATCGGCTTCCTCATCGAGCAGGCCGGCGGCCGCGCCAGCACCGGCGTGCGCCCGATGCTAGAGGTCCGTCCCGAAAGCCTGCACCAGCGCATCGGCTTCGTCTTCGGGTCGCGGGAAGAAGTCGAGCGCATCGAGCGCTACCACCACGAACCGGTGATCGGCAGCGTGCAGGACGAGCCGCCACTGTTCCACGCCCGCTCGCTGTTCCGTGACACCGAGTTCGCCCAATAGGGACCGAGGGGAGACATCATGTCCGAACGCCACCCGATCGTCGCCATCACTGGCTCCTCCGGTGCCGGCACCAGCACCGTGCAGCGCACCTTCGAGGAGGTGTTCCGCCGCGAAGGCGTCACCGCCGCCGTCATCGAAGGCGACAGCTTCCACGCCTACGACCGCAAGACGATGCGCGAGAAGCTCGCCGCCTGCGAGGGCAGCACGGGCTGCCAGCTCAGCCACTTCGGCCCCGAGGCCAATCTCTTCGGCGAACTCGAGAACCTCTTTCGCAGCTACGCCGAATCCGGCGGCGGCAGGCGCCGCAAGTACCTGCACAGCCTGGAAGAGGCCGAGCACTACCAGCAGCCGCCGGGCACTTTCACCCCTTGGGAAGAGCTGCCCACCGGCACCGACCTGCTGTTCTACGAGGGCCTGCACGGCGCCGTCCAGCACGAGCAGGTGGACGTGGCCCGCTTCGTCGACCTGCTGATCGGCGTGGTGCCGGTGGTGAACCTGGAGTGGATCCAGAAGCTGCACCGCGACAAGAGCACCCGCGGCTACTCCACCGAGGCGGTCACCGACACCATCCTGCGCCGCATGCACGACTACGTTCATTACATCTGCCCGCAGTTCGCCCGCACCCATGTGAACTTCCAGCGCGTGCCGATGGTGGACACCTCCAACCCCTTCATCGCGCGCTCGATCCCGACCGCCGACGAGTCGATGGTGGTGATCCGCTTCGCCAATCCCAAGGGCATCGACTTTCCCTACCTGCTCAACATGATCAACGACAGCTTCATGAGCCGTGCCAACACCATCGTGGTGCCGGGCGGAAAGATGGAGCTGGCCATGCAGCTGATCTTCACGCCCTTCATCTGGCGCCTGATGGACCGCCGTCGCAAGGCGCTGGCGCAATGACGACGAAACACCGGCCACAACGCACCGCCCACGCCCCTGCTCGCATCCGCAGCCTGCGTGCCCGCGCACCATCGAAAGGAGTCCTCCGATGAATTTTCTGCGTCTGTCCGACCTCGACCTTGCCGGCAAGCGGGTCTTCATCCGCGCCGACTTCAATGTTCCCTTCAATGCAGACGGCAGCCTCGCGGACGACACGCGCATCCGCGCCACACTGCCCGCCATCCGCCACTGCCTGGACGCCGGTGCAGCGGTCATGATCACCTCGCACCTCGGACGCCCGGTCGAAGGAGCGCTCGCAGCCGCCGACTCGCTGGCACCCGTCGCTGGCGCATTATCCTCACTGCTCGAACACCCCGTGCCGCTGGTCAAGGACTGGACCGACGGCGGCTTCGGCGTGCGTGCGGGCGAGCTGGTGCTGCTCGAGAACTGCCGGGGCAATGTCGGCGAGAAGGCCGATGACCCACGGCTCGCCGCCCGCATCGCCCGCTTCATCGACGTCTACGTCAACGACGCCTTCGGCACCGCACACCGCAAGGAATGCACGCTCCACGCACTGGCACTCGCCGCGCCGGTGGCCTGCGCCGGGCCGTTGATGACGGCCGAACTTGATGCGCTGGGGCGTGCGCTGGCCCACCCCGCGCGCCCGCTCGCGGCGATCGTCGCCGGCTCGAAAGTGTCGACCAAGCTCACCATCCTCGAGAGTCTGGCTGCCAAGGTGGACGTGCTCGTCCTGGGCGGCGGCATCGCCAACACCTTCCTCGCCGCGCGCGGCTGCGAGGTCGGCGCCTCCCTGCACGAACCCTACCTGCTCGACGCCGCCCGCCGCATCGAGCGCCGGCTGGCTGAACACGGCGGCGTGGTTTGGCTGCCCGAGGACGTGGTGGTCGCCGACCGCTTCGCCCCCGACGCCGACGCCCGTAACCATGACACCGAGCACGTACCACCAGGCACCATGATCCTCGACATCGGGCCGCAGAGCCGGGATTCGCTCGCTGGCGTGCTCGCCCGCGCCGGCACCATCGTATGGAACGGCCCGGTTGGCGTGTTCGAGATGGACGCGTTCGCGGCCGGCACACGGGCACTCGCCTCAACCATCGCCGCTAGCCCGGCCTACAGCATCGCAGGCGGCGGCGACACGCTGGCAGCCATAGCACGCTTCGACGTTGGCGAGCAGATCGACTACATCTCCACCGGTGGCGGCGCCTTCCTGGCGTTTCTCGAAGGCAGCGAACTGCCGGCCGTCGCCGCATTGCGCACCCGCGCCCGCACGGCGAGCCGTCGCATCGAACCGGTGCCGCAGTTCGAGCACGAGCCGGAGCTCAGCTGAGCGGGCGGCCACTGGCTGCGGTGGGCGGGCCGCCCTCCGCAGCGGCTTGTCATCGCCTGCAGCGGTGGGCAAGAATGCCGACAGATCCGCATTCCCATCCCCACTCGGCCTCCTCCCCCTCCATGTCCCTGCCCGAACAGCACCCCCTGCGCCGCCCGCTCAACGACGAGGTACACGCCCGCCCGCCCGTTCCACTCGACGCCCCCGAGTACGTGAGCTACCTGGCAGTCCTTCACCATGAAGGCAGCGCCAGTCGCGAGGCAGCCCATCTCTCGGCGCTGGCCGAGCAGTTCGGCCTCGACTCCCCGGTTACCGACAGCGGCCACGTCCTGCTCGAGATGGACGGTTTTCGCCTCAAGTGGGAACGACACAACGAGTTCTCCAGCTACACCTTCTTCCGCCCCATCCTGGCCGGTGACAGCAGCGAGGAGCACGCACTGCTGGCCGTACCCGCAGCGTGGCGGCGGGACATCCCGGGGCAGATCATCGCCGCCACCCATATCGAGGTCCGCAGCACGGACGACGTCCTCCCCGACAGCCTGCTCGAGCAGGCCTCGCCGCGCGGCGAAACCCTGGTTGCCTCACGCGTGGCGGATTGTGCCGGCTGGGTGTTCACCGACTTCCACATCCACGACGGCTTTTCGCGCTTCGTGCTGCTCGACGACGGCCTCACCCCGCGCCAGGCCGGCCGCATGGTGCAACGCCTGGTCGAGATCGAAACCTATCGCGTGATGGCCCTGCTCGCCTTTCCGGTCGCCAAGGAGGTTGGCCGTCTGCTTTCTCGAGCAGAGGATGAGCTCGCAGACCTCATGGACGGCCTCGGCCAGGCCCGCAGCACCGACGACGACCGCATCATGCTAGGCCGCCTCACCCGCCTGGCGGCAGAGGTCGAACGCTCAGTGGCCCGCACCACCTTCCGCTTCGGCGCCGCAGCGGCCTACTACCGCCTGGTGCAACAACGCATCGACGAACTGCGCGAGTCACGGCTGAACGGCTTCCCTACCATGCGCGAGTTCATGGAACGCCGGCTGGCCCCGGCCATCGCCACCTGCGCGACGATCGCCCGCCGCCAGGAGGATCTGTCGGGCCGCGTCGCACGCAACTCGCAACTGCTGCGTACGCGGGTCGACATCGAGCTCGAACGCCAGAACCAGGAGCTGCTCGCGCAGATGAACCGCCGCGCCAAGATCCAGCTCCATCTGCAGGAGACGGTGGAAGGCCTGTCGGTGGTGGCCATCACCTACTACGCTTCGCAACTGGTCAACTACGTCGCCAAGGGCGCCAAGGACTTCATCGCGCCAGCCACGCCGGAAGTGCTCACCGCGGCGTCGATTCCGGTCATCGCCGGGCTGGTGTACATGGGCTTGCGGCGAATGCGCAAGTTGCTGGCGCGGGAAGAGCACAGCGGCCATCCCTGAGCTGCCCGCCACGGCCCTGCTTCGTCCCCGCGGCCTAGTGCGGGCGTTGGGGCAGCTCGGGGGCGAAGAAGCGCAGCGTGTTGCGGCCGGCAGCCTTGGCCTCGTACATGGCGAGGTCGGCCTGCCGGATCAGCTCGTCCACCTGCAATCCCTTGCCCGCAAAGACTCTGATGCCGATGCTTGGCGTGCTGACATGGACGTGCCCCTGCAACACATAGTGTTTCCCGAGGCAGTCCAGGATCTTCTCGCCGACGGCTCGGGCATGCGCGACCGCCTCGTCCTCGCGCACGCCCAACCCGCCCAGCATCACCACGAACTCGTCGCCGCCGATGCGGGCGACGGTGTCCTCCTCGCGCACGCAGGACCGCAGCCTGCATGCCACTTCCACGAGCAGCACATCGCCCTGGTCATGCCCCAAGGTGTCGTTGAGCGCCTTGAAGTTGTCAAGGTCGATGAACAGCAGCGCCCCATGCTGGGCGTTGCGGCTGCCCTGCGCGAGCAGCTGCTGCAGGCGATCGACCAGCAATCTGCGGTTGGGAAGGTCGGTGAGCGCATCGTAGAAGGCCAGATGGCGGATCTCCTCCTCCATGGCCTTGCGCTGGGTGATGTCCGTGGATATGCCGCACAACGCGTAGATCGAACCATCCTCCCGGCGCAGCGGCAACTTGACTGACATGAAGGTGCGCTCGGCCGTGCCGCTGCGGGTGGTGTTGATCTCTTCGACCGCCACGCGTTCGCCGTGCTCGATCACTCTTCTGTCATTGCGCGCGAGATTCGCAGCGGTGGCCGCATCGAAGAATTCCGCGTCGGTCTTGCCGACCAGGTCTGCCTGACGACAATCGAACAAGTCGCATACCAGGCGGTTCGCATAGCTGTAGCGATAGTCCGCGCCCTTGATATAGATGTAGGCCTCGACACTGTCGAGGATCGTCGCGAGCTTGTCCTCACTCTCACGCAAGCGCTCCGCCTGCGCCCTCAGGGCCGCACGCTGGGCACGGTTCTCGTCGTGATAGCGCATGAAGAGACGTCCGGACCAGCGCGAGAACAGCCAGGACGCAACCAGGGCGACGCCCAGCGCAAGCCCCAGCGCGATCATCAGGCCGCGCCCTCGCGGACCGCTCATGCGTTCGAACGACTCGCGCTCGGCAAGCAGGGCGCCATGCAGTTCGTCCTCGAACACGGCAACGACGAGAATCCAGCCCCAAGGCTGGGCAGTCTCCACTCTGGCCAGCTTGGGCGCAAGCACGCCGGTCGCCGGATTGCGCCACAAGTAGCGCACCAACCCTCCACCCTCGCGCGCCTTGGCGTACAGAGTGCGCAAAGCCTCGCCCTGCTCGGCAGGAAGCTCGCTGAAATGCTTGCCTTCGAGTTCGGGCTCGGAGGGCGAAAGCAGGGAGCGGCCTTCGGCATCGATCAGGCCGACATAGCCACTTTCACCAAAGCGGAAGCCGCGCAGTCGGGCCAGCGCCTCATTCTGAAGATGGATTTCCCACTCGTAGGTGTAATCGCCTGTGCCGATCAGCCAGTCGTAAGGCTCAAAGTGGCGGACATAGGCAAGCTTGTCGGCCATGCGCTGAGGGTCATCAGGACGGTACCAGCGGTAGCGGAAGAACCCCTGCCCCGGTGGCAGGCGTGCTGCATCGATGAGGCCCCGCATGATGTAGCGGCCAGTGTCGTCCTGGTTATCCGGCATCAGCCGCCCTTCGAACTGCGGGGCGGTGGGCAGCAGGATGAAGCGACCGCTCATGTCGTCGATGAAGAAATATCCTCGCCCATCGAAGAAACGCACAGGCCTGAGCGCCTCGACGATCAAACGCTGAATATCGTCATCGGGTCGCCGTCCCACCTCACGCGCATGTATGGCGGTTGCGATCTGGAGCGCCGCTTCCACAGGCTCGATGACGGCGTTGCGCAACGTCTCTTCGGTGCGCGAGCGGGTAAACTCCAGGTAGTCGAGCGCAGAGGCCATCTCGGCGTCCAGGCGCGCTTCCAGCTTGGCGGTGACAACCTGCTCCAGACGCGCGATCGAGGCCCGATGCGCATCGATGTGCTGCCAGGAAAAGATGCTGCCCAGGGCCAGCGTCAGGACGACAACAACAACCAGGGTACCGACGAGGTGAAGCCGCGGAATGACTCGAGCTTGATCGGAAAGAGACACGATATCGGGGCGCACTGCCAGCGCCAGTATGAATGCACGGACCGGATTCTAGATGCTGCAGCGCAAAATAGCGCCATCAAGCATCACGGTCGCACGCATTCTCAAGGACGGCCACGACAAATCGCGCCCCTACGCGGCAATGCGTCACACAGTCAGTCGGCTGACGGGCTGCCCCCCCTGTCGCACCCGCGCCGTCCGGCCTAGGCAGCGCCCTGCACCCTGCTACTGCCCGGCTCCTGCAACTCTTCACGGACACGCCCCCCACGCATGTCGCCAATCGTTGCCCGCACACTCTTGAGGTGGTACTCCATCAACAGCTTCTTCGTTGCCTCGGGTACGGCCGGATCATGATAGATGCTGTGGAAGAGCTGCGACTGCACGAACATTGTCTGGCGCTTGATCGTGGCGCAATCGGGGTCCCTGACGCCATTGTTCAACTTGGCCACGATCGACAGTACGTCGCGCTTGAACTTGTAGATCACCGGTGTCTTCTCTCGCGATCTGACAGCAGGCGTCTTGTCCGTCGCAAAACCGATGAGTCTGCACAGAAAGGCCTTCATGATTCAGCGGTGGGCACTCGGAGCGCGTCTGGCAACGCATTGTTTCAACACGGGGGACCCAGCCTGCAACTGCAGGACAGCGTCTGATCGAGCGCCGAATTACACCCCCGTCAATTCCGAACGCATAGCAAGCATTCGGCAGGCGGCAGTCTGCCCCCCGGATCAGTGCCAGGCGCCAGCCTCGCGCTCGCGCGCGTACTTGCCGTAACGGTAACCCGACCACGGCGACACGGAAATCACGCCGCCATCGTCAGAGAACGCGAACGTGATGATCTGTTCAGCACCCAGCCACGGTGCCCCCCCGCCCTTGGCGGGCAGAGGTTCGGGCAACCCGAGTGCCCGCGCTTCCGGGGTGAACAGGAAGGGCGCGGGCGAGTGAATCTCCGGCACATACTTCAAGGAAACGAAACGGGTGCCGTCCATGGCATGAACCGGCAGGGATTCGGCGATCTCGCGGACCTTGACCTCGCCAAAGCAGAACCTCGATTCACGACGGCTGTAGTAAGGCTCGCCGGCCTCGAGCAGATGGTACTTCCCGTCCGAGAACGCCAGCAGCCCGGCCTGCTCCAGCCCCTTGCATGCGTCGCACGGGATATGGTTCCACATCGGCGAGCGCGGGAATGCGCCGGGTATGGTGATGCAAGCCGGAGCCAGGCGTTCGAGCTCGGCGTCGATCGCCGTTGCAAACACGGCGGCATGGTCTCTGACCACTGCTGCGCCATGAGGGTCGGCACCCGACTTCATCAACACCAAGTACAGGCCAATACCGGCCGCCGACAATACAAGCACGCCACGAAGCAACTGCATGATATCCCTCGATCCGCGTCAAGAAGGCACTTCGATGAAGAGCACCGGCGCCCTGAACGCCCCCGTCAATCCTGTCAGCCTTGTTCTCTGTGCATGCGCAACCACTCAAGAACATCCTCAGCACTCCTGTCCGGCGGAAACACGGGATAGAACACCTTGCGGATGACGCCCTCCTCGACGACCAGCGTCAAGCGCTTGTATAGCTCCATGCCTGCGGCGTTGAAGGTCGGCAGGTGCAGCGCCGTCTTCAAGGCAAGCGCACTATCGCTCAGCAGTTCAAAAGGCAGACGCAGCCGGTCGCGGGCTTCGCGCTGGTAATCCGAGCTCTGGGCACTCAGGCCGAAAACACGCGCCCCAAGCGCGGCGAGTTCGCCATGGTGGTCACGGAAGCTGCAGGACTGCGGCGTACAGCCGCGCGCACCAGGAATTGCATCCCAGCCATCCGGCAAAGGCACACCTGGCTGCCCGGTCCGGGGATATACGTAGATGACGCATGAACCATGCAGGGTGCTCAGATTGACAGTCGAACCATCGGTGGCGGCGAGCACCAGATCTGGCGCAGATGCGCCTTCAAGATGCGCAGCCGCCCCATCATCGACGGGACACGGCAACTCGGGGGGTAACACGGAAGGATTGATATTCATTGCAGCTTCATCAAGTAAGGGTCAAGCACCCGTATCGGCTGTAAACAGCACGCACCGCCCCGGTCCGGAGCCCCCGCCTCAGTGGCTATCGGGAGAGCTGTACCGCTCGATGACCTGCCGTTCGGTCAAGGTGGGCGTCTGGTTCGCGAGCGCATAGTAGCCCGGCTTCCTGTCGATATAGACCTGCGTGACGATCTCGAAATCGGTGGAATCGAACACGCCAGCAGGGACGAAGTGGGCGCCTGTGGACAAGAGCTTGTAGTAGAGGTGCGTTCCACATCTACTGCAGAAGCCTCGCTCTGCCCACTCGGATGACGAAAACACCGAGATATGCTGAGCACCCTCAAACCGTACGTCTGGCCCACAATGAACGGCCAGGAGTGGCCCACCACCCCATCGCCGACAGAACCCGCAATGGCACGCACCAATTTCCTTCACGTCGGGCGCGATGAGGTTCACTGCGCCACAAAGACAACGACCTTTCATGCGCCTATCCTCCAGAGATTGTTGCAGCGGAACACTCGGCCACCTGCGCGCCTGGCACGGTCACAGCACATGTGACCGCTGCCTCAACGCAACGCCATTACAGCATACGGAATGACGACCAGAAGCAACAGACCAAATGACAGGTAGTTTCCTGTTCGTGGATCGAAGTCTCTGAACACCCTGGCCCATGGCCGTTTGAGAAGCGTCCTGGCCAGAACGATATCGAAGCTGGCCATGAACAATGCCAACGCAAGCCCAATGGCAAGGAGCGCCCCTGGCTCATTCACTCCGATGCCGGGGACAAGCAGGTAACACACACCGAACGCCAAGGCTGTGCCCGTCACGATGCTTACCTTCAAGGCTCGCCCCTTGCCCACCCGCGGAACAAGCACTGCGGCCCATAGAATTCAGTCGGCGATACTCAAGGACACGCCACATTTCCTATTCTCAAACGACTCCAGCACAGAGCGTTGCTCATTGCCTGGAACCCATCGATGACTGTGCCTTCCACAATCACGAAAGTGAGCGCCCCTCCCCTATAATCCCGGCTTTGCCAGCAACCCGAGGCCCCACCGTGGCGACGCCTATTTTCGAGACTTCCATCAAGAGCCTGCCGCTACTCGGCCGCGGCAAGGTGCGCGACATCTACGCCGTCGATGCCGACAAGCTGCTGATCGTGACCAGCGACCGCCTGTCTGCTTTCGACGTGATCCTTCCCGACCCGATCCCGGACAAGGGCCGCGTGCTGGTGGCGCTGGCCAACTTCTGGTTCGACAGGCTCGGCCACATCCTGCCCAACCAGCTCACCGGCATCGACCCCGAGACGGTGGTGGCGGCGGACGAGCGCGACCAGGTGCGCGGGCGCGCACTGGTGGTCAAGCGCCTCAAGCCCTTGCCGATCGAGGCAGTGGTGCGGGGCTACGTGATCGGCTCGGGCTGGAAAGACTACCAGGCCAGCGGCGCCATCTGCGGCATCGCGCTGCCGGCGGGCCTGCAACAGGCGGCAAAACTGCCGGCACCGATCTTCACACCCTCGTCCAAGGCGGACATGGGCGAGCACGACGAGAACATCTCCTTCGAGCAGGCACAGGCGCGCTGCGACGCCATGCTGAAGGACGCGCTCGCCGGCACTGGCAAGACCGGTGCGCAACTTGCCGAGGAAGCGCGCACAGCAGCGATTGCGCTGTACTCCGAAGCAGCAGACTACGCTGCAAGCCGCGGCATCATCATCGCCGACACCAAGTTCGAGTTCGGCATCGACGCCGCGGGCACGCTGCACCTGATCGACGAAGCGCTCACCCCAGACTCGTCGCGGTTCTGGCCCGCCGACAGCTACCGCGAAGGCATCAGCCCACCGTCCTTCGACAAGCAGTACGTGCGCGACTACCTCGAAACGCTCGACTGGAACAAGACCGCGCCCGGCCCCCGGCTGCCGGCCGAGGTCATTGAGCACACCGCAGGCAAGTACCGCGAGGCCTACGAGCGCCTGACCGGCGGCACCCTGGCCTGAGCGCAGCGGGCCGGGTCGCTGTTCCAGCCCGATTGCAGCAGCCCCGTGGGGCCCGTCCGCAAGCGTGTGCGGGCGGGCCCCACGCTTTTGAACGACGGCCGCCGGGATGGAACAGGAACAACTCGTATTCGCGAACTCGACGATTCTGTCCTACTCTAAGAGTCAGCCTGCCGCCCGAGACGCCCTCGTGGGCGCCGGAGCGACAGCGCACCCCTCGCAGCACACCACAGGGAGACAGCCATGGACCACTCGTCAAACTCGCTGGAGCAGCATTTCCACCTGCCACACGTTCGCCATGTCGACCGTTCGTGCCCCCTGCAGTGGTTGAAGCTGGGCTGGGAAGATATGCGCGACAACCTCGGCGCAAGCCTGCCCTACGGGGTCGTGCTCGCTGCGATGGGGTACTTGATACTCTCCTTCGCCGCCGACATGCCCTATCTGTTCACAGCGGCCATTTCAGGCTTCTTCCTGGTCGGCCCGATCGCGGCGGCAGGTCTCTACGAGGTCTCACGCCGGCACGAGCGCGGCGAACGGGCCTCCTTCATGGACTCGATGAGGGGCCTGCGCGGACACGCTGACAGCATCGCCTACTTCGGGGTCTTCCTCGCGCTCGCGCTGATCGCCTGGGAGCGCCTGTCGGCGATACTTTTCGCACTGTTCTTCCGGGGCGACCTCGCCGAAGTCTCGGGCTTTCTCAGCAGCGTCTTCATGTCGGGCGAGAACCTGTACTTCGTGTTCGCCTACATGGTGATCGGCGGCACGCTGGCTGCCGTGGTGTTCGCACTGTCCGCCGTCGCCATTCCGATGCTGATGGATCGTGACGTCGACAGCGTAACCGCAGCCATGACCAGCCTGCGGGCAGTTCAGGTGAACTTCGACACGATGGCGCTATGGGCAGCGATCATCGTCGCGCTCGTCCTGGTGGGCTTTGCAACCATGATGATCGGCATGGTCATCCTGCTGCCGCTCCTTGGCCACGCGAGCTGGCATGCGTATCGTGACCTGATCGAGAAGTAAGTACGACAACCAACAGCAGGTCAATTGAGATTGCTGCGGGCGCCCATAGCGGCGCCCGCAGCAATTTTTACGGCACAATAGTCCGCATCAACCAACCCTGGATTGCCCACGATTCCCATGCAGAACGACAGCACCGCAGCCAATCCTCTCCTCGATTTCTCCGCGATGCCGCGCTTCGAGGACATCAAGCCCGAACATGTCGAGCCTGCCATCCGCAGTCTGATCGACGAGAACCGCGCGCTGATCGAGCGCCTCACCGCCGACCCGGGCACCCCCACCTGGGACGGCTTCGTCAGCCCGATGGACGAGGCCGGCGAGCGCCTCGGCCGCGCCTGGGGCGTGGTCGGCCACCTGCACAGCGTGTTCGACGTGCCCGAGTGGCGCGAGGCCTATAACGCGATGTTGCCCGAGATCTCGCGCTTCTACGCTGAGGTCGGTCAGAACCTGGCGCTGTTCGAGAAGTACAAGGCACTGCACGACAGCCCCGAGTTCGCCACCCTGTCGCCGGTGCGCCAGCGCATCCTCGAGCACGGGCTGCGCGACTTCCGCCTCTCCGGTGCCGAACTGCCCGATGACCAGAAGCCCCGCTTCCAGGAAATCCAGGAAGAGCAGTCCCAGCTCGCAGCCAAGTTCTCCGAGAACCTGCTCGACGCCACCAACGCCCACGCCGAGTGGGTCAGCGATGAGGCGGGCCTTGCCGGGATCCCGGACGATGCCCGCCAGGCCGCCCGCGCCGCAGCCGAGGCCGAGGGCAAGCCGGGCTGGAAGTTCACCCTGCAGATGCCCTCCTATCTGCCGGTACTGCAGTACGCCGACGACCGCGAACTGCGTGCGCGCATGTACCGCGCCTACGCCACCCGCGCTTCCGAGCTGGGTAAGCCCGAGCTCGACAACGGCCCGCTGATCGGACGCATCCTTGCGCTGCGCGATGAAGAGGCCCGCATGCTCGGCTATCGCAACTTCGCCGAGGTGTCGCTGGTTCCCAAGATGGCCGACACGCCGGAACAGGTGCTCGGCTTCCTGCGCGACCTCGCCGCCAAGGCCAAGCCCTTTGCCGAGAAGGACCTGGAAGAACTCAAGACCTTCGCCAGGGCCGAGCTCGGCCTCGATACGCTCGAACCCTGGGACGTGGCCTACGCCGCCGAAAAACTCCGCCAGGCGCGCTACGCCTATTCCGACCAGGAGGTGAAGCAATACTTCCCCGAGCCCAAGGTGCTCGACGGCCTGTTCGGCGTGATCCGCGCGCTCTACCGCGTCGACATCCTGCCCGACGAAGCGCCCACCTGGGACCCGGACGTACGCTTCTTCCGCATCGAGAAGGACGGTGCAAACGGACCGGAACTCGTCGGCCACTTCTACCTCGACCTGCACGCGCGCAGCACCAAGCGTGGCGGCGCGTGGATGGACTCGGCGCGCAGCCGCCACCGCAACACCTGGGGCAGCGACACGCCGGTGGCCTACCTGGTGTGCAACTTCCCCGGCCCGGTCGGCGGCAAACCGGCCACCTTCACCCATGACGACGTGCTCACCCTGTTCCACGAGTGCGGCCACGGCCTGCACCACCTGCTCACCCAGGTGGACGAACTGGCGGTGTCCGGAATCCACGGCGTCGAGTGGGACGCCGTCGAACTGCCCAGCCAGTTCATGGAGAACTTCTGCTGGGAATGGGACGTGCTGCAAGGCATGACCGCCCACGTTGACACCGGCGCGCCGCTGCCGCGCGCACTCTACGACAAGATGATCGCCGCCAAGAACTTCCAGAGCGGCATGCAGACCGTGCGCCAGCTCGAGTTTTCGATGTTCGACCTGCGCCTGCACGGCGAGGTGGATGCCTCCTCGGGTCCCGTCCCGATCGAGCGCGTCATGGCCCTGCTCGACGAAGTGCGCCGCGAAGTGGCGGTGATGATACCGCCCGCCTGGCACCGCTTCCCGCACAGCTTCTCGCACATCTTCGCCGGCGGCTACGCGGCCGGCTACTACAGCTACAAGTGGGCCGAGGTGCTGTCGGCCGACGCCTTCGAGGCCTTCGAGGAAGCCGGTGCGGGCAAGGGCAGCCTGCTCGACCCCGAGACCGGCGAACGCTTCTGGCGTGAGATCCTCGCCGTCGGCGGCAGCCGACCGGCGCTCGACTCCTTCAAGGCCTTCCGCGGTCGCGAGCCCAGGGTCGACGCGCTGCTGCGCCACAGCGGGATGGTGGCGCAGGCATGAAGGCCGGAAGCGGAGATTCAGGCATATCGACTCGGTGAGCAAGCACCACTATCGCAACTTGCAATAAATAGCAAGTTGCGATACTCTTGCATTGATGAAACTGATCTCGAACAAGGCGCTGCGAGACTTCTCTATACGCCATCCCGATGCCGAGGCGCTCCTGCAAGCCTTTCGGCAGCTGATCGAGAAAGGCCACTACCCGCACTTCGCAGCCTTGCGCGCCACGTTTCGTGGTGTCGACAAGGTCGGCGGGCGCTATGTGTTCAACATCGGCGGTAACAAGTATCGCCTGATCGCGGCAATCGCCTTCGAGCCCCAGTTGGTCTGGGTGAAGGCCGTGCTCACGCACGCCGACTACGACGAAGGAGACTGGAAATGAGCGTCACGGACGTCCTCGCCCCCTGGGCCGCCATCAACGACGCCCTCGGCTTGTCCGCACCGATCCGCGACGAAGCGCATTACGCCGAGCTGCTGGCCTTCGTCGACGAAGCCTTCGAGCAGTTCGGCGAAAACGAGGCGCACCCGATCTTCGGCCTAGTCTCGATCGTGGCCGACCGGATCTGCGAGTATGAAGCGCGCGTCCATCCCTGGCCGGCGTTGCCGCCGTCCGAGCTGCTGCGCGAATTGATGGCCGAGCACGGCATCCGCCAAAGTGACCTGCCCGAGGTTGGCACGCAGTCGGTCGTTTCCGAGATCCTGGCAGGCAAACGGGGGCTCAACCTGCGTCAGGTCAAGGCCCTATCGGAGCGCTTCAAGGTCCCGATGGAAGTGTTCTCCGCCTGAGGCAAATGGCTTCGAGGATGCTCGAAGCCAGGTCTCTCCCCATCGCCCTTCGGCATCGCCCTCGGGTCCGACGACCCTCTGGCACTCCCCAGTTCAATACCAAAAGGCTTGCATGAAGATCGCCACCTGGAATGTCAATTCGCTGAAGGTCCGCCTGCCGCATGTCCTCGACTGGCTGGCGGCAAACAAGCCCGACGCGCTGTGCCTGCAGGAACTCAAGCTCGAAGACAAGGCCTTCCCGGTCGCTGATCTGGAGGCCGCCGGCTACCACGCCGTCTTCATCGGCCAGAAGACCTACAACGGCGTCGCCATCCTCAGCCCGCAGCCGATCGACGAGGCGACTGTGGTGCGCAACATCCCCGGCTTCGAGGACGAGCAGAAGCGCATCATCGCCGCCACCATCAACGGCGTGCGCGTGGTATGCGGCTACTTTCCCAACGGCCAGGCGGTGGGTTCGGACAAGTTCGAGTACAAGCTGCGCTGGCTCGCCGCGCTGACCGAATGGTTGCGCGAGGAGCTGAAGACGCACGAGCGCCTGGTGCTGGCGGGCGACTTCAACATCGCCCCCGAGGACCGCGACGCCCATCCGGAGTGGAAGGACGAGATCCACGTGTCGGAGCCCGAGCGCGCCGCCTTCCGCGCGCTGCAGGACCTTGGCCTGATCGACGCCTTCCGGCTGTTCGAACAACCCGAGCGCGCGTTCTCGTGGTGGGATTACCGGATGATGGCCTTCCGCCGCAATTTCGGCCTCCGTATCGACCACCTGCTGGTGTCGCCCGCATTGCGCGAGCACTGCCTGAGCTGCGTGGTGGACAAGGAGCCACGCCGACTCGAGCGGCCTTCGGACCATGCACCGGTCGTGCTGGCGCTGGCCTGAACCGATGAGCCTCCGTCCATCCCCGAGCGCTGCTGCCCAGCTCGACGCACGCTACCCGGTCCTGGCCGAGCTCTCTGCGCCCGCGCGCGAGCAATTGCTGCGGAGCGCGCAATGGATGCGCGTGCCTGCAGGGGCGATGCTGTTCGACGACCGCCAGGCCTGCGAGGGCTTCCCCTTCGTGGTCGAGGGCTCGGTGCGGGTAAGCAAGTGCGCACCCAACGGGCGCGAGCTTCCGCTCTATCGCGTTGGCCCGGGCGAGACCTGCATCATCTCGTCGTCCTGCCTGCTCGGCCACGAGGACTACAACGCGCGCGGTGTCACCGAGGCCGATACCGAGCTGATGCTGCTGCCCAAGCCAGTGTTCGACGCCATGCTGGGTGAGCGCGCCTTCCGCGACTTCGTGTTCCACCTCTTCGCCGAGCGCATCGCCAACCTGATGCAGCTCATCGAGGAGGTCGCCTTCCGCAAGCTCGACCAGCGCCTGGCCGCCCTGCTGCTCGGCAAGGGCCGCACGATCCACACCACGCATCAGCACCTCGCCGACGAACTTGGCAGCGTGCGCGAGATCGTGAGCCGGTTGCTGAAGGGATTCGCCGAACAGGGCCTGGTACGCCTGGGGCGCGAGCAGATCGAGATACTCGACGCGACGGGACTGCGCAGGCTGGCAGCGGACGGCTCCGCCAAGCCGGGTTGATGCGGACTGGATACGGGCACCTTGGCCGCGTGGATCTGTCGCATGGAAGTGGGCGCTATGTAACCTCGGTTACAGACCGGGGTCATGCGCCCATGGTCCAATGACGCCACTCACCCATCTGCAGCAAGGAGAACCTCATGAAGACGAACGTTGGCGGCATCGACAAGATCCTGCGCATCCTGGTCGGCATCGCGCTGATCGCCTGGGCCCTGTTCGGCGGGCCGGTGTGGGCCTGGATCGGTATCCTGCCGCTGGCGACCGGCCTGATGGGCTGGTGCCCGGCCTACACGCTGATCGGCCTCAACACCTGCCCGCTCAGCAAGAAGTAATCGACTTCGCATCACATCAGAAAGCCGGGGTAACCCGGCTTTTTTCATTGCGTAGGCGCAGCGCGGCGGCGCTGCGGTCTCAGCCCCTGGCGCTGCAGTGATTGGCGATGGCGACGAACTGCGCCACCGACAGCCGCTCCCCGCGCAGGCTGCCATCGATGCCCAGGGCCTCGAAGTCGGCGTCGCCTACGAAGTCGCGCAGCGTGTTCTTGAGCGTCTTGCGGCGCTGACCGAAGGCCGCAGTGACGATGCGGCCGAGCAGCGCCTCGTCCTGCGCACCGAGCTGATCGACAGGCAGCGGCGCCATGCGCACGATGCTCGACATCACCTTCGGCGCCGGCCGGAACGCGCCTGGCGGCACGTCGAACAAGCGTCCCATGCGGAAGCGGTACTGCAGCATTACCGAAAGCCGGCCGTACTCCTCGGTGCCCGGCTCGGCCACCATGCGCATCACCACCTCCTTTTGCAGCATGAAGGTCATGTCCCTGACGCGATCGGCAAAGCCGGCGAGGTGGAACAGGATGGGCGTCGAAATGTTGTACGGCAGGTTGCCGACGATGCGCAGCGCGGGCCCCGCATCTGCGGCAAGCCCGGCACACAGGCTACCGAAGTCGAACTTGAGCGCATCACCCTCGTGCACCGTGATCTGCGCAGGTGTGTAGCGCTCATGCAGGCGGGCGATGAGGTCGCGGTCGATCTCGACCACGTGCAGATGGCCCAGACGCTCGATCAGCGGTGCAGTCATCGCGCCCAGTCCGGGGCCGATCTCGACCATCAGTTCGCCGGCCTGCGGGCGGATGCCGTCGATGATCTTGCGGATGATGTTGGGGTCGGACAGGAAATTCTGGCCGAAACGCTTGCGGGCACGGTGGCCGTCGGTCTCGTGGTCGTGCATGTCTCTTCTCTTGCGGCCCGGCGCGTGGCGCGGGTCAGGCCGCCGCGCGCGCCGCCACCATGGCAGTCGCGAGTTCAACGGCGGCAAAAAGGCTGCCCGCGTCGGCGCGGCCACTGCCGGCCAGGTCGAGTGCAGTGCCATGGTCCACCGAAGTGCGGATGATCGGCAGTCCCAGGGTCACATTGACGCCGCCGCCGAAGCTGGCGTGCTTGAGCACAGGCAGGCCTTGGTCGTGGTACATCGCCAGCACCGCATCGCCACGCTCGAGCGTGTGCGGCACGAACAAGGTGTCTGCCGGCAAGGGGCCGACCAGGTGCATGCCCTCGCCGCGCAGGCGGGCCAGCACCGGCTCGATGACCTCGATCTCTTCGCGCCCCATGTGCCCACCCTCACCCGCGTGCGGGTTGAGCCCAGCAACCAGGACGCGCGGGCTGGCGATGCCAAAGTGACGGACGAGGTCGCTGTGCACGATGCGCAGCGTCTGCTCGAGCAGGTCGGGGGTAATCGCCGCCGGCACCGCGGCCAGCGGCAGGTGGGTGGTTGCGAGCGCGACGCGCAGGCCACCACCGACCAGCATCATCACCACACGCGGCGTGCCGGTATGCTCGGCGAGGTATTCGGTGTGGCCACTGAACGGCAGGGAGTCGCGCGCACCCAGCCCCTCGCAGATCACGCCTTTATGCACCGGGGCGGTGACCATGGCGGCGAACTCGCCCTGCACGCAGCCGGCAATCGCGCGGTCGAGCAGCGCCAGCACATGAGCCGCATTGGCCGGATCGAGGGCGCCGGCGCGCGCGGGACGGGCAAGCGGCAGGTGCAGTACATCGAGCGTGCCGGCCACGGCCGCCTCGTCGGCACGGAAGGGGCGCGGCACGACCCGGACCCCTGCCATCGCGGCCCGCTCACGGATGAGTTCGATGTCGCCAAGCACCACGAGGCGCGCCGACCACGGCCGCTCGGCCAGTCGTGCGCACAGCTCGGGCCCGACGCCGGCCGGCTCGCCGCTGGTGACGGCGATCAGGGGCGCGGAGTGTGCCAGTGTCACTCGCGCTCCAGGCGAAGCTCGACGTAGGTACTGTCGCGCAACTGGCGCAGCCAGTCCTCGTAGCCTTCCTCGGCCTTGCGCTCGCGCAAGGCCATGCGTGCTGCATTGCGCTTGCGCTCGTCGGTGACGTCCTGCACGCGGCGCTCCACGACCTGGATCAAGTGCCAGCCGAAGGGCGAGCGCACCGGTGCGCTCACCTCGCCCGGCTGCAGCGCATTCATCGCACGCTCGAACTCGGGCACGGTGTCGCCCGGGTTCAGCCAGCCCAGGTCACCACCGCTGGCGGCGGAAAGATCGGCCGAGTTGGCCTTGGCCAGATCACCGAAGTCGGCGCCATTGACCACGCGCTCGCGCAACGCGAGCAGGCGAGCCTCGGCCTCGGCGTCATCGAGCACCTCGGAGGTGCGCACCAGGATATGGCGTGCGCGCGTCTGTTCAAGCTGCTGTGCGGTATCGATGCCACCGCCGCGCCGATCGACCAGGCGGACGATGTGAAGCCCCGCCGCGCTGCGCAGCACCGGCGAGGTCTCGCCCGGGCTCATGCCGCGAACCGCATCGGCGAACAGCGCCGGCAGACGGTCCAGCGGGCGCCAGCCGAGCTCGCCCCCCGACAGGCCATCGGGCGAGTCCGACATCTCGGCCGCCACACGGCCGAAATCCTCGCCCGAGCGCAGGCGTACAAGCGCCTGCTCGGCACGGGCACGCACCACCTCCACCTGCTGCGGCGAAGCGCCTTCCGGCGTACGCAGCAGAATGTGGGCGACGGCGAACTCCTGACCCGAGAAGGCATCCGGGTTGTTGGCGATGAAATTGTCGATCTCGGCGTCGGTCACCACGATGCGGCTATCGACCTCGCGTTCGCGCAGGCGGGTGAGCAGGATCTCGGTGCGGATCTCGTCGCGGAAACGGCCCCAGGCGACGCCGTCGGCGTCGAGCGCCGCACGCAACTGTTCCATCGACATGTTGTTGTTGCCGGCGATGCGCTCGATCGCGCGTTCGAGCGTGGTGTCGTCCACCCGCAGCGCGGTCTCTTCGGCCAACTGCACCTGCGCACGCTCGACGATCAGACGCTCGAGCAGCTGGCGCTCGAGGACTTCCGTGGGCGGCAGCTCGACGCCCTGGCGGCGCAGCTGGCGCTCGGCCTGCTCCACGCGGGCGCGTAGCTGCAAGGCGGTGATGACCTCGTTGTTGACGACCGCGATGATGCGATCGACCTCGACCGCACGCGTCTGCGCATGGGCCGGCAAGGCCAGGCCAGCCGCGGCGAGGGTGACGACGAGGGCGCTACGGGTGCGGGAAATTAGGCGATTCATGGTCATTTGCAATGGGGTTCGCATGTACTGGCAGGGGCTGCGGCGCTCAATCGACGCCGAAGACGCGGTCCGCCGAAGAGTCGTTGATCTTGCCATAGCCGGGCACGCTGCGCTTGATCAGGCTGACCGGATTCGAGCCGATGCTGGCAAGGTCGTTGAGCTCGAGCTGCAGGAAGACGGCCTTGGTCACGTCGCTCTCGTCGATCGCGAAGCGGTGCATCGCAATCCGGAATGCCCAGCAGCCGCCGTTGTATTCCAGCCCGCCGATGGCTTCGGTCACGCGGTTGTCCTTGAGCGAATGCGTCACCCGGCCCACGCCATACCAGCCCCGCCCAAGCGGCCACTGGCCGGAGACGTCGACGTCCTCGAGGCCGACGATGCTGTCGGCAATGCGCAGGCTGGGCGCATAGCGGTAGCTCAGGTTGAGCACCTTGGCGAAATCCGGCTGGTAACGGACGCTGGCATTGATGCGTTCGCTGCGCCCGCTGTCGGTGTTGTACTGCACATAGGAATCGACCGAGACCGTGCGCGTGACACGCCCGCCGATGCCCGCAAGCAGTTCGGCCCCCTGCCCCGAGGGACGCAGGGTGTCGCCCGAGTTCAGCGACACCTTCTGATCGGAGAAATAGTAGCGCTGGCCGACCACCGCCCGCAGGCGCTCGATGCCGGTATCGGACTCGATCAGGCGCGTGCTTACCGCGGCGGTCAGGTCGTTGGCATCGCCGATGCGGTCGCTGCCCGAGAAGCGGTTCTCGGAGAACAGCTGCGCGAAGCCGACGTCGAAGCGGCTGGTGTCGAACAGCGGGATCTCGTCCTGCTTGCGGCTGGGCACGCGCAGGTAATAGAGCCGTGGCTCGAGCGTCTGCAGGTAATCACCGCCGAACAGGTTCGTGTCACGCTCGAAGAAGAGGCCGGAATCGACCGAAACGATGGGCAGCGAGCGTGTCACCGAGGTCTTCATGCCAGCATCCGCTGGCGAGCGGTCGATGTCGTAGCTGGTGTAGTGCAGGCCAGCCTTTGGCGTCACGAACCAGGCGGCTCCCGTCATGGGCAGCGAGACCTGGGGATAGGCGGTGAAGCGCCTCGCCTCGTCGCGGTCACGCCGTGCATCCTCGTGCGCGAAATGCACGTACTCGGTATTGAGTACCGCGCTCACGCCGCCGGGAAGGTCTGCGCGTGCGGCATCGAGGCGCAGTTGCGGCAGGCGGCGATACGGCGACCTGTTCCTCGATTCAGGATCGGGGCTGAGCGTCTGGTAGCTCTGCGCCAGCGCCGATGCCGTCCACCAGCCGCCGGTATAGATCAGACGCCCCTCGCGCAGCAGGTTGACCCGGGACGCAACACCGATGCGGGAGGACAGATCCTCGAAATAACTGTCGTCGGATACCGCATTGAGGTCCACCGTGCCATACAGGTTGGGCGCAATGCGGTGCTGGTGCTGCAGCGCACCCAGACGGCGCTCCTCGCCGGTGACGTTATCCTTGGGCATCCACTCGACCCGGCTCGTACCCTGGTAGTCCTCGCCCAGGTAGCGGAACTCGCCGCCCAGCTGCAGGCCGCGCCGGCTCATGATGCGGGGCGCGAGCGTGGCGTCGTAGTTGGGTGCCAAGTTGAAATAGTAGGGCTGCGTGAAGTCGACACCGGTCTTGTTGGACGACCCGAAGGTCGGCGGCAGCAGGCCGGACTGGCGTTGGCCATTGAGCGGAAACTCGGCCCACGGCATCCAGAACAAGGGCACGTCCATGAACACCACCGATCCACCACGAGCAGTGCCCACCTCGCGGTCATAGTCGAGCTGCAGGTCGCGCGCCTTGATGTACCAGTCGGGGTCATTGGCGCGGCAGGTCGTCCACGTGGCGTTCTCGAGCCTGTACTGGTTCTCGCCCTCCAGACGCAGCAGGTCGGCGGCACCACTGCCGGCCACCGGGCGCGCCTCGCCACCCGCCTCACGCGGCCCCTGCTCGCGCGACAGCACGTAACGCGGCGATTCGAAACTGCCCACCTGGTCGCCGACGACCAGGGTCGCACGCGGCCCCTCGATACGATCCTGACCACGCAGCATCACCACGTTACCCTCGGCCAGCACCTCGTCTGTCGGCTCGCGGTACGTGACACGATCTGCCGTGAGCAACACATCGTCGCGCTGCAGTTCGGCCTCGCCCTCGGCGACCAGTTCGATGCCACGCGCTCCCAGGATGCGCAGCGCGCTGACCGCGGTCGTTCCGGCAGGCAGCTTCGCCACCGCGCCCAGCGGCACCGTGGCAGCGGCGGGTGCATCCGCGGGCTGAGCCTGGCGCGCGCGCGGGGTCTCGGCCTGCTCGGGCGCGACGGCTTGCGTCTGCGGCACGGCGGCAGGCAGGCTACGTTCTTCCACCGTCACCTGCGGCACCGTTGCACTTGCCTGGCCTGCAGCCGGACTCGGAGCCTGTGGGCGAGCCTCGACCGGAGCAGGCCGCTGCGTATCCTTAGCAGGTACGGGCGCCACCACACGAGCGGGCGCCGGACGCAGAAGGTCGGGCGAGACCAGAAGCGGCGGTAGCCCTTGGGCGAAGGTTGCTCCGGACATGCCGAGCAACAACAGTGGAATCAGACGAATGCGCGTATTCGGAGCCATCAAGCCCAAGCCTTCCCGTCGTTCGCAATGTGCGGCAGCCCACCCGAACCAGCGTATTGATAAACTCATGGATTGTACACGAACCCCCACGGAGAACCCGCTTGCAACGTCTAGAACAGCTAAGGACCTGGCTTGCCGACGCCCAGCCCGGACGTGACTTCGAACTCGAGCCCGCCTCGGCCGACGCCAGCTTCCGCCGCTACTTCCGCGCCCGCTTTGCCGACGGCGGCCCCACGCGCATCGTCATGGACGCCCCGCCCGCCCAGGAAGACGTGCGCCCCTGGCTGCACGTTGCCGAGTTGTTCCGCAGCGCGGGCGCCCATGTGCCCGAGGTGCTCGCCCAGGATCTCGAGCGCGGCTTCCTCCTCCTCTCCGACCTCGGCTCCACCACCTATCTGGCCGCGCTGCAGCGCTCGGCGGGCGAGGCGCCGGACTGCCCGCGCGCAGCCCATCTCTACGCCGACGCGCTCGGTGCCCTTGCAGCGATCCAGTGCGCCAGCCGCCCCGGCGTGCTGCCGGTATACGACCGCAGCCTGCTCCTGCGCGAGATGCAGCTCTTCCCCGATTGGTATGTGGCTCGCCACAAGGGCATCAGCCTGAGCGAGGCCGAGGCCGCCATGCTCGACGAGACCTTCGAGAAGATCCTCGCGGTCAACCTCGCCGAGCCCCAGGTGTTCGTGCATCGCGACTTTCACTCGCGCAACCTGATGCTGCTCGAGCCCACCGCCGGTCTCGGCGCCAACCCGGGCGTCATCGACTTCCAGGACGCGGTGTACGGCCCGATCAGCTACGACCTGGTGTCCTTGTTCAAGGACGCCTACATCCGCTGGGACGAAGAGTTCATCCTCGACATGCTGATCCGCTACTGGGAAGCAGCGAAAAAACTCGGCCTGCCCGTACGCGCCGAGTTTGCCGACTTCCACCGCGACTTCGAATGGATGGGCGTGCAGCGCCACATCAAGGTCCTCGGCATCTTCGCCCGCCTCTACCACCGTGACGGCAAGGACGGCTACCTCGCCGACATGCCGCTGGTGATGGACTACCTGCGCCGCGCCTGCAAGCGCTGGCGCGACCTCGGCCCGCTGCTCAAGCTGCTCGACCGCCTCGAGCCCGAAGACGTCCAGATCGGCTACACCTTCTGATGGCAAGCACCCGAGCCATGATCCTCGCCGCCGGCCGCGGCGAGCGCATGCGCCCACTCACCGATCACACGCCCAAGCCGCTGCTGGCAGTGGGTGGCAAACCGCTGATCGTCTGGCACATCGAGCGTTTGCGCGCCGCCGGTTTCACCGAGCTGGTGATCAACCACGCCCATCTGGGTTTCCGCCTCGAGGACGCGCTGGGCGACGGCGCGGCCTTCGGCGTGCGCATCGCCTGGTCGCCGGAGGCCGCTGCGCTCGAAACCGCCGGTGGAATCCGCCATGCGCTGCCGCTGCTGGGCGATGCGCCCTTCGTCGTGGTCAATGGCGACGTCTTCTGCGACGCCGACCTCGCCGCCCTGCGCGCGGCCGCCCGGCGCCTGGATGGCGACGGTGCGCTCGCCCACCTGCTGCTCGTCGACAACCCGGCACACCACCCGGACGGCGACTTCCATCTTGATGGTCACGGCCTTATCCATGACGACCGCGCACCACGCCTGACCTTCTCCGGCCTGGGCGCCTACCACCCCGCCCTATTCTCCGCCCTGCCCGACCCCGCGCCAGCCAAGCTCGGCCCGCTCCTGCGCCGCGCCATGCACACCGGCCGCGTCCGCGGCGAGCACCACTGCGGCCGCTGGGTCGACGTCGGCACTCCCGAGCGGCTGGCAGAACTGGATCGCGAACTCCTCACCACTGGACAGCGCCACGCTTGACCCCGCCGGAGCAGCGCAAGCCGCGAGCTTTTCGAGCTTGCGACAAGCACTCGCGCCTCCAACCCCTCGCGGCTT
>NZ_AMXA01000017.1 GCF_000310145.2 Thauera sp. 28
CGCGCCGGCAGCACCACCAAGGCCGCCCGGGCCCGCGCCGGGTGCGCCGCCGCCCGGCGCGCCCGGCGTGTTCGTGGCCGGCTTTTCGCCGTCGCTCCAGGCGCCTTGCTCGGTGCGCCCGGTGACGTCGGGGGCAAAGGGTGCGATGGCGGTGTCGTGCAGGTCGGCCTCAAGCGCGAGCAGGTCGCGCCCCCAGGCCCACTTCGCCACTGGCTGGCCGCGTGCGGCACGGGCGTTGAGGCGTCCGGCAGCGTCGGTCCACACCGGCACCCCGGCGGCCTTGCCCAGGCGGGACATCCATTCCCACAGGGAGCATTGGGCGTCGATGGCGAGGAAGGCGAATCGAGGCCCGGTGTCGAGCTCGCCGATGTCGAGCTGCGCTTCGCCCGCCCACAGCGTGAGCAGGTCGGCAAAGTGCTGGTTCTCATAGCCGGCGTTGCGCCGCAGCCGCGCCAGCGCGGTGGCCGGTGCGCCGAGTACGAGTTCGAGCACGCCGCTGGCGCCGCCGAGCAGGGCGATCGGGCCGCTGAAGACGGCCGGCGGATCGTCTCCTGCGCCGAGCTGCAGCTTGAGCACGTCGCCGGCGGCAAGCGCGGGGAAATCGGCGCGCGGCAGGAAGCGCAGGCGGCATGAGGACAGCGCGGGTGCAGGCAGCAGGTTCACTTCGGCGCCAATGAGTGCAGTGGTGAGTGGATCGGGCTGGCCGGGACCGGTGACCAGGGCCACGAGTTCGGCACCGAAGCCCCCCGCCGAGGCCGCGCCGCCGCCGCGCGAAACCTTGGCCTGCGGCGGTGGCAGCGTGCCGTTGCCCGCGCTGTGGTCGAGCGCGGCGCCGAGTGCATCCATGAGCGCGTCGCCGATCATGGTGGCAGCTCCGTGCTGCGGGCGTTGGCCGAGCGGTACCAGCGCAGGTTGCGCAGCACACCGTCGCCCGGCGCGTCGGCGAAGACGAAGGGCAGTGTGTAGTCGCCCAGGTCGCCTTCCTGCAGGATGGGCCGCGGCGGGGTGTGCGTCGCCGCGCTTGGGTCGGGGCCGGGGACGACGTGCAGGTGAAGGTGGTTGTGGAAGCTCACGCCGGTGCTGCCCGCGCGCATCAGCGGGTTGCCGCGGCGCACCCGGGTGCCGATGATGTCGAGCGCGCCCTTGCCGTAGAGTGCTTGCCACAGCTCGCGCACGCCGCCGGTGGCGCCGTGGCCGTACACGGCATAGGTGGTGACCGGCGTGCCGCCCTGGTCGCGGTCCTGGCTGTCGATGCGGCTGTCGTGGCGGACCACGATGTAGTTCCAGCTCGGATTGCCATTGCGCCAGCCTGCGCCCATCACGGTGTCGGATGCGGTGCGTGCCGCGGTGCGCTGTGTACCGTCGGGATTGATGTTGTCCGGGATCCAGTCGAAGAAGTCGATCACGGTGCCGTCGCGGATGGCGAGGATCTCGTCGCCGAAGTCGTGCGCGAAATCGTAGGCATAGGTCTGCGGGAAGCTGTTCCAGCGCGCATGGCTGAAGAAACCGAGATTGGCCTGGCCGACGTACATCGCAATGCCGGCCGCGTAGGGCAGTTGATAGGGCGAGCCGGCCTTGTCGGGATAGCCGGCGAAGTCGCTGCGCGGATTGCCGGCGGCGTCCGTGTACGGCGTGCCCGCGGGGTCGATGCGCGGGTTGTAGCGCCCGTCGTCGGTACTGCCGTCGCGCTGGGCGTAGAACTCGACGATGAAGGAAAGGGTGCCGACCAGCGCGCCGACGCCGATCTTCTCGCCAAGCTGGATCGGAGTGTGGGTGCGGGCGATGGCCCAGGCGAGCAGGGTGCCGATGGCGTTGGAGAAGGCGCTCGCGAGCGGGGCGCCGAGCAGCATCCAGGGGAAATAGAGCGGCCCGAAGGCGGCAGCGCCGTTGTTGTCGAAGGGCAGGCCGTAGTCGTCGCGCGGAATGAGGGCGCGGAAGCCGAAGCCGATCGCCAGGTTGACGAGGCCGATGACGGCGTCTGCATGTGCCCAGTTGGCCGGGCGCAGGTCCTCGCCCGACGCGGGTGGGCCACCCGCCCCGGTCTGGTTGATCAGCGTGAACAGCGACAGGAAGAAGTCGTTCACGCCCTGGGTGGCGCCGCTGATGGTGTAGGCCGAGAGCGCATCGCCGCCGATGAGCGTGAGCCACTGCAGGAAGCCGAGGCCGGCCGTGGTCTCGGTGTGCACCCCCTCGAAGGAGCCGCCGATGACGGTGAGCATCGGCAGCAATGACGAGAACAGCCAGGTCGAACCCACCCCCCAGCCCAGCGAGCGGCAGAGCAGCGAGGGCAGCGGTGCGCCGCCTGCCCCGCGCGCGATGCCGTCCGTCCAGTGCCACAGCCAGAGCGGGATGTTGCAGGCGTACTCGCGCTCGCCCTGGCCCATCGCCACCGCATGCCAGAAGCCCGCGCCAAGTTTCTGCAGGATGGCGGTGGCCTGGGTCCAGCCTTCGAGGAAGGCTGGCGGTATGGCGCCGAAGCTGAAGTGCTCGCGGCTGGGCGGGCCGGCGAACTGGGGGGCCTGGAACCAGGCGAAGGGCGCGTCGGCGCGGTGCAGCACGGCGTCGTCGACGGTGGCACGGCGCAAGGTCAGGCATCGGCCGTCGGTGCTGCGCCAGACCTCGTCGCCGGGGTAGCCAGGGGTGACGTTCTGCAGCAGGCCGATGCCGGCGCCGTTCGAGAACCCCTGGCGATGGCGTGCATACAGCCAGGAGGCGTACCAGCAATACTGTCCGTCGTCTTCGCGGCGGGGCGCGGCGTCCGCACGCGCGCTGGCCGGAGCTGTGCGACGCGCAGCCATCGCCGGTGAGGCGGCAGGGGGCGCGCTTGCCCGCGTGCTGCGGGCTCTGATTGCAGCAGCGCGGGTGATTTCGGCGAGCAGGCGCAATACCGCCTCGATGCGCCCGAGCAGGCATTCGGCCTGGCCGCCGATGCGTGGCAGCGGCGTTGTGCGCAAGGCGCGGATGAGGATGGCGGTGAGGCGGTCGACATCCAGGTCCAGGGTGGGGAAGTGCGGATAGACGTCCGTCTCCAGCCGGTTGAGCAGGCAGGCGAAGCTCTCGCGCACGGCGCGCGCGGCCGTGCTGGCGCCGGCGGGGTGTGTGCGCAACTCGGCGCATACCTCGCCGAGCATGACCAGGAAGTCGGCGCGGAAGCCGGCCTGGCTCAGGCCCAGGGTGTCGGTGAGGATGCGGCTCGCACGCCGCAGGGTGCTGCGGATCTGTGCGTCTGACAGCAGGCCGGCGAGCGGTGCCAGGCGCTCGAGGCCGGCGGCGATGTGCTCGAGCATGTCGGCGGTCGTGGCCGGCGGCGGCCCGCTCGCAAAGCTGGCAAGCGGTGTGGTGAGGGGCTCGACCAGTGCGCGCAGTTCGTTCAGTGCCTGCGGCAGGCGTGGGCCGATCCGTGCCAGCAGGGTTGAGGCGAAGCGCTGGCCGGCAGCCTCAAAGGCCGGCAGGACCGCGTCCGCGGCAGCAGGGTTGAGGCTGAGCAGGTGTGCGAGGGCAACGACTTCGTCGGCGATCTCGTCACCGGCGCCGCGCCCCTGCATGCGGTTGAGCATTTGCGGCTGGATCAGGAGGGAGCCGAGCATCGTCCTGTTCTCCTAGGTGCCCACGCTGACGCTGGCGCTCACGCTCACTGATGCGCCGCTGCCGCCGGGAGCGCTGGCAAGCAGTGCGGCGTAGGCGGCGTCAACGCGGCTGATGTGCAGGCGCAGTTCGGGTGGCAGCGCGTTGATCCAGTCGACGATGAGCTGGATCGAGGCGCTGGCGTCGAGCGCTGCGACCAGCGGCTCCACCGTCGCCCGCCAGGTCTCGTCCAGTGGCTGGAGCAGCAAGGGGTCGGGGTCGAGCGCGCCGACCTTGGCCTGCAGCTCACGGTGCATGGCGTCGAGCTGGGCGCGCTGGGCAGGCGGGATCACGGTGTCGAGCGAGATGCGCGCGAGCAGGCGGTCGCGGGTGGCCTCAAGCGGCTGGCGCAGTCCGGCGGGGTCGAGGGCGCGCAGTTCGCCGAGCAGGTCGCGGTATAGGGTATCGACCTGTTGCGCGTACAGGCCCGGGTCGAGCCCGGCGACGCGGTCGGTGAGCGACTCGATGCCTTCGAGCAGTGCGGCAAGCGCCTGCGGGGCGGCCAGGAGTTCGTCGAGCCTGGCCTGCAGGGCGTCGACCAGGCGACGCAGTGCGGCCGTGGCGCTGCGCAGCAGGGCCACCAGCACTTGCAGACTGTCGAGGAAGAGCACCAGCGGGCGGCCGAACTGGCGCACCAGGGCTTCGCGCACCCAGGCGCGCAACTCGACGGGGTTGCCCGGCAGCAAGGCGGCGAAGGGGCCTTGTGCGGCCGGAAAGCGGTTGCCGAGCTGGTCGAGCAGGGTTGTCATGCGGGCGTCGGTTTCGGTCAGACGACGCGACAGCGCGGCGATGGCGATCAGGCCGTCCTCGGCGGCGCGGGTGTCGGCTTCGTCCAGCCAGCTGGCGATCGGGTTGGCGAGCGCGGGCGGGAGTGCGCCGAGCTGGCCGCGGATGCGGGCGCGGGCGAGCGCGAGTTCGCGCAGCAGCGCTGCGGACTGGGTGCCGGGGCTGGTGTCGGCGAGTGTTGTGGCGAGCGCGTCACGGTGTGCGGCCCACTGCGCGCGCAGGGCGTCGGCACTGCTGGCGAGCGCGGCCTGGCGCAGCGTGTCGAGGGCCTCGAGCTGCGCTGCTGTGGCCGTTTCCGGGACCTTGGCGAGGATGCCGTCGAGCCAGCTGTCGAACTCGCTGCCGGCGTCCCCCAGGGTGCCGAGACGGTCGACGAGGTGGTCGGCGACATCGAGCGCGCTTGCCAGGGTGCTGGCGAAGCTGCGTATGCGGTCGAGCGTCGCCGCCAGCGCCGTGCCGAGCTCGCCCGCCGGTACGGCAGCGTCCAGCGCCTGGAGGGCCTGGCCGAGTGTGGTGGTGAGCGGCTGCAGCAGGGCGGATGGGCGCAGGCCTTCGAGCTCGCGCACCAGCGCGCCATGGGCTTGCGCCGGTGCGGCGAGCGCGCCGCCGATGTCGAGCTGGCGGCCGAGGCGCTGGCGGGTGTCGGCCAGCGTGCGATCGGCTTCGTCCAGCCATTGCGCGGGCTGGAAGGCGGCCAGGCCGTCGCGCACTGCAGCAAAGGGTTCGGCCAGCAGTGGGGCGAGGGCCGCGCGCGGCGACAGTGCGAGCAGGCGGGCTCGTGCCTCTTCGGGAATGGCCTTGAGCTGGGTCAGCAGTTCGGTCGGGCTGGCCTCGAGCTGGGTGTCGAGACGGACGATGAGCGGGTCGGTGAGCGGCACCAGCGAGGGCGGCAGTACGCTCATGGCCGAGCGGATCAGCTCGGGGCCCGGAGCGGGCAGGGTGGCGGGGTCGATTGCGCGCAACACGGCTTCGAGCTTGCCGATGGCGGCGATGACCTCGTCCGCCACCGGTGCGAAGGAGATGCGTGACAGCGATTCGCTCAGCGCCTTCACCTGACCGAGCACCTGGATGAGCCGGGCCACGTCTTCTTGCTGACTGAGGCTGGCAAGGGGTTGCAGGATCTGCTGCAGCGGTGCGGAGAGCACTTCCGGATCGATCGCGTCCATTGCCGTGTCCGCGGCCTGGAGGGTCTGCGCAAGGGCCGTGGTGGCGGGCGCAAGCGTGGCGGCAAGGGCTGCCTCGATGGCCCCCACGGCTTGCTCCAGGCTCTGTTCGAACTGACGCTGAAGGCGCGCGAGGTCGAGCGTCTGGAGCTGGCTGCGGGCATCGTCGAAGGCGCGTGCGCTGCTCGCCCCGAGCGCGGCGAGCTGGGCTTCGATGTTTGCGAGGGTACTGTTTGCGCGCGCCAGTGCGGTGGTGACAGGGGCGCTGACGGCGCTGATGTCGAGCAGGTCGAGCACCGTCTCGAGGCGCGTCTGGATATCGTCGATCAGGGCCTCCAGTGCGGCGAAGGCATTGACAGGCAGGCCCGGGATGGCGAGTCCGGGGACGGACTGGGTGAGGTCGGCCAGGCTCGCCCGTGGCAGCAGCAGGACCAGCGTGCGGCACAGCCCGGCGTCGAGGGCGCCTGGCAGAGCGAGGAGGGCGTTGTGCAGGCGCGCGCGGGCTGCGGTGCTGGCGGGGGCGAGCGTGACGTTGCGCGCCGCGAGCAGCGGTGCGCGCAGGGCCTGCGCATTCGCGAGCGCGGCTGCGATGGCAGCGGAGTCGGTGGGCTGCGCAGCGGTGAGGGCCGCGAGCGAGCCCACTGCAGTGACGAAATCGGCACCCGCGCTGCCCAGTTCGATGCCGGGCTGGGTGGCAAGGTCCGTAGCAGGGAGCGCGTGGGGAATGTGGGCGCTGGTATTGGCTGCGATCAGCGCCGCGAGTTGCTCCAGTGTCTGCTGGAGTTCGGCCTCTACCGCTGCGGCGCTGGCATCGTCCCAGCGGATCAGTGTGTCGAGCGGGTCACGCAGATCGTCGAGCACGGGTAACGAGCGCAGCTGGAAGTAACCCGGACGGAAGGTGCCCACGCGTGCATGCAGCCAGCGCAGCAGGCTGGGGACCGAAAGGTCGGCGGGCAGGGTGTCGATCAGTGCGTTTGCGGCCGTAACCTGTGCGGTGTCGAGCGCGCCGGCAGCGTTCGTGCCTGTTGCGCCGCCGCCTTCTTCCCCACCTTCTCCCCCACCTTCTCCCCCACCTTCGGCTCCGCCCCCGCTCGTGCTTGCGCCTGCACTGCTGCTAGCGGGGCCGGCCCCTGCCGTCAGGTCTGCCGGGATGGCGAGACCGCAGTGCCAGTCGGTGTTGAACACGGCCTGCAGCCGCGCAATGCGTGCGAGCAATGGTGCAAAGGCCGCTTGCAGGTCGGCGCCGAGGCGTTCGGGCAAGGCGGCAATATCGGCCTGCAGCGCCTGCGCGAGTCCGCCCAGCTCGCCCTGCAGGTTCGGCAGCAGCGTGCCGAAGCCAAGGCTGAACTCGAAGCCGCCGGACAGTTGTGGCACTGGCAGGCCTGCCAGGTCGGCGAGCGCGCTGCCGAAGTCGCCCGGCGGGCCGCTCTGCCAGCCGGCGATGAGGCGGCCGAGCTCGCCGTAGGCGCCGCCGACGCTGCCCGCGATCGCGGACAGGTCGGCGCCGGATACTGTCAGGTCGAGTTGAACCAGCAGTCCGGCCATGGTCGCCTACTCCAGCAGGTCGCGCAGCCCGGCACCGATGCTGCCGAGTTGGCCGATGGCGGGCGCGGTGTCGCCCAGGATGCCGGTGAGCGGGCCTGTCGGGTCGGACAGTTCCGGCATGCTGCCGAGCGCCTGCAGCGCGTCGAGCGCCCCCATGGCGTCGTCGAGCAGGCCGGCTGCCTGGTCGAGCAGGCTGGTGTCGATGCCGCCGAGGATGTTGCCCGGTGGCGGTGGCGGCGGCGACTCGATGAGCCACAGCGCGTAGTCGATCTGGTCGGGCGCGCTGGCCTCGGCCTGGACATGAACCTGCTGCAGCAGCACGTACTGGATGTCGGTGCCGGTCACGATGTCGGAGACGAAGGTCAGGGGTTGTCCGGCGCCGTAGTGCTCGCGTACGGCGTTGAGCAGGTCGAGGCCGGCCTCGCTGCCGAACACCGAGCCTTCGATGATGATGCGTGCGGGACGGCGCTCGAGGTCCTGGAACAGGCTGCCCGCGCGCCCGGGTAGCGGGAGCTCGAGGAAGTCGCGCGTTTCGAGGGTCTCGAGCCTCGTCACCCGCGGCAGCTCCCAGTCGGCAAGCATCGGTGTCAGGCTCATGACAGATCGACTCCGCGTAACCAGGCCTGCTCGCGCAGCAGGCGCTCGAGTCCGGCCGCGAGCTCACCGGGGTGGGAGGGGGCGGCATCGGCGTGGTGCTCCGCCTGCGTGGGCGTACCGCCGGTCGTTTGAGGCGTGCGCGCGAGGACGGCGTCCTGGGCGCCCAGCAGGCGCGAGGGCGCGCGCCCTTGCGGGAGCAGCGCCGGTGCTCCGGACGCGCGGCCTGCAGGCTGCCCGGCAGCGGTTTGCGCCGGAGCAGGGCGGAGGCCTGCCCGGGGCGCGGTTGCGAACAGGGTGCCGACCAGTTGCCGCAGTGCGTCGCTGCCGAGCTGCGGTGAGCCGGTGAGGCTATTGTCCGCTGGGTGGCCAGGGGGAGGCACATCGGCGCGGCCCGGGCGGTCGCGATGGAGAGCGGTGCTGCCAGGCCACCCTCCCTCGCCTTGCCGCAACGGTGTGCGCGGGTAAAAGGGCGTTGTGTCGGGAGCGGCCTGGACGGCTGCAGGCGGGCGCACATGTGCGGGGTCGGCGGCAGCGGGCAGGCGGCCAACGCGTGCGGGGCGAGTGTCCGGGCCCGTTGCGAGCCCGGACGCAGCGGAGCGGGTATCCCGGCCGTCCGCCTCCCGGGTGCCGCCGGTAGGATGCAGGCGGGGGAGGTGCTGCGGGTCGGGGCGGGGCGCAGTGTGGCGTCGGAGCAGGGCGGTGATGAGCGCGCCGGCATCCTCGCCTGCAGCGGTGGCCGCGATCGGGGGCGGTGTGCTCATCCCGCGTGCTGCCTGGCCGGCGCCTTCTCTTGGTGGCGGGGAGGCAGTGGCTTCGTTGCCCATCCGGTCCGCGTTGCTGGTGCGGGCCATCGCCTGGCGCGTCCCCCGCAGTGGGCGTGGGTCGGCAGGCATCGCGCTTGCGCGTGGCTGGCTGCGAGCGTTGGCCCCGGCAATCTCGGCACCCGCCGCGGCGGCGGTTGGCGCTGCAAAGGGGTCGAAGGACGCCAGGGCAGGAAGCCGGTCGAGGTGTGCGGCATGTGCGAGTCCGTGTTCGCTACAGCGGGCGATCAGCCCGGACAGCCTGGCTTCGACCGTCTGCAAGGCGTGCACACAGCACTTGAACCCGTCAAGGGTGCGATTTGGGGGCGTACGACCGTGTGTTTCAGCCATCGCCGTCTCGCTCTTCGCGCAGCATCTGCAGGTGCAGCAGGATCTGACCGAGGGTCAGATCACCGATCTGTTGCGGCGTCCAGCCGAAGGCGCGCGCCAGCACATGGGCTGCGCGTGCAATGGGTTGCTCGGCGGCGTCCTCGAGTGCGGCCGGCGCTACGGCGAGGCCGCTGATGCGGTTGACCTCGGCGAGAAGGAACTCCATCAGGCCGAGCGGCAACGCGCTGATCTGCGGCAGGGTCAGCGCGGGGGTCTGCAGCGCAGCGTGCACCATCAGTGCGCCGGCGAGGCTGTCGCTGTCGCGTGCGGCGCGGCTGATGAGCTGCAGGTCGCGCACGGTGAGCGGACGGATCTGTACGCGGCCGGCGAGGCCGCTGCGCCCGGCTTCGACCAGCACGGCTGGGACCTCGATATCGAAGCTGGCGGCGCTGCCGGCGAGCAGCTCGTCGGCGGCAAGGTAGCGATCATGGGCGGGCGCTGCGGCTGTCGCTGCGCCTGCCTGGGCAGAGAGCGCCATGGCGTCAGCCCTGTTCGTCGCGGACGCTCAGGTAGAGGGCCTGGAAACGCGCGCCCTCCATGACGAAATCGTCTTCGGGCATGCTCAGGTTCCACTGTTCGAGCTTGACGTCGTGCAGCGTCACGATCGAGCGCGTGCCCGGGTTGGCGGCGTTCTCCGCCATCAGCGTGATGTTGAAGGCGGGTTGGGCCCACGCACTGCGCGGCCGCTGTTCGCTCGCCTCGCCCAGCAGCAGGCGCAGCAGCGCGCCGTTGAGCCAGGCACGGTCGATCTGGCCGCGCACGCTGACGTTGCCTGCGCGCAACTCGCTCGCGTAGCGCTGGCCGATCTCGTGAAAGGGACGGATCGCCGAGCTTACCTGGACGGTGACGCCGGTGACGCGGCCGACCTGGATGAGGTCGTTGCCTTCGATCACCGTGCTGGCGGCCGCACCTTCGGGGCCTTCGCCTGCAGGGGCGAGCAGGATGGAACCGTCGGCTCCGGTGTAAACATGGGTGTTGGCGGCGGATGGCATGTCGGTCTCCTTTCCTGCGCGTTCAGGACAGCGCGAGGGTCACGCGGATGTAATCGATGCTGAAGGTCGGCTGCATGGCGACGTTGACGATGCAGCGGCCCGCGACCTCGTCGGCGCGTGTCGCCTTGACCTCCAGCTGGTAGCCGGTGAGCGCCTCGTCGACCACCATGGTGGTCAGGAAGCTGTCTAGCGCGCCGTGCAGGGCGGTGCGCACGCGTTCGTTGTTGAGCCGGCCGACGAAGGGGTTGGCGACCTGGCGAATGCCTGCCTTGGCGTAGTCGACGATGCGCCGTGTGGTGATCTGCGCGAAGGCTTCCCCTTCGGTGGTGATGCCCCGCACGACACGGATGCCCTGGCGGTCCTCAAGCGCGCATACGTTGCCCTGCAGCAGTGCCTTCAGCTGGCCATAGCTGTAGCGGGTGGCGAGCTGGGTGACGCCGGCAAGCACCTTGTTGGTGGGGCTGGCCTGGGGCGCGAGGCTGGCGACCAGGCCAGCCACCGCGGCTGCGGTGTAATTGCCTGGCAGGGTGACCATGGCGCCGGCCGCCGGGTCGTAGGCGCGCACCCCGGGCGATACCAGCACGACGCGCTTGTTGGCCGCAACCTGGTCGACGACGGCGGTCACAGTGCTCGCATCCGAGCCGATCACCGTGATCATGTCCTTGCCGTCGCCCTCGGCGGCATTGACCGCCGCCGGCAGCACCTGCAGCGCGGTGGCGGTGGCCAGTTCGGGCGCGACCAGGATGTTGATGGTGTCCTTGAGGAGTTCGGCCGTGCCGTTGGCGAAGGCGGTCTGGTCGGCGCCGGCTGCCAGCGCATGGGCATAGACGGTGCGTGCACCGTTGGCAAAGAGCAGGGCGAGGCCGCGCATCAGGTTGAGCGTGCCGGCGCTGAGCGCGTCCGAGGCAGCGTAGAGCTTGGCCGCATCCTCCATGCTGCCAAGGATGTGAGTCTGGCCGATCGCATCGGTGACGTCCTCGGCCGCAGCCGCGGTGCCGACGATGCCGACGTTGCCGAAGCTGACGCCCTTGGGCGCGATCAGTCCCTCTGCCTGTACCCGGATGAATGTGCCCGGAACGATCTGTTCCGCAAAGTTCTCTTCCATCGCCCGCTCCTTGGTTCCCCCTGGGGGTGTGTGCGCCCCGCGCGGGGCATTTTCGGCCGCACGGCGCGTGGTACGCGCGGTGCGCTGTGCGCGTCCGGGCACTCAGCCGTCGGGCGCGATGTCGAGGATGAGGTCCGTGATCACGCCCTCCGAAGTCGCGGGTGGGCGGATGAACTCGAAGTCGATGTCGAAGAGGATGGCGCGCGCATCGCTGCTGTCCGCACGTGCCATGCGATGGATGCCCGCAGCATGCAACTCGCTGCGCGACAGGCTGAGCAGGTGGGAAGCCAGGTTGTGCACATGGGCCCGTGCATCGGCCTCGCTGCCGCCATTGATGCTGAGGTTCAGGCGGGCATTCAGGCGCCGCCCGAACAGTGCGCCCTCGGGCGCAACATGGTGGCCGACATAGCCACCTAGCCCGAGCGGCCTGACGTGTCGCACGTCGAGCGCCCTGGTGCGGCTCAGGCCCGCGGGAGGCGCGTCCGGGAGCAGGCTGTCCACAGCCACACCCAGTGCGTCGATGGCGTTCTGGGACAGGGCATCAGGCATCTGTCTCTCCTGCGTCCGTTCGCACGCGGCCCCCCCGGGCTCAGCTCGTGGAGTGGCGCGGGTGGGGAGGCTTTCCTTCCTTTGTCATAACCGGTTTAGTTGCCGGTGGGCGCTTTGTCAAACCGCGTGAATGGGGAGGTTCGCGGGCTGGCGAGGCGAGCCGCGAGGCCCTCTTGTCCGTTCGTGTGAAATCCTTGGCGCCAGGGCGGCTGCGGACTCTTCAAGGGGGGGCAACAGGGGAGTAGGCTTGTAACGATGATGAGTGAAGAGACCGTGCTCCTGCATTTCGAAGACGAGGCCGAGCAGGCCGGGCGTCTGGCGCAGGCTGCGGGGCTGGACCTGCAGTTGATCGAACGCCACCGCTTTCCCGACGACGAGTTGCGCTTGCGCCTGCCGGCCAGGCTGCCGCCGAGTGTCCTGCTCTACCGCAGTCTTTATCGCCCGAACGAGAAGCTGCTCGAGTTGCTGCTGGTCGCGCGTACGGCCGGCCGTCTGGGGGCGCGGCACCTGAGCTTGGTGGCCCCCTACATGGCCTACATGCGTCAGGACATGGCCTTTTGCAGCGGCGAGGTCGTCAGCCAGCGTGTGGTTGGCGACTTTCTGGCGGGCCTGTTCGACGCCGTGGTCACGGTCGATCCTCACCTGCATCGCGTCGCGACCCTGGCCGAGGCGATCCCTGTCCCACATGCGGTTGCCCTGTCAGGGGCCGGGCTGCTGGGTGCGCTCGCTGCCGAGCGGCGCGAGCGGCCGCTGCTGGCAGGACCGGATGCGGAGTCGAGGCAGTGGGTCGAGCTTGCTGCGCGCGAGCAGGGCCTGGACTTCATGGTGTGCACCAAGGTCCGCCATGATGACCGCCGCGTCGACATTGCGTTGCCGGACGGGGCCGCAGTGGCCGGGCGCGCGGTCGTGCTCCTGGACGACGTGGCCAGCTCCGGGCACACGCTCGCCGAAGCGGCGCGGCAGTTGCGCGCAGCCGGCGCCGCATCGGTCGATGTCGCCGTCACCCACGCCCTGTTTGCCGATGGGGCGCTCGAACTGATCCATGGCGCAGGCGTCGAGCAGGTGTGGAGTACCGACTGCATCGCCCACCCGAGCAATGTCGTCAGCGTGGCGCCCATGCTTGCAGCTGCGCTGACTACAATGGGACTCTGCCGGTAGCCGTGTGTGCCGCATGCGCGTGCGGGATGCGCGCTTGCAGTGGGAAGGTCCCCCACGGTGCGGCCCTGCACCGAGATGCGCTTTGTGCAGGGCGCGATGCGCATGTCGGCGGCGGCACCTTCAGCGATGACGTCTTCAAGCCTTAGTGCTAGCATCACGCATTCCGCGATGCTGCGAATGCGCGCCCTCTCTGCACGGGGCGCCCGTCTGCGCGTCCGGCGACAGAATGAGGAGGCGTGTGGAGCAATCGGTCAGGACCGTGGTATTCGCCGATCTTACGGGCAGCACCGGGCTGTTCGAGACGGCGGGCAATGTGGCGGCGACGCAGATCGTCACTCGCCGCATGCACGCGCTCGGTCGCCATCTGGCATGCGCCGGGGGGCGCGTCGTCAAGTACCTGGGCGACGGCGTGCTGGTGCTGTTCGACGACACGGTCGCCGCGGTTCAGGCTGCTGCGAACATGCCCGAGGTCGTGCGCGAGCTCACGCATGGCGAGACCGAACGCGCACCGCTGGGGATCAAGACGGGGGTCGCGCGCGGTTCGATCGTCGAGCATGGCGGCGATTGCTACGGCGATGCGGTCAACGTGGCCGCCCGCCTGAGCGACCGTGCCCAGGCGGGAGAGATTCTCATCGGCGAGAGCGTCTTCGACAGCTTGCCCGATGCGATGCGCCTCGGTTGCCACAGCCTCGATCGCATCAGCATCAAGGGCAAGGCCGAGCCGTTGCGGGTGTGGCGGGTGGATTTCAGTCGCACCGCCGAGACCACGATCACCACCATGCTTGGTTTCCAGGAACTCATCGATGGGCCGGTCTCGGTGCAGCGCATCGATATCGAGCGCCTCGACCAGCGTATCGAGCTCCATCCTGACGATGGCCCGCTGGTCATAGGTCGTGGCGACGGCGTTGGCTTCTCCATCGACGATCCGCGTGTGTCGCGCCGCCATGCGCGTATCGAGTGGACTGGCGGTCAGTGCGTGTTCACCGACTTCAGCAGCAACGGCAGCTGGGTTCGCTTTGCGTCGGCATCCGCGCCCGTGGCCCTGCGGCGCGACACCTGTACCCTGTATGGCGATGGCGAGATCGGGCTCGGTGCGACGCCCGACGATTTCACCGCGCCCACCCTGGGTTTTCACGTCATCGACCAACGCTGAGGCTGGCTTAAGTTGCCGTCGCGGTCGTGGCCAGGCCTTCACTAATGACCACCTAGAGCTGCGATGAGAGTCCTCGCTGTTGTGTTGCTGTTGCTTCCCACGCTGTCGTTGGCGACTGAGTGGAGCGCGAAACCCCTGTCCGAGATCGCCCTTTACCCCGAGTTCCGCATACCCGCTGCAGTCCACGCGCGTGACGAAGCCGGCATCGCCGCCGAGCTTTCCGCACGTATCCTTGCCATGCCGGTGCGAGAGGGTGAGGCCGTTGCGCGCGGTGCAGTGCTGGTGCGTCTGGATGATGCGGCCTACCGCATCGAACTCGAACGCGCCCGCGCCCAGCGCGCCCTGGTCGATAGCCGCATCGAGCTGGCGCGTGCCCAGCTTGCACAGGCGCGTGCGCTGGCAGCGCGCGGTTTCATCAGCGCCGACGGCTTGCGCATCCGCGAGACCGAGGTCGGCGTGCTCGAGAGCGAGCGTGCTGCGGCCGCGGCTTCGGTCGCGTCCGCCGAGCTTGCCCTTGCGCGCTGCGTGGTACGTGCGCCCTACGCGGGTGTCGTGCGCAGCCGCAGCGCCAGCGTAGGCGACCTGGCAAGCCCGGGCATGCCTTTGCTCACCCTGGCGGCGAGCGATGAGGTCGAGGTCCGCGCCCGTGTACCGGCCAGCCAGGTCGAGGCTTTCGAGCGCGCCCAGGCCTGGCGACTGCATGTCGGCGACGCCGCCCATGAGTTGTCGGTGCGGCGTATCTCGCCTGTTGTAGAAACCGCGGGCCAGGTGCGCGAGGCGGTGCTGGTGGCGGCAAGTGCGCTCGCCCCCGGGCTGGCGGGCGAGTTGCGCTGGCGCAGCACGGACCCGCACCTGCCCGCGGCTTACCTGCAGCAGCGCAAGGGCCTGCTGGGTGCCTGGGTCGTTCGCGATGGCCAGCCGCAGTTCATACCCTTGCCGCAGGCTCAGGCGGGCCGGCCGTTGGCGGTGGATTGGCCGTTGGCGACCGAACTCGTCGACGACGGGCGCTTCGCGCTCGACCTTCACGCCGAGCGCGCGGCGGAAGCGCGGTGAGTGCGCCGATGCGCGGTGATCACGGCGGCGGCGTTTATGGCCGGCTGATCGACAACCATCCGCTGGCCAACATCACTTTCATCCTGGTGCTGGTAGCGGGCCTGTTCGCCTATCTCACCATGCCGCGCGCGCAGGATCCGGAGATCAACTTCAACTGGGTCAGCATCATGACCAGCCTGCCCGGGGCCTCGGCCGAGGATGTCGAGCGCGAGCTCACCGGGCCGCTGGAGGATGCGATCAAGCAGGTCAAGGATATCCGTTTCGTGTCCTCGTCCAGCCGCGAGGGCATGTCGTCGATCCTGGTGCGCTTCGAGGAGGTCTCCGAGCGCCAGTTCGACAAGCGCGTGAACGACCTGCGGCGCGAGATCCAGAACAAGGCGGCGGCGGAGTTGCCGCCCGATGCGACCGACCCGATGGTGCTCGAGATCACCAGTTCGAACGGGTTTCCGACCGCGGTGATGGTGCTGCACGGCAGCGGCGGTGAGCGCCTGCGGCGTGCAGGCTTCGTGCTCAAGAAGGAGATAGAGGGCCTGTCCGGCGTTGATCAGGTGATCGCGGCCGGGCTGGACGACCCGCAACTACAGGTCGATTTCGATCCGGCACGGCTGGCGGCGGCAGGGCTGTCGCCGATCGCGCTTTCCGATAGCGTCGCGGCCTGGTTCCAGAACACGCTCGGCGGCCGGGTCAGGGTTGAGGACCGCGAATGGCTGGTCCGCCTCGAAGGCAAGACGCCCGACCCCGATGCGCTGGCCCAGGTCGCGGTGGTGACGCCGCAGGGGCGCGTTGCCGTCGACGAGGTCGCCGCGGTGGTGCGCGGCAGCGAGCGCGCGAACCAGCTTGTCAGCTACGGCGGGCAGCCCGCGGTGATGTTCTCGATCACCAAGCAGCCCGACGCCAATACCCTGCAGCTGGTCGAGCGCCTTCAGCAGTTTGCCGCCGATCGCAACATGTTGCTCGCTGCGCAGGGCGTTCAGCTGGCGCTGATCGACGATCAGACGCACGCCACGCGCCACGCGATCGGGGTCATGGAGTCGAACGCGCTGTTCGGTCTCGCTGCGGTGCTGCTGATGTGCTGGATCTTCCTCGGTTCGCGGCTGGCCCTGCTGGTGGCGCTGGGCGTACCGTTCTCGCTGGCGGGCACCTTCATCGCCGCCGAGCTGATCGGCTCGACGCTCAACCTCACCGTGCTGCTGGGCGTGGTGATCGCGCTTGGCATGCTCGTCGATGATGCAGTCGTGGTGGTCGAGGCGATCTATTACCGTCTGCAACGTGGGGATGAGCCCCATGCAGCGGTAATCGGTGGCGTGCGCGAAGTCGGGCTGCCGGTGCTGGCAGCGGTGCTGACTACCATCGCTGCCTTCCTGCCGCTGATGCTGCTGCCGGGCATCCTGGGCAGCTTCATGTTCATCGTGCCTTTCGTTGTGACCGTTGGCCTGCTGATCAGCCTCTTCGAGGCGTTCTGGATCCTGCCCACGCATATCCTCGCCCTGAAGGTGCGGCCCGCGCAGCGGCGCACGCGAGCGCAGGTGCTGCGCGAGCGCTTCACCCATTGGCTGCGGGTGAAGTACGCGCGTGCCCTGGTCGGCGTGTTGCGCCGCCCGCGCCTGGGCGTTGCCGTCCTGGTTATGGTGATGGCAGGCGCTGGCGGGGCGGTCGGCGGAGGCTGGGTGAAGATGGAGTTCTTCGCCTTCGACTCGATGCGTCTGTTCTACGTCAGCGTCGATATGCCGCCCGGCGTCACTCCCGAGCGTTCGCTGGCCGCCGCCGAGCGTGCCGCCGAGGTGCTGGCACGCACGATCGATCCTGCCGAGTTGCGCTCGATCACGCCCTATGCCGGGCTCAAGTTCACCGACACCGAGCCGGTTTATGGTGACCAGTACGCACAGGTGCTGGTGTCGCTGACGCCACGCAACGGCGACATGCGCGACACCGGCGAGCTCATCGCCGAGTTGCGTCCGCTGATCGAGGCGCTTGACGGCGAGGCGCGGTACTCCTTCATGGAGATCAAGGGCGGACCACCGACGGCCAAGCCTGTGTCGGTGAAGGTCAAGTCGGACGACTATGCCGTGTTGCGTGCGGCGGCCGATGCGGTGATGGCCGAAGTGGCCGGGCTTCCGGGCGTGCGCGACCTGACCGACGATGATGTGGCCGGGCGCAACGAGATGCGTCTGGTGCTCAACCGCGAGAAGCTCGCGCGTGCCGGGGTGGGGGCGCACGAGGTGTCGCGCCTGCTGCGTCTGTACGGCGAGGGCGAGATCGTCGCGACCACGCGCGACGCCGGCGAGAAGGTCGAGGTCGTGGTGCGCGCACGTGCCGAACCCTTCGCCGACGTGACCGAACTCTTGCAGCGGCCCGTGCCTCTGCCTGCGGGCGGCAGCGTGCAGTTGGGCGACCTGGTGGACCACGAGCTGCGCCTGTCCAAAGGCTACATCCGCCACTACCAGCTGACCCGCGCGATCACCGTCGAAGCCGAGCTCGAGCGCAGCGAGATCGACACGCTGGAGGCCAACAACCGCCTCAAGGCCGCCTGGGAGCGGCTGCAGCCGCAGTATCCGGGCGTGGAACTGGATTTCTCGGGCGAGCTCGAGGACATCCAGGAGAGTCTCGATTCGATGGGGCGCCTGTTCCTGCTGGGCCTTGGCCTGATCTACCTGATTCTGGCCGCTCAGTTCCGCAGCTACTGGCAGCCCTTCATCATCCTCGTCACCGTGCCGCTGGCTTTCACCGGCGTCGTCCTCGGCCTGCTGGTGTCGGGTAATCCGCTGTCGCTGTACACCCTGTACGGCGTGATTGCGCTCACCGGCATTGCGGTGAACTCGGCGATCGTCCTCATCGACGCCGCCAACGAGCGCCGTGCCGCAGGCATGAGCGTGCAGCACGCCGCGATCTATGCCGCGCGTCGGCGCGTGGTGCCGATCCTGATCACCTCGACCACCACCATCGGCGGTCTGTTCTCGCTCGCCATCGGCCTCGGCGGCAAGTCGCTGATGTGGGGGCCGGTCGCGGCGAGTATCGTGTGGGGCTTGGGCTTCTCGACCGTGCTGACCTTGTTCGCCGTGCCCTTGGTGTATCGCATGGCGATGCAGCGCGGCCAGGCGGGGTGATCTTCTGGCCACGGCGCCCTTAAAGCGGGTGTAGGGGACAGACCCCGATTTCCCCCTTGGTTTGTTGGCTTGTTGGCGACTTCGCTTTGACCCTGTGTGCGGGCTCGGCTAGAATCCGCGCCGTCATTGGGGAGTAGCCGCCCTCCGGAGCTCGGGAGGGGTGCGCGCCAACATGCTCGGCCGTCCGGCCGTGGTGCGCACGGGTCCATGGACCTGGCAAGACCTTTGACCCTGCTGCTGCCGTCAATGGCCGGGGTGGCGCGGGGTCATGGGTTTTCTGCCGGCCAGGACTGGAATCGAATGGACGCCTTCCTCATCTCCACTGCCATCGTCGCCCTTGCCGAGATCGGCGACAAGACGCAGCTGCTCGCCTTCATCCTTGCCGCCAAGTTCCGCCGCCCATGGCCGATCATTGCCGGCATCCTGGTCGCCACCCTGGCGAATCATGCCTTCGCCGCTGCGGTCGGCACCTGGCTCACCACCCTGATGGGGCCGCAGACCCTGCGCTGGGTGCTGGGCCTGTCCTTCATCGCGATGGCGGTATGGACGCTGATCCCCGACAAGCTCGATGAAGACGATGCCAAGCTGCCGCGTCTTGGTGTCTTTGGTGCCACCCTGATCGCCTTATTCCTTGCCGAGATGGGCGACAAGACGCAGGTCGCCACCGTGGCGCTGGCCGCGCAGTACCAGGCCCTGGTTGCGGTGGTCGCAGGCACTACGCTGGGCATGATGATCGCCAACGTGCCGGCGGTGGTGCTCGGCGACCGCATCGCCGCGCGCATGCCGGTACGGCTGGTGCATGGCATTGCTGCAGCGATCTTCCTCGGCCTTGGTATTGCGACACTGTTCGGTGCGGGCGAGGCGCTCGGGTTCTGAGTGCCTGCGAGGCGCCGCGCCGACAGACACCTGCCGCGCTCGAGCCACAGCGTGGGAACGGCGCCAGCCGCGAGGACTTGAAGGCGATGTCGCCCGGGTCTGGCTCGGAAAAGCTCGCGGCTGGCGCCGCTCCTACAGCAGGCCGCGGTGCGCCTCATCCCGTGTGGGAGCGGCGTGAGCCGCGAGGGCTTGAAGGCGATGCCGCCAGGGTCTGGCTCGGAAAAGCTCGCGGCTGGCGCCGCTCCTACAGCAGGCCGCGGTGCGCCTCATCCCGCGTGGGAGCGGCGTGAGCCGCGAGGGCTTGAAGGCGATGTCGCCCGGGCCTGGCAGTCCGCTTGCGATTTATCCAGTGCGGGCAGGGCGCTGACATCGACTTGTTGCGATGGCCTGTTATGCTTGGACGCTTTTTGCACCCACGCCTCATGGAATCGTCCTTCCGCCGCGGTGCCCGCGAGGGCATGCGCGACTTCCTGCCGCTTTCGGTCGGTCTCGTGCCTTGGGCCGTGGTCACCGGCATCGCCATGCGCTCGATCGGGCTGTCGCCGCTCGAGGCCATGGGCATGAACCTGCTGGTCTATGCCGGCACGGCCCAGCTCGGCACGCTGCCGCTGATCGGCAGCGGCGCGCCGCTGTGGCTGATCTTCCTTACCGCGCTGGTGCTCAACCTGCGCTTCGTCATCTTCAGCGCGGCACTGGCGCCGGTGTTCCACGGCCACCCCTTCATGCGCCGCCTGGCGTCGAGCTACCTGCTGGTCGATGGCATGTTCGCGATCGGCGCCGAGAAGCTGCACAAGGCGGACGATCCGCACTGGCGCTGGGGCTATTACATCGTGCCCTCGCTGTACTGCTGGGCGCTGTGGCAGTGCTGCGTGCTGGGAGGCGTGCTGGGGGCCGGCGTGATTCCGCGCGACTGGTCGCTCGAGTTCATGACCACGATCGCGCTGATGGTGATGATGATCCCGATGTTGCGCGCGCGCCCGATGTGGGTAGCAGCCCTGGTCGGCGGCCTGGGCGCGGTGTTGTTGCGTGAGCTGCCGTTGCGTCTAGGCCTGATCGCCGGCATTGCGCTCGGCATCGGTGCCGGGTTTGTCGCCGAACGCGCGCTGGCGGGGAGGGCGGTGCGATGACCGAAGGCGTGATGAGCGAGGGCCTGTGGCTGTGGCTGACCTTGCTGGCGATCGGCTCGACCACCATCCTCACCCGTGGCAGCTTCATCCTCGCCGGCGAGAAAGGCCGTCTGCCGCCTGCGTTGCAGCGCGCCTTGCGCTATGCGCCAGCGGCGGCGCTGTCGGCGCTGGTGATGCCTGACCTGTTGCTCGATGGCGGCAGCTTCGATCCCTTCAACCCCAAGTTCGCCGCCGGCATCGTGGTGGTTGCCGTGGCCGTGCGCTGGCGCAACCCCTGGCTGCCCTTCATCCTCGGCATGGCGGTGCTGCTGCTGATGAGAAAAGGGCTGGGCTGGTAGCGTTTCTGCTAACAGCGCCAGCCCCCTCGGCGGCCGCCTGCGCCGGGGCGGGCCCCAGCGCAGCGTGCGATCCGGTTCGACGATTACTTCCTGGCCACGCCGTGCTCGTCGCCGGCTTCGATGTCGGCCGTGTTGTCGCCGATGATCGACAGGTCCTGCTTGGCGCGCTGGGCGGCGTTGGGACGCTCGATCAGCCAGTACAGCAGCAGGCCGATCACCACCGCGTACACGGTCGCCTTCGGATCAGGCATGGCCAGCGTCACCGCCACGATGCCGGCCACGCCGCGTTCGGTCGAGTTCTTCAGCTCTTCCATGCCCACCATGATGCAGATGTAGGCCGTCAGCACCAGGGTCAGCGACAGCGCGATCGGCAGCACCGGCTTGAAGAAGGACACCAGCGGCAGGATGAAGAGCGCGACGAAGCCGGTGATCCAGAACGTACCGCCGCCGGAGAAGATCGAGTCCATCGACTTGCGACCCAGCGCGTAGCGTTCGGCCACGGTGGCGTGGGCAGCGGTCCACAGCGGGCCGGCGAGGCCGGGCCAGGGGGCGAAGAAGGCGTGGATACCGTTACGCAGCGCGGTGACCAGGTGCACGCGGGTGACGTCGAGCTCGATCTTCTCGTCCGGGCGCAGGTGGTCGACGCGCTTGCACAGCGTGAAGCCGACCAGGATGTCGCCGAAGGCGATCACGTAGGCGATGATCGCGGTCGGGATGGCGAGCAGGAACATGTCCAGGCTGGGCATGCCGACGGCAAAGATCAGGTACTCGGTCATGCCCTTGAAGTCGGGCTGGGTGATGCCCCACTCGATGCTCGGCAGCGGATATTCACCGACCGCCCAGCCCACCAGGATGGCGACGAAGAGGCCAGGGATCATGCCGAAGTTGGAGATCGTCTTGGCGAATCGGCTGGTCTCGACGATGTGCTTGAAGGAGAGCGAGAACAGGATGTAGGCCGACACGATCGAGCCCAGCAGCAGCGAGATCGGGGTGCTGTCGATACGGCCGCCGGCCTTGAGTTCGCCCATCATTGCCGCGATGCCGGCGCCGATGATGATGCCGCTCTTGAGCGAGTTGGGGATGATCGTCACCAGCCTGTTGCCCAGTCCGGTGATGCCCAGGATCAGGAAGATGGCGAATACCGTGATTTGCAGTGCGAACATCGCACGCACCGCCTCGGGTCCGGGCTCGAAGCCCTGCAGGAAGAGGATGACGACCGGAATCGCGGGGGTGATCCAGCCCGGGACGAGCGGTACGCCGAGCAGCGCCGGCAGCATGTAGCCGATGCCGGCGATGACGCAGAAGGCGAGCGCCGCCTCGTAGGGCATGCCAAGGTACTTCTGCAGCAGGGGGATCATGGCCAGGCCGACCACGAACATGAACAGGCCCTGCACCATCTCGGGGTATTCCCAGCGATAGTGGATGAAGGGCAGGCGGATCTTGAACGGGCCGAGCGGCCAATACGGATGCTCGGCGCCGTGCTGGCGCTGAATCAACATGGTTTGTCTTCCTTGGGTTGTCGTTATGCTGGGGGAGGCCCGGGCCGCGGCACGATGGCCGCCGCCCGGGTCTCGGGGGGCCTTGCGGGGTGCTTACTCGATGGCCGAGGCGGACTTGGCCATTTCGCGCAGCGCGAACTTCTGGATCTTGCCGGTCGAGGTCTTGGGCAGGACGCAGAACTCGATGTGCTTGGGCACCTTGTAGCGAGCGAGGTGTTCGCGGCAGTGGGCGATGATGTCGTCCGCGGTCACGCCGGCGCCGTCCTTGACCTCGATGTAGGCGGCGGGCACCTCGCCCCACTTCTCGTCGGGCCTGGCGACCACGGCGGCAGTCAGCACTGCGGGGTGGCGGTACAGCACCTCTTCGACCTCAAGCGAGGAGATGTTCTCGCCGCCGGAGATGATCACGTCCTTGGAGCGGTCCTTGATCTTGACGTAGCCGTCGGGGTGCATGACCGCGAGGTCGCCGGTGTGGAACCAGCCGCCCGCGAAGGCTTCATTCGTGGCCTTCTCGTTCTTGAGATAGCCCTTCATCACCAGATTGCCGCGGAACATGATCTCGCCCATGGTCTCGCCGTCGGCGGGCACCGGCTCCATCGTGGTCGGGTCGAGCACGGTGATTGCTTCCTGCATGTGGTAGCGCACGCCCTGGCGGCCGTTGCGCTCGGCGCGGCGGTCGATCGGCAGTTCGTTCCACTCGGGGTGCTTGGCGCACACCGATGCCGGACCGTAGGTTTCGGTCAGGCCATAGACGTGGGTGATGTCGAAGCCGATGCGCTCGGCGCCTTCGATGATCGCGGCCGGGGGCGCGGCACCTGCGATGAGGCCGGCAACGCTGTGCTCGATGCCGGCGCGCAGTGCGTCCGGGGCGTTGATCAGCATGCCGTACACGATCGGCGCGCCGCACATGTGGGTGACCTTCTGGCTGCGGATCAGCTCGAAGATGAGCGCCGGATCGACCTTGCGCAGGCAGACGTTGACGCCGGCGTTGGCTGCCAGGGTCCACGGGAAGCACCAGCCGTTGCAGTGGAACATCGGCAGCGTCCACAGGTAGACCGAGTGCTGCGGCATGCCCCAGCTGATGATGTTGGAGGCGGCGTTCAGATATGCGCCACGGTGGTGGTAGACCACCCCCTTGGGGTTGCCGGTGGTGCCCGAGGTGTAGTTGAGCGCGATCGCGTCCCACTCGTCGGCCGGCAGGCGCCAGGCGTAGTTGGGGTTGCCGCCGGCGAGGACCTCTTCGTACTCGAGCGTTCCGACGCGCTCGGTGCCCGGGTACTCGGAGTCGAGCGCGTCGATGACGAGCGGCTTGTCGCCGTCGAGCAACTCGAGTGCGCCACGGATCACGCCCGCGAACTCGGGGTCGGTGATCAGCACCTTGGCCTCGCCATGCTTGAGCATGAAGGCGATGGCCTCGGCGTCGAGCCGGGTGTTGAGCGTGTTGAGCACGGCGCCCGTCATCGGCACGCCGAAGTGGGCCTCGAACATTGGCGGCACGTTGGGCAGCATCACCGCCACCGTGTCGCCCTTGCCCACGCCGTGGGCGACCAGCGCGCTCGCCAGGCGGCGGCAGCGCTCGTAGGTCTGCGCCCAGGTATAGCTGCGAGCGCCGTGCACGACGCTGGTGCGCGCGGGGTACACCATGGCGGTGCGCTCGATGAAGCTGAGCGGCGACAGGGGCACGTAGTTCGCCGGATTCTTGTCCAGTCCTTGTTCGTATGCAGTCTTCGACATCCTTCTCCACTCCCAGATGTGTGCAACAGGTTGGCGATCGGGATGGCGAGCCCAGGGACGGCCTGGGTCTCCATACCGTCGGGTATGGAGAATGACAAAACATCTTGTCCGTAATTGCGTGGGAATGTACTGAATCGTGTCCTGGGCGTCCGCATGGCCGACACAGGCATAGAATGGGCCGGTTTTGTGCGGGTGATTGCGGACTGAGTTGGAGCGCCACGGGGATGAGTCGGGAGCAGCAGATGTCGAGCGAGGAGCGGCTCAGTCACAGCGAACTGCGCCTGCGCCAGATCACCGATACGATTCCGGCCCATGTGGGTTACTTCGATCACGACTGGGTGTTCCGCTACGGCAACAAGCGTTACGCGCAGTGGTTCGGTACCACCAGCGAGGCAATGAAGGACCGCCCCATCCCTGAGGTGATCGGCCCCCACGTGTTTGCCCAGGTCGAGGACAAGGTGCGCCGCGCGCTTGCCGGCGAGCAGGTGAGCTACGAGTACAGCATGCCCGGCCCGGACGGCGAGACGCGCTTTACGCGCAGCACCCTGGTGCCCGATTTCGGGCCGGATGGTGAGGTGATCGGCTGCTACGTGCATGCGGTCGACATCACCGAACAGCGCCGCACGCAGGACGCGCTCGCCCAGGCGCAGAAGATGGAGGCGATCGGCCAGCTCACCGGCGGTCTCGCCCACGACTTCAACAACATGCTCACCGTGGTGATGGGCAACCTGCAGGGCCTGATCGAGGTGCTGGGCGAACATCCCGCGGTGGACGAATATGTGCAGCCGGCGATGGCGGCCGCCGAGGGCGGCGCCGGACTGGTGCGCAGGCTGCTCGCCTTCTCGCGCCGGCAACCGATCGCGCCGGTGGTGGTCGAGGTCAATGGCCTCGTGCTCGACATGGCACGCATGATCCGGCGCTCGTTGCCGAGCACGATCGCCATCTCAACGGCCTCCCGCGACGTCGATCTGCGCGCGCTGGTCGACCCCAACCAGCTCGAGAGCGCACTGCTCAATCTCGCCCTCAATGCCCGCGACGCCATGCCCAATGGAGGTGAGCTGCGCATCGAGTGTTCGCTCGAGTGCATCGAGGGGCGGGCGGCGGCCGACCTTGAACTGCCGCCCGGCTGCTATGTCCAGATTGCGGTCAGCGACAACGGCACGGGCATGGATAGCGCGACGCTGGCGCGGGTGTTCGAGCCCTTCTTCACCACCAAGAGCTTTGGCCGCGGCAGTGGTCTCGGGTTGCCGATGGTGTATGGGTTCATCAAGCAGTCGGGCGGGGGGGTGCGGATCCGTAGCCGGCAGGCAGTCGGCACCACCTTGTCGCTCCTGCTGCCGCAGGCGCCGCAGCAGGTGCAAGCGGTCGCGCTGCCACCCGTGAGCGTGGCGCCGGCAGCGGCGCTCGAGGGGCGCCTGGTCCTGCTCGTAGAGGACGACGACAAGGTGCGCGACGTCGTGCGCAAGCAGCTTTCGGCGCTTGGCTGCGCCGTGCTCGAGGCCGAAAGTGGCCACGAGGCCGCCGACATGGTCGAGAATATCCCCGCGATCGGCCTGGTGTTGTCCGACATCGTGATGCCGGGGGGCATGGACGGGCGTGCGCTTGCACGCTTCGTGCGCCGTTTCCGGCCCGAGTTGCCGCTGGTGCTGATGAGCGGCTACGCCGACAAGGCGGAGGACGGCCGCGAGGAAGCGAACGTGCAGGTGCTCGACAAGCCCTTCAGCGCAGAGCAGCTTGCCGCCGCGCTGCATGCCGCGATCGCCTGAGCGTCCGCGCCGCCAATCGCGCCGCGGGCAAAGCATGCTTCAAGCTTGAGGGGGCCGAGTTGAGCGACAGGGCACAGCCAGGGCAGGCGTTGATTCACGTCGTCGAGGACGATGCCGCGGTGGCGCGGCTGATCACCGGTACGCTCGAGCGCTTCGGCTACCGCCATGCGGTGTTCCCGACCGGGGGTGAATTCCTGCGCCAGTTGCGCATGCAGTCGCCCGATCTCGCCATCCTCGACCTCGGCCTGCCCGACATGGACGGCATGGAGGTGCTGCAGCAGGTGCGTGGCCGTCATCGCTTCGGTCTGCTCATTGCCACCGGCCGTGACGATACCCATGACCGTGTGATGGGCCTCGAGCTCGGCGCCGACGACTATGTGGTCAAGCCCTTCGAGCCGCGCGAACTCATCGCGCGCGTGCGCAGCATCCTGCGCCGTTACCAGCCCGAGCCGGCGGCCTGCGCCCAGCCCCCGGGCGTTGCCTGCTTTGCAGGCTGGACCTTCGAGCGCGGCACGCATCGCCTGGTGTCGCCAGAGGGGGTCGAGGAGACCCTGAGTCTGGCCGAGTCGCAGTTGCTCATCGCCTTCCTCGAGCGTCCCAACCAGATCCTGTCGCGCGAGCAGTTGCTCGCCGGGCGCGACGTGTCCGCCCTCGATCGCAGCATCGATCTGCGCGTGTCGCGCTTGCGCAAGCGTTTCGAGCAGGGCGGGCATAGCGGCAAGTTCATCAAGACCGTGTATGGCGCAGGCTATCTGCTTGCCGCTACCGTGACCTGGCGCTGACAGGTACGCAAGGGCGACACAGGAGGAGGGTTTTTTTGATCGGGATCAAATGCGAATAATTCGCATTTTTGTATTATCATTTCGTCCGATCCTTATATCCTGAAGAGCAAGCCAGCCGCCGCCAGCCAGCTCGAGAACCCTTGGAGCTGTCATGCATTTGCGTCTGCGCGCGCTGGCCCCGGCGATGCTGGGCCTTTCCTTCGCTTCCTTGCCTGCGGTCGCGGCCGACACCGTGCTCGGCACCCAGGTCGTCACCGCCAAAGGCTATGCCGCCGACGTGCTGGAGACGCCACAGGCGGTCGAGATCCTCCACGCTCCTGCGGCGAGCGGCGCAGTAGCCGGCGAGCTGTTGCGCGGCAAGCCGGGCCTGTCGGCGCAGTCCGACGGTGCCTGGGGGCAGAATCCGGTGCTGCGTGGGCTCAAGAAGGAAAGCGTGGTGGTCATGGTCGATGGCCTGCGGGTCAATTCCGCCCAGCCGCAGGGGGCGATCGCATCGTTCATGGATCTCGGCCTGCTCGAGCGCGTCGAGGTGGTCAAGGGGCCGGGTTCGGTGTTGTACGGCAGTGGCGCGATGGGCGGTGTGGTCAACCTGATCACACCCGAGGCCGAATTCAGCGACCAGGCGCGCACCGGCGGCCGAGCGGGTGTCCGCTTCAGCAGCGTCGACAAGGGCATTGCCGGCGCGCTGCTGCTGCAGCATGCCAGTGCCGACAATGCGCTCGTGCTCGGCGTCGCCGGCCGTGACGTCGATGACTATCGCAGTCCCGATGGGCGTGAGGCGCGCACCGGCTACCAGTCCGACACGCTGCTGGCGAAGTACCGCCACCGCGTCGCCGACGGTGTCAGCCTGCGCCTGAACCTGCAGCGCCATAACGACGAGGATGTCTGGTACCCCGGCTCGGCACGGGAGCAGAGCTTTCGCAGACGCTTGCCCGATGGCAGTTACGCAGAGACGCCTTTGGGAGAGGTCACAATCCATTCTCCCGAGCAGCGCCGCGAGCTTTACGAACTCGGCACCGACATGACGTTAGGTGATGGGACCCTCTCGGCCGAGGTGTACCGTCAGGAGGTCTTTCGCCAGATTCGCGCGTATACCGAGCGGTTCGGCAAGAATTACGTGCGCAACGACGTTACGTTCTCCACCAATGGAGCGAAGGCGAAGTATGTCTTCCCGTTAGCGGGGGCACATCTGCTGACGGTGGGTGTCGATACATGGGAGATGAAGGGCAGCCCGGAGCGCTATATGGGCAATCCGGCGACCGGCTTTGAGGCTACCGTGCGCAACGACCCTTTCAGCAGGGGGAGGGTGAAGTCCGCAGGGGTGTTCGTGCAGGACGAGTTCGAGCTGGGTGTCACGCGATTGGTGGCGGGCGCGCGCTACGACCGCGTCACGGGCAATGCGGCTCAGAAAGGCTGGGGTGCGGATGCTCGTACGACCGGGCTGAAGAAGTCGGACAACAACCTGTCGTGGTCCCTGGGGGTGGTGCACCCCTTGGCCGAGGCGCTGAACGCGTACGCCAACATCGGTCGCGCCTACCGCGCTGCCGACATGCGCGAGCGCTTCGAGGACTCGGCGCGCGGGGATGGCTACTTCCATGTCGGCAACCCGCAGCTCGACCCCGAAGTGTCGACCAGCTTCGAGATCGGCCTGAAGTCCACCGCGGCCGGGTTGAGCTACAACGTGGCGGCCTTCTACACCCGTATCGACGACTACATCGCAGGGCGCATCACCGGCGCCAGCCATCCGGGTACCGGCCTGCCGCTCAAGCGCACGGAGAACCTCGACAAGGTCAGCATCTACGGCATCGAGGGCAGCGCCAGCATGCCGCTCGGCGCCTTCGTTGCCGACGCCGGCTTTACCTGGCTGCGCGGCAAGAACCACCAGGACAACGAGCCGCTGTTCCAGATGCCGGCGCCCGAGCTGACGCTCGGCATTGGCCAGCCGGCCGAGCGCGGCTTCTGGTGGCGCGCCCAGCTGCGCGCGGTGGCCGAGCAGGACCGCATCGCCACGCGCTTCTCCAATGGCACCGAGAACCGTACCGCCGGCTTCGTCACCGCGGATGCCGGGTTCGGCTGGCACTTCGGCAAGGTCGGCGCCTTCGAGTCCGCCGGCCTGGCCGTACAGCTCACCAATCTCGCCGACAAGCGCTACCACGAGCATCAGACCGACGGCGTCTCCGGCAACGAGCTTGCCGCGCCCGGGCGCGGTGTCGCACTCAGCCTGAACGGGAGCTTCTGATATGGAAAACGGCCACCGCTACTCAGGACGACGCCGGCGCTCGCGCGGCGTCGTGTTTGCGGACCGCTCGACGCAGCGCTTCGGGGGTGCATCGGGCGCGTCGGGCGCGGAGAAGGGGGCGGTGGCCGCCCGGAGCGAGCGGCGCGCACTGATGCTGCCGGCGTGGACACGCGCCGTGCTGCACGTGTGCGTGATATGCGCCTTCCTGCTCGTCACTGGCGTCGTACATGCGCAGAAGCTGCCGAGGCTGACCCTGTCCGGGCCTTCGGCCTCGGTGTCGAATGCATTGATCCACATGGCCGACTCCGGTGCGCTCGCCGACGTCGCCGAGGTGGTCGAGTTCGTGCCCTGGCGCGACCCGGACCAGCTGCGCGTGATGGCGCTCGACGGCCGTGCCGACGTGCTCGCCATGCCGACCAACGTCGCCGCCAACCTGTACAACCGCGGCGCCAAGCTGCAACTCATCAACGTGTCGACCTGGGGCGTGCTGTGGCTGGTGTCGCGCGATCCGACGCTCAAATCGCTTGCCGACCTGCGCGGCAAGGAGCTGGCGATGCCGTTTCGCGGCGACATGCCCGACATCGTGCTGCAGCTGCTGGCCGAGCAGCAGGGCATTGACGTCAGGAAGGATCTGAACCTGCGCTACGTTGCCAGCCCGGTCGATGCGATGCAGCTGCTGGTCATGCGTCGCGTCGACCATGCCTTGCTTGCCGAGCCTGCCGCCTCGATGGCCTTGCGCAAGACGGGCTCATTCCCGCTCAGCGTGCTTGCCCCCGAGCTCCACCGCAGCGTCGACCTGCAGCAGGAGTGGGGGCGGGTGTTCGCTCGCGAGGCACGCATCCCGCAGGCCGGCATTGCGGTGATGGGCGCCCTGCGCGCGCGCCCCGAGCTGGTCGCGCGCATCGAGGCCGAGTACGTGCGCTCGCTGGCCTGGTGCAAGGCCAACGCCGAAGCCTGTGGCAAGGCGGTGGCGGCACGCATCGACATGCTCAGCGCCGAGGCGGTGGCCGATTCGATCGCGGTGAGCCAGCTCGACGCCGTGCCGGCGGCGGCAGCGCGCGCCGAACTCGAGTTCATGTACGGACACCTGCTTGCAAAGAACCCCGCGTTGGTCGGTGGCAAGCTCCCCGATGATGGCTTCTACGCCGGAGCGGGGATGCAATGACGCTGCTGCGCGCCTGGCTCGCCGGGTTGCCCGCCTACCTGTGGAGCGGCTGGGGCGCGATCGCCAGCCTGTTCCTGCTGCTCGCCGCCTGGGAGGCGGTGAGCCTCGTTTACGGGCCCTTGGTCATGCCCGACCCGCGTTCGGCCTTCGCCACGCTGTGGGCGCTCATCGACAGCGGCGCTGCCTGGCCCGAGCTCGCCGCCACTGCTCGCCGCGCGCTGTCAGGCTATGTTCTGGCGGTGCTTGCCGGCAGTGTGCTGGGGCTGGTCGCCGGGCTGTCGATGACCGCATCCATGATGTCGCGCCCGCTCGTCACCGTGCTCATGGGCACGCCGCCGATCGCCTGGCTGGTGCTCGCCATGCTGTGGTTCGGCGCGAGCGACGGCACACCGGTGTTCACCGTTTTCGTCGCTGCCTTCCCGGTGATCTTTATCGGGGCGCTGCAGGGCACGCGCACGCTCGACAACCACCTGCGCGGCATGGCCGAGGCCTTCCGCCTGCCGCGGCGAATGATGTTCGTCGACGTCTATCTGCCGCATGTCGTCTCTTACCTGTTCCCGGCCTGGATCGCCGCGCTCGGCACGGCCTGGAAGGTGGTGGTGATGGCCGAGCTGCTCGCCACCCAGGATGGCGTCGGTGCGGCGCTCGCGGTGTCGCGCTCGCACCTGGACACGGCGTCGACCATGGCCTGGATCGCGGCGGTGGTCGGCTTGCTGCTGGCGGTGGAGTACCTGGTGCTCGAACCGATCAAGCGCGAGGTTGAGCGTTGGCGGGAGCAGGGCACATGAGCATCGGCACACTGCCGGCAGCGGCCGGCACGCAGCATGAACTGCGCATCCGCGCGCTCGATCACGCCTTCGGGCGCGACGAGGTACTGGCCGGCATCGATTTCCGCCTGCGTGCGGGAGAGGTGGTCGCCCTGGTCGGCCCCTCGGGTTGTGGCAAGACCACGCTGCTGCACCTTGCTGCCGGTCTGTTGACGGTGCAGGCGGGTGAGGTGTCGAACAGCTTTTCGAGCACCGCCTTCATGTTCCAGCAGCCACGCCTGCTGCCATGGAAGACGGCGCTCGACAACATCGCCCTCGGTCTCAAGGCCGCCGGCGTGGGGCGCGACGAGCGCCACTTTCGCGCTCGCGAGCTTGCCCTGCGCCTGGGTCTCGCGCATCGCGACCTCGACAAGTTTCCCCACCAGTTGTCGGGCGGCATGCAGAGCCGTGTTGCGCTTGCGCGCGCGCTGGTGCTGGCGCCCGAACTGCTGCTGCTCGATGAGCCCTTCTCGGCGCTCGATGTCGGTCTCAAGGAAGAGCTCTACCGCCTGCTGCTGGCGCAGCAGGCCGAGCAAGGCATGGGCGTGCTGATGATCACCCACGACCTCATGGAGGCTGTCCGCCTGTCCGACGCCATCCTGGTGATGGCGCCCACGCCCGGGCGCATCGTGTGCCGGTTCGAGCTCGGTCAGCCCGCGGCGAGCAGGGACGACGCCTGGGTCTATCACCATACCGCGGAACTGCTGCAGGCGGAGGCGGTGCGCGACAGCTTCGGCCTGCCGCCCGGCGTGCCTGCGTTGGCTGAGGTGCCGGCAGTGCGCCCGGGTGCAGGCTTGCGCCTGGTCGTGCCCGCCGAGCCGGTGCTGGGCGCCCGTGGCGGCGCGCGCTGCGGCGGCTGAGGCGTACACGTCATGCGCTTTACGACTCGCGACACCTTGTTCGACCAGCTGGCGGCGCGGCCGCTGTTCATGTGCGGCTTTCGCCCCTTCTTCCTCGCCACGGCCGGGTACGCCGTGATTCTGCTGTCGATCTGGCTGGGCTTTCTTGCCTGGGGGCTGGGCGTGCCGGCCGTGTCCGGCGGCCCGATCGTCTGGCATGCGTATGAGCTGATGTTCGGTTTCGGACTGGCTGCGGTGGCGGGCTTTCTGCTGACGGCGGTGCCCGAGTTCACCGGTACGCCCGCCCTGGGGCGCCGTGTCGCGCTCGGTATGGTCCTGCTGTGGGCGGCTGCCCGTCTCGCCTTCTGGCTGTCCGGGACATTGGGCGTTGTTGGGGAGGCCCTGGCGGCGGTGCTCAACCTGGGCTTTCTCGGCGCGCTGATCGCGCTCGTCGCACCGCGCCTGTGGCGCGACCCCGAGCGTCGCCACCTCGCCTTCCTGTGGGGGCTGGGCGCGATGTGGCTGGCGCTGGCCGGCTTCCATGCCGACGCCCTGGGCGGGCTGTATCCGATGCGCTGGGTAAAGGTAGGTGTCGGCGTGATGATGGTGCTGATCGTGGTCGCCTTGAGCCGCATCTCCATGCGCATCGTCAACGATGCGCTCGATGCCGAGCGTCTGCGACGCGATGGTGCTGCGGCCCGCCGCCATGGCGAGGACGACGACCTGCCTGATTACCGCGCGCGTCCGCCGCGACGCAATCTCGCCATCTTCGGTGTGGCGCTGTACACCGCGGTCGAGTTCGTGCTGCCCGGATCGGTCATTGCCGGGTGGGTGGCGCTGGCTGCGGCTGCCGCCGTGCTCAACCTGCTCAACGACTGGCATGTCGGCCGCGCGCTGCTGTCGCGCTGGGCACTCATGCTCTACGTGGTGTATTGGCTGATGGCGGCAGGCTATGCCTTGAGCGGCCTGGCCCTGCTCGGTGTGCCGGTGGCGCCCAGTGCAGGCCTGCACTTGCTGACAATCGGCGCGATGGGGGTATCGATCTTCGGCGTGCTGTGCATCGCCGGGCGCACACATGCGGGCCACGAACTGGACATGAGGTCCTGGGTACTGCTGGCCGCAGTCGGGCTGGTGGTGGCGGCGCTGGCGCGCGCGGCCTCGGGCCTGCCCGGCCTGCCGATCGCGGGTCTGCAGGCGGTGAGCGTTGCCGCCTGGGTGGTGGCCTATGGCCTCGCCGCGCGCTATCTGGGTGCAGTATTCCTGGCGCCGCGGCCCGATTCGGGAACGGGCTGCGAGGAAGTGCTCGAAGAGGCGAGTCCGCCCTGATACGCGTCATATCGACGATGACGATGAGCCTGGTGCACGGCGCCGACCGGCAGGGTATGCTGAACGGGTTTTTGTCATCAGCTGGAAGCGCCGTCAGGGAGGCGTCGCTTCCGTATCCTCAGTGCCTCCCCTGGGAGTGGAATCATGCAAAACAACAATAGTGGCCGTCTCGTCACGGTTTTAGCCCGCATTTCTCACAGATAGGAGGCGCATCGCGGCCGGAAATATGAGAAAGTTGTTTTGCGAGAACGACTTAACCATACTCCGGAGGAATCCGCGATGCCGACACAGTGTACCGGACGAAGCCAAGGTGCGGAGCGTATTGAGGGCCGCCAGGTGGCGGTTGATTTCGACGGAGGGCAGATCAGCTCGGATGCGGGCGCGCTGTTGCTGCGCGAGGTCGATCGCACGTTGCGACTGACCGAGCGGGTGGCGGCCTGCTTCGAGGATGGGCGTGATCCGGAGCTGATCGAACACACCGTGCACACGCTGGTGATGCAACGGATCGTGGGGATCGCGCTCGGCTACGAGGACCTGAACGACCACGACCAGTTGCGCCGTGACCCGGTGCTGGCCACGCTGGCGGGCAAGCTCAGCGCTCGGCGCAAGGGCTGCGAGCCGCTGGCGGGCAAGTCGACCTTGAACCGGCTCGAACATGCCCCCGACACCAAGGACGGTTCGCGCTATCACAAGATCGCTCACGATCCGGCGGCCTTCGAGTCACTGTTTGTCGAGTGCTTCATCGAGGCACATGCGCAGGCGCCTGAAGAGATCATCCTCGATCTGGACGCCACCGACGACCCGCTGCACGGCCAGCAGGAAGGGCGCTTCTTCCATGGCTACTACGGCGGTTACTGCTACTTGCCGCTGTACATCTTCTGCGGCCGACATCTGCTCGCCGCCAAGCTGCGCCGGGCCAACACGGATGCCTCGGCGGGCAGCATCGATGAACTCGAACGCATCATCACCCAGATCCGCCGCCACTGGCCCGAGGTGCGCATCGTGCTGCGCGCCGACTCGGGCTTTGCGCGCGATGCCTTGATGAGCTGGTGCGAAGCAGAGCACATCGACTTCGTGTTCGGGCTGGCCAAAAATGATCGGCTCAAGGCGCAGATCGACACCGAGATGAGCGAGGCGCAGGCCGAATGCACCCAGACCGGCAAGCCCGCGCGGCGGTTTCGCGACTTCACCTACCGCACCCTCGACAGCTGGTCGCGTGTCCGACGGGTCGTCGGCAAGGCCGAACAGTTACCGGGCAAGGCCAATCCGCGCTTCATCGTCACCAGCCTGGACGCCCAGCGCTGGCCGGCACGCGAACTGTATGAGGCGCTGTACTGCGCCCGCGGCGAAATGGAGAACCGGATCAAGGAGTGCCAGCTTCATCTGTTCGCCGATCGCACCTCGACGGCGACGATGCGGGCCAACCAGCTGCGGCTGTGGTTCGCCTCCTTCGCCTACGTCATGCTCGAAGCGCTGCGCCGCATCGGGCTGGCTGGCACCGAACTGGCCGACGCCACCTGCGAGAGCCTGCGCCTGAAACTGCTCAAGATCGGCGCACGGGTCAAGATCAGCGTGCGCCGCATCCACATCAGCATGGCCAGCAGTCATCCATTCCAGACCGCATGGCGCCTGGCCCAGGCCAGACTCGCCCCCGGCTGATCCGCCACGCTACCGTGGCCCTGCTGATCCGATCGCGCTCCCGTTCGCGCGAGGCGGTCTCATGCCCGAACAGCGCCGCTTGCCCCCTCAACGCACCTGACCGCTCGCAGAACCTCACCCGCCTGCCCTCGATTGGCCGCTCGCGGGCCTGAACCCTCGCGGTCACGGCGACGCGTGAAGCAAAAAGCCGCACCACCGGGGGCCGAACCGTGAGGGTGTGAGAAATGCGGGTTAGCCCTGCTGCTCGCGAGCGCAGCAGCGCCGGCGCTTGCAGAGCGTCCGATGGCGGTGGACGATGCAGGTACGCTCGAGCGCGGCGGCGCCAAGCTGGAGTTCGGCTGGAGTCGCGATGGCGGGGTGCGCGGCTTCGAGGGCGCCGCTGGCTTCGGGCCGATCGACAACGTCGAGGTGGAGGTCGGGCTCGGCCGGGCCAAGGATCGCGACGCCGATCCCGACGCCAGGATCCGCGCCGTCGGCGCTGCGCTGAAGTGGATACCCCTGCAGGCCGAGACTGGCCTGTCGGCGGGCCTGAAGTACGAGTATGGCCGCGAGCGCGTGAGCGGCGAGGGCACGGCACGAGCCCATTCGCTGGCAGGCCTTGCGACCTGGGCGTTCGAGCAGGGGCCGAGGGTTCACCTCAACCTTGGCCGAGGTTGGACGAAGGGCGACGAAGACCTGAACTTCTGGGGTCTGGGCCTGGACGTTCCGCTGAGCGAGCAGGTCGATTTCGTCGTCGAGACCTTCGGCGAGGAGCATTCCGGCCCTGATCGCCAGGTCGGGCTGCGTTACACGATTGCCGAAGGTGTGAAAGTGTCTGCCGCAGTTGGGCGAGGCAACGGCCGCACGATCGCCAATGCGGGCGTCGCCTGGGAGTTCTGATTCTGCCGGCACCGGGGCTGCAATTGCAGCCCTGTTTGACTTTTGTCATATCCGCAGCGGCGGGATGGCGTAGAGTTTTTTCATCGATGTGAAGGGGTGGTTGAGCGGTGGATTCGCTCCCGCCCGGTTTCTGCATTGAGTCGGGTTCGCGTAGCCAGCCGAAGTTGCCAGCCAGGAACCCCCTGGAGCGTTTTTCGCTCGGGGTGGCTGGCGTTGCGTGCGGTGCTCGATCCGTACCCTTGCGCAGCCCCCCGGCGTGGATGGGTGGATCTGCAAGATGCCTGATTTCGAAGAACTGCGCGCTTTCCTGCGGGAGGTGCGCATCGCCCATCATATCCGCGGACGAATCCGCCTCAAGGTCGAGGCGGCGGCGGTGTCGATCGACTTTCCGCGCGAACGTGCGCAGGTGTTCCAGTCCCTGCTCGACCACATCCCGGGCGTGCGCTCGGTCCAGGTCAATCTGCTCGCGCGCTCGTGCACCGTGCAGTACGACCCCGCGCTCATCCCCGAACGGGCGTGGAGCGACCTGCTGGACGGCAGGGTGTCGGATGCCGCAGCAATCCTCGAACGCATTCTGCGCGATACCTACGTGGAGATCGGCAATGCAAAACCATGACGAACTGATGCTGCGTACGCAGCGGATCGATCCGCGCGCGCCGTACCCGGTGGTGCACCAGGCTGTCAGGATCGCGCTCTATGACGAGTATGCGGCCCGCAGCTTCTACGCCCGTGTGATCGAAGCCTTCGGTGAGCGGCCGCCGTTTGCAAACATCCTGCGCTCGGAAGGGCAACATGTCGCCGCCCTGCTGGGGCTCTGCGAGCGCTTCGGCATTCCGCGTCCGCTCGATCCGTTCGCGCAGGAGACGACGGTCGAGCCGACCTGGTTGGCGAATTGCCAGCGCGCCGTCGTCGGCGAGATCGCCAATGTGCAGCTGTATGCCTACCTGCTCACCCAGGTGGCAGAGCCCGAGGTGCGCCGGGTGTTCCAGAACCTGCAGGCAGCGGCCCTGCATAACCACCTGCCCGCGTTCCGCCAGGCAGTGGCAGCTGCCTCGGCCCAGGAGAATTACCACGCCGCTCACGGCATCCCGCCACAACAGGCTTATGTGAGCCACGGACCGCTGTCCGACTTTCTCGAGCGCGCCTTCTCGCAGTTGGGCCCGTATGCCGGCCCCATCGGTGTCTTCAGTCCGCTTCTGCGTCGTGCACACCCCGCCATGCTGGCCGGCATGGTCGCGGGGGGCGCCGGAGTCTACCTGTTGAAGGACAGGATCGGCCGTCAACGCAAGGAGAACTGACATGTTCCCGCTGTTTCCCTTTGTAGCTGGGGTGCTGACCGGCGCAGTCGCGCTCCGCCTGATCAAGACCGACAAGACCAAGGCTGGCCTGGAGAAAGCCCAGGACAAGCTGCGCGGCGCGACGGTGTCCAGCCTTGAGGCGATCGAGAGCGCTTCCGCACGCGTGCGCCAGCGTTTGACGGCCGAGGATGCAGAGGCGTCCGCAACTGCGGAAGCAGTTGCCGATGTCGTTGCGCCTGCCGCCGCCCCCGAAGCGCCACCGCGCACGCGTGCAGCGCGTGCCGCCAGGCCCGCGGCAGGGCGTGCTCCGAAGACCAGCTCCAAGGCCAAAGCCGCGCCTGGCGGGGAGCCGGCCGATGATGGAGAGGCCGGGTCATGAGGCCGCTGCCACGCCTCATGCCGGCGCCGACGCCCAGGTTAGGGGGGGCCACCTTCGTGCAGGGCTTCGTTGCAGGGGCCTGCGTATCGGCTTTCCAGGATCAGGCCTCGCCCCTTTCCAGAACCGAACTCAAGCGCGTGCTCCGCCATGGGCTGCAGGGCGGTACGGCGCTGACCGCCGGCAGCGCCGCCGCGCACGCCGTACGCCGGCAGGACTACGCGGCGGCGCTGCTCGCCGCGGCTGCGGGTGCTGCCGGCGTACTGATCATCGAACGAATGCTGCGCGAACGGGTGCAGACCGAACAGGAGAAGAAGGATGTCCAAGAAGCATAAGAAGGCCCACCGCCGCGCCTATGGCGAGATGGCGGGCGGCCACCCGGGGGCTGCCGGCCCGATGTACCAGGGGCATTACGGCCAATACCCGCAGTACGGCCACAACGGCATGGCGGCTGATCCGGCGATGACGGGCATGTACGGAGCGAGTGGCGGGTTTGGGCAGGGCGTGGGCGATGGCCAGGGCGGCCAGGGCCTGTATGACGGTCTGCAGGCGGGCCTGCACGCGGCTGGCCTGGACAAGGGCCTGCTGCAGGGCATGCCGGCCTTCCTGCGCACGCGCAACACCGAGCAGTTCCTGCTCGGGGCGCTCATCGGCGCGGCCGCGGCCTGGGTGCTGAGCGACGAGGAACTGCGCGGCAAGATCGTGAAGTCGGCAATCAAGCTCTACGCCGGTGTCGCCGGCGGCTTCGAGGAGATGAAGGAGCAGATGTCCGACATCCGCGCCGAGGTCGAGGCGGAGCGCCACGGGGACGCATGATGGCCAGTGCCTGGGTGTCTGCGCTCGAGCCCGTGCATGCGACCCGGGGGCGGGTGCGCTGGCGCTATGCCTTGCGCCCGGGTGCATCGGCCGACGTGCAGGCCCTTGAGCGCGCGGTCCTGGTCGTCGACGGGGTGCGCAAGGTGCGCGTCAATGCCGCTGCGCGCGCACTGGTCGTGGAGTACGACCACAGGACCACTACGGCCGAACGCGTCGCGATCGAGATCCTGCGCATGGATGCCGTCCGTGCGCGCAGGGCGGGCGCCGCCAATGGCGAGCCGAGCGCGGCACCGCTGGCGCTGAGCGCGGCGACCTTGCTTGCGACGCGCTCGCTGCAGCCCGGGCTGCAGGCTCCGGTGGCCCTCGGCACAGCGATCCCGCTGCTGGGCGAGGCGATGGACGATTTCCTCGAAAAGGGGGTGACGTCGCACGTGCTCGAGGCGATGGCGGTGGCGATCTCCATTGGCCGGCGCGATTTCCTCGCCGCGAACACCACGTCCTTCCTGCTCGCGCTCGGCGAGTACCTCGAGGCCTCGATCGAGCGCCGCTCGGACGAACTGCTCAAGCACCTGCTCAAGCCCGCGGTCGACGAGGTTTGGGTGGAGCGCAACGGAGAGGAAGTCCAGGTCGACGCGGACGAGGTGCGCGTCGGCGATACCGTGATCGTCGCGACCGGCGCCGTGATTCCGGTCGATGGCACGGTGCTCGGCGGCGAGGCCTTGGTCAACGAGGCCACGATGACCGGCGAGAGCGTGCCGGTGGCGCGTCGCCGTGGCGATGCGGTGCTGTCGGGCACGCTGGTCGAGGAAGGGCGCTTGCGCATCTATGCCGAGAAGGTTGGCGCCCAGGCTGCCGTCGCGCGCATCGCCGACTTCGTCGAGCAGTCGCTCGCGGTCAAGAGCAAGACCCAGCTCGAGGCCGCGCGCATGGCCGACCGCCTGGTGCCCATGGTGCTGGGGCTGGCGGGTGCCACCTGGCTGGTGTCGCGTGACTGGCAGCGTGTGGCGGCCGTGCTGCAGGCTGACTATTCCTGCGCGCTCAAGCTGTCCACACCGGTGGCCTTCAAGGCGGCGATGTATGCCGCCGGCAAGTCTGGGATGCTGGTCAAGGGCGCCAAGGCGCTCGAGCGACTGGCCGAGGCCGACACCTTCGTGTTCGACAAGACCGGCACCCTGAGCACCGGCAGGCTCGAGGTGACCGACTCGGTGGCCTTCAAGCCCGGCTATTCGCCCGAGGACCTGATCAACCTGGCCGCGTCGGTCGAGGAGCACTATTTCCACCCGCTCGCGCTGGCGGTGGTCGAGGCCTCGCGGCGGCTGGAGAAGCCACGCCACTTCGACCACAAGGAAGTCGAGTTCATCGTTGCCCACGGGGTGGCCAGCGTCATTGACGGACGGCGCATCGTGGTCGGCTCGCGCCACTTCGTCGAGGACGACGAGGGCATTCCGGTCGCGGCCCACCGCGAGGTCATCGACCGTCTCCACGTCGAAGGCAAGACCCTGCTCTACATCGGCTTCGGCGGCGAACTGCTCGGCGTGATTGCACTGCGTGACGGCCTGCGCAGCAACAGCGCGGCAACCATCCGCCGCTTGCGTCGGCTTGGCGTCAGGCGTGTGCTGATGCTCACCGGCGATCACCCCGAACGCGCACGTGCAATGGCGGAAGCACTCGGCCTGGACGCGTTCCATGCCGGGCTGATGCCACAGGACAAGGCCAGCATCCTGCAGGCGCTGGCGGCCGATGGTGCGCGCATCGCCTTCGTTGGCGATGGCGTCAACGATGCGCCGGCACTCAGCGGTGCGCACGTCGGCATCTCTATGCACAACGGCGCCGATGTGGCGCGGCTGGCGTCGGACGTGGCGCTGCTCGAGGACGACATCGCCCGTGTGGCGGATGCCCGTGCGCTCGCGCTGGCGACGCGGCGCCTCATCGACAGCAACTTCAAGCTCACGGTTGGCCTCAACACCACGATCCTGTCGGCGGCTGCGTTCGGCTGGCTGACGCCGGTGGCCGCTTCGGCCCTGCACAACGGCACGACGATCGCCATCCTGCTGCGTGCGCTCGCTGGCGCCGGCCTGCCGCGCGGACCGAGCGTACGGAACGAAAGCGCCGCACAAGGGGGCGTAGCCGCATGAGCCACCCAGACCGTTCCAGTGCCTTCCCCCTGGCGATGGCAGCCGAGGGTGAGGCCGTTTGCGTGGTTGCCATCCTGGGCGGTTCGGCCATGGCCTTGCGCGTGGCCGAGATCGGCCTGAATGTCGGCAGTGAGCTCGTCGTCCGCCAGCGCCAGGGGGGTGGCCTGGTGGTGGGGCGCGGCGAGACGCGCTTTGCCCTGGGCGCCGGCATGGCCCACAAGATCCTGGTGGCGCGTGCCGGAGCCTGAGCCGCGCGTCCCTTCACATGCTGCGGGTGCGTGCTGCACGCGCGGTCAACAGCTGGAGTCGTTGTGATGATGCTGAAGCAACTCGAGGTCGGAGACCGCGCAAAGGTCAGTGGTTTTGCCGAGGCGGGCGGGGCCTATCGCCGCAAACTGTTGTCGATGGGGCTCACGCCTGGGGCCGAGTTGCAGGTCGTACGCGTCGCTCCCATGGGCGACCCGGTCGAGATCCGCGTGCGCGGCTTCGCGCTCACGCTGCGCAAGGGCGAGGCCGACGCCCTGACAGTCGAGAAACTCTGATTCAGGTGCTGCAATGAACCACGAACACACCATTGCCCTTGTAGGCAATCCCAACTGCGGCAAGACGACCCTGTTCAACGCCCTTACCGGCTCGCGCCAGCGTGTCGGCAACTGGCCCGGCGTCACTGTCGAGAAGAAGTGCGGCGAGTACCGGCATGATGGGCGGCACTTCGAAGTCGTGGATCTTCCCGGAACCTATTCGCTCGACGTGGTCGATCGCGAGGTGTCGCTCGATGAGAGCGTGGCGCGCGACTTCGTCCATGGCAACGAGGCCGGGCTGGTCGTCAATATCGTCGATGCCGCGAACCTCGAGCGCAACCTCTACCTGACGAGCCAGCTCGTCGAGATGCGCGTGCCCCTGCTGGTCGTGCTCAACATGGTGGACGTGGCCGAAGCCAAGGGCCTGCGCATCGATGCCGATGAGCTGTCGCGTCGGCTCGGTTGCCCGGTGATCCCGGTGGTGGCCTCCGAAGGCCGCGGCGTGGATGCGCTGAAGTCAGCGATCCGCAGCGCTGTCCAGGTGCGCCAGCCGGCGAGCGCCACGGTTGATTATCAGCCGGCGCTGGAGCGCGCGATCGAGACGCTCGTTCCCTTGCTCGGCGAGCCGGCCCGGGCTGCCGGAACGTCTGCGCGCTGGCTTGCGGTCCGCGTGCTCGAGGGCGACGACCTGGCACGCCGCGCAGCGGGGCCGGCGGTCGCTGCCGAAGCGGAGCGGCTGGGGGCTGGGCTTGACGACGATCTCGACATCATGGTGGCCGATGCGCGCTATGGGCTCGCCAACCGCATCGCCGCGGCGGCGGTCACCGTCAGCGGCCGTGTTGGGCGCGATCTCACCGACCGCATCGACCGCGTGGTGCTCAACCGCGTCCTCGGGGTGCCGATCTTCCTGCTGATGATGTACCTGATGTTCCTCTTCACCATCAGCATCGGCGGCGCCTTCATCGACTTCTTCGACCAGTTTACCGGTGCCTTGCTGGTCGATGGCTTTGCCGAACTGCTGTCCGGCCTCGGTTCGCCCGAGTGGCTCACCGTCCTGCTCGCGCAGGGCATCGGTGGTGGCATTCAGGTGGTCGCCACCTTCATCCCGATCATCGGCTTCCTGTTCCTGTTCCTGTCGGTGCTCGAGGACTCGGGCTACATGGCGCGCGCAGCCTTCGTGATGGACCGCTTCATGCGTTGGGTGGGGCTGCCCGGCAAGTCCTTCGTGCCGCTCATCGTCGGCTTTGGCTGCAACGTGCCGGCGATCATGGCCACGCGTACGCTCGAGCACCGCCGCGACCGCCTGATGACGATTGCCATGGCGCCCTTCATGTCCTGCGGCGCGCGTCTGCCGGTGTATGTGCTGTTCGCGGCCGCCTTCTTTCCGAGCGGCGCACAGAACGTGGTGTTCGGGCTCTACCTGATCGGCATCGCAGTGGCGGTGCTGACCGGGCTGGTGTTGCGCAACACCCTGCTCAAGGGCGAGCCGACGCCCTTCATCATGGAACTGCCGCCCTACCACCTGCCCACCGTGCGCGGCGTGCTGCGCCACGCCTGGGAGCGCCTGATGGCCTTCATCGTGCGCGCCGGCCGGGTGATCGTGCCGATGGTGCTGGTGCTGAATGTGCTCAACTCGGTTGGCACCGATGGCAGCTACGGCAACGAGGACAGCGATGCCTCCGTGCTTGCCGCGGTGGGGCGGAGCATCACGCCGGCTTTTGCGCCGATGGGGCTGACCGAGGAGAACTGGCCGGCTGCTGTCGGGATCTTCACTGGCGTACTTGCCAAGGAGGCGGTCGTCGGCACGCTCGACGCCGCCTACTCCGCGCTCGCCGCCAAGGACGCGGGTGAAGAGGGCAGCGAAGAGACCCCCTTCGACCTCGTCGAAAGCGTCGCCGCCGCCTTCGCCACCATCCCGGCGAACCTGGCCGATGCGTTTGGCGCCTGGGCCGACCCGATCGGCCTGGACGTTGGCGACCTCAGCGACCAGGCTGCGGTGGCCGAGGAGCAGGCAGTGTCGACCGGCACCTTCGGCGCGATGGCCGCACGCTTCGACGGCGCGGCGGGGGCCTTCGCCTACCTGTTGTTCATCCTGCTCTATGCGCCATGCACGGCTGCGATCGCGGCGATCTATCAGGAGTCGGGTGCGCGCTGGGCGGTGTTCGTCACCGCATGGACGACGGCGATGGGCTACGGCGTGGCCACGGTGTACTACCAGGCCGCCACCTGGGCGCAGCATCCGGGTGCATCGCTGGCCTGGATCGCCGGTGTTACCGTGTCCATGGGGCTGGTGCTGTGGGCGCTGCGGCGTCACGGCGCACGCGAGGCAGGCGCCAGCATGCCCCTGCCGCAGCAGGTCTGAGGGGGAGCGATGATCTTGTCACGCCTGCGCAACTACCTGCGGGAGCGCCGCCGCGCCAGCGTTGCCGACATGGCCAACGGCTTGGGCAGCACGCCGGCTGCGCTCGAACCCATGCTCGCCACGCTCGAACGCAAGGGCAGGGTGCGACGCCTGGCCGCCGCATCGGCTTGCGGTACCACCTGCTGCAAGTGCGATCCGGCAACGGTCGCCGTCTACGAGTGGGCGGGCGATGAACGGGCGGGCGATGAGCGGGCCGCAGGCAAGGGGGCCGGCGGCGACGCCACGGTGTGAGCGCAGACGGAGGCAGTGTGGTGGCGGGCGTGCTCGTCGTGATCGGTATCCACCGCGAGGAGCTTGCCTTCGGTCGCGAGGTGCTCGATGGCTTCGATCCAGGCGAGATCGACGTGCTTGAGGTTCCCGACGGCTTGTCCGGCCGTCGGCCCCTGCCCGACGAGTGCTTCCGCAACCGCGTCGTGCACCGCGCACTCTACCTTCAGCTCCTGTCGCAACTCGGCCCCGCTCACCGGCTGCTGCTTGACCTCCATGCCGGATATGACGATACGGGGCCAAGCGCAGACCTGTTGTGCGCGAGTCCGCGCCTGCGAGCCTGTCTCATGCACGCGCTCGAGTCGCCCGCTACGCTTGCGGCGGGCGAAGCACTGCCCTCGCTGCGCGAGCAGGTGCGTATCGTTGCGCTCGACGCGGGCCAGCCCTTGCATGCGCGCACCGTCATCCCGGAGGCGGTCTGGAACAACCCCCGTTTTGCCTACCTGGGCGTCGAGGTCTACCTGCCGGATGATGCTGCCCGCCGCGCTTCAGCTGTCCTGCTGGCGCGCCGGATCATCCACTTGGCCGGGTGCTGCGCCTGAGACACGGCTGCTGCCTGATCGCCGCGGGAAGGCGGTCAGCGCAGCAAGGCCTTGCGGTGCAGCCCGATGTGCACGCCGAGACAGGCTACGAACACGCCGCCACTGAGCGCGTGCCAGCGCTTGTTGCCGGTGGCCGCGAGCGCAAGCGATGCCCCCAGGCTGCCCAGCATGCCGACCTTGGCGATGCGGTTCGCATGCCTGCGCAGGCTGCGGCGGCCCGGGCTGCGCGGTGCGGCGAGCACGGCGTCGACCAGTGCATCGACGCGGCGCTCGAGCTCGACGGCCTCGATCCGGTCGCCATCGTATCGGATCACCACGCTACCAGCGCTTGCGTTCGCCTCGATCTCCCGGATGCCGTCGATCTGATGTAGCTGCGCTTCGAACTGTGCGATCCGGTCGCGGTCGCGAAGGGCCAGGTCCCGGATTCGCAGCCGACCGGGTGAGCTTGATGCAATGCGCGTTTTCCGTGGGTTCATACCGATGTGTTCCTGATTGCGGGGCCGGCTTTCATTTCGAGGCAAAGCCGGCGTATAATAATTACAAATAGAAATCATTCTTACTTAGATTTGATCTAGCTCAATTTTGCCCGCTTGTGCTGTGCTTGTCTGCAGCCAAGCGGAGTATTCGGTCCCTTTTTCGCATATCAGCCAGCAACCAACGCCTGTACGGATAGGTAGCCAGCCAAATCTTCCTTCCTGGAGAGCTTGATGGTTACCTTCACTGGCGTTCAGTCGACGCTTCGGTCCGCATCGTTTGGCGGTGTGTCACGGATCATGCTGGCGCTCGCCGTCCTGCCCGCCGCGCAGGCCTGGGCTGGGGCGGCTTCCGATTCGAGGCTCGACGAGGTCTTTGTGACCGCCACTCAGCGCGAGCAGGCTGTTCGCGACGTGCCCGCAGCGGCAGCGGTGGTCAAGCGCGAAGAAATCGAGGCCGCAGGTGCCGACAATGTGCTTGCGGCCGTGCGTGAGACGACGGGAATCGGCCTCGTCGGGCAAAGCGTTGCTGGCCGCAAGACGATGTCCCTGCGCGGCATGGACGGCAAGCACACCCTCTATCTCGTCAATGGCCTGCGCGTCATCAATACCGACGACTGGGTCGGACATTCCGATTTCCAGTATGACTGGACACCTGTCGACAGCATCGAACGCATCGAGGTTGTGCGAGGGCCGATGTCCGTGCTCTATGGCTCGGATGCACTCGGTGGCGTCATCAACACGATTACCCGCCGGCCCGACGCCGAATGGCGTGGCGGCGTTCGCCTCGGCGGGCGCAGCGTAGCGGGTGGGGGTGATTCGCTCAGCGGCGGTGTTCATTTTTCCGGTGGCCTGACCGACACCTTGCGCATGGCGATCTCGGCCACGCGGCTGCAGCGCTCGCCGCTCGAGCGCAAGGAAGACCGGCGCACCTCGGAGATCGAGGGTACCGACCTGCAGTCGGGGCATCTGTTGCTGTCCTGGCAGCCGCTGGCCGCGCACACGTTCGACCTCGAGCACCGCGTCAGCAACGAGGAACGTGAGCGCGACCAAGTCCGCAGCGGCACCTACTACCGCGATACCTACGACATCGATCGCTCGCAGTCGATCGCGACCTGGCGCGCCGACTGGTCGGGTGTGGAGACCCAGTTGCGCGCCTGGGAGTCCGATTTCTCGGTGTCGAACCGGCGCACCAATGGCGTGGCGCCCACCCGCCCGCAGAGCATGGACGACCGTGGTGTGGACGGGCGCGTCGGCTTCGCGCTCGGCAGCATGCAGTACCTGACGGTGGGCTTCGACACCCGGACCGAGACGATGAAGAACGCCGGCCTCGCCGGTGGCAAGGACGACGCCGATTTTCGCGCGCTGTATATCCAGGATGAGATTGCACTGGCTGCAGATCTCACGCTTACGCTCGGCTTCCGTCGCGACCGACACTCGATCTTCGGTGCCGAGAGCAGTCCGCGCGCCTACCTTGTCTGGCATGCGACCGATGCCTGGACGCTGCGAGGCGGCTACGGCGAAGGCTTCCGCGCGCCAACGCTCAAGCAGGCCTCGTCGTCGTACGAGGGTGCCGAAGGGCCGCATACCTTCTACGGCAACGGCGACATCCGGCCCGAGACGAGCAAGTCGTGGGAGCTCGGTCTCATGTACGCCAAGGGTGCGATCGATTGGGAGCTCACCGCGTTCCGCAACAGTGTCACCGATCTCATTACCACGCGCGAGATCCGGCGCGTCGGTCCCCGAGCCTTCTACATCTACGACAACATCAACGATGCCCGCATCCAGGGGGTCGAGACCGCACTGCGCGTGGATCTTGGCGGCGGTTTCGATGCCCGCCTGAGCGGACAATGGCTCGACACCGAGGACAAGACCTCGGGCAAGCCGCTCAATGCGCGGCCCGACCACTTGCTCAATGCCCGCCTGGGCTGGAAGCAGGGGCCCTTGAGCGCAGCCCTCCGCCTGGAGCACACCGGCCGTCAGTATGTCACCTCGGCGGCGCGCAAGGCGCCAGCCTACAACCTGCTGCATCTGCAGGGTGGCTACGCGTTCAACAAGCACCTGCGCGTGACTGCTGGCATCGACAACATCACCAATTTCCGCCTGGCCGACAAGTCCAGTTTGTTCAGCTACTCGGAAACCCCGCGCGCGCTGCGCGTCACGCTGCACGGCGCGTTCTGATCGCCGCCTGCCCGTTGTTGCGCCCCGCGTTCCTGCGGGGCGCTTGTCGAATCCAAGATACCGCCCATGAACAGCTCCACTCCGGTCGAATCCGTCTCGCATGCGCCAGCCCGTGCACCCTGGCGTCATCTAATCCTCGTCTGTGTGCTGCTCGTGCTTGCCGCCGCGTTGGCGATCGCCCTCCAGCCGCAGCCCCGTGCAGGGCGGGTTGCCGTGATCAGCAGCGACTTCGTGCTCGGTGGCAAGTTCGTCGCGCTGCACGCCCTGGCCGACACGGCCGGGGTGGATCTTGCCGTGGTCAATATCGACCGTGACGCCGCGGATGCGGTCGAGGCGGCCCTGCGCGGCGTGAGGCTGGCCGTGCTGGACGCGCCACGCGAGGAAGACGGCCGACGCATGCGCGAACAGGTCGTGCCCGTGCTCGATCGCCTCGCTGTGCCCTGGATGCTGTCGTCGGCACGTGGCGTACAGGTGGGCGGCGGGTTGGAGCCTGCGACCGGCGAGGCCTTGTACGCCTATTACCGCAACGGTAGCCAGCGCAATTTTGCCGGCTTCTTCGCCCATGTCCGCCATCACCTCTTCGGCGAAACCGCCGTCGCGGTGCCGGCCCCGGTGGTGTTCCCGGACACCGGCATCTACCACCCGGATCACCCTGATCTCGTTGTCGGCGATCTTGCCGCCTACCGCCAGTGGCTGGGCGAAGAGCGCGCTCGGCGCAGCCCGGCGGTCGGCATCGTCGTCCACCAGGCCTATATCGGCAACATGGGCATGGGGCACATCGACGAGCTGGTGCGCATGCTGGAAGCGCGGGGGGCGCTGCCGGTGGTGTTCTACCACCCGCTGACGGCGCCGAGCGGCGCGCTCGACATCGTGATGGACGAAGGGCGAGCGGCGGTGGATGTGCTGCTCAACTTCCAGGTCATGTACCAGGGCAGCCGGCGCGAGGACTACGCCAGGCTGGACGTCCCGGTGCTGCAGGCGATGACCTGGCGCGAGGGCGACGCCGCCCACTGGCGTGCGAGTGCCGAAGGCGTGCCGGGCGGTGCCGTGCCCTTCCTGCTCGCGATTCCGGAGCAGGCTGGCCTGAGCGACCCGCTGATGGTCGCCGCGATCGAGGACGAGCGTGCCGTGCTGATCCCCGAGCAGGCGAACGCCCTGGTGGATAAGGCGTACCGCATTGCCCGCCTGCGCGCGAAGGCGAATGCGGACAAGCGTGTGGCGCTGATGTTCTACAACTACCCGCTCGGCGAGCGTAACCTGTCGGCCTCGTTCCTGAACGTGCCGCGCAGTCTCGCCCGCCTGTCCGAGGCCCTGCAGGGCGCGGGCTACACCGTGCCGCCCGCCGAGGAGCAAGCGCTCATCGACAGCGCAGCCCGTCTGCTCGCACCTTTCTACCGCGAGGGCAGGCTCGACGCCCTGCTGGCCGACAATCTCGCGGCGGCCTTGCCCCTTGCCGACTATCTTGCCTGGTTCGATAGCCTGCCTGCGCACGTCCGCGAGCGCATCAACAAGCACTGGGGGCCGCCCGAGAACGACCCGATGCTGGTCGGTGCGGGTGACACGCGCAGCTTCGCGATCCCGCGCCTGCAGCTTGGCAACCTGGTGATCATGCCGCAGCCGCCGCGCGGCCGCATCGACGAGCCGCCCGAGAAGGCGATCTACCACGACACCAAGGTGCCGCTGACCCACTTCTACCTTGCCGCCTACCTCTATGCGCGCACCGCCTTCGATGCCGACGCGCTGATCCACTTCGGCACCCACGGCAGCCAGGAGTGGACGCCGGGCAAGGAGCGCGGCCTGTCCATCCATGACGACCCCTACCTGGTGCTGGGCGACCTGCCGGTGATCTATCCCTACATCGTCGACAACATCGGCGAGGCCACCCAGGCGAAGCGGCGTGGCAGGGCGACGATCATCAGCCACCAGACGCCATCGTTCGCACCGGCCGGTCTGCATGCGCAGCTGATGCCGCTGCACGACCTGCTGCACGAGTACGAGCTGCTCGACGTCGGCGCAGTCAAGGATCGCACCATGGGCGCCATCGTCGATGAGGCGGCACGCCTGACCCTGATCGAGGACATCGGCTGGACGGCCGAGCGCGCACGCGCAGACTTTCGCCCCTTCGAGCGCGAGCTGCACGACTGGCTGCATACGCTGGCGCAGACCGCCCAGCCGCTCGGCCTGCACACCTTCGGCGAGGCGCCGCGCTTCGAGCATCGCGTCGGCACGGTGATGCAGATGCTCGGCGACCGCCTGTACGCGAGCCTCGGCCTGGCCGAGCCGGACGAGCTGTTCGTGGAGGACTACAAGGCGCTGCCCGAGTCTGCCCCCTACCGCCTGCTCGCCGGCGCGTTCGCGACCGAGCCTGCGGCGGATGAAGACGCGCTGCTGAGCGAGGGGCGCGCCTACTTTGACGCACTTGCGGCAGCCGGCGAGCACGCCGGTCTGCTCAAGGCGCTCGACGGCCGCTTCATCGACACCCAGTACGGCGGCGACCCGATCAGGAACCCCGAGAGCCTGCCCACCGGGCGCAATCTCTACGGCTTCGATCCCTCGCGCATCCCGACCGAGCAGGCCTGGCTCGCCGGCGCTGACGCTTTCGCTCAGCTGCTCGAAGCGCACCGGGCGGAGCACGGCACGCCGTTGCGCAAGGCGGCGTTCTCGCTTTGGTCGGTCGAGGCGATGCGCCACCTCGGCGTGCTCGAGGCCCAGGTCTTCCACGCCCTCGGCGTGCGCCCGGTGTGGGACCGCTTCGGCCGCATCAGCGACGTGGAGGTCATCCCGCGCGAGGAACTCGGCCGTGCGCGGGTGGATGTGGTCGTGTCCGCCACCGGCCTCTATCGCGATCACTTCCCGACCGTCATGACGCTCATCGCGCGTGCGGTCGAGCGCGTGGCGGAGCTCGACGAGCCCGACAACGCCGTACGCGCGAACGCGCTGGAGATCGAGCGCTCGCTCATCGAGCAGGGCTTCACCGCCGAGGACGCGCGCCTGCACGCGCTGACGCGCATCTTCTCGAGCGAGAGCGGCGCCTACGGCACCGGCCTGGATGACGCTACGCTCGCATCCGACACCTGGGACGACGAGGGCAAGCTTGCCGATCTCTATCTGGAGCGCATGCAGTACGCCTATGGTCCGGACCCCTCGCGCTGGGGCGAGCGCGTGCGTGCGCCCGGCAATCGGGAGGCGGCTGGCGGCGCGGCAGGCAAGGGCGGCTTCAACCTCTATGCCGAGCACCTGAGGGGAACCGAGGCGGCCGTGCTCGCGCGCTCGTCCAACCTCTACGGCATGCTCACCACCGACGATCCCTTCCAGTACCTGGGCGGCATCGGCCTCGCCGTCCGCCGCCTCGACGGGCGCACGCCCGGGCTCTATATCAGCAACCTGCGCGACCAGGGCAAGACCCGGGTCGAAGGCGCAGGGCGCTTCCTGGCGGCGGAGCTGCGTGCGCGCTACTTCCATCCGCAGTGGGTGGAGGCGATGCAGCAGGAGGGTTATGCCGGCACGCTGGCGGTCGTCGATACGGTCAACAACTTCTGGGGCTGGACCGCCGTGGCGCCTGAGATCGTCCGCGACGATCAGTGGCAGCAGTTCTTCGAGGTCTATGTCGAGGACTCGCTCGAGCTGGGCATGGAAGAGTGGTTCGAGCGCCACAACCCCACCGCCCGTGCCCAGGTCGCAGAGCGCATGCTCGAGGCCGCGCGCAAGGAGTACTGGAGCACCGACGAGGCCACGCTGAAGCGGCTCGTCGAGATCTATGCCGACGCGGTCGAGCGACTCGACTACCAGCCGGTCAGCAGCAAGGTGGACGCCTATGCCCGCTCGCTCGCGGCCGGCTTCGGGCTGGAATCGAGCACGGCACCTGCGCAGGATGCGGCGACGACCCCGACCCCGACCCCGAACGCGGCCGAGGCAGAGCCGCAGCAAGTGACCGGACAGGTGCTCGAGCAGGTCGCACCTGATGCGGCCGCCGACATGCCGGCGCCCTGGCTGGAGCTTCTGCTTGCGCTGCTCACCCTGGGCGCCTTCTTCGCGGGTACGCTGAGCCAGTCGCGCCGGCAGCCGGGTGTCATGCCTGGTACGCGAGCATGATGCGAGCGCGTGCGCACCTTGGGTCGCTGCTTGCGGCGCTTGCCGCCGGCTTGCCGGTGGGCGCCCTGGCGGACACCGAGCTGAAGGCGATCGAGGTCGAGGCCGCGCTCGATGCGGTCGCCGAGCAGCGCTATGCGGCGGGCCAGAAAGTGGTCTTCGACCGCGAGGACATCGCCAGCCTGGGCGGGCTGTCGGTGTCCGAGGTGTTGCGCAAGCTGCCCGGACTGGAGCGCGGTGCGGATGGCATGGAAGGCGCCTCGGCCTCGGCGCGCGGGATGGCGCGCGATTCGGTGCTCATCCTCGTCAATGGCGAGCGCCCCACGGCGAGCGGGCGGCATGCGCTTACCGTGGTCGGCCGGCTGCCTGCTGGCGAACTCGAGCGGGTCGAACTGATGCGCGGCGGCTCGGCCGAGTTCGGCGTCACCGCCGAGGTGGTGGTGAACCTTGTCGTGCGTGCGCCGCAGGCCAAGCCGAGCCGCTCGCTGAAGGCCACCGTGGGCCTGCGCGGCGACGAACCCAACCTGCAGTTGACCGGCAGCGTCGAAGGCGGGGTGGCCGAGCGTGCGTGGACCCTGCCGCTGACGTTCAACCGCCACCGCATGCCGGTCGAGCAGCAGCGCATGCGCGGCGATCCGGCCGGCGTCGTGGCCGATGAGCGGACGCTGGGCCGCTACCGTGTCGATGAACTGATCCTGTCGCCACGATTGTCCTTGAAGGACGGCGAACGACGTCTGACTGTGTGGCCAAGCCTCTATCTCAACAACGGCTGGCGGCGCCAGCAGCTCAGCGCCGGCGGCGTCGATACCCGCGTCGACCGCGAGCGCAGCGACATGCGCATCGCGCGCCTGCGCGCCGACGCCAGCATGCCGCTGGCGTCCGTCGATGGCCGGCTCGGGCTGCGGCTTGCGGTGATGGACGGCGACCGTCGGACGGACACCCGTCGCCTGCCTGCCGTGGGCACGGCCGCAGTCGAGGCGCTCGAGCGCAGCGAGCGCGAACTCACCGGGTCGGCCCGGCTCGACAGGGCAGTGGGGGCCCACCTGCTGACCTGGGCGCTTGAGGGCGCGGTGCTCAGCCGGAAGGATGCACAGGAGGCGGGATCGGATACGGCGTTAGCGCTGCGCCGTCATGACTTGCGTGAAACAAGCGCGGCGGCCTGGTTCCAGGACGAATGGACCTTCGGCGGCGCCGACGGCGACACTTTTACGCTCACCAGCGGCCTGCGCGTGGACGGCCTGCGCCAGCGTTCGGGCGGCGGGCAGCGGCATACCGAGGCGGTGTCGCCCTCGCTCGCATTACGTTGGGCGTTCGCGCCGGCCTGGGTGCTGCGCACCAGCGTCGGAAGTGGCTTGCGCGCGCCCAAGCTGGATGAGCTCAGTCCGGTCGTCACCCGCAGTGCGGGCGTCAATACGCCACTCGAACCCGACCTGGGCGGGCGGCCGGGCCTGGCTGCGGAGCGCATCCAGCGCTTCGAGATCGGTGTCGAGCGCTATCTCGGCGGCGAGCGCAGCGTGCTTGGGGCCAACGCCTACTTCCGTCGCACTGCGGACTTCATCGAGCGCACGCTGGCCGACGAGGCTGGACGCTGGGTCGAGCGCCCCGCCAACGTTGGCGATGCGCGCCATTGGGGCGTCGAGCTCAGCGTGCGCCTGGACAGCGCCGCCCTCGCTGGCATCTTGCCGGCCGGCGGCAGCCTGCGCGCAACCCTTACCCTGCCGCGGGCCGAGGTGGACGACGCCCGCCTGGGCGTCCGGCGTATCGCCAGTGACACGCTCCGCCATGTCTCCAGCCTTGGCTATGAACACGCGCCTTCGGGTGCGGCCCTGCGCTTTGGCGTCCAACTCCGCCACACGGGGCCGGCACGCACGGCGCGGGCCAGCGAACTGCAGGGGACTAACCGCAGTGGCACGCGTATCGACGTCCATGTCACCCGGCAGCTCGCTCCTGGGGTTGATCTGCGCCTGGCCGGGGAGAACCTGCTCGGTGCGCGCGATCGCCATGCACGTGTGGCGCGCGATGACGACCGTCGCTGGCAGCTGGCCGGCCGTGATGGCGGCGACAGGACCTGGCTGCTGACCCTGGAGGGGAAGTGGTAGCAGCCACTGCCCCGGCACATTCACGACCACTACCACCAACCCATTCATCTTCCAAGGAGGACACATGTCCCTTTCCCAACTGATCGAAACCGCCATGTACGGACTCAGTCAGCTCTTCATGCTGCCTGTGCTGCTGCTCGTGACCGTGCTGTTCTTCTACGCCTTCCACGCCCTCGGCCGCTTCCTCATGCAGGCGCGCCAGCGCCGTCGCGGCGACCCGCGTGCGCAGGAACTCCATGCCGCGCTGCGCCTGGATCCCAGCCTGGGGGTGACCGATCTGGAAGCGATCGCTGTGCACCGGCTCGAGACCCTGCGCATCGCTACCCGTGTCGGGCCGATGCTCGGCCTGGTCGCAACCATGATCCCCATGGGGCCAGCCTTGATGGCACTCTCCGATGGGCAACTCCAGGAGGTCAGCCGCAACCTGATGATCGCCTTCTCAGCGGTGATCCTCGCGCTGATCGCCTCTGCGATTACCTACTGGGTCGTCAGCGTGCGCCGCCGCTGGCTGGCGACCGAGCTGGCCGATATCGAGAAGCGAGGCTGCCGCGCTGCTGCGCACGAACAGGGCGGTGCGCCATACGATGATCCGCTCGCCCCGCTGGCCGCGGAGGGTGTGCAATGAGCCTGCGCCTGATGGACGACCTCGAGGCCGACGACCCCATCCTGTCGGTGGTCAATCTGATCGACGTGTTCCTGGTGATCATCGCCGCGCTGCTGCTGGCGATCGCAAGCAACCCGATGAACCCTTTCACAACCGATGACGTCACCATCATCAGGAACCCCGGGCAGCCGAACATGGAGATGATCGTCAAGAAGGGCGAGGTCATCGAGCACTACCAGGCCAGTGGCGAGATCGGCTCGGGAGAGGGCGCCAAGGCTGGGGTCGCCTACCGCATGAAGGATGGCTCCTTCGTCTATGTTCCGGAGTAGTCCATCAAGGGCAAGAAAGGCTTGACTTTCTGTGGATAGTAATAATAATGAGAACTGTTCGCAGAAAGGAGTTCGTCATGTCTCTTCAGGTCTCGACCGAACAGCTCAGGCTGATCTCCGGCCTCATCTCACACGTGGCCCGCTACCTGGACAGTGGCTGTCCTCGTGCGGCGCACGAGGCGGGCATGTTGCTGCGCGAGCTCGACGCGCGTCCGATCGACCAGGAGCTGAACCGCTCATGCGAACAACTCGAACAGGCCATCGCGAACAGCCAGCCGCCCCGAGCGCTGCGTTCCAGCGCAGTCGCACGCGACGCGGTCTCGATTTCGAAGCTGCCTCAATCGCACTTTTCGCACGCCTGAGGCGTGCTGCACAGACTCACGGAACAACAGAAGGAGAACGACTTGTCACGTTATACCGGCCCCCGCCTGAAGGTGATGCGCGCACTGGGCTGCGAGCTTCCCGGCCTGTCGCGCAAGCCGCTGGGGGAACGCAACTACCCGCCAGGCCAGCACGGCCAGCGCCCAAAGCGCAAGTCGGAGTTCGGCTCGCAACTGATCGAGAAGCAGAAGCTGCGTTTCAACTATGGCCTGGGCGAGCGCCAGATCCAGCGCCTGTTCCGTGAAGCCAAGCGCGACAAGGCGCCCACGGGCGAGAAGCTGCTCGAGCTGCTCGAGCGCCGCCTGGATAATTTCGTGTTCCGCGCCGGCTTTGCGCCGACCGCCGTCGCCGCTCGGCAGCTGGTGCGGCACAAGCATGTCCTGCTCAATGGCCGGTCGGTGAACATCCCGTCGATCCGCATTCGTCCGGGTGACCGCATCACGCTCACCGAGCGTGCACGCAAGATTCCGGTGGTCGTCGAGGCGCTCGCCGAGCCGGCGCTCAGCCGTCCCGAATGGCTGGCGTTCGACGAGGCCTCGCTGAGCGCGCAGGTCATGCGGACGCCTTCGGCCGACGAGGTGCCGTTCCCGGTCGAGGTGCAGCAAGTCGTCGAATACTACGCGGTGCGCCTGTGACTCCCGAGCGCCGTGCCGCGGAACCCTTGGCGCACACAGGGTGTGCAGAGGGGCCGGATTACGGTCACTCGCCCGACCTCGCACTCGCCGCGGTCCTGCAGTTGCTGTCGCGTTTCCCGGCGCGGCGCTCGCCCGCAGTGGCGCGTGCCATCGCCGCACACCTGGCGCTCATTGGTGGCGACACGCGCATGCCCGAAAGCGTGCGCGAGTGCGCCGCAAGGCTGGTGTCCGACTGGCGCGCCTATGAGGTGCTGGGCGAGTCGTGGAGCGCAGCCGAGTGTCCGGGACACCTGCAATAATGGCCCGCACGGCGACAAGCTAGCACCACGGAGTATTTCATGAGCAAGAAGTGCTGCAGGAAAGACAAGCCCTGCAAAGGCTGCCCTCGCAAGGGCAAGTGAAATCCGTTCGAACGTCTTCGCGTAGCCATGGCCACGCGAAGAGTGCATTTACTCAGAAGGGCAACACCATGAAAAAAATGATCCTCGCTGCTGTTCTCACCCTCGGTACGCTGGCGACCCCGGCGTGGGCATCCGGCCCGGGGGAGAAGTACGCACACTTCGAAGCCAAGCCGTCAGAGACCCTTGACCAGGCAGTCGCGAACTTCTCGGAATACAACACCAAGCTGCAGGCCATCCTCGACGGCGCTGTCAGCGACGGCGACATGGCCGACGTGCACCAGCTGACCTATACGCTGGAGACTGCGCTTGCCAAGATGAACGAGGAGATGGGCAAGCTTGCCGAGACGCTCGAGGAAGTGCATCAGGCGTCCGAGAAGCTCGACCGCGAGGGCGTCATCAAGCATGGCAAGGCCTACCTGGAGACTTCGCGCAAGGTCGTGAAGTAGCTTTGCGCCAAGCACCGTCCTCAACTGAAGAGGGGGGTGCTTGCAGGTTTGCGCGAGACTCGTTGTTCGTCAAACGTGCTGATCAGGGTGAGACGATCTTGTCGATCCCTTCCAGATATGCCGTGCCGAAGTCGATGACCGCATCGCGCTTGAGCCCCTCGCTCGCGAAGTGCATGTCAGCGACGGTGTTGTGTAATTGCTTGACCTCTTCGGCGATACGCGCCAGCGAATCCTCAAGTGTGTAGCTAAGGCTGTGGATATCGTGAATGTCGTATTCGCCGACCTCGCCGGCCAGCAGTGCTCTGAGCTTTGCATTGGCTTCGCGCAGGTTGGCCATGGTCTGTACGATGGATTCGGCCTGTTGCGCCTGATAGTGCGAGACCCTGTTCGCCGGCGCAGCGTCATTGGCGAGGGCAGCGGATGAGACAACGGTCAGGGCGCCGAGGGTGATTGAGGCCAGTGTTTGCTTGATCATGCTTGGTGTTTCCAGAACGGGGTTGATGAAGAAGGAAGGCGGGGCGATGCCTTGATGCGGCATCAGTAAATGTCGCGGCGGTAGCGGCCCTCGAGGGCCAGTTGCGCGATGGTTTCGGCGCCGAGGATTGTCCGCAGGGCCTCATCCACGGCCGGGCCCATGCCCACCGCGTTGCCGCAGACGTAGATCGCGGCGCCGCCACTCACCCATTCGCGTACCGTGTCCGCAGCACGCAATAGCCGGTCCTGCACGTATTCGCGTGCCGGCAGGTCGCGCGAAAACACGCGATCGCAACGCGCGAGCAGGTCGCGGCCCTGTAGATCGTCGAGTTCGGAACCGTGAAAGTCGTCGCAGGCGGCGTTGCGTTCGCCGAAGACCAGCCAATTGCGGCCGTCGCCGTTGCGTGCGCGCTGGCGCAGGTGGGCTAGCAGTCCCGCAAGTCCAGTGCCGTTGCCAATCAGTAGCAGTGGGCGTGAGCTGTTGTCACCGATGCGGAAGTTCTGATGGCTGCGGATGCGTCCGCGTACCATCGTGCCGACCGCGTCCGGTGCTGTGAGGCGCGAGGACATGACGCCCGGCTTCGAGTCGGCGCCAATCACGCGGCGCACGAGCAGATGTACAGCCCCATCCTCCGGCAGGGAGGCGATCGAATAGTCTCGCGGGTAAGCATCGCCATCAGCTGGGTAGAGCTGCAGCAAGTCGCCGGCCTCCCAGTTCGGTGCCTCGGCGCTTGCATCGTCGGCGAGTGCCTCGAGTTCGACGTGATGGACGGCGGCCCCCACACTTCCCGGATTGAGCAGCGTGCTGCGACGGATCCGCCAGGGGCGGGTTGCCGGCAACTGGAGCGCATCCAGTTCGGCAATGCCGACAAAGGCCGCCAGCTGATGGCGCCAGGCCCGCAGCGCCTCTGTGTTGGCGCGATCCACCTCGATACGCGGAAAGATACGCCGAGCGCCACGGCTTTCCAGCCAAGCGTCGAGCCTGCGGCCGAAGCCGCAATAGTGGTTGTAGCTGCGATCGCCCAGTGCCAGCAGGCCATAACGCAGGTCAAGCGGGAGTTCTGCCGTTTCGTCCCTGGCGGTCTCGCGCATCAGGGTGTCGGCGAAGCGGGCAGCGTTGTCGGGCGCATCACCCTCGCCGCAGGTGCTGACGATGAACAGGGCCGATGAAAAGGACTCGAGCAGACGTTTGTCGATCTGGTCCAGCGCGAGCAAGGTCGCCTGCGCCCCCGCGCTACCCAGTGCCTGAACGGCCTCGTCGGCAAGTTCGGCAGCAAAGCCGCTTTGGCTGGCGTAGGCGATAAGCACGCCATCGGCAGCTGAGGCCGTTACTGTTCTGCCCGCAAGCCGGCGATACTGACGCCAGCTTTGCAGGCAGAGCACCGCATATGCGGCAAGGACCCCAGCTGCGGCGCCTAGGCGGGGCAGCTCGAGCGCGATCATCCCTTGTGCAGTCCGCTCGTGAGTTGCCGAACCGGGCTCTTGCCAAGCTTCATTGCGCGAGCACTTCCAGTGTCGCAACGTAGGAAAGGCGTCGCTCGGTGTTCTGCATGGTATCGCTTTGGCCGTCGACCGTCGTCTTCAGGTAATACATTCCCGGTGCAGGCCAAGTGTGAGTGATCCTGCCTTGTGCATCGGTCACCAGCTTCTGTTTTTCCAGCTGGTCGCGATAGCGCGTGCCGCCGGCCATGATCTCGACCTCGATGTTCGCTGCAGGCTTACCATCGATGACGAAAGCGAGCGTTGCCGGGTCGCCGGCATAGAGATCATTCGGGTGGGTCACGGGCAGCAACTCGAGACCGCGTCCGCTTGGCTTGAGCTCGCTTGGACGTCCCACCGTGATGAAGGTCTCGATGCGGCTGTTGCCCTCGCGGATGACAAGCTCTTCGGCATTGGCCGGAACGCTGGCCGCCAGATCCTCGTGACTGCCGCGCCAGCGCTTGGTCTCACCATTTTCTTTCCAGCTCGCCATGAGGCTCGCATTGACCAGTGCGATACGATAGGTGCCAGCGGCCTGCAGGTTGGCGTCGAAAACGGTACGCAACTGGCCCTGAAGGAGGTTCTCCGGCTGCACGGTGCTGCCGTCCGGTGCGCTGATGACGAGGTTGTCGCGGACCATCATCGGACGGTAGTTGAAAAAGAACAGGTCGTTGGAGACCGCGCCGTCGATAGTGACGTAGCCCGTGCTCGACAGTACCGTTGAAGAGGGCAGCAGCCAGGCCTCGTGCGCATGCGCAAGCGGTGCGCTCAGGGTGGCCGGCAGGACTGCGAGCGACAGACTCAGGCGTACGAGTCGGTGGCGGAGGGCGTTCTTGAGTGACATCAGGGGCCTCGTGACGTTATGCATGGGTTGGTGGCGCGGGGGCAAGGTGCTCAGGGCTTGAGCTGTACTACGACCGACGTGATCTCATGCTCGCCGTGCGCTTCGGTGCGAGTGGCTACAGTGGGTGGCCATGTCAGTGGCAGCGTGATTACTTCTCGGCCGCCGTGTTCGCGCGATGCCTCCACCACCAGGCGGTAATCGCCTGCAGCAAGCGTGCCCAGAGGTTCTTGGCCAGTGGTGAAGCTCAGGGTGTGCTTGCCCGGGTGGCGCGTGGCGCTGGTGATGCCGTCGATCGGCACTTCGAGCTCGCGGCCGCTGCGCCGCCACCACAGCCGCATGTCCTTGAGCCATTTCGCGCCTTCGCCGTTGCGCATCTTGACGTCGTACCAGACGGCTAGATTGGCGGCGACGCTATTGTCCGGGCGCTCGATCCAGGCGGCGACGTAGGGACGGCGGTAGTCCGACACATCGATGCGCGGCAGTTCGATCTCGACGTCGATTCCCCCAGCAGTTGCGGAAGTGGCCAGGCCGGTGCCGAAGGCGAGGGCAGCGGCCATGATCAGGGGCTTGTGCATTTCAGCTCCAGTAGGTTGGGCAGGTCAATGAATGAACAACAGGGCCAGCAGTACGGGCAGCACCACGCCGAAACCGACCGTTGGCCACACCGCCGGCCGGTTGGCTGCATGCGCTTGCAGGATCAGCAGTCCGGTGAGCGAGAACAGCACGCAGGCCACAGCGAAGATGTCGATGAACCAGCGCCAGGCTTCGCCCGTGTTGCGACCCTTGTGAAGGTCGTTGAGCCAAGCGATCCAGCCGCGATCGGTAAGTTCGTACTCGGCCTCGCCGGCCTCGAGGTCCAGGCGCAACCAGGCATCGCCACCGGGGCGGGGCAGGGCGAGATAAATCTCCCCCTCGGACCACTCGGCTGCGCCGCTGGGTAGACGCACGTCGAGTGCGTGTCCGACCCAGGCCACTGCATCCGCCGGCAGCGACTGTCCTGCGGACGGCGGACTGGCGGCAACCAGTCGCAAGGTTTCGACCAGTGCCGTGGGCATGGCCTCCACCCGCGTCTCGATGCGTGGCTTCGACTCTATCGCGCCGGCATGGTTGAGCGTGATGCCGGTGATGGCAAACATCAGCATCCCGAACAGGGAAACGGCGGAGCTGATCCAGTGCCACTGGTGGAGGGCGCGCAGCCAACCCGCCCTGCGCGCCCGGTTGCCTTCGGGCGTGCCAGACAGCGGCGTTGAGTTAGCTGGGCGCTCAGGCGTTGGCTGCGATGCCTCCATTCTTTAGAACTGGACGTTGGCCGAGACCCAGAGCCGTCGAGGTTCGAGGTTGTTACGGAAGCGAGGATAGGCCGTCTTGCTAGTTGCGCTTGCGTCGACGAGCTTGGCCTCGTTGAACTTTTTGTCGAACAAGTTGAAGACCGTGCCACTCAGGGTCACATTCTTGCTGACCTTGTAGGAGGTGCCGACGTTGACGAGCGAGTAAGCTGCCCAGTCACCCACCAGTTCGCGTGACTTGATGCCATTGAGGGATGCGGCGGTTCCTGACGCAGAGTGGGTGCCGCTGCGATAGCCCTCACCCCGGTATTCGCCACTCACCCACGCGGATAGGTTATCCGTAGCCTTCCAGCGCAGGGTCAGGTTCGCCATGTGCTTCGGGGTATCGTTGATCGGGTCGCCACGATTCACCCCGCTGGTCTGGGAGCTGTCGGTGTAGGTGTAGTTGGCTTGCAGATTCCAGGCAGGCGATAGCTGCCAGCGAGTGAAAAGCTCAAGGCCCTGGATGCGAGCGCGATCGACGTTTACCGGACGGCGGAGGTTGAAGCTGTCAGCCGGTCCGGTGCTGGCCGGATAGTTCCGGTAGCCCATGTCCCACTGGCTGCCGAAGCCTGCAAGGAAAGCCTCGCATTCGGCTTCGTTGCGGTCCGTCGCGCAACTCAGGAGCAGAGGGCCTGCCGAGGTGCTGATGAAATCCTTGTACTTGCTGTGGAAGACCGTAGCGCCAGCAGTGAAGCCAGCTAGGCTGTCGAAAATGGCACTGATCTCCATGTTGGTGCTGGTCTCGGGCGACAGGTCCGGGTTGCCGATCAACGGGGTGCGGCCTTGGCCTCCGACAAGATAGATGCCGTTGGTAAGGTATTCGAGTCGCGGTGCCTTGTATCCTCCGCTGACGCCGCCTTTCAGCGTCCAGTTGTCCGTCGTATTCCACACAACATAGGCGCGCGGCGTGGTGTAGCCACCGAATTCGTCGTGATGGTCATGGCGAGCCCCAAGGGTCAGCGCGAGGTTATCCCGCAGGCGCCATTCGTCCTCGACGAAAACGCTGATCTGTGTGAACTCCGTGTTCCGCGGCAGGATTCTGTCCTGCATCTCGGCGTCCCAGTATTGTGCTCCGACTGACAGTACGTGGTCGCCCACTGCGGTCACGTACTTGGTGTCGAAGATAAGGTCGGTACCCTTCAGCCCTCGGTCGCCGCTGCGACCGACCAGTCGTGCGGGAATCAAACGGCCGACAGTCGCACTCTCGTTGTAGCTCAGGCTAGACTCGAGAACGCCGGATTCAGTGCGCCAGTTGTGGGCGAGGAGGAGTTTGTCGCGTGTGTACTTCTGTGACGGCGCGTAGCCACCTGCAGTACCCAGAGTACCCAATTGCCCCCTGCTATTGTCGTAGTGCTGCCGACTGGTTTCGACGTCGATCCAGAGGTCGTGCTGCTTGTTGGGGGTCAACGTAAGGCGGGCCCCGTAGCTTTCGCTGTTCGTCTTGGTCGGGTTGCGTCCCATGTCCAGTTCAGCGCCCGTGGAGCCGTCGTCAAAGTCATAGCGGATGTGTGACTGCTCGCGGTGAAGGTTGCGCGCGCGGACCTGCAGACCGAGCATGTCCTCCTTGAGCGGGCCGGCGGCGTAGACCTCGCCGGAGTACGAGTTGCCGTAAGCGCTGTCCTCGAGGACTGTTCCTTCGATGGTGACCGAGCCGTTCCACTCCGTGTCGACCTTGCGGGTGATGATGTTGACGACCCCGCCCATGGCATCCGAGCCATATAGCGTCGACATCGGGCCGCGGATGATCTCGATACGTTCAATAGCCGATACTGGAGGAATGAAGCCGTTGCGTGCTTCGCCGAACCCGTTGGGGTAGATGTTCCCGGTGCCGTTCTGCCTCCGGCCATCGATCAGGACGAGCGTGTAGTCGTCACCCAGTCCTCGCATGCGGATGTTCAGGCCGCCCGTTTTGCCCGCACTGCCGCCGGTATCGACGCCTTCCACGCCAGCCAGAGCGTCCGCGACGCTAGTGATGCGCTTGGTCTCAAGGTCCTCGCGAGTGATGATGGTGATGCTGGCGGGAGCCTCCTTGATGTCCTGCTCGAAGCCGGAGGCAGAAACGACAACGGTATTGAGTTGCTTTTCCTGCGCAATCGACGAGGCCGACGAGAGTGCGAGGAGGACGAGAGCGGTTGTGCGCTTCAAGCGCAGAGAGCTTGTTTGAGCCATCGAGTCTGGGTCCATGGAGTCGGAAGGTGTGGCTGGCTTCCTGGGGGGACGCGACTCTTGGTCACGATGCAGGTGGCTGGCTAGTTTTCACAAAGTCCAGAATAATAACGATTCGTAACTGTATTATCAATAAATGCTCTTGATGGGTGGTTTCGCCTTTCGTATGCCCTGTTTGAGGCGTGTCGATTTCACGAGTGGTCCGGTGCCCAACCCATCAAGGGTCAGCGCGCCACCCGCCGCCCAGCACCTTGTAGAGAGTCACCGCATTGCTCAAGCGCGCCAGTTGCAGTTGGGCGAGCTGGTCCTGGGCTGAGAACAGGGAGCGCTGGGCGTCGAGCACGGTGAGCAGGCCGTCGGCGCCTTCGCGGTAACGCAGCTCGGCCAGGCGCAGGCTGCGCTCGGCCTCGGCGAGGATCTCGCGCTGGACAGCTTCCTGGTTGGCATCGCGTGCGCTGTCCGCGAGGGCATCCTCCACTTCCTTGAGGGCGACGAGAAGGGTGCGGCGGTGGGTTTCGAGCAGCTCGCGCTGGCGTGAGCGCTGCAGTTCGACCTCGGTGCGCAGGCGGCCGCCATCGAAGATCTTCTGCACCACGCTAGCCGAAAGCGACAGCGTGCGCGTGGTGTCGGCGAGCGAGAGCAGGGCGGCGCTGCCGATGCCTGCGCCTGCCGACAGACTGATGCTGGGCAGCAGGGCTGCGCGTGCCGCGGCGATGTTGGCGGCCGCGGCCTCCAGCCGAGCTTCGCTGGCGGCGATGTCCGGGCGGCGCAGTAGCAGGTCCGAGGGCAGGCCGGCGCTGACATGTGGCACGTGCAGGGAATGCAGCCGTACGTCGGCCGCGACGCTGGCTTGCGGACTGCGTCCGAGCAGGATGGCAAGCGCGCTGCGCGTCTGGCGCAGCTGCACTTCCAGCGGTTCGATCGCCTTGCGCTGGTTGAGTACGGTGCTGCGCTGCTGGCTCAGCTCCAGCGCGGAGGCCGCGCCGTTGTCGTAGCGGGCCTGCACGACACGCAAGACGCGCTCGGCGATGTCGAGGTTCCGGCGCGCGATGTCGATGCGCTCCTGCAGCGTGAGCACCTGGAACCAGGTGGTGGCCACGCTCGCACTCATCGACAGGCGGGCGGCATCGTAGTCATGGCGGGTGGCGACCAGGCTGGCGCGGCTGGCATCGGCCCCGGCGGCGATGCGGCCCCAGAGATCGAGTTCGTAGCTGGCGCCGAGGCTCAGGTCGGTGGAGCCGGACTCCCTGCCGTCGACGTTGCGTGTGCCGCTGCCGCCGCTCAGGCTCAGCGCCGGAAAGAGCGAGGCGCCGGCCTGGCGCAGCGCAAGCTCGGCCTGCACGACGCGCTCGGCCTGGATGCGCAGGTCGGGGGCGGCGGACATCGCCTCGGTAATGAGCGCATCCAGCTCGGGAGCACCGAAGTCATGCCACCAGTCGGTGGCGACAGCGTCGCCGCTTTCTGTAGCGCGCTCAGACCATGCGCCCGGTACGGAGAGCGTCGGGCGGGCGATCGGTTCGGTGATCGCGCAACCGGTCGCGAACAGGGCGGCAATGAGGAGAAGAAGGCTGCGTCGGGTGGGCTGCATGGGGGCGTTAACGGGGTTGGCCGCAGGCTGGCCTGCGGTGTCGAGGCGGGAGTGCGTAAGGCGGCGAGGGTTCATTCGGAAGCGAGGGCGACGACCGGATCCAGGCGCGCTGCCTTGCGTGCAGGCAGGTAGCCGAAGATCAGGCCGGTCAGGAAGGCGCAGCTGAAGGCGAGTACGACCGGCGTCAACGAATATTGCACAGCGGTGCCGAAGCGCTCGATGATCGCCGCGCTGCCCAGGCCCACCGCTACGCCGATCAGCCCGCCGACGGCGGACACCACCAGCGCCTCGATCAGGAACTGCTGCAGGATGTTCTTCATGCGTGCGCCGGTGGCCATGCGGATGCCGATCTCGCGTGTGCGCTCGGTGACCGACACCAGCATGATGTTCATGACGCCGATGCCGCCCACCAGCAACGAAATCGCCGCCACCGTACCGAGCAGGATGGTGAGCGTGTTCTGCGTCTCGGACACGGTGTCGATCACCGAGGCCATGTTGCGGATCTGGAAGTCCTCGACGCCGTGCCGCGCGAGCAGCAGGGCGTGCACATCGGCCTGCGATTCGTCGATGCGCGAGACGTCCTCCACGGCGACGGTCACGTTGCGCAAGAAGCGCTGGCCTGTGATGCGCAGGCTGCCCGTGGTGTAGGGCACGAAGACGATGTCGTCCTGGTCCTGCCCCCATGGCGTGGCGCCCTTGGGCGACATCACGCCGACGACCTGGAAGGGGATGTTGTTGACCAGCACGAACTCGCCTACCGCGTCGCCCGCCGGGAACAAGGCATTGGCGACGGTCTGCCCGAGTACGGCCACGGTAGCGTAGCGGGCCTCGTCCTCGGCACTGAAGAAGGTGCCGCTGGCCGGTACCCAGGTGCGCGCGACCACGTAGTCGGCCGAGGTGCCGTTGACGCTGGTGCGGTGGTCGACGTTGCCGGCGCGGATGGTTATGGTACCGCCCTGCTCTGGGACCGAGGCAAGGATGTTGGGCAGTTCGGCGATCGCCTGCACGTCTTCGATCACCAGCGTCGCCGGGGCGTCGCGGCCGCGCGTGTTGGGCGCGCCGGGACGCACGGTGAGCAGATTGGTGCCCATCGCGCTGACCTGGTCGATCACCTTCTGTTTGGCGCCGTCGCCGATTGCCAGCATGGCGATCACCGAAGCCACGCCGATGACGATGCCGAGCAAGGTGAGGATGGCGCGGAACAGGTTGGCGCGCAGTGCGCGCAGCGCGGTGCGGGTGGCCTCGACGACGTCCGACAGCGGTGACGTGCGATCCACATGGGGGGCGAAGTCGGGTTCCTCGCCCTGCGGCGGGCGCGGACCGGGGTCGCCGACGATGCGTCCGTCGCGGATCTCGATGATGCGGCTCGCTTGCTCGGCGACCTCGCGCTCGTGGGTGATCAGGATGATGGTGTGGCCGGCGGCGGACAGCTCGCGCAGCAGCTTCATCACCTCGGCACCGCTCTTGCTGTCGAGGGCGCCGGTGGGCTCGTCGGCAAGTATGATGCGGCCGCCGTTCATCAGCGCGCGTGCAATCGACACGCGCTGCTGCTGGCCGCCGGAGAGCTGGCTGGGGCGGTGGTGGATGCGCTCGCCCAGGCCGAGGGTGGCGAGCAGCGACTCGGCACGGGCGTGGCGCTCCTCAGGCGGCATGCCCGAATACACCGCCGGCACCTCGACGTTGTCGCGCGCGCTGGCGCCGCCGATCAGGTTGTAGCTCTGGAACACGAAGCCGAAGGCCTCGCGGCGCAGGCGTGCGAGCGCGTCGCGGTCGAAGCCGGCGACGTCCTCGCCCATGAAGCGATAGGTGCCGCCACTGGGTCGATCGAGGCAGCCGAGGATGTTCATCAGCGTCGACTTGCCCGAGCCCGACGCGCCGACGATGGCGACGAACTCGCCGGGGAAGATCTCGAGGTCGATACCGTGCAGCACCTGCGTCTCGACCTCGCCGGTGACGAAGCTGCGCGTAACCCCAGAGAGTGCGATCAGCGGTGTCGTGGCGGTCGCGGGCAAGGGGGCCGACGCCGGCGGCGGGAGCTGTTCGACTTTCATAGCCGCGGCGTCATCGGCGGACGGTTGCCTGCGGCAGCGCCGCTCACGATGCCCGAGACCACGCGCTCGCCCTCTCGTACGCCGCTCAGCACCTGAGCCTGGACACGGTTGGTGACGCCGATCTCGACGCTGCGTTCTTCAAGCGTGCCGCGCTCGCCGACGACCCTCAGCGTACGCGTACCCGCCATGGAGGCCGAGTCGCGGCCGCCTGGTCGCCGCCCCTGGCCGTCAGCGCGGGCGTTGCCAGGCGTGGCGCCGGGTGCCGTCGACGTGCTTGCACTGCCGGGCTGCGGCGTGCGCACCGCGCCCTGCGAGAGCGCTGCCATCGGGATCAGCAGCGCATCCTTGGCCTGTGCAACGACGAAGAAGACCTGGGCGGTCATCTGCGTCATCAGTTTGCCGTCGGGGTTGGGCACGTCGAAGAGCGCGTTGTAGAGCACGACATTGTTGGTCACCGTCGGCGTTGGCTCGATCTTCTCCAGCCTTCCGTACCAGCGCTTGCCGGCGCCGCCCAAGGTAGTGAAGTAGGCCTCCATGCCGAGCTTGAGGCGACTGATGTCGGCCTCGGAGACCTGGGTCTGAACCGTCATCGTGCTCAGGTCGGCGATGCGCATCACGACCGGCGCCTGCTGGTTGGTATTGAGGGTCTGGCCCTGGCGTGCGGTGATCGAGACCACCGTTCCGGCCATCGGCGACAGGATGCGGGCGTACTGGAGGTTGGCTTCGTCCGCGCGCAGGGTGGATTCGATCTGTTCGATCTGCGCCCGCAAGGCCTCGAGCTGGGCCTCGGCCGATTTCGCCGAGGCCTCGGCGGTCTGCAGGTTTTCCTGGGTGCTCGCGTCTTCGGCCATCAATGCACGTTGTCGGCGCAGCTGGATGTGGGCGAGCGCGAGCTGAGCCTCGCGGTCCTTCAGCTGGGCGCGCAGGTTGCGCAACTGTGCGCGTGACGCATCGACCCGTGCGAGGTAGACCGTCGGGTCGATCTGAGCGAGCAGATCGCCCTCCTTGACCTCGCTGCCCACCTCGACGTGGATCCTCTCGAGCTGCCCTGAAACCTGTGCGCCCACATCCACGTAGTCGCGCGGTTGCAGGGTCCCGGTGGCGGTGACCACGTCCTCGACCGTGCCGCGCTGGACGGTTGCGAGCTGGTATTGCGCGAGCGGATCGCGCTCGCCGAAAAGCTTCGGCCACGCGAGCCAGGCGCCGACGACAAGTGCTGCGGAGATCGTGAGCGCCGCCAGGACGGTACGGCGACCGGTTGTGCGGGGCTTGGGAAGAGCGTTGGAGTTCTGCATTGCGAGTCTTGGCAGTTGGCGACAGCGCACGGGAACGAGCGTGTCAGGACGTTTGCAGCATAACGGAGCGGCCACAGCGTCTTTGTATCGGATTGAAGCCTGTGCAGGCTGAACCGACCTACGGACGCCGACTTGGTTCATCGGAAGAAAGCTTGACTAAAGTCAAGATCGGGTACGTCAGCTAGGCGTCTAATGGGCGCCAATATCTGGACGCTGTCTAAAAGACAGCAGGCTCGATAGTTTGTTATCCCGGGTTCCAGCGAACGGTTCGAATGGCAAGTCAAGGAGAAGCAAGATGTTCAAGCTGAAGACGATGAGTGTGGCGGTGGCGATGATGGTTGCGGGCAGCGCATGGGCTGCAACGGTCCGTGATGAGCCGATCCAGCCGATCCAACCCGCCAAGGTCGAGAACCCCGCCAAGGTCGAACTGGGCAAGAAGCTGTGGTTCGAGCCCCGCCTGTCGATGTCCGGCATCATCTCCTGCAACACCTGTCACAACCTGTCGCGCGGTGGTACCGACAACCTCAAGACCTCGATCGGCCATGGTTGGAAGGCAGGTCCGGTGAACTCGCCGACCGTTCTCAACTCCAGCCTTGCCATCGCCCAGTTCTGGGACGGTCGTGCCGCAAACCTGCAGGAGCAGGCTGGTGGCCCGATCCAGGCCGATGTCGAGATGAACATGCCGCATACGCTGGCGCTCGACGTGCTGCAGTCGATTCCGGGCTACGTTGCCGAGTTCAAGGGTGTGTTCGGCAAGGAACAGATCGACATGGACATGGTGACCAGTGCGATCGCGGCCTTCGAGGAGACCCTCGTCACGCCGAACTCGCGCTTCGACAAGTGGCTCAAGGGCGACGACAAGGCGCTCGACGCCAAGGAACTCGCGGGCTACACGCTGTTCAAGGAAAGCGGCTGCGTGGCTTGCCACAACGGTCCTGCTGCCGGTGGTACCTCGTTCCAGCGCATGGGCCTGGTCGAGCCGTACCAGTCGACTTCGCCGGCCGAAGGGCGCTCGGCAGTCACTGGGGTTGATGCGGACCGCTTCAACTTCAAGGTGCCGACGCTGCGCAACGTCGAAATGACCTACCCCTACTTCCATGACGGTGAAGCTGCCACGCTGGAGCAGGCGGTGGATATCATGGGCCGCCTGCAGCTCGGACGCACCTATAGTGACGACGAAATCGGCAAGATCGTCGCCTTCCTGAAGACGATGACCGGTGACCAGCCGCAACTCACCATGCCGATCCTGCCGCCGTCGAGCAACGCAACGCCGCGTCCGGATCCCTTCAAGTAAGCGTGGGAGAGGGCTCTGGCAGCCAGTGCTGTGCGACTGGCTGCCGATTGCTTCGCAGGCGTGCGTGCCGCAGGGTACGTACGCCTGTTGACGTTTACCCGGGAAGCCGTTCACGATTCCATCGTCAATGAATTTGCTGCATAGCACGCTTTCTTGCGCGCCATGCCCTGGATAGCCCATGAACGCATACACCACCGACGATGCCATCGCCTGCCTGCGCAAGGCCGGTGTCCCCGTCACCCAGCAGCGGATCGAGATTGCACGCGTGCTGTTTTCGGCACCGGTGCACATGTCGGCCGACCAGATATGGGCCACTGTCAAGGCAACTGCGCCCGATGTTTCGCGCGCCACGGTGTACAACACCTTGCGGCTGTTCACCGAGAAGCACCTCGTACGCGAATTGTTCGTTGATCCGCAGCGCATCGTGTACGACTCCACCACCACGCCGCATTTTCACCTCTACAACATGGATACCGGCGAGGTGCGCGACCTCGCCGCCGACGAGATCGAGGTGATCGGCGCGCCGCGCCTGCCAGCTGGCGTGGAACTGGAAGAGGTTGATGTCATCGTCAGGGTGCGCAACCGCAGCGCTTGAGCGCAACGCGGCCGCTTGCTTCAGAAAAACAGGGGGCGCTGCAGCAATGCAGCGCCCCCTGTTTCGTTGTGCGGGGCTGCTCGCCCCGCACGGTCCTCAATGCTCCGGCAGGGTCACGAAGCCCATTTTCTCGACGCCAGCGCTGCGCGCCTTCGACATCACGTCGGCGATCGACTCATAGCGCGTATTGCGGTCGGCGCGCAGATGCAGTTCGGGCTGCGGAGTCTGCGCTGCTGTGGCGGCCAGACGCTCGGGCAGGGTGAGCGGGTCGATCTCGTCGTTATTCCAGAAGATGCGTCCTTCGCCGTCGAGCGAAAGCGCCACGGTCTCGGGCTTCTGATCGGTCGGTGCGCTCGACGCCTGCGGCAGATCGATCTTGACCGAGTGCGTCAGCAAGGGCGCAGTGATCATGAACACGATCAGCAGCACGAGCATGACGTCGATGAGCGGGACCATGTTGATCTCGCTCTGCAGCGGACGGTTGTCCCCCTGGCTGAATCCGCCGAAGGCCATCATGCAGCTCCGTGGTTCGGTGCCGGGTTCAGGCTCGAGGCGCGTGAGGCCGCCTCGGGCTGGCCTTGGCGGGCGCTCACCGCGGCGATGCGCGAGCCGGTCGAGAAGGCGGCATGCAGGTCGTGGGCGAAGGCGTCGAGCTCGGACAGCTCCACCCGGTTCGCACGCGTGATGGCGTTATAGGCGAGCACGGCCGGGATCGCAACGAACAGGCCGAAGGCGGTCATGATGAGCGCTTCGCCGACCGGGCCGGCAACCTTGTCCAGGGTGGCCATACCGGAGGCGCTGATGTTGACGAGTGCGTGGTAGATACCCCACACGGTGCCGAACAGGCCGATGAAGGGCGCGGTCGAGCCGATCGAGGCAAGCACCGTGAGCCCGGCCTCGAGCGCTGCTGTCGATAGTGCGATCGACTTGCGCAGTGCGCGCGTGATCACCTCGTCGGCATCGAGCGTGCCGCCCAGCGTCTCCTTGTGCGTATGGCGGCGGACGTGCTGGGCAGCCGCGGCGCCCTGTTCGGCGAGGGCCTCGAACGGGGAGCCCGGGGCCTGCTCGTTGAGGCGCTTGAGCCCCGCTTCGAGATTGGGCGCGGCCCAGAACGCCTCGATCGCACCGCCGTGGCGGCGTGCACGCATCTGGCGCAGTGCGCGGACCACGATCAGGTACCAGCTGGTGATCGACATCAGCAGCAGGATCAGGCCCACGGCGCGGATGATGAGGTCGGATTGCGCCCACAGGTGGGCGAGGCCGAAGGCCTGCGAACTGTCCATATCAGTTTCCTTTGAGTTTGAAGACGACGGGCACCAGGACCCAGGATTCGATCTTGCGGCCACCCTGGCGGGCAGGCTCGAAGGTCCATCGTGCAACCTGTTCGCGTGCGGCACGGTCGAGCCGGTCCGAGCCCGAACTGGTGCGGATCTCGACCTGGCTCGCCTTGCCATCCGGCTGCACCAGCACGCGCAGGGTCACCTGGCCTTCTTCGCGCAGGCGACGCGATGCCATCGGATAAGCCGGTGGCGGGTTGTTCAGGTAGGCGGCATCGAAGCGGGCGGCCGTCACCGGTGCTGCCGCCGCCGATGCGGCTGCGGGCGCTGCCGCCGGAGCGGGCGGTGGCGCCTGCGACTCGGTCACTGCGGCCTGTGTGGGCGCAGGCGGTGCCGGAGGCGCTTCTTCAGGCGCGCTGAGTGCGGTGGGTGACTCCGTGACCGTCTGCGGGGGCGGGCGCTTGACCACCGGCTTGGGCGGTGGCGGCTTCTTGACCACGGGCGGGGGTGGTTCCGGTTCGCGGACCACCGGCTTGGGCGGCTCTGGAGGCGGCTCGACGGGCAAGACCTCGGGGGCTGGTACGGGCTCGGGCGCCGGTGGCGTCTCCGCGGCCGGTTTCGGCAAGGGGTCGCCGGCGATCAGCGACACCTGGATCGGGACGACCTCGGGGGGTATCACCGGGTCCTGCGACAGATAGGCCAGCGCCGCAAGGCCGCCGAGGTGAAGCCCCGTGATGAGCGTGACCAGCGCCAGGCGCCCAGGCGCGCCTACCGAAGTTGGCTGGATGCGTCGTCCCACTGCCCGCGTTGCCAGAACGGACTGAGGCTGTGCTGGCGTGTCGAAGTCTGGCACTGGGGATAGGTGCGGAAAGGGTGCGGCGTGAGCGGCAGAAGGCATCGTCAGGGGCAGTTGAATGCCCCTGGACGGGGCTGCGGTGGGTCAGGATGCGGCAGGCTTCATCTGCGACTGCAGGTAGTTCTGCAGGCCGACGCTGTCGACGAGGCCGAGCTGGGTCTCGAGGTAGTCGATATGCTCCTCGGTGTCTTCGAGAATGTGCTCGAACAGTTCCCGCGAGACGTAGTCCTTACAGGACTCGCAGTAGGCAATTGCTTCGATCAGGTTCTCGCGCCCTGCCAGTTCGAGCTTGAGGTCGCCCTGCATGCACTCGGGCACGTTCTCGCCGATCAGGAGCTTGTTGAGGTTCTGCAGGTTGGGCAGGCCCTCGAGGAAGAGCACGCGTTCGATCAGCATGTCGGCGTGCTTCATCTCCTCGATCGACTCGTCGTACTCGTGCTTGCCGAGGCGGTCGAAGCCCCAGTTCTTATACATGCGCGCATGCAGGAAGTACTGGTTGATGGCGGTAAGCTCGATGGTGAGCTGCTTGTTGAGGTACTGGATGACTTTCTTGTCGCCTTTCATGCTGCGGCCTCCAGGGCAAATTGGTTGGGGTGCAGCGTTTGCCTTGCTGTGGCCAGCGTCTCGTTCCCGGCTTGGCAGTCGATTGCCGCACGCAGGCAGCTCTGGGCATGACGTGCGCAGGTCGCGCATTCGGTCGTCACACCCAACTCCGCCCGCAGATCCCGCAGCCGGCGCGCACCCGCGCGAGCGGCCTGTTCGATCTGGCGTTCGGTGACCCCAAGGCAAACGCATACGTACATAGTTTAGCCTCCCAGCCGCATTTTGCCCTTGAGGGCGGTGATATTCATTTGGTGAGAATCAGCTTTCCGCTGCGCGTGGCGCGCAGGAAGTACCGGCATCCCTCGTGCTCGATCTCGAGCGTGCTCCGCCCCTCGAACAATTGCTCGCTCCGGATGGCTGCATCCTGGCCCTGGCGCTGTGGCAGGGGCTCAACGGCGGTCTCTTGCCCCGTGGAGGGCCGGGGATGGGCGCAGTTATTGGACAGCATTTGTAAGAGTCTGGCGAATAATAATGATTCGCATTAGATCATATGCCTACCCAAGGGTCAATCGCCGGCTGCACGGATGCGCAGCCGGCCGGCAACTTTCATTCGAGGCTGAACAGGATCTGGAGGCCGGGGTCGTTCGCGGCGGTACGCGGCAGGTAGGCAATGCTGCCCTGGGATTCGAGAACGAGGCGCCGGGCCTCATCGACGCTCGATGCCTCGCGCGGGGGCTGGGCACGGCCGGTAAATACCAGTCGCGACCAGTAGGCGCGGATCTGGCTGGGGTTCTTCCGCGTGAGCCGTTGGTAGAACGCATCCCGAACTGGTCCGGCAGGCAGGTCAATGAGCATCACCCCTTGGCCGTCGAACAGGTTGCTGCGGCGGCCCAGGTAGAGCTGCTCCGTGGTGCCGCGATCGAGGGTGGTCAGCCCACCGCGTACGGCGGTCACGACCACGATCTCTTCGGCCTTGGCGCCTGCCGGCCACAGCACCGTCAGCGCGAGCAGCAGCCATGTCGTGCACAGCGCGAGGGTGGGCGTGCGCTCAGAAGACCACATCGACGGACACGCTCAGCAGGTTGATGGCGCGGTTGTCCAGTCCGCGTGCGAAGGGGTCGCCGCGGGCAATGAAGGTGCCGTGGGCTCCGCGCTCGGTGCGCACGTGGGTGAGTTCGGTCTTGAGCGCGGCTGCGCTGGCGAAATCCCAGCGCACGCCAAGGGTCAGGCTGCGTTGCGACTGGTTGCGCGAGCGGTTGAATGCCGATACGAGAGCGCCAAGGCCGGGGTCGGCTGTTGCCAGGCGGACGGCCGGTTCATCCTGCCATTGCCGTGCGAGGACGAGGTAAGGCGTGAATGCACCGCTGCGTCTGCCCAGCGAGGCGTAGGCGCCGCGTGCGCTGCTGGTAAAGGCGTCGGCGGTGTTGCGTGCCAGTTCGGCGCTGAACAGCCAACGTCCGTCGTCCCATTGCAGTCCGATCGAACTGAAGCTGGCGCGCGCGTCGTTGCCGCTGAGCAGGCTGCGCAGTTCGCCCGGAAGCGCCGCGACACGGGCCGAGCTACGCTGAACGGAAAGCTCCGCGATTGCATGACCAGCGCTGATGCTGAACTCGCCGGCCTCCATGGTCACGCTCAGCCCGACCAGATTGTCCAGCGTCGCACGTCCGCCGCCGATCACCGGAATGCGGCTGCGTCCGGCGTAGGGGTGCAGTTCGAGGTGGGCGGGTCCGACCGGTGTGCGGTATAGCAGGTCGATGCCATCGATGTCGCTGAAGGGATTCAGGCCATAGACCTCGACCGGCGGTCGCACCCATGGGTGGCTGTAGTTGAGGTCTGCCGAGTCAGACAGCATGAAAAACGGGCTGCGTAGCCGGCCGGCGCGCACGCTGAGCGCGGGGGTGAGGGCATGGCTGATGAAGGCCAGTGCCGGTCGCGGAGTATGGTCGCCACGCTGGGTTTCGCGGGTGATCAACTGCAGGACTGCCGCGCTGCGCTCGCCGAAGCGCCCGTTCAGCTGCAGGCCGAGTACCGAGTCCGGCCCGGCATCGACTCGATTGCCGCCGGGCGCGTCGATGCCGATGCGGGCGAACTGGAGCGCGTGCGAGCTGGTATACACCGCACCGGCGGTGGCAAAGCCCGAAAACTGCCAGTCCACGCCGGTCTCGGCGGCTGCCGGCAGAGCCACGACGGCAAGTGCTGCCAGCAAGGATCTGATCATTGAAGGTGCTCTCCGGTAGTACGGCGCAGGCTGGCAAAGGTCGCGTTCCGGTCCAGCGGTCGCGAGAACAGGTAGCCCTGGCCAAAGTCGCAGCCCATCGCACGCAGGATCTCGAGTTGCGCTTCTTCTTCTATGCATTCTGCCACCACCGTCATGCCGAGGTCGTGGGCGAGTTCGATGCTGTGGCGCACGATGGCACGCAGCCTTTCGTCATGGGTGATGGAGCGCACGAAGGAGCCGTCCAGCTTGACCTGGTTGCAGGGCATGGTGTGGAGGTAGCTCAGTGCGGAGTAGCCGGTACCGAAGTCGTCGATGAGGATGTCGATGCCGGCCTCGCGCAGGGCATGGAGGTTGCGCAGTGCGGGGCCCTCAGGGCTGGCGAGCAGGCTCTCGGTCACCTCGAAGCGGATGAGACGGCGAGGCACGCCGCAGCGTTCGATGGCGGAGAGCAGCTCCTCGGCCAGTTGCGCGCGCGCGAGCTGGCGGGCAGAGAGGTTGACGCTCACGCGCAGGGGGGTCGGATCGGCGAGTTGGCTGCGCCAGGCACGCAGGTCGCGGCAGCTCGTCTCGAGTACCGTCATGCCCAGGTCGTGGATCAGGTCGAGGGTCTCGGCCAATGGAATGAACTCTGCCGGTGACAGCAGGCCGAGCGTGGGGTGGGGCCAGCGCACAAGAGCTTCGAAGCTGCTCGTCTGTCGTGTGCTCAGGTCGACGATCGGCTGGTAGTAGACCTCGAGGCCGCCGTGGGCGAGGGCAGTGCGCAGTTCTGCCTCCACCTTGAGGGCACGCAGCGCCTGGGCATGCATGGATGGCTGGAAGAACTCGATGGCGGCGCTTTCGCTGCGGCGCGCCTTGTGCAGGGCGTTGTCGGCATCGCGCAGCAGCGACTCGGCGTCCTCGCGCTCGCCATCGCTCAGTGCCACGCCCACCCGGCATCGCGGATGCAGCAGCGACTCGGCGCTGCTGGGCGCAAAGGGGGGCAGGGCGACGAGCTCCTCGCAGATGCGCAAGGCTTCGAGCGAGTCGTCCAGGCCGTTGAGCAGAACGGCGAACTGATCGCCGCCGACGCGCGCCGAAACGTCGCCGTCACGCATCAGCGAGCCGACGTGGCGGGCGACGCTGCGCAGGAGTTCGTCGCCAACCGCATGGCCATAGCTGTCATTGACCAGGCTGAAGCGCTCGAGGTTGATCGTCAGTACCGCGACCAGCTTGCCGTGGCCGCGCCGGCGTTGCGCCAGCGCACGATTTACGTGTTCGATGAACATCGCGCGGTTGGGCAGCCCGGTGAGCCCGTCGTGGAGCGCGTCATGCACGAGCTGCTGCTCGGCGCGCTTGCGCAGGTTGATGTCGCCCAGCGAGCCAGCCATACGGATCGCACGGCCATCCTCGTCGCGGCTGGCGACGCCGCGCATCAGCACCCAGTGCGCCTCGCCATTGGGCGGCACCACCCGGTGCTCGAACATGAACTGGGCGCTCTCGCCCTTCAGGTGCGCGATCAGGCGCTGGCGATAGCCGGGCAGGTCCTGAGGGTGGATGTAGTCGAGCAGCGCCTGCGGGGAGCTTTGCAGTGCCCCAGGTGCCAGGCCGAGGATCTGGCAGAAGCGGTCGGAATAGTAGGCCGTTCCGGCGCTGATGTCCCAGTCCCACAGGCCATCGTTTGCGCCGTGCAGCGCCATTGCATAGCGCGCCTCGCTGCTGCGCAGGCTCTCGGCCGTCTGCTGCAGTTCATGCACACGCTGCTGCAGCGTTGCCGCCATGATGTTGAAGTGCCGCGCGATCACCGCGAACTCGTCATGGCCACGGGTGGAGACGCGGTGCTCGAGGTGGCCGTCGGCAATGGCCTTGCTACCTTCGAGCAGGCGGCGCAGGTTGCGAGTCAGCAGGAAGCCAATCGAGGACAGCAGCACGAATGTGAGCGCGATCTCGGCCATTGCGATGGCGAGGCCTTGCTCCATGATCGCCCTGCGTGCGGCTGCCAGGACCGAGACCGATACCCCGAACTGCAGCAAGCCGACCTCGTTCCTTGCCAGCAGCAGCGGGCGCCGCACATGAACCAGCTCGCTGCCGGTGAGTGCCTCGACGAAGCTCTGGCGAGTGCTGCTAGGCTCTGGCAACGGTGCGTCGGTGCCCGAGCCGGCGCTGACCAGCGGGCGCATGTCGGCGCCGACGATGCGCACATAGACCAGGCCCTGCTCGGCGCCTTCGAGCAGTTCGCCGAGCACGTCCTGCAGGGCGTCCAGGCGTTCGCGCTCGCTGTAGGCGGTGATCATCGCGTGCAGCATGCTCGCGTTCTGCTCGATCGTGGTGTCGAGGCTGGCGGACACGGCGTTGTTCATCAGTCGTACGCTGTTGGCCAGCAGCAGACTGAGCAGCAACACCTGGACCACGGTGCTGGCGAGCAGAAGGCGGATGCGGATCGAGGTTGGGCGCAGGGGCAGGAGCATGGTATCGGTCGGCACGGCGCGCGGCTCAGCGCCGTGCCAGTCGCCTCACTGCTGAAGAAGCGTCGATGCGGCCTTCGCGTTCGAAGTCCTCCAGGTTGGCCTCGATGCTGTCCGGGTCGTAAAGATAGTTGACCATCACCCCCCAGGACTGCCGCAGGCCTTTGGTCGATGTATCCGCGAGCCAGTTCAGGCGCTCGACGCGTGCGCCGTTGCCGAGATGGAAGCGAGCGACCGAATCGACCGGCCTGTCGCCGCGCCGGGCCTCGAGCAGGTAGCGCGCGGTCAGGCGCAGCAGGGGGTCGCGCAGGGCATCGGCAAGCGCGGGGTCGCCACTCCAGCTGCTGTCTCCACCCAGCAGGCCGGCCAGCGGTGCAGCGTCGAGGTCGGCCAGGCCGAGTGTCCGCAGACGTTTCCAGTCGGCTGGGGTGATCGCTTCGGCGAGTTCTTCCGGATTGCGCTCAGCCCAGCGCACCAGCCCCGGGATGGGCGACAGGGTGGCAAAGGTGCGCAGGCGCGGGAAGTCGCGCTTAAGGTCATCGACGACGCGCTTGAGCAGGAAGTTGCCGAAGCTCACCCCGCGCAGCCCCGCCTGGGTGGCGCTGATCGAATAGAAGATGGCGGTCGTCGCCTTGCCTACGTCGGCCAGCGGCGCCTCGATGTCGAGCAGGCGCTGGACATCGTCCGCCATGTTCTCGAGTAGCGCGACCTGGACGAAGATCAGCGGCTCCAGCGGCATGCGCGGGTGGAAGAACGCGTAGCAGCGGCGGTCGGAGTCCAGCCGGTTCTTCAGGTCGTCCCAAGAACGGATCTCGTGCACCGCCTCGTACTGCACGAGCTTTTCGAGCAGGGCTGCAGGCGAACCCCAGGTGATGCGCTGCAGTTCGAGGAAGCCGACGTCGAACCACGCCGTCAAGCGGGCTTCGAGCTCGCGGTCGAGCGGCTTGAGCAGCGGGTCCTCGGGCAGAAAACGCAGCAGGTCAGCGCGCAGGTCCACCAGGAACTTCACTCCCTGGGGGATTGCGTTGAACTGGGTCAGGATGCGCAGCCGGCGCGAGCGCATCGCAGTGCGCAGCCGCGCCTCGGCATCCCACTGCGCCGGTGTGCCCACCGCGTGCTGATAGTCCTCGTGGGCAAGTGCCACCTGTTCCGGGTCGGGGCCGAATTCGTGCGCGATCAGCTTGAGAAAGGCGTGGCGCCCTGCATCGTCAAGGCGCAGGTAAGTCTCCGCCAGTCGCGCCGCGCGTTGGCGGGTAGAGACCTCGCCTCCGCGCCCTTCCGCACACTCCTGCAGTTGCGTACGGATGCTGTCCAGATCGTCCGCCTCCGGCATCTTGCCGAAATGTGCGGCACTTACCACCAGCTCGCGCACCCTGGAGAGGCTGCGCGAAACGAGTCCCGAAGCTGACATGTTCTCCTCCTGATCCTGCCCTGGTCCGGCACTGGCGGCGCCCAGGCACTGTCCATGCGGATTGATTTAGGTCGATCTTATCGTGTCGGTTGACGATAGCATTAGCCCGAATCGGGCAGTGCGTGACATTTTTACTGTTTTGAACTTGCGCATGCAGTGGTGCTATGACATCTTCCGGGCAGTCTTCTTCCCCGAGTCTGCAATAACGTGCTGCTTGCCGCCGCCATGCGCCCCCAAGAATCCCGCCTGAGAGTGCTGCTCGTCGCGCCCGATGCGCCGCAGGCCGACACCGCGCTGGCGCTCGGTGCGGCCCTGGCGGAAGCAGGCGTAGACGTCGTTGGTCACACTGCGAGCGAGAGCCTCGCCCTGGGCCTGTACTTCGAACGTCATCCCGACGTGGTGGTTCTCGATTCGAGCGTCGCACCGCAGGAGCCCGCACGTCTCGTCGGCCTGCTCAAGCGCGTTGCCCCGGGTAGTTACATCGTCGTTGCCGTGCCGGCTGCGGACTCCATGCCGGCGCGCGCGGCGCGCGCGCTCGGCGCCGACGCCGTCAGCCTCGTCGCCGACCTGCCCGACCTGCTCGCGGGGCTTGCCGACGCCAAGGCGGCCTGAGCAGTCCGGGCAGTCCCGGCTGCTTCAGCGTGGCGCCGGTGCGGCGGCGCGCGTCAGTACCAGCAGGGCCAGGCCGACCACCACCATCGGCACACACAACCACTGCGCGGTCGATAGGCCCAGAGACAAGGTGCCGAAGATGCCGGGGTCGGGCGTACGGAAGAACTCGGCCAGGAAGCGCAGGCTGCCGTAGCCGATCAGGAACACGGCTGACACCGCGCGCAGCGGCCGCGGGCTGGCCGCGTACAGCCACAGGATGACGAACAGCAGCAGGCCTTCACCCGCCGCCTGGTAGAGCTGTGAGGGGTGGCGCGGTGCCGCGTCCACCCAGGGGAAGACCATCGCCCAGGGCAGCTCTGAACTTGCCGGGCGACCCCAAAGCTCGCCGTTGATGAAATTGCCGATGCGCCCTGCCGCCAGCCCGGTCGGCACCAGCGGTGCGATGAAGTCGGTGACCTGCCAGAAGCCCTTGCCGTGCTTGCGGCCATACAGCCACATCGCCACTAGCACGCCGAGGAAGCCACCGTGAAAGCTCATTCCGCCCTTCCACACCGCGAGGATCTCACCCGGGTGCTGCAGGTAGTAGCCGGGCTGGAAGAACAGCACCTCGCCCAGGCGTCCGCCCACGATCACGCCGATCACGCCGTACAGCAACAGATCGTCGATCATCTGCGCGTTCCAGCCCAGCTCAGGCCTGCGGCGTGCATGCAGGCGACCGAGGACGACGAAGAGCACGAAAGCGATCAGGTACATCAGGCCATACCAGCGCACCGAGAGTGGGCCCAGCGAAAAGGCGATCGGATCGAATTGCGGATGGACGAGCATGGGTCTGATGGGCGCAATAAGCGTGGCGCACACGTTGAGCCGGCCTGCCAGTGGCTCGTCCTGCGCGCCGTTTGTGGGTCAGGTGGTCAGTCGAACTGCTTGCGGAACTCGGCAAACTCGCTGCGCAGGGCTTCGAGCTCTTCCCGCAGACGGCGGACCTCGTCCTCGAGTTCCCCGATTCGTCCGCGCGCACTGCCCGCCGCTGTGCCCAGGGACTGCGCCTCGGCCATCTCCTGAACCGCCGCGTCGCCGCCGAGCAGATGCACGTGGCGGGTCTCCTTGGTGCCGGGCGCGCGGGGCAGGGCGGCGACGAGCGGCGGATATTTGTCGGCCAGGTGTTCCAGCACCGCTTCCACCGCCGCAACGTCGTCGAAGCGGTGCAGGCGCTCGCAGCGCTGGCGCAACTCGCCTGCAGTCTGTGCGCCGCGCAGCAGCAGGATCGCCAGTACCGCCTGCTCGGCTGGCGGCAGCGAGTGGCGCAGGCGCACCAGGTGCTCGTACTTGGGCACGCGCGCGCTTGCCTGGTCACGCTTGGACACCAGGCGCCGGGCCATCAGGCTGTCGATCGCATCCTGCACCTCCGCTTCGCTCAGGCTCATCACCGGCTCGCGCGCGGTGAGCTGATTGCAGCCGGTCGTGACGGCGTTGATCGACAGCGGATATGCGTCGGGGGTGATGAAGGACTTTTCGATCAACACCCCGAGCACACGGATCTCGGCCGGGGTGAGGTCGAAGCCGGCTTCCGGTTGTGCTTCGGTGGCGGGGTTCGCATCCTGCATGGGGCCTCCTGGCGGTGACGAGACCGGGATGATACGCCAGCCCGCACGCCTCCGACGTCTCGCGGCTCCCGCCGC
>NZ_AMXA01000018.1 GCF_000310145.2 Thauera sp. 28
CTGCGGGCGCCGCTGCGCCGGTTGCCGCGCCGGTGCAGGCGGTGACGCCGCCGCCGGCCGCTCCCGCCGCCTCGGCCGCGGGTGCTGCAAGCCCGGCCGCGCGCAAGATCCTCGATGAGAAGGGCATCGCCGCCGGCGACGTCGCGGGCTCCGGCCGTGGCGGTCGCGTCACCAAGGAAGACGCCGTCGCCGCCCAGCCCAAGGCTGCCGCTGCTGCTGCCCCGGCGGTGATCGCCGCCGTCGGTGATCGCCCCGAAGAGCGTGTGCCGATGACGCGCCTGCGCGCCCGCATCGCCGAGCGCCTGATCCAGTCGAAGAACGAAAACGCCATCCTGACCACGTTCAACGAGGTCAACATGGCGCCGGTGATGGCGCTGCGCAAGCAATATGGCGACAAGTTCGAGAAGGCCCATGGCGTACGCCTGGGCTTCATGGGCTTCTTCGTCAAGGCTGCGGTGGCCGCGCTGAAGAAGTTCCCGATCCTGAACGCCTCGGTCGATGGCAACGACATCGTCTACCATGGCTATATCGACATCGGCATCGCGGTCGGTTCGCCGCGCGGCCTGGTGGTGCCGATCCTTCGCAACGCCGAGTCCATGTCGATCGCCGAGATCGAGCTCAAGATCGCCGAGTTCGGCCAGAAGGCCAAGGACGGCAAGCTGTCGCTCGACGACCTGTCGGGTGGCACCTTCTCGATCTCCAACGGCGGCGTTTTCGGCTCGATGATGTCGACCCCGATCATCAACCCGCCGCAGTCGGCCATCCTCGGCATCCATGCCACCAAGGATCGCGCTGTGGTCGAGAACGGCCAGGTCGTCGTGCGTCCGATCAACTACCTGGCGATGTCCTACGACCACCGTATCATCGACGGTCGTGAGGCCGTGCTTGGTCTGGTGACGATGAAGGAAGCGCTGGAAGATCCGGCTCGCCTGATCCTCGACGTCTGATCACAACGCACAGGGGCGCGTCACGCCGCCAGGCTGCTTGCCTGTGCGGCGGGGCGGCGCCCCGTTTTCCTGAAGGGAGAGATGAATGTCCAAAGAATTCGACGTCCTCGTCATCGGCGGCGGTCCCGGCGGCTATGTGGCGGCCATTCGCGCTGCACAGCTCGGTTTCAAGACCGCGTGCTGCGAGTCCAACCCCTATGCCGATCCCAAGGGCGAGCCGCGCCTGGGCGGTACCTGCCTGAACGTGGGTTGCATCCCGTCCAAGGCGCTGCTGCACACCTCGCACCTGTTCGAGGAAGCGGGTCACAGCTTCGAGAGCCAGGGCATCAGCGTCGGCACGCCGAAGATTGACGTCGCCAAGATGATCGCGCGCAAGAGCGGCATCGTCGACCAGCTCACCGGCGGCATCAAGGGTCTGTTCAAGAAGAACAAGGTCACGCTGCTGAACGGTCACGGTGCTTTCGTCGGTAAGGGTGACGCCGGTTGGCACGTCAAGGTCGGCGAAGAGCTCGTCGTCGCCAAGCAGGTCATCGTCGCCACCGGTTCGGCGCCGCGCCACCTGCCCGGCATTCCGGTCGACAACAAGATCGTCTGCGATAACGTCGGCGCCCTCGACATCGACGCGGTGCCCAAGAAGCTCGCGGTGATCGGTGCCGGTGTGATCGGCCTCGAAATGGGTTCGGTGTGGCGCCGCGTGGGCGCGGATGTCACCGTGCTCGAAGCCATGCCCGACTTCCTTGCCGCTGCCGATCAGGATGTGGCCAAGGAGGCACTCAAGGTCTTCACCAAGCAAGGCCTCAAGATCAACCTCGGTGTTCAGATCGGCGAGGTGAAGGTCGGCAAGAAGGGCGTCACGATCGCCTACAAGGACAAGGACGGTGCAGAGCAGAAGCTCGAAGCCGACCGCCTGATCGTGTCGGTTGGCCGCGTCCCCAATACTGCCGGCCTCAACCCGGAAGCCGTCGGTCTCAAGATCACCGAGCGCGGCATGATCGAGGTCGATGACCACTGCCGGACGAATCTGCCCGGCGTGTGGGCGGTTGGCGATGTGGTGCGCGGTCCGATGCTGGCACACAAGGCAATGGAAGAGGCCGTGATGGTCGCCGAGCTGATGGCAGGCCAGGCGGGTCACTGCAACTTCGACACCGTGCCCTGGGTCATCTACACCAGCCCTGAGATTGCCTGGGTCGGCAAGACCGAGCAGCAGCTCAAGGCCGCTGGCGTGGCCTACAAGGTCGGCAAGATTCCCTTCCTGGCCAATGGTCGCGCGCTCGGCATGGGCGACCCCACCGGCTTCGTCAAGATGCTAGCCGATGCCAACACCGACCGTATCCTCGGCGTGCACATCATCGGCGCCAACGCGTCGGAGCTGATCTCCGAGGCCGTGGTAGCGATGGAGTTCGCCGGTTGCTCGGAAGACCTGGCGCGTATCTGCCATGCCCACCCGACACTGTCCGAGGTGGTGCACGAGGCTGCGCTGGCCTGCGACAAGCGGCCGCTGCATTTCTAAGCCGCGCCTGCGGTAACGGGGGGTGGGTGCGAGTCCTGCTCGCGCCCACCCCTTCTTGCGTTAACCTGCTGCCCCCAGCACAGCTGAACATCGACCCAAAATGCCTCATCGCATCCTGAACGTTCCCCAGCACGGGATGATCGACGCCTATGAAGCCCAGCTGAAGGCGCGTGGATTCCAGTCCGACCCGGCCCAGCGTGCTGCCGCCCAGCGCCTGCAAGGACTGTACACCGAACTCGTCGGCTTCAAGGCTGCCCGCCAGGGCAGCAGGATCAAGCAGTTCTTCAACAAGCCCCAGATGCCTCGCAGCGTATACTTCTGGGGTGGTGTCGGGCGTGGCAAGAGCTTTCTGATGGACTGCTTTTTCGATGCCGTGCCCTACAAGCGCAAGCGCCGGGTGCACTTCCATGCCTTCATGCAGGAAGTGCAGAACGACCTCAAGAATCACAATCACGAGCCCGACCCGCTGCAGAAGGTAGCGGACCGCATCGCGGGCGCAACCCGGCTGCTGTGCTTCGACGAGTTCCACGTATCGGATATCGCCGACGCGATGATCCTCGGTCGCCTGCTTGACGCCCTGTTTGCGCGCGGTGTCATCTTCGTCATGACCTCGAACTATCCGCCGGATGGCTTGTATCCCAACGGACTGATGCGCATCAATTTCCTGCCCACGATCGAGATGATCAAGCGCCGCTTCGATGTGGTCGAGGTCGACGACGGCACGGACTACCGCTTGCGCACGCTTGAGAAAATGGAGATTTACCTCGTGCCGCACGACGCTGCGGCAGAGGCCAAGATGGGAGAGGACTTCCGCCGTCTCGCGGCCAGCCCGGGCGAGGGCGGCGACATCGAGATCCTCGGACGCAGCTTAGCGGTCGTACGCCAGGCGCCAGGCGTGATCTGGTTTGATTTTGCGACCTTGTGCGGCGGACCACGGTCGCAGAACGACTACCTCGAAATTGCGCGCGAGCACCACACGCTGATCCTGTCCGCCGTACCGAAGATGCTCGTCGGCAATGCGTCCGAGGCGCGCCGCTTCACCTGGCTCATCGATGTGCTCTACGACCACCGCGTCAAGCTCATCATGAGCGCAGAGGTCGAGGCTTACGAGCTTTACACCGAAGGCCACAACGCACACGAGTTCGTACGCACCGTGAGCCGGCTCATGGAAATGCGCACCCGCGACTACCTGGCCGAAGCGCACCGCACTGAATGACAGCCCGTCGCGCTGGGACCACGTAGGAACGGTGCAGGCCGCGCGCTTTTCGGTCGTTGGCAGACGACGTCGCCTTCAACCCCTCGCGGCTTGCGCCGTTCCCACGGCAGCCCCCAGTTGCGGGGGGCCACGCAGGAGCGGCGCAAGCCGCGAGCTTTTCCGCCGGTCAGAGACCGATCACGCCGCCGTCGTTGCGGGTGATGATCACCGTGGCGCAGCGCGGACGCGGGCCCGACGGGTCGACCGTCGTGTAAGGCTGCGGACGATCGGGCCAGTTGCTGGTGAAGTTGCCCGGCGTCGAGCGGTCCCCGGGGTGCTGGTTGTTCACGAACATGGTCTTCCCATCAGGTGTCGTGATGACGCCAGTCACCTCCTGCTCCCTCGGCCCGACATAGAAGCGGCGGATCTCGCCCGTTGCCGGTTCGGCGGCCAGCATCTGGTTCTCACCGAATGGGCCCGAACCCTGCTGCGAGCCGCTCATGTCGGTCTGGATCCACAGGATACCGTTCGGGTCGATCCAAAGGCCGTCCGGGCTGGCATGGATGGCATCCTCGCCCAGCGGCTGAGTGGCGTCGCCGAGTTTGCCGCTGTCGGTCAGCGTGCCGGAAAGCACGAAGATATCCCACTCGAAGCTCAGTGCCGCAGCGTCGTTGCCGGTTTCGCGCCAGCGCACGATATGGCCATAGGGGTTGGGCGCACGCGGGTTGGCCGCGTCGGCAACGGTACGGCTGCTGTTGTTGGTGAGCGTGAAGTACACCTCGCCGGTATGCGGGTGCACCGCGCCCCATTCCGGCCGGTCCATCGGTGTCGCGTCAACCGTGGCCGCGGCGAGGCGGGTGTTCAGCAGCACATCGCCCTGGTCGCTGAAGCTGACGCCCTTGGCCAGGCAGGCAGCCAGGAAGTCGGCGTTGTTGAAGTCGAGCGCGAGCCAGCGACCGCTGCCGTCGGCATCGAAGCGGGCCACGTAGAGCGTGCCGTCGTCCAGCATGCTGCCGTTGGCGGTGGCAGCCAAGTAGTTGGCGCGGGTCACGAACTTGTAGATGTACTCGTTCTGCGAGTCATCGCCCATGTAGAAGACGACGGGGCGGCCTTCGACCACCGGCGCATACACACAGCCCTCGTGCGCGAAGCGGCCGAGCGCGGTGCGCTTGATCGGGGTCGAGTCAGGGTCGAAGGGGTCGATCTCGACCACCCAGCCGAAGCCGTTGACCTCGTTGCGATAGTCCTCGCTGGCGGACGCGGCCTTGACGCTGACGTCGAAGCGCTCGTACTCGTCACCGGCCACGGTCTCCCAGCGGTAACGGCCGCTCGAGGTGGCAACGCCGTATCGGCTGTGTTCGCGCGGACGGCCGGTCTTGTTGACGAAGTAACCGGCCCAGTTCTCCTCGCAGGTGAGGTAGGTGTTCCAGGGCGTGTAGCCGTGAGCGCAGTTGTTGAGCGTGCCGCGCGTGCGGGTGCCATCCGGACTGTACTTGGTGCGCACCTTCTCGTGGCCGCGCACCGGACCACGGATGGCCATCGGGGTGGCGCCGGTGATGCGGCGGTTGTAGGCACCGCGTACGATTTCCCACTGGCCATGGGCGGTGCTGCGAATCTCCACCACCGCGACGCCGTGGGCGGCGATCTCCTTGCGGACCTCGTCGGGCACGGTGCGGATGCCGCCCACCGTCGTCGCGCCATTGGCATGCAGCACGGGCTGCACGATGTACTCGTGGTTCATCACCAGCAGGCCATGAGTCGAACTGCCGCCGATCGGGAAGAAGTGCATGCCGTCATGGCACATCCCCATCTGCTGCTCCTGCTCGGCGCCGGTGTTGGTGCCGTCGGGCTTGTACTCGGGGTAGGTGCCGCAGATCGGCGTGCCGAGCGGCAGGAAGGGCGTGGCCGTGTAGCCGGCGGGCACGGTCGTGGTGTCGGCACGCGTCACCGCGACAGCCTGGAAGCCAAGCTTGGGCTCGCTGAAGCCGGGTGCGGCGGGTGTCTCGACTGCCGGGGTGTCATTGTCGCTGTCCGACACGCAGGCCGTCAGCGTGGTCCCGAACAGGGTGGCTGTGGCCGCAGCCATGCTCCCCTTCATCAATTGCCGGCGCGACATGCGCACGGCAAGGACCTCGTTGAAATGGGGGGAGGGGCAGTCCTCGCGCAGCGGTTCGTCGAGGTAGGCCTTGGTCGGGGAATTGCTCATTGGTGTAAGGCTCCGTGGCCGTGGTTGAGAAACCGACAACTTAGGGGCTTAGCGATACAAAAAAATTATGAATTTCTTGCAGTTTGATTAAAGGCTCCCGTGCCGCCACTGAACTTGTAGCGTGCCGTCGGCCTGACGCTGCATCACGTCACCGGTCAGGGCGCCGAGTTGCTTGACTAGCTCGGGGTCGCCACCGATACGGATGTCGCCACTGCTGCTGCGTGTGGCGTGCACCACCATGCTGGCGCTTGCCTGCAGCCGGTTGTCGCTTGGGCTGACCACGACGATCGATAAGGTGCGCTCTTCAAGTCCGAGCTGTAGCCCGAAGCGACCGAGCGAGGGCCCTGGCAACACGCTGGTCGCAAGGGCGGACAGCTCCAGTGCCATCGCGCCCCTACACCTCATGCGCCAGTTGCATGTGCCTTCGCCTGCAGGCACTGAGGCACGTGCATGCCAACCGAGGCGGGCGGCAGGATGCGTGAGCGTCCGGATCAGTGGTGCGATATCGACCGGGTGGACCTGCCAGCGCAGTTCCAGGCCGCTCTGGCTGGCTGTGACGTTCAGTACTGGCTGGTCGTCGAACTCGACATCCAGTATCGGCCTCCCATGAATGAGCCCGAAGGGGGCGATCTGCCAAGCCACGGTCAGCCAGCGTATATGACCCTGCGGGGTGCTTTCAGCGAGTACGCCCCGGCCTCTCCAGAGCGTTCCCGAGCGCTCGAGCAGACGGATGTGATGTCCGCTATGGGTAGCCAATGCGGTATCGATGAGCGCTGCCGGGGCCTGGGTGACGATGAAGGCAAGCAGGAGGAATGCCGCTAGCAGCCACTGGCGGGATGTTGGTTGGAGGCTGCTCGTCATCAACGTACGAGCGCTGTGGGGTCGAGACGGATCAGGAAGCGACCGTTGCCGGCATCGAAGTCGAGTTCACTCACGCGCAAGCGGTGCCGGGAATGCAGTTCAGCCAGCCACGGCAGCAAGCGTTCCAGGGAGCTCGAACCGGAAACGATGACTGCTGCCTCCTCGACCCGGATGTCGGTGACGAGGCCGTGCGCCATGGCCGACGCTGCCAGTTCTGCGGGGCCGGCTGGTGATGCGGTGGATGGGCTGCGGCGCAGGTGGGCGAGTTCTGCTGCATCTCGCTCCATCATCTGGATGCTGAGGATGAGGGCGGGAAGCTGGCGGTCGAGCCGCGTGCGTTCGGCGATCATCCAGTCGCCGATCATCCATGCCAGCGCACACGGCACGAAAAGGCTGGCGATGCGCAGCACCCATCGTTCGCGTGGTGCGAGGTTGGCGAACTGCATACTCAGGGCGGAGGCGAGGCGTTTCATCATGACGGGGCGTATGGGGGCGTATGGGGGCGTATGGGGCGCGTTCGGAGGGCGGAGAAGCGGGAGACAGTAGCGGTCTCAAGGCTGCGGCTGGAGGTGGATGCGATGGCCCTCCAGCCTGGCGCTCAGACCACGGTGGGCGAGCGGCGCCGTAGCCGGCAGCGGAGACGCGAGCTCCGCCTCGAGCCGCGGCGTGCGGTAGGCCATCTGCAGTGGCAGGGAGCTGTTCGCCTCGATGAGCGCCTGGAGCAGGGCCAACAGGTCGCCCGCGCTGAGCAGGCCGTGATCGCGTCGTGCTTCATCGAGGGCTCGACGCAACTGTAGCTGCGGCGCAATCGCAGGCGTGGCCGGCAAGGCATCGGCGAAGATCGCACGCTCGCGGCCTTCCAGCTCAGCGACCGTGTTGCGGTCGACCGCGATGCCCACCGCAAGCGCGATACCGGCGATGAGGGTGGCGGCGCCGGCTAGAGCGGCCGGCAGGCGCAGGGCGCCCCATATGCCTGTGCCCGCAGATGCTGCGGGGGCGAACGGACCGTGCAGCAGGTTGGCGGCAAGCAGGCTTCGCCCCCACAGCCCATCCAGCGAGCATTGGCTGATCTCCATCGCGCACTGTCGCGACAGCAGTGTCATTTCGGCATCGGTGAGCGGCGTGGCGGTGGTGAAGACGAGTTCGGCCGGCTGCTGTGCCGGTTCGGCCATGGTTGCCAGTGTCAGTGCGCAGGCCAGGGAGTCCCCGCGGGCAGGGGCGGCCGTGGTCGATGGTGTGTGCGGTGGCATGTCGACGGTGATCGCCCCGTCGGGACCCGCGCGCAGGCTGAGGCTGCCCGTTCCGGCATCGATCGCCTGCCAGCACGTGGTGGTCGCAGGCAGGCAGTCGACAAGGGCCACCGCGCGCCCGAGCGGACGGCGAAGGGCTTCGAACTGTGCGCAGATCTGGCGCAGGCGGGCGTGGGCAATCACCACCGCAAGCAGTCGCCGTCCCCCGGGCTGCTCCTCATCGGCGCGTTCGCTCGTGATCGTCACATGCTCATGGTCGATGTCACGCGCCAGACGTGCCTCGAGGGCGTAGCGAATCAGAGGCAGGCGGTCGCGTCGCTTGCTTGGCGGGACGCGGAGGGCGGCGAGCAGGCAGTCCGCGCCGTCGATGAGCGCGACGTGCTCGCCTGCGTTCGGCCAGTGCGACGGTGCACTGCGGCCATGTTCGACGATGCGGCCGTCGCGGTCCAGCAGCGCCCACTCGCAGTCGGGTTGATCTGGCCAGCGTTCGGGGATGATGAGGGCGAGTCGGGTGTTCATTCGATGCGATACCAGATGATGTCCACGCTGGTCTGGCGACGGTCGAGCAAGGCTTGCAGGCGCGTGATGGCCTCACCGTAGCCGGCGTGGATGTGGGCAATGAAGAAGCGGCTGTGTACGTCGAGCGCGCTGGCTGCGGGCAGGTCGAGGCCCGGTCCCAGCAGCGCAGCGATATCGCCGCGGTTGCGGAACCAGGTGTGCGTGCGTGCAGCGACCATGGTCCGGGCCGCAGACAGGTCGAGCCCATCGATGGTGGCGGCAAGGACCTCGGCGCTCGCCATGTTGGCGTTGATCGGGGCTCGGGCCGGCAAGGTGGCGACATGCGGCGTGAGTTGCGCGATTGCCTCCGGCGTGAAGGCGGGGATCGCGATCAGCTCGCCGACCTCGGTGAGCTCGAAGGCCTGCTTGCCGGACTCGGTGCCGGTGGCCGGCTGCAGGTGCGCTTCGAGCGCGTCCGCGAGCAGTCGCGCGCGCACGGCGTCACCGAGCACGAGCGCGAACAGACGCTCGGCTTGCCCGCGTGCGCTGGCGTGCGCGGGATTGCCCGGATGCAGGGCGTTGAGGTCGAAGCGGCCGGACAGCTCGTTGATGCGGCCGCCAACCGTGCCTGCCTTGGGGTCGCGGTCGATGGGTGTGGGCGGGATCTCGATTGCCCACGGCTCGCCGGCGTGGTCGGCTGCACTGGTGCGGCGGTCGTCTGCAAGGACGTTGCGTGTCCAGTCCACGGCGGCGATCGCGAGTTGCCGCGACTGCGCCTGTTCGAAGCGGCCCTCGTGCACTTCGATGCCGAGGCTCAGATCGGCGAGCGCTGCCGCGGCGAGCACGGCGGCGAGGCCGACGGTCAGCAGGGCGAGCACGATCGCGGCACCGCGCTGGCGTGCGTGGCCTTTAGCGCAGCGCGAACACACGGCGAATCGTTCCCACATCCGACAATTCCATTTCGAAGGCGATTGCAGCCGGTAGACCGGCGTCCTGTGGCTGCTCGGGCGGCCACGCTGCGACCCAGCGGTCACCATGCAGGAACCGCCAGTGCAGCGCGTTCACACGGTCCAGAAGGCGCACGCGGCTGGGTTCCGCGGCTGCATCGGGGCCGTCCCAGATCCACCACTCGAGGCGATCGCCCACGAGCAGCAAGGCGGCGTCCTGCACCGGCCCGCCATCGGCCCCAGGCGAGGCAAAGCGCAGCATCACCTGGGCCGGGCCGGTGCCGACCGCTTCGGGTTGCCGGCTGGGGGGCGGCCTGTGGGCTAGGCGGCCGGTGCCGGGCAACGCCTGTAGCAACTCTTCGTCCACGCGTGCGACGGCGGTCGTGATCGCACGCCAGCGCTCGAGTTCGGCTCCGACATGCTGGCGCGTGGTGATCAGGCTGTCGGTCGCTCGCCAGGTGAGCAGGCCGAGCAGCGCGAAGAGCGCGAGCGCAATCATGAGTTCGATGAGGGTCATGCCGCGCGCGTGGTCAATGCGCAGGCTCATCGCGGCGGCCTCGCGACGTACCCGCTCATGCGTCCGAGCGGGCGTTTGTCGTCAGCCGCGCTCACCTCGACGTCGATACGGCGGAAGAGGTTGTTCGGCGTCGCACTGATGCGTTCGGTCCACACATAGCTGCCGCCCGCCATGTCGACCCGACCCTGGCGTTGGCCGAGTGCGGGCCACTGACGGTGGGCGCGCATCTCCGCCAGCCGGTTCTGCGCCACCCAGCTTGCAACGGCGTGTTCGCGCAGGCCTGCCGCGGCATGGATCGTGCTCCCCAGCGCCCGTGTTGCAGAGAGCAGAGCGATCGCCACGATCGATAGCGCCACCAGCATCTCGAGCAAGGTGAAGCCCGCTGCGCGCCTGGCGTTCATCGTCCGGCTCCGGGATGCTCGAGGCGATGGAGCACGCTACCGGCGCGGCTGCCGTCCAGGACGTGCAGTACCCCTTCGTGCGCGAGCGCCAGCCGGTACTGTGGCGGTCTCGTACCAAACTCGATGCGGCGGTGAGCCGGCGAGGCGGTGGTGCCGGCCTGTCGGCTGCTCGTGGCCAGACTGTGCCAGGCCAAGCCTGCTGGCAGGCGCCTGGGCTGCAGGGCAGGATCCGCATCGATGCGCTGCCATTGGCCGTGCCGATCCAGGCTGGTGAAGCGGTAGCCGTCGGCCTGGAACTCGATTGCCAGGCGCTGGCCGCGGATGCTGGCACGGTAGGCGGCGGTCTCTAGCGCCTTGCGCAGCTGCTCTACGGCCACAGCCGGGTCGCGCTCACGGTCGGCAGTCACGGCGAGACTCATCGCCCCGGCCGCGATACCGAGCACGAGCAGGGTGACCAGGACTTCGACGAGCGAGAAGCCGCGGGCGGGGCGCATGGCCTGGTGGCTGGCAGGGAAGCGGGCGGTGCCGGACTGGGCCTGCGCTCAGGGCTGCCAGGAGCCGATGTCGGCATCGAAGCCGTCGCCGCCGCTGCGGCCGTCGGCACCATAGCTCATCACATCGACCTCGCCATTGATGCCGGGGTTCAGATACTGGTACGGGTTGCCCCAGGGGTCGCGCGGCAGGCGCTCGACATAGACTTTCCAGTTGGGCGGCAACGGGGCCAGCGTCGGCCTGCTCACCAGGGCCTCGAGGCCTTGCTGGGTCGTCGGGTAGCTGCGGTTGTCGAGTTTGTACAGTCTGAGCGCCTGCATCAGCGAAGCGATGTCCTGGCGGGCGGCGACCACGCGTGCTTCATCCGGACGGCTCATCACCCGTGGTACGACGAGCGCGGCGAGCACGCCGAGGATGACGATGACGATCATCACTTCGATGAGGGTGAAACCGCGCGCGCACGGCGCCTTGTGGAGCAGCAGTCTGGACATGTGGATTATCTCATCAGGGTGTTGATCTCGATGATCGGCTGCATGACGGCAAGCACGATCAGCAGTACGAAGGCGCCCATCAGCAGCAGCAGGGCGGGTTCGAGCAGGCTGGTGAGGGTGGCGCTGCGACTCTCGAGCTCGAGTTGCTGCAGGCGGGCGGCCTTGTCGAGCAGCGCTGCGATCTGCCCGGTTGCTTCGCCGTTGGCGACCATGTGCAGCAGCAGCGGTGGAAAGCTGCGGGTGGCCGCAAGGGCGCGCGACAAGGCCATGCCTTCGCGCACGCGCTCGGTAGCGCTCGTCACCGCCTCGCGCACCGGAAGACGTTGCACCACGCGGCCACCGGCATCGAGCGCGCGCAGCAAGGGGACGCCGCTGCCGACCAGGATGGACAGGGTGCTCGCGAAGCGGGTGGCGTCGAGGGTGCGCAGGTGGCGGCCAATCAAGGGCAGGCCTAGCAACAGTAGGTCGGCCCGGCGCCGAAAGGCCGTGTCGCGCAGCGCCGCAACGAACGCGAGGCCGAGGATGCTGGCAGCAATCAGCATCACCAGGCCCCATGCCTGGATGAACTCGGACAGCCCGATCGTGATGCGGGTGAGTGGCGGCAGGCTCTGCCTCGACTGGGCAAATACGCCCACCACTTGCGGCACCACCCAGACCATCAGTGCGACGACGATGACGAGCGCGACGCAGGCAACCAGGCAAGGGTAGATCAGTGCCTGTTGGGTCTTGCGGCGAAGGATGTCGTTCTGCTCAAGATGGTCGGCCAGTTGCAGCATCACGCGTGCAAGCTCGCCCGATTGCTCGCCAGCCGCGACCGACGCCCGATACAGGGTGGGGAACTGGGCCGGGAAGCGCTCCAGCGCGGCGGCAAGGCTCAGCCCACCGACGATTTCGCTACGCACTCCGGCGAGCACGCGGCGCACCGGCTCGGTGTCGGCCTGTTCGATCAGCGCCGCCAACGATTGCTCTACCGTCAGCCCGGAGGCAAGCAGGGTGGCCCACTGCCGGGACATCAGGGTAAGCACGCTCGCCGGCAGGCGCGCACGCATGGCAGTGTTCGCGTGCTGGCGGCCGATGCCGCTGACCTCGAGCGGTGCGAGGCCACGTTCGCGCAGCGCGCTGCGGGCCGCGCGCGCGCTGTCGGCCTCGATCACGCCGCGCTGTTCGCGTCCGCCGGCGTCGAGCGCTCGGTACTGGAATGCCGCCATGGTGTTCGCCGCCTCAGTCGCGCATCACACGCTGAAGCTCTTCGAGCGTGGTCGTGCCGTTGGCAACGTGGCGCATGCCGTCGTCGTAGAGGCTGCGACTACCCGTCGCGCGTGCGCGCTGACGCAGCTCGGCTTCCTGGCAGCCGTCGTGGATCAGGCGCGACAGCGTCTCATCCACCGCAATCAGCTCATGGATGCCGAGGCGCCCGGCGTAGCCGGTGTTGCCGCAACTCGGACAGCCGACCGCGCGCCAGCGGCCCTCGCTGCTTTCGGTATCAGCGGGTTGCCGGCATGCGGTACACAGCTTGCGCACCAGGCGCTGGGCAAGCACACCGCGCAGGGTGGATGCGAGCAGGAAGGGCTCGACACCCATGTCGATCAGGCGGGTGACGGCTGCCGCGCTGTCGTTGGTGTGCAGGGTTGCCAGTACGAGGTGTCCGGTCAGGCTGGCCTGGACGGCGATGCGGGCGGTCTCGAGATCGCGGATCTCGCCGATCATGATCACGTCCGGGTCCTGGCGCAGGATGGCTCGCAGTGCGCGCGCAAAGTCGAGATCGATGCGCGCATTGACCTGGATCTGACCGACGCCGGGGAGGTCGAACTCGACCGGATCCTCGACCGTGATGATGTTCATCCGGGTCGCGTCGAGCGTGCGCAGCGCGGCGTAGAGGGTGGTGCTCTTGCCTGAACCGGTGGGACCGGTGACGAGGATGATGCCGTGCGGTTGGGACAACAGAGCCTGGAACTGCCTTATGCTGTCCGGCGCCATGCCGAGGGCGTCGAGCCCGAGCTGCCCCGCGCTCTTGTCGAGCAGGCGCAGCACCAGGCGTTCACCGTGGCTGGTTGGCAGGGTGGAGACGCGCACGTCGATCTGGCGTCCGGCCAGGCGCAGGCTGATGCGGCCGTCCTGCGGGAGGCGTTTCTCGGCGATGTCGAGGTTGGCCATCACCTTGATGCGCGAAGCCATCGCGGCGTGCAGGGCGCGGTGGGGGCGGGCGATGTCCTGCAGCACGCCGTCGCGGCGCAGTCGTACCACGGAGGACTGCTCGTAGGGCTCGATGTGCACGTCAGAGGCACGGTCGCGTACCGCTTGGGCGAGCAGCGCGTTGATCATGCGGATGATGGGGGCGTCGTCCTGGCGCTCGAGGAGGTCCTCGACCGCGGGGAGCTCGGTCATGAGCTGGGCGAGGTCGATCTCCTGGCCGACGTCCGCAACCACCTCGGCCGCATTGCGCTCGCCATCTCCATAGGCCTGCGCCAGCGCAAGCTCGAATGCGCCCGGCGTTGCGGTCTCGATGCGTAGCGGGCGGCGCAGGAAGCGTCTGGCCTCGTTGACCGCGCCGAGTGCGGCACCACTGCGGACGAGCAGTTCGGCTTGCGCTTCGTCGCCGCCACGCAACAGCACGCCTTGGCTGCGTGCGAACGCATAGGGCAGGGAGGGCTGGCTCATCGCGACCCCTCGTCCGCAGGGGGGCGGATCAGCAACTCGGCAACCGGTACGATGCGGGCGTCGACAATCGGCGGTAGTTCGGGGGCGGAGTCCTCGCCGCGCATCAGCTGCCTGGGAAGGGCGCTGGCGCGCTGCTGGCCGATCACATATTCATAGCGAGACTGGGTCATCTCGGCGTAGCTGTCGCGGTCGCGCAGGATCACCGGGCGCAGGAACACCACCAGATTGGTCTTGCTGCGCTTGCGCGTGTTGTAGCGAAACAGGCTGCCGGCGACCGGCAGGTCGCCGAGCATGGGCACCTTCTCCTCGCCGCCCGCATAGCTGTCTTCGACCAGGCCGCCGAGGGCGATGATGGCCCCGTCGTCTACCAGCACCATGGACTCGATCGAGCGCTTGGTGGTAACCGGGCCGGTTGCTGCATCGACGTTGCCGACGACCGCCGAGGCTTCCTGGTAGATCTGCAGGCGAATGGCGCCGCCTTCGGAGATCTGCGGCCGCACCTGCAGGGTCAGGCCGACATCGCGGCGCTCGATGGTCTGGAACGGGTTGGCCGGCGTGGTGCCGCCGCCTGTGTTGGTGTACTGGCCAGTGACGAAGGGCAGGTTGCGGCCGACGACGATCTTGGCCTCCTCGTTGTCGAGGGTGACGATGTTGGGCGTCGACAGGATGTTGGCGCGTACCTCGTTTTCCAGAAAGCGAGCCAGGACGCCCAGGCTCAGTACCTCGCCGATCCCCGGGATGTTGACTCGACCGCCACCGATCGCCAGGTTGAGCCCGTTCCCGGGCAGGCTCGGATTGCCGCTGGCGGTGCTGGCGATGAGCTGCAGCAGGTTGTTGCCGCCGCTGCCGAAGCTGCTCCCGCCGATGATGCCGGTTGCGCCCGAACCGCCACCGACCGAACCTGCCCCGACCCACTGCAGGCCGAACTCGGCCGCGCGCTCGGTGGAGATCTCGGCAATGAGGGCTTCGATGTAGACCTGGGCGCGGCGGCGATCCAGTTGATCGATCACCTGGCGCAGGTTGCGGTAGATGGCGTCCGGTGCGGTGATGATGAGGGCGTTGTTGACTACGTCCGCCTGGACGCTCGCGATGGGATTCGCGCTGCCGCTCGCAAGCGGGACGTCGGCGCTCGGGCGTCCGCCGCCGTCGCCGCCGTCGGCTGCAGTGTTCGCGAAGCCGCGCGCTGTGGTGGCCGCTGCGGCCGGAGTCGCAGTGCCGCTCAGGGCGCTGTTGAGCGTCGCGGCAACATGGCGTGCTTCGGCGTTGCGCAGGTACACGACGTGGATGTTGCCGCCTGCGCCTGGGCGGTCGAGCGAAGCGACGAGCTGACGGATTGCAGTGAGCCGGCTGGGGTTGTCGGCACGTACGAGGAGGGCGTTGCTTCGGGGTTCGGCCATGACCTGGGGCGCCGTGGTGCCGGGTTGGCCAGCGCCGCCCTGCTCGGCCAGCAGGCGAGCGAGGACTGGGGCCAGGTCGGCGGCGGCGGCATGCTGGAGTTCGAGCACGGCGACGTCGGTCTGGCTGATGTCGATGGCGGCGATGACTGCCGCGATCTGCTCGATGTTGGATGCGTAGTCGGTGACGACCAGGGTGTTGTTCGACGGGAACGCGGTAACTGTGTTGTTCGGCGAGACAAGCGGTCTGACAACGCCGAGCATCTGTGTGGCTGACTCGAAGCGCAGGGCGAAGACCTGGGTCACCAGGCGGTCGCCGCGTGCGCTGACCTGGCGGGTGCCGACAGGTGCCGCATGCTGCTTGGCATCGGCCTCGGGAACGATCTTGACCACGCCTTCGCCTTCCACCGCGGTAAACCCCTGCAGGCGCAGCGCGGACAGCAGGATCTGGTAGCTGAGGGCACGCGGCACCGGGGTGTTGGTGACGATGTTGAGCTTGCCCTTGACGCGCGGATCAATGAGGAAGTTCTGCCCGGTGATCTCGCCCACGGCATGGATAACCGCGTCGATCTCGGCATTCTGGAAATTGAGCGAGATGGTCTCTTCACGCTGCTGGGCGCTGGCAGGCATGCTCAACGCGAGCAGAACGGCAACACAACTCGCACGCAGGCACATTGGCAGCAGGGGGAGGATCGACTTTCGGATCGCCTTGCGGATCGATGTTGTGAAGCGGGCTGAAGGCGAAGGTCGGGGAATTGAGGCGACCGGATTGGGCTCAGCGTTGATGCGCACTGCTAGGGGCATTTTCTTGGGCTGCAGATCGGGAAATGGAAGGGGGATGGGGCGGATGCTCGGACTGGTCAGGGGGGTTGCGCCGATGGGGTGACTGGCCGCGGACGTGGGGAGGGGGTTACTCCCCTTGTTCGGCGGTGAGGTGCTGGCCTGCTGCCAGATCAAGCCTCACCGAAGCACCCTCGCGCTCGAGGATGACGTGGTCGGGGTGGATGGACGCCAGTCGCCAGCCGTCGCTGCTGGTGCCTCCAGCCCCGATTGTCTTCACGCTGCCGTCAGCGGTCTTGAACAAGGCGAATCCACCTGCGTCGCCAAAGCCGGTGGCCAGGCCGTGGAGGGACAACGGCGGCCGGGCCGTGGCGCTGCTTGCGCTGCTCGGCCCGGGCGTGCCGCCGGTGCCGGCGATACGCAGGATGCCTTCGGCAGCGCTGACCGGATCGGTTTCATGGAACGCCAGCGCCGCAGCTTGCGGTGTCGCGTGGAAGGACCAGTACGCCGCAGCCGCCAGCCAGCTGGTGAAGCTCAGGGCCAGAATCCAGGCCAGCGGCGCAATCCACCGCATCGCCAGCATTGCGGCTCGCCTCTGTGCCTCCCCCCTCAATGACATGCGTACTCCGGCTGACCGTTACAAATTCGTTGCGGATGATGCATGGCTTGTGTGACGCGAGTGTTATCTGCCCCGGCGCAGTGCTTTGGAGGCCGGCTGTGGAACTGCCCGGGTCGCTGGTGGGTCTTTACGGGCCGGACATGAAGGAGTTCCGTTTTGGCACGTAAGCTCATTCCCTTGTTTACCCTGATCGTCCTGCTTGCGCTCGCAGGCCTGTTCTCCGCAGCGGCGCTGGCTGCCGCAGCCGCCCCCGTGGATCCGACTCAGCCGCCACATCAACGTCTGGCGGACCTGCTCGAGGATGACGCCACCCGCAGCGTGCTGATCGAACAGCTACGCAGCCTGGGCGAGGAGGGTGCCGCGCGTGCGCTTGAACCCGAGGCGCCCGTCGAGTCGATGGCGGGGCGCGTTGCCGCGCTGACGCAGAGCCTCGCGCAGGGAACGGTCAGCGAGTTCGGCGCCGCTCTGTCTGCGCTCGGTGAGGCGACCGGGCAGCTTGCCGATGCCCGGCTCGATTCCGTGCTGTGGCAGCTTGGCGAATTTGCCGTACTGGTCGTTGTCACCCTGGTCGTCTTTCGCGCGCTGGCGGCGGCCGCCGGCGGGTTGTTCGCCGCGCTCGATCGGCAGGCCGGCGCGGCCGATGGGCCGCGCGCACTGGTCTGGGGGCGACGGCTCCTGGCGACGGCCGGCGCAGGACTCATCGACCTGCTCACCATTGCATTCGCCTGGCTTGCCGGGTATGGCGTGGCGCTGTTCGTGATCGGCGAGTCCGGGGCGATACGCGTGCACGAGTCCCTGTTTCTGAACGCCTTTCTGATGGTCGAGGCCACTCGGGTGGGGCTCCGTATCCTGTTGTCCAGGCATGGCGACACGTTGCGCGTGCTTCCCGTGGCGGACGAAGAGGCCGCCTACTGGTACCTATGGGCATCGCGCATGGTGTTCTTCGTCGGCTATGGCCTGATGCTGCTGGTGCCGGTGATCGGCCACTATCTCAGCCCAGCGCTAAGCCGTGCGGTGGCCATCGTGATCATGCTCTCCGCCCTCCTCAAGGCGGCCGTGATCGTGATGCAGAACCGACAGCGCGTGCGTGCTGCCATCGAGGCGCTGGCCGAGCGCATGCAGTCGTCCTTTGCTCGCATCAGCATCACGATTGGCGCGCGTACCTGGCACATCGTGGCCATTGCCTACCTGGGTGCAATCCTGGTCACCGCCATTCTCTATCCGCAGGATGCGCTGCCGTTCATGGTCGCTGCAACGGCGCAGACCGTGCTGGCAGTTGCCTTGGGCATCGGCCTGGCGGCATTGCTGACGCAGGTGATCCTGCGCCGGATCCGGCTCAGCGAGGCGCTGCAACAGAAGTTTCCGTTGCTCGAAGCGCGTCTTAACGCCTATGTGCCGACGGCGTTGAAGATCGCCCGCTTCGCGATCCTCGCCATGGTCGTGGCGGCAATCGTGGACGCGTGGACGCCATTCGACCTCGGCGCCTGGCTGGTCTCCGACGCCGGCACGCGTCTGCTCGGCAAGCTGGTGTCGATCGCGCTCATCGTGGCGCTCGCCTTGCTGCTGTGGCTCATCGTTGCGAGCTGGATCGAGTTCCGCCTGAACGCCGAGGCGGGCGGCGAGCCCAATGCACGTGCGCGCACCCTGCTGACGATCTTCCGCAATGCGGTGGCGATCGCGCTGGTGGTGGTGACCACGATGGTGGTGCTGGCCGAGATCGGCCTCAACATCGCGCCGCTGCTCGCCGGCGCAGGCGTGCTCGGGCTTGCGATTGGCTTCGGCGCCCAGAAGCTGGTTCAGGACGTGATCACTGGCGTCTTCATCCAGCTCGAGCGCGCGATCAACGTTGGTGACGTGGTCACCGCCGCCGGGGTTACCGGCACGGTGGAGAAGATGACCATCCGCTCGCTGGGCATGCGTGATCTCTCCGGCACCTATCACCTGTTGCCGTTCTCATCGGTCACCACCGTGGCCAACTACAACCGCGACTTCGGCTACCACGTTGGCGAGTACGGCATCGGCTACCGCGAAGACAGCGACGAGGCCATCGTCCAGCTGCGCGCGGCCTTCGATGAACTGCGCCAGGACCCCGCTTTCGCAGGGTTGATCCTGAGCTCCGAGCTCGAGGTGCACGGGGTGACGGCGCTGGCCGACAGTTCGGTGAACATCCGCGTCCGCATCAAGACGGTGGCGGGTTCACAGTTCCCGGTCGGTCGCGCCTACAACCGCCTGGTCAAGCGTCACTTCGACGCGGCCGGCATCGAGATCCCATTCCCGCACATGACGCTCTACTTTGGCGAGGACAAGCAGGGCAAGGCGCCGCCTGCGCGCATCAGCATGCTGGGGGTGGGGCACGCGCCGGGTGGGGTGGGGAGGCCTGCCGGAGAATGACAAACGGGTGAAGTCGCGGAGGCGGATAGGGCCGGCAAGCGCTATACTCGCGGTTCTGCCCAGAACCCGCCGTGCCCATGTCCGACCCGACCCCGCTTTTCGCCGACGATGGCCCGCTCGCAGCTGCGATTCCTGGCTTCCGAGCCCGTCCGCAGCAGATCGAGATGGCACGGAAGATCGCCGAGGCGCTGCGCGAGAGCCGTGTGCTGGTGGCCGAGGCCGGAACCGGTACCGGCAAGACCTTCGCTTATCTCGTGCCGGCGCTGATGGCGGGCGGCAAGGTCATCATCTCCACCGGCACCAAGACCCTTCAGGACCAGCTCTTCAACCGCGACCTGCCGACCGTGCGTGCCGCGCTCAAGGTCCCGGTGAGCATCGCGCTGCTAAAGGGCAGGGCCAACTACGTCTGCCACTACCACCTCGAGCGTAATGCGCGCGATGGCCGCTTCCTCACCGCGCAGGACGCCGCCGACCTGCGCGCAATCGGCCGTTTCGCCCAGGTCACGCAGACGGGCGACAAGGCCGAATGCACGGACGTGCGCGAAGACTCGCTGGCCTGGATCGCCGCAACCTCGACGCGTGACAATTGCCTCGGCCAGGACTGCCCGCACAAGGACGAGTGCTTCGTGATGCAGGCGCGGCGTAATGCGATGGACGCCGACGTCGTGGTGGTCAATCACCACCTGTTCTTCGCCGACGTGATGCTGCGCGACGAGGGCATGGGCGAGTTGCTTCCAGCCTGCAATGCCGTGATCTTCGACGAGGCTCACCAGTTGCCGGAGACCGCGAGCCTGTTCTTCGGCGACAGCGTGTCCACGGCCCAGGTGCTGGAGTTGGCGCGTGACACTCGCTCCGAAACGGTGGCCGCAGCGCGCGACTGCGTGGCGATGATCGACCAGACGCGCAACCTCGAGAAGGCCGCGCGCGACCTGCGCCTGGTGTTCGGTACCGAGACTGCGCGCATCTCGGCTGCGCAGGCGGCCGAGCGGGAGAACTTCGATGCCATGGTCGAGGCGCTGGAGAAGTCGCTGACCGAGTTCCAGGCCGTGCTCGACACCCAGGCCGAGCGCTCCGAAGGGCTCGCAAACTGCCTGCGCCGCACCGAGGAGATGGCTGCGCGCCTGGCCAGCTGGCGCAGCCCCGAGGACAAGGACCTCATCCGCTGGGTCGAGGTGTTTACCCAGTCGCTGGCGCTCAATGCCACCCCGCTGCATGTATCGGACGTCTTCAAGCGCCAGCTCGAGGGCCACCCGCGGGCGTGGATCTTCACCTCTGCGACGCTGGCGGTGGGCAAGGCGGACTTCGGCCACTACTGCCGCGAAATGGGCCTGGCCTGGATGGATCCGCCGCCGCTCACCGCGGTGTGGGGTAGCCCCTTCGATTATGCCGAGCAGGCCTTGCTGTATGCCCCCGCCGGCATGCCCGAACCAAACTCGTCCGAATATACCGAGCGTGTCGCCCAGGTGGCGCTGCCGCTGATTCGCGCCGCGCGAGGGCGTGCCTTCGTGCTGTGCACCTCGCTGCGCGCGATGCGCCGCATCCACGAGCTGATCCTCGACGGCCTGCAGCAGAATGGGGACGAGTTGCCGGTGCTGCTTCAGGGCGAGGGTTCGCGTACCGAACTGCTAGAGCGCTTCCGCCGTCTTGGCAATGCAGTGCTGGTGGCGAGCCAGAGCTTCTGGGAGGGCGTGGACGTGCCCGGCGATGCGCTGTCGCTGGTGGTGATCGACAAGCTTCCTTTCGCTCCGCCGGACGACCCTGTGCTGGCCGCGCGCGTCGAGCACATGCAGAAGCAGGGCTTGAGTCCCTTCGTGCATCATCAGTTGCCCAAGACCGTGATCAATATGAAGCAGGGCGCCGGGCGGCTCATCCGTACCGAGCGCGACCGTGGTGTGTTGTGCATCTGCGATCCGCGCATGATCGAGAAGTCCTATGGCAAGGTGGTGTGGCGCAGTCTGCCGCCGATGCGGCGCACGCGGGCCGAGACCGACGCGGTTGCCTTCCTGGCTTCGTTGCCGCCGCCTCGTGCCAGCGCACGCAGCCCCGCGCAGGGGAGCGGCTGAGAGCGGTCTGTTGTATCCTTCAAGGCTATCTCACGATGCCTGCGGGCAATGCTCCGATGAAAGTCTTCGGTTTTGGCGGTTGGTCGGGCTCAGGCAAGACGACGCTGGTGGAGAAGCTGATCCCCGAGTTCACCGCGCGTGGTCTGCGCGTGTCGGTCATCAAGCATGCACACCATGGTTTCGATCTGGACAAGCCGGGTAAGGACTCCTGGCGCCACCGCGAGGCCGGCGCCACACAGGTGCTGATGCTGTCCAACGACCGCTGGGTGCTGATGCATGAGCTGCGCGGCGCGCCCGAGCCCAGCCTGGAAGAGCAGCTGCGCTTGCTCGAGCCCTGCGATCTGGTGCTGATCGAAGGCTACAAGGCAGCGGCCGTGCCCAAGATCGAGATCCATCGGCCGGCCTTGGGCAAGCCGCCGCTGTGGCCGGATAACCCCCATGTGGTGGCGGTGGCAAGCGACCTTGCCATCGATTGCCCGCTGCCTCTGCTTCCGCTCAATGAACCGGCGCGGGTCGCCAACTTCATTCTCGACCATCTGAAGATTCAATGAACGGCACCATGCTCTCTTTTGACGAAGCCTACGAAAAGCTGCTCGGATTCGCGCGTCCGGTACGCGAGATCGAGCAGGTAGACACGATGTTCGCCGCCGGCCGGGTGCTCGCGGTCGCCCAGTTCTCAACGATCGACCAGCCGCCGATGGACAACTCGGGGATGGATGGCTACGCGCTGCGTGCCGCCGACGTTCCCGTTGCCGGCACGCGCCTGCCGGTCAGTCAGCGCATTCCGGCGGGCAGTGTCGGCCACGAGCTTGCGCCGGGCACCGCGGCGCGCATATTCACTGGCGCCCCCTTGCCGCAAGGCGCAGATGCCGTGGTGATGCAGGAGTTGTGCGAGCACGATGGCGCCGAAGTCATCATCAACACCGTGCCACGTTCCGGCGAGGCGGTACGAAGGATGGGCGAGGACATCGCACGCGGTGAACTGATCCTGCCCGCAGGCGAGAGGCTTACGCCGCAGGCTGTCGCGTTGGCGGCGTCGGTGGGCCTGGCTCAGCTGCCCGTGCTGAGGCGGGTGAAGGTGGCGATGTTCTCCACCGGCTCCGAGTTGGTGATGCCGGGCGAGCCTCTGCCGCCGGGGGGTATCTACAACTCCAATCGCTACATGCTGCGCAGCCTGCTTGTCGGCCTGGGGTGCGAGGTGGAGGATTTCGGCATCGTCCCCGACCGTCTCGACGCCACCCGCGAAGTCCTTCGTCGCGCTGCGCAGGGCCATGATCTCATCCTTACCAGCGGCGGGGTGTCGGTCGGCGAGGAGGACCATGTCAAGCCTGCGGTCGAGGCCGAGGGTAGTCTGGATATGTGGAAAATCGCGATGAAGCCGGGCAAGCCCTTGGCGTATGGCCATGTGGCAGGAGCTGCATTCATCGGCCTGCCAGGCAATCCGGTGTCGAGCTTCGTCACCTTCCTGATGATGGTGCGTCCCTTCCTGCTGGCCACGCAGGGCGTGCGCGAGGTGGCGCCGGCGGCGCTGGCCTTGCGTGCCGATTTCGATTGGCCGCGGCCCGATCGCCGACGCGAGTTCCTGCGTGCGCGCATGAATTTGCAGGGTGGGGTGGAGCTGTTCGACAACCAGGGTTCGGCGGCGCTCAACTCGACGGTGTGGGCAAACGGGCTCGTGGATATCCCTGCGGCCACATCCGTCAAGCGCGGCGAGAGTGTCCGCTTTTTGCCCTACGGCGATCTGCTGCACTGAACGAGTACATTGACGGGACAGGACATGACGAGCAAGGTGAAGGTTCTTTATTTCGCCAGCCTGCGTGAAGCGGTTGGGACGCCTGGCGAGGAGTTGGCGTTGCCGGCCAACGTGGGCACGGTCGGTGCGCTGCGGGAGCATCTCGCTGCACGGGGCGACGCGTGGGGGGCGATGGCGGCAGGCCGTAACGTGCGCAGTGCGGTTAACCAGCGCATGGTTGGTGCCGACGCGCCGGTGGCGGCGGGGGACGAGGTCGCTTTCTTTCCGCCTGTGACCGGAGGCTGAGTATGGGGCGCTACAAAGTCTGCGTTCAGGAAGACGACTTCGACGTCGGCGCGGAGATTGCCGCGCTCAGTCAGGAGCGTGCCGATGTGGGGGCAGTCGCCAGCTTTGTCGGCCTGGTCCGTGACGTCAACGACGGTAGCGGCGTATCGGCGATGACGCTCGAGCACTATCCCGGGATGACCGAGCGTGCCCTCGAAGAGATCGTGACCGAGGCGCGTGCACGCTGGTCGGTACTGGATGCGTGCGTCATCCATCGCCATGGTCGACTCATGCCCGCCGAGCGCATCGTATTCGTCGGCGTAGCCAGCGCACATCGCGGCGATGCATTCGCCGCCTGCGAATTCATCATGGACTACCTGAAGACACGGGCTCCGTTCTGGAAACGTGAAGAGACCCCGGATGGCGGGCGCTGGGTGGATGCGCGCGAGGCGGACGATTCGGCGGCTGCGCGCTGGAGTGCCGCGCCGGCCGACGATGTCTCGATAGACGACAGCTGGGACGAGATCGAGCAGCGTCGTTGAGCGTGCTGCAGCCCCGCAAGGCATGACGGCGCCCGAGGGCGCCGTTATGCCTGCCTGCGCGGGACTCCGGCGGGCAGCTTACTTGCGGCCCTTGCCGCCCTGCTGGGTGAAAGCCTGGAAGGCCTCCGTCGAGGCACGGGTCATCTGCTCGAAGGCCGCGCGCGTGGTGTCCATCGCCGTCTGCATGGCACCGAGGGCGTTCTGGTCGGCGATCGGCATGCCCTTGAACATCTTCTGCATGGCGTCGAACATATCGGTGCTGCCGGTGCTCAACTGCTCACCGACGAGCTTGCCGAACTCGGCCTGAGTGCGTGCCGTGATCTCGGCGATTTCGCGCGCACATGCGAGCATCTGCTCGGTAGTGCTCTGCGCGTAGTGGGCGCGCAGCTCCATCATGCCCTTGGGGTCCTTGGTGCTCGACAGTGCCTTGGCATTCTCGACGCCTTCCTCGAACAGGCGCTTGGCTGCGCCGACCTGGATTTCCATGATGCGCTGGGAGTTCTCGATCGACATCTGCGCCAGACGCATGGCCGCTTCGAGATTCTTCTTCTGAAGTTCGTTGAACTGATCCTGTTTGGTAGCCATAAGCACTCTCCACTCCCGCCATGCGGCGCTGATTTATATGTCGTGAGGCGTCCCTCGGCACGATTGCAGATCGATATCCCTGTCCGGGTATGCAAGCTCGTGCTCCCTCGCCTCAGCCGCACAATAGCACAGCGCGGGTGTGCGTTAGCGGGCAATCGCCTGTTACTGAGCCCGAATCGGGCAGTGCGCCCTGCATAGCGGGGTGTGTTTCTTGTTCTTCCTCAAGGCGACGGCCTTTGCGGCCAAATACGATTTCCAGGCTGCGAATCCGGCCGCAGGACAAGTCCGGTATCCCAACGATGGAAGACACCACGATGTTCCAGAACGACGTTCACCCCTTCGACGCGCGCGGCGTCGCCAAGCGCTTCCGCCATGCTGCCATCTTCGGTGCCCTCGAATCGCTCGAAGACGGCGAGGTGATGCGGTTCGTCAATGACCACGACCCGCTGCCGCTGCTTGGCCAGATCCAGCAGCGCTACGGCAACCAGGTGGGTATCACCTATGTCGCGCGTGACCCGGGCAATATCGTCATCGACTTCAAGATCCAGCTTGGTGCGCCGGCCAGCGCGGGTGCACCCGCCGCTGCGGCGGCAGCCACAGGCGGCGGATGCGGCGGCGGCGGCGGACACGGCTGCTGCTCCGGCCACTAAGGCTTGCCGTACTTGCGATAGACGGCACGTGCGTCGGCGGCCGCGCGCTCCGGCGTACAGATCGACGGATCGTCGTCGTGACCGCTGAAGAAGTCGTCCGCCTGGGCGGCCATCACTAGTTTGATGGCCGCCTTTTCGCTTTGCTCGTAGCGTTCGTAAAGCAGGGTGGCCACTTCGTCCAGGTGCTGTTCGTAGGTCATGGGCATGGGGAAGCTCCGTTTCAGCGCAGGGTCACGAACTCTTCGGCGCTGGTAGGGTGGATGGCAATGGTGTCGTCGAAATCGCGCTTGCGGGCGCCCATCTTCACCGCCACGGCAAAACCCTGCAGCATTTCGTCGGCTCCCTCGCCGATGACGTGGGCACCGACGATGCGCTCGTCTGCGCCGGCGCAGATCAACTTCATCGATGTCCTTGGTCTGTGTTCGGTCAGGGCGTGGTACATCCCGGTGAAGCGGGTGCCATAGACCTTTACCTGCTCATGGCATGCACGTGCCTCCTCTTCGGTCAGGCCTACCGTGCCAATCGGGGGGTGGCTGAAGACGACGGTGGGTATGGTGTCGTAGTCGAGCTTGCTGTCCTTCTGGCCCAGGAACAGGCGGGCTGCGAGTCTTCGCCCTGCCGCAATTGCGACCGGGGTGAGTTCTGCGCGACCGGTGATGTCGCCGATGGCGTAGATGCCGTCGACGCCCGTATTCTGGAACGCGTCGGTCGCGACCATGCCGCGTGCGTCGGCACTCAGGCCTGCCGCTTCGAGTCGAAGGCGGTCGGTATTCGCCCGGCGGCCGGTCGCCCACACCAGGGCGTCGACTTCGAGCACGCCGCCGCCATCGCAAGCAACGCGCAGGCTGCCGTCCGCCTGCCGTGTCACTGCCTCCACGCGAGTGCCGAAACGCAGGTCTACGCCGTCTTCGCGCATCTGGACGCCGAGTTCGTCGCGCAGCATGGCGTCGAAGGGGCGCAACAGATGCGGTCCGCGCACCAGCATGTGTACAGCGCTGCCAAGGGCGTTGAGTACGCCAGCCAACTCCACCGCGATGTAACCCGCACCGACCACCGCAACCCGACGCGGCTGGGTCTCGAGTGCAAAGAATCCGTCTGAGTCGATGCCGAACTCTGCGCCGGGAGTATCGGGGACCTCGGGTCGGCCGCCCGTGGCGATCACGATGTGAGGCGCGCTGAAGCGTTCTTCGTCGACCTCGATGGTGTGTGCATCGACAAATCGTGCAAAACCCCGAACGACATCCACGCCTGCCTTGTCGAGCATGCTGGCGTAGATACCATTGAGGCGCAGCACATAGGCATCGCGCCGGGCCTTGAGCGTTGACCAGTCAAAGTGGGTGGAGCCGACCGTGAAGCCATAGCCGGGCGCGTCGCGCATCGCCTGGGCGAGGTTTGCGGCGTACCACATGACCTTCTTCGGCACGCAGCCGACATTCACGCAGGTGCCGCCGAGACGCGCGGCCTCCACGACTAGGGCGCGGGCACCGTATTCCGCCGCGCGGCGGGCGCTGGCAACACCTCCGCTGCCGCCACCGATGGCGATGAAGTCATAGTTGCGCATGTGCGGGCTCCATTGTGTGCTGGGGCGGCGGTCATCGCCGCCGGGTAAGGAATGGGCGACATTTTCGCTGCTTGCCCCGCGTTTGTGGACTTGCCGGACGCGATATCGCTGCTTCGCCCAAGCTCGGGATGTAGATCTGTCTGGGGATATAAAAAGATAACTTTATATTCTTTTGAGATCTTTGAGCGATCCGGTAAGGTGCGAGTCTTCATTTTGCACTGCACCACTCCGCCATGCTCATTCCTGACAGCGCGCATGCACTGATCGTCGGCATCGTCCTGATCGGGCTGTTCATCACTTTCGTGCGCGAATGGGTCAAGGCCGACGTTGCAGTGATCTGCGCCGTTGCCCTGCTTCTTGCGCTGGGACTGCTCACGCCTGCGAAGGTATTGAGCGTGTTCAGCAACAGCGCACCAATCACCATCATCTGCCTGTTCATCATCAGCGGGGCGCTCGGTCGTACGGGCTGTGTTGACAGGCTCGGGGAGTGGATCGGCAACGTGGCGGGACATAGCGAGCGCCGCCTGCTGCTCGCGATGCTGCTCGTCGGTGTTGCCGTGTCGCCCTTCATCAACAACACACCGGTTGTCATGGTCATGATTCCGGCAGTGATTGCGATGGCTGGGCGATTCTCGATTGCCCCCTCGCGTCTGCTCATTCCTCTGTCCTACGCAACGATCCTGGGCGGCCTTATCACCATGGTGGGGACCTCGACCAACATTCTGGTCGATGGTGTCGCTCGTGACATGGGGTTGGCGCCGTTTACGATGTTCGAGATCAGTGCGCCGGCGATAGTCATGGCACTGATCGGCTGCACGTTCATGCTGTTCTTTGCGCAGCGCTTCCTGCCGGCACGCGAGACACTCACCCAGCAGTTCTCGGGCAGCAGCGACCGTTTGTTCATGACCGAGCTTTTCGTACCCGAGAACTCGCGTCTGGCAGGTCGTACGCTGAAGGAAGCGCGTCTGTCGAATGGCGTGATCAAGGTTCTCAAGCTCTTCCGCGGCGAGGAGGAGTGGTCTGCGCCGGCTCCCGACACACGTCTCGAGGTTGGCGACCGGCTGGTCGTGCACACCCGCAGCAGCGCAATGGTCGATCTGCGCAGCACCGATCTCGTCGGTTTGCGCGCGCAGACGCCGCCTGCGGCCGACCCTCAGGACCTGGAGACCCTGCGCAGACGCGACGTCGTGATCGTCGAGGCTCTGGTAGGACAGACCTCGCGTTACGTGCAACGTCCGATCCGCGACCTCGATCTGGCCGCTCGCTACGGTATCCATCTGATCGCCGTACATCGGCGCAATGCCTCCATCCCGGACGTGGGGGACGACTTCCAGCTCCAGTTCGGTGACGTGCTGCTGGTCGAGGGCACACCGACCCAGATCAAGCGCTTCTGCGACAACGGCGATCTGTTTGCCATCACCGATGGCAAGGTGTCGGCGACCCGAAGCACCAAGGCGCCGATCGCACTCGCGACCATTGCGGGGGTGATGCTGCTTGCCGCATTCAACGTGATGCCGATCGAGGGCCTGGCGATCATCGGGGCGGCGGTCGTGCTGATCACTGGCTGCATTCGTCCCGACGAGGCCTACAAGTCCGTCGAATGGCCCATCATCGTGCTCATTTTCGGCATGCTCGCAATCAGCATCGCGATGCGGGATTCGGGTCTGGCAGCGATGCTGGCGGGTAGCCTGGTGACGGTGGGAGAGGGCTTGTCGCCGTGGATGATGCTTGCGCTGGTGATCCTGATCACTTCGATCGCCACCGAGTTCATCAGCAACAATGCGGTGGCGGTCCTGTTCACGCCGGTCGTCATCGGCGTCGCCCAGCATCTGGGCGTTGATCCGCGCCCCTTCGTGGTCGGGGTGATGTTTGCCGCGAGTGCAAGCTTTGCCACGCCTATCGGCTACCAGACCAACACGCTCGTCTATAGCGCGGGCAACTATCGCTTCTCGGACTTCGCCCGCCTCGGCATCCCGATGAACCTCATCGTGTGGCTGACGGCAAGCCTGTTGATCCCGCTGTTCTGGCCACTGAACCCGCTCTGAACGGCAATTGCCGAGTACGTCGCGCTCAGAGGATGCGCTCGATCGCTTTCAGCACCTCGGGGGCGTCAGGTTTCACGCGGCTTGGAAAGGCAGCAACGACTCGACCGTTGCGGTCGATGACGTACTTGTGAAAGTTCCAAGTCGGTGCAGAGGACTGGCGGGCGATCTCGCGAAACAGCGGGTGGGCCGCCTCGCCCGTCACCGTGATCGGCGCATACATGTCGAATGTGACGCCGAAGTTCTGGAAGCACACTTCGGCCGTCTTGGCTTCGTCGTCTGCCTCCTGGCGAAAGTCGTCCGAAGGGAAGCCGGCAACTTTCAGGCCACGGTCCTTGTACGTCTGGTGCACCACCTCGAGTTCACGGAACTGACGGGTGAAGCCGCAGTGGCTCGCGGTGTTCACCACCAGGACCGGTTGGCCTGCGTAACGCTCGGCCAGCCGCACCAGCTCGTCGGCGTGCAGACGCCTCAGTTCGTAACCGCTTCCCTGGCCAAAGATGGGCGCTACCGTAGGCGACTCGTCCGCGAGCGCTGGCGCGCACAGGATGGTCAAGACAAACGGCAGCAAGTGCCGGCGAAAGGTGTCAAGCGGCATGGCATGGCCTCCGGTCGAATGGGCGAGTACGCGTGTTCGCGTGTTCGCGTGTTCGCGAGTGCTCGGTGTAGACCATAGACCGCGGTCGCCGCAGCCAGTTCGTCCGCTCAACGGATGCGAAAGCCACCTACTGCTTGAGAAAGTTCGCGCGCGGCGCGGTCGAGGGAGCCCACTTCGAGCGCCACCTTGCTGGCCGAGGCCTCAGTCTCGTCCGCAAGGTTGGCGACCGATACGACTGCGCCGGCAATACTGCGCGCGGCGGCACTGTGCTCGCCAAGATTGTTTGCGATCGACTCGAATACCTGTTCGACGCGACCCGCGTCCTCGGTGATGCGCGCGATCGAAGCGCCTGCCTCCGCGGCCAGAGCCGTACCTGTGCCTACTCGCTCCACTGCCGACTCGATGTTCGCCAGCGCCTGACCCTTGCTGGTCTGGATGTCATTGATCATCGCTACCACTTCTTCGGTCGCCGACGCAGTCCGTTCGGCCAGCTTGCGAACCTCGTCGGCAACCACGGCGAATCCGCGCCCCTGTTCACCGGCCCGTGCGGCCTCGATCGCGGCATTGAGCGCGAGCAAGTTGGTCTGGCCTGCGATGTCCTTGATCAGGCTGACGACTGCTGCGACGCGGTCCGACTGCTTGCCCAGTTCCTCGACACTATCGGCCGAACTTTGAATTGTGCTTGCAATGCTGGCGATCTCGTCAATCGCAGCCTTGACGATACCGGCACCTTTGCGGGCGGATGTACCCGAGTCTTTTGCAAGAGTACGCGCCTGTTCGGCATCGTCGGCGAGCGCGGTGAGGCCTGCTGTCAGGGTGTCCACCGAGGCTGAAATATCATTGGTTGCAGCACGCTGCTGTCGCATGCGCTGGGCGGCAACGTCGGAGTGGTGGTCCAGTGCTTGCGCGCTGCTTGCAACCGACCGTGCTTCCTGGTCGAAACGCTCGAGCATGCCGGCAAGCTTGGTGCGCATGTCCAGCACTGAGCGCAGCAACTCCGAGTCTTCGCCGCGACTGGTGATACCGCGCAGATCCCCTTCGCCAATGCGGGCGGCGAGCTGTCCGACACGTGCCGATACCACCGCTTCGCGCTCGAGGCGGATCGCCATGTAGATCAGCATGCCCGCCTGCACGACCACATAGGCCGCATGAGCGAGCACGCGCGCGATCGAAGGGCCGGCGTCGAACACGTAGAAGCCCCAGTTGAGCGCCTGCAGGTAGTTGAAGGCCACGTGGTGGACGGCAATGAGTGCAGCGGCAAGCAGGATCGGCCGCCAGTCACGGTAATAAAGCAGGAAGGCAAGCAGCACGAATATGCTGAAGTGCGCCTCGATCACGCCGCCGAACTGCTGGATCGTGAGCGCGGAGAACACCATGAACGCCGCTGCTATCGCCGTTCGTGCGAGCAGTGAGCCAGGCCCAGTGGCCACCAGCGCAGCGGGCGCCAGTACGGCGGGTAGCCCCACTGCAATTGCGAGCAACCAGGTGCCGGTATGCGCGGCTATGCCGAGGGTGATCAGCAGATGCGCGCCCAGGAAGGCGAGCATCAGGCGATCTGCCGATGCGCGGAAAGGGCGCAGGACGTCGTTCGATTCTGGGTGGTCGGACATGAGAGCCTCCGGGTTCTGGTCGATGCCTGCCTCAGCGTACGAGGCAGGCATCGGCGGGCTGTGCGCTTAGGGCGTGCCAGCCCAGCACAGCACCGCTGTAGGCGATCCACAGAATGAACACGAGCCAGCCCAAGTGGCGACCAAGCCTATCGCGCCGCGGCACTTGCGCACTGCGGGGTTGTTGGTCTTGGCCGGGGGAAGATCGCGTTTCTGAACTCGACATAACAGTCGTGAACGGCATGCAGGCCAGAAACTTTAGCCCCTGCGAGCGAACGGGCTCACATCCGGTTCAGGTCTTGAAGCGCATCGACCACGAGTCCTGTGCCGACGGCGATGAGCAGGATGTCGGCCGCTACGCGCACGTAGCGATGACCTTCCGGAGGCATCCCGAAGTGCAGCACAATGTCGCGCGGGGCGTCGTAGTAGTCGACATGGCGTGGAAGAGGCTGTCCTATGCGCCACTGCTTGGTGAGACCCGGCGGCATGCAGCCGTTCTGCCTCTTCGCGAGACCGGGTGGGCAGTGCCCGCTTCTGTAGCTTTCGCCGTAGTAGCGTCGCACGATCTGGACGTGACGGTCGGTGAAGTGCGTGCCCAGAACCAGACCACTATCACGTCCCTGTCGCTGCTTGCTGTCGCGCTCGGGGTTGCGTCCACGCTCTCGGCTGTCCACTTTGTCATCGCTTCTGAGAACTTCGTTGTGGCGCCTGTCGTCGCGCCGCTCGGGGCGCGCACCGGGGTTACGGTCTGACGAAGTGCTAAGTTGCCGGTCGGGCTTGCCGTTGCCGGCGTGTGCTGGGCGCTCGGCCAGCGCCGAGGTCGAGAGTATCGTGCCGGCAAGGGCAATGGTGAGCACGGCGATGCTGGTCATGGAGCGAGTTTGTACCATCAGCGGTTCTCCCTTCATGTTGTTCCACCCATCGTCTTGGATGGGGCTTGGCCCCAGTGTAGCCGTGCGCCCGGATGCAGTTGGCAACACGCTTACGAGTTGTCACTGCTACGGATGATTTGATTCGAAAAACCTGCGCTCAACTCGGGGTTCGCGGCGAATTACAGCAACGGTATGGCGTCCTTCTCGCCACGCTCGTATACGACGTTCGCCCGGCCGACCAGCAAGGGGTCGAGCGGGCCGACACGGTCGATCTCCTTGTTGGAGTAGGGCAGCTTGTGCAGTACGTAACGCAAGGCGTTCAGGCGTGCACGCTTCTTGCAATCGGACTTCACCACGGTCCAGGGAGAGTCGGCGGTGTCGGTGTAGAAGAACATCGCCTCCTTGGCCTTCGTATAGTCGTCCCACTTGTCGAGCGACGCGAGGTCGATCGGCGACAGTTTCCATTGCTTGAGCGGGTGCGATTCGCGCTCGCGGAAACGGCGGCGCTGCTCGTCGCGGCTGACCGAGAACCAGAACTTGATCAGGTGGATGCCGCTGCGCACGAGGTTGCGCTCGAACTCGGGTACCTGGCGCATGAACTCGTTGTATTCGTCGTTGGAGCAGAAGCCCATCACTCGTTCGACGCCGGCGCGGTTGTACCAGGAGCGGTCAAAGAGAACGATTTCGCCGGTCGAGGGCAGGTGCTGGATGTAGCGCTGGAAGTACCACTGTCCGCGCTCGGTCTCGCTTGGCTTCTCGAGTGCCACGACGTGTGCACCACGCGGATTGAGGTGCTCCATGAAACGCTTGATGGTGCCCCCCTTGCCCGCGGCGTCGCGGCCCTCGAACAGGATCACCACGCGTTGGCCGGTCTCCTTGACCCAGGCCTGCAGCTTCAGCAGTTCGACCTGCAGTCTGTATTTCTGCTTTTCGTAGGCCTTGCGCGACATCAGGTTACGGTACGGGTAGCCACCCTGGCGCCAGTCCTCGGCAAGTTCGTCATCGGGGTTGGCTGTGCCGGTCACGATCGGGCTGTCGGCCCGCATCAAGGCCCGGCGCAGCATGTGGACGTCGTCCGGTGAGGCACCGGCGAGGATGGACTCCAGTGCCTTGAGCGCCCGCTTCGGGTCCTGGCGCGACTCGGTCTGAAGAATCTCGGTGACAGCGACGATCTTGGACTCTTCGGCGGCCCCGATGGCCTGTTCGACTTCGAAAGTCTCGATGTCGGCAGGGGTCAGGGAGGGCGCGGTATCGCCTTGCTGCGAGCGCCGCGCGGCCTTCTTTGCTCTCGGTATGGCGGGAGCGGGCGAGGGCGCGCTCGAGTCGGCTGCGTTCGGGGCACGGTTGTTCTTTTCGGTGTCTGTCATATTCAATGTCCTCGCTGTCAACTGTGGAAATTGTAGCGCTGATGGATGGCTTGCAGCGCGCGAAAAGTCGTAATGGCAGCATGGTTTTATCGCCCGGCTGTAGAATCCGCCTTTTCTCGAATAGAAGGGCGCGCCGACGCGCCTCGTTCTGCCTTCCATGCCCCTGACGCCCCACGCTCGCTCCCTTCTCGACATGGCTTACCGTGTCGGTGCCCCCCGCTTTCACGAACTTGGTGAAGCCCAGGCACGTCACTCTTTCGAAAAGCTGCAGTTTGCATTCCGGCCGGAATCACCCGCTGTGGCCTCTACGGTGGATGTACCCATGCCACGGCCCGACGGTAGCGCCTTGCTGGCGCGGCTTTACCGCCCGCTGTCGAGCCACGCCGACGAGCCTTTGGCGCTGCTTATCTACTTCCATGGGGGTGGTTGGTGCGTTGGCGATGTCGCAAGCTACGACGTGCTGTGCCGGGAGCTTGCCAATCTCGCGCGCTGTGCCGTGCTTTCCGTCGACTATCGCCTTGCGCCCGAGCACCCATTCCCGGCTGCGATCAGGGATGCGCGCCTGGCCTTCGAGTGGGCGGTGGAAAATGCTTCTCTGCTTGCCATCGATCCCGCTCGGATTGCCCTCGGCGGTGATAGCGCAGGGGGCAACCTGTCGATCGTGACCGCCCTCGCACTGCGCGATGAACCTGCAAGGCCGAGCTGCCTGGCGCTGGTCTATCCGAGTACCGAGATCGTCAGCACGCGGCCATCACGAGAGCGTTACGCCGAGGGCTTCTTCCTCGATCGCGGGACACTGCAGTGGTTCTTCGAGCGTTACCTTCCGGACGGCAATACGGAGGATTGGCGTGTGTCACCCATGCGGGCCGAGCGGCTTGCCGGCTTGCCGCCAACGCTCCTTGTCGGGGCGGAATTCGATCCTCTGGTGGACGATTGCGTCGCCTTTGCGGAGCGGATGAAGGCCGAGGGCTGCACGGTGGACTACGTCGAGATGCCCGGCGTCATCCATGGTTTCCTGACGCTGGGCAAGGTCTTCCCCGAGTCGACGCAAACACTCGTACTGCTTGCTCGCCACCTGCAGACCTGCCTCGCGCTGCCGCCGGCCTGAAGCGGCGCACGGCCCGGACCAGTCAACCGCACACCGCTGCGAGCATTTCCTGGCGGGTGTCGCGTGCCGTGACAAGGAGGGCGTCGAAAGCCTCCTTGCCGGCCTCACCCAGGCTGGCATCGAGCAGTTCCGGCCGGCGTTGTACGCCAAGCAGGCTCTCGAAGGGGTTGGGCGTCTCGGCTGCCAGTGTGGCAAAGAAGACGATGTCGCCCATGGCTGCGGGAGGCCACTCGGTGTGCGCCACCGGATCGGCTTCGCAGGCGTCGACGATGAGCGCGGGCATCTCGAAGGCGTCGAGCACTGCGCTGCGCACCGGGTCATCCCAGAGCGAGACGATCTCGGCGAAGCGCTTCATGTCGCCTTCGATCGCTGGATAGCGGGCCGCTCGGGCGAGCAGGTAGAACTGACCGACGTTGATCATCAGCCCGGCGAGCAGGGCCGTATCCGGCGTGTGGCGTCCGAGGTGGCGCGAGAACGCGAATGCCCAAGATGCGACGTCGATCGAGTGCATCCACAGTCCGCTTGCCACCAGCCGCATCTGGCGTGAGCGGTGGTCTCGGGCCAGCTGTTCGGCGGCGACCGCGTAGGCAAGGCAGCGCAGCGCGGACAGACCGATGCGCCCGATGGCGTCGCCCACGCTGTTGATCTCGCCGCGATATGGGTTGAGCGCTACCGTATTGGCCATGCGCAGCACCTTTGCCGCAAGCACCGGTTCGGCCCGGACCACTTCGGCAATGTCGGACAAGGAGCTGTCGGGGTCGTCCGCCATCTTCTTGATGCGCAGCGACAGGTCGAACACGGTCGGGAAGCTCAGCACACCGTCGCGCAGTTCTTCCTCGATCTGTTGTGCGAAGGCTTCGGTCTGAGATTCGAATTCTTCCATGGCGGCTAGGCTTCCTGCGGGTGGCGTTGCGACGTGCCTGGATTCAAGAATGCGGCACTGGGCGCACCGCGGCTGCAAGTCTAACGCCGCTTGGCTTCGGCGTCGCGTGCAGTTGCTGCTCAGCGCGGGAGTCGCATGCGCGCCGGTGTGCGTGCCGTGGCGTCATGGCTGGCTCAGAACCGCACGCCCGTTTTCCAGCGCCTCCACCTGGGCGAGCGTCGAAACCGGCACGCCCTCCGCCTCGATTGCGCCGTGGCCCTGCTTGAACCGCTTTTCGACGATGAAGCTTGCGCACAAGACCTCGGCTCCCGCTTCGCGCGCCATCTCGATGAGCGCGACTGCGGTGCGTCCGTTGGACAGGAAGTCGTCGACGATGACGACGCGATCACCCGGCACGATGTAGCGCTGCGAGAGCACCAGCTTGGTTTCGCCGCCCTTGGTCGGCGACGGGATGATGCGCGCGATTGCGGGCGACTCGACCTGCGGGGCGTATTTCTTGGCATAGACCAGCGGTACCCCGAGGGCCTGAGCAACGACGAGCCCGGGGGCGATGCCGCTCGCTTCCGCAGTCAGGATGACGCTGGGTTCGAAGCGGCCGACACGGCGTGCCAGTTCCCGGCCCATCTCGGTGATGAAAGCAGGCTCGATGCGGTGGTTGAGGAAGTGGTCGATCTTCAGGATCTGGTCACCGATCACGGTCGCCTCGGCTTCGATGCGGCGGACCAGAGGCCCATAGGGGGCGGTGAGCGAAGGGGTGTTGAGCGCGGCGGCGTTATTCATACTGCGGATTCCGGTGGTGGGCACCCGGGGGGCGAGTGCGGATGCGCCGCATTCTAGCGCAGCCCTCGTCCGGTAGAATCGCGTCTTTCAACCGCGACGGCGGGGCGCCTTGGCTCGTCCTGCAGCGCATTCGACACATGCCGATGAACGACGAAGACTACATGCGTGCGGCGCTCGAGGAAGCGCGCCGCGCGGGGGCCTGCGACGAGGTGCCGGTGGGGGCGGTGGTGGTACTCGACGGCCAGATTGTGGGCCGAGGCTTCAACCAGCCCATCGGCCGCCACGATCCGACCGCGCACGCCGAAGTGATGGCCTTGCGCGATGCCGCCGCGCGTCTGGGCAACTATCGCCTGCCGGGGTGCGAGCTCTATGTGACCCTGGAGCCGTGCGCCATGTGCAGCGGCGCGATCATGCACGCGCGCATCGCCCGCGTCGTGTTCGGGGCGCGGGATCCGAAGACGGGTGTCGCAGGCAGTGTGATGGATCTCTTTGCCGAGTCGCGGCTCAACCATCATGCGCGCGTCGAGGGCGGCGTGCTTGCCGACGAGTGCGGGCGCATGCTGTCGAGCTTTTTTGCCGCGCGGCGCGGCAAGACGCAGGTGGCTTGAGTGCGTATCGAGATCGATCTTGGCTCACAGACGCTCGCCCTTTTTGGGGCGGACGACGCTTGCATCCGGCGCTACAGCGTGTCGACGGCGGCCAGGGGGGCAGGGGAATTGAACGGCAGCCTGTGCACACCGCGCGGGCGCCATCGCATACGCGCCCGGATCGGCGCCGGTGCGCCGGAGGGCGCAGTGTTCCGCGGACGCCGGCCCACCGGGGAGCGCTGGAGTCGCGACTTCGCCGCAGCTCATCCCGGACGCGACTGGGTCCTGACGCGCATCCTTTGGCTGTGTGGCGAGGAGTCCGGGCGCAATCGCGGCGGTGATGTCGACTCGATGCGGCGTTTCATCTACATCCACGGCACTGGCGACGACCAGCCCATGGGGGTCCCGCGCTCGCATGGCTGCATCCGCATGCGCAACCGCGACCTGATCGAACTCTTCGAGCTGGTCGCCGCAGGCACGATTGTGGATATCCGCGCATGAGCATGGCCGTCCTGCCCACCGTTTGCGTCCTCGACTGGGCACAGGTGCAAGCCCTGGTTACGCCGCTGCGCACGGCAGTGTTCGTCGAGGAGCAGGGCGTACCGGTCGAGATCGAGCGCGACGTCTTCGACGCGGTGAGCCGGCATGCGCTGGCGCGCTCTGGCGCCGGCGAAGTGATCGGTACCGGGCGTCTGCTGCCCGACGGCCACATCGGTCGCATGGCGGTGGCTTGCCGCTGGCGAGGCAAGGGTGTGGGCGGACTGGTGCTGGCGGCCTTGGTCCAGGAGGCCGTCCGGCTGAACATGGGCGAGGTGGTACTCAACGCGCAGGTGCATGCCGAGGCCTTCTATCTGCGCCATGGCTTCGTCGCCGAGGGCTGCGTGTTCGAGGAGGCCGGCATTCCCCATCGCATGATGCGCCGACGCCTCGATCAAGGAGGTCGCAGCTGACGCTGTTCAGGTCGTCGGCTGGGTGGCGAAGCGGTGGGTGACGGCGCTGGCCTGTTCGCCATGTGCGTCCCAGGTCCATTCATCGAAGCGGATACGGCCATCGTCGTGCTGCACTACGACGCTCGTGCATCGTGTGCCATAGCCCGGCGCGCGAATGAAGGCGGGCGACAGCCAGCGCTCCCATTCGAGGCTGACGCCGGTGGCCGGCAGGTGCGGGTCGGCCGCCGGTCGAGGGTCGCGCATCAGGGCCAGCAGTCCCTGGCTCAGGGCGTGCTCATCGAGCGCGTCCACGTGGCCTTCTGCCCGCCCCGCGCCGAGCAGATCGGCAAGGCCGGCACGGGTCTTGAGCAGCTTGGGCCATGGGCTGTCGAGCAGGTGGTTCGACAGCCCGTAGATGCCGGGCTCGAGTGTCCGAACGGTGCCGTTGGTGCTCTCGAGAACGGCCAGCGTGCTGCCGTCGCCGACGAGGAGATTGAAGCCGGCATAGCGCGAGCACTCGGCGCCCAAACCCTGCAGGACCCGCGTCGCAGGTAGCTCGGCCTCGAGCGCCTCGCGCACCAGCACACCACGCGAGGGCGCACCTTCCACGTGCCGGCTGGGGTCACGGTAGTTGGTGAGTGCGGCGAAGCGTCCGCTGCGGCTCAGCCCCATCCAGGTGCCACCGGCTTCGAGGTCACGGCCCGCGAGCAGGTCAGGCGCGTCGGTCCACCAATGGGCGGGGGAGGACGGCCGCGAGAGGTACTCGTCGCGGTTGGCGGCGACCACGAGCGGGTAGCGTGGATGAGCGCGCCACGCGAAAACGATCAGGCACATCGGATACGGCGGTGTGCGCTCAGCCCAGGGCGTAGGGCAAGGGCAGCAGTTCGAGCGTCGCCCCTTCGCCAGCGCCCAGGCGCAACTGCCCCGCCTCAGCGCTGCTGGACTGGATTACCGCCAACGCTTCGACGCCACCATCTGCGGTCGGTGCCACATTGACCACCTTGCCCGCGGACTGCTCGCCGAAGTCGGGGGCGTGGATGTCCATCCCCGCGACGACCTCGATGCCGGGGGCTGCGGCAACGCGGTACATCCGTTTCTTGAGCTTGCCGAGGTACTGCGTACGCGCGACGATCTCCTGACCAGGGTAGCAGCCCTTGTGGAAGCTCACGCCGCCGATCAGCTCGTAGTTGAGCATCTGGGCGACGAATTCTTCCTGCGTCGGCGCGGTAACCAGCGGCAGGCCTGCGCGGATCATGCTGAGCTGCCAGGCCGCAGTGCCCGCCTTGACGGCACCGCCGGCGACGAGGGCGTCGAACACCCCGGCAGCATCGTCCGCAGCCACTGCCAGGAGGTAGCGCTCGGCGTCGATGCGCACGCAGCGCGCGCCGTCGGCCGTGAGGGTCTGACGCATGTCGGCCGCCGGCATCTCGATACCCGCCGCCTGCAATACCGCCGCCGCGTTCTTGCCGCACACGCCGATCAGGGCGAGGGTGTCGCTGGCGTTGGCAAGCTTGACCTTGCTGCGCAGTACGTACATCGACAGTTTCTTGAGGAAGGCGGGCAGGATGTCCGCCGACAGGACGAGGCCATGACCTTCGTCTTCCGCCCACATCAGGAAACTCGCGATCATCCGGCCCTTGGGCGAGTTGAAGCTGTTCCAGGCAGCGCCGTCGGCAGGGAGCTTGTTGACGTCGTTCGAAACCAGGTTGTGCAGGAAGGCCGCCGAATCAGGCCCCACGGAGCGGATGATGCCCAGATGAAGCAGAGGCACCACGACGGTCGATTCGCTTGCGGCGCGGGCTTCGTCGGTCGCGTCGGCAAAGCGAACGGAGGGCAGCGGGGCGGCGGTAGTTTGGGACTCGGCCAGGGTGGCACCCAGGCGGGAGAGGTGTTCGGTCCAGACGGTCATGGGGCGGTCAGCAGTAGCAAGGGGGTTGGCAGTAGCAAGGCGGGTTGGCGGTAGCGCACGACCTCGCTCGGAGGTGCTTGCGCGATGAAGTATTATAGGCGCCCGCCGCAAGTCGGTCGCCCCTGCGCCCGACATGGCTTTTTCCGTCGATGCTGTGCTGATGCGTTCCCTTGTGCGCTTCGTTGTATACCTCTTGATCTTGTCCATGCTCGGCGCGATGTTGCTCGTCGGTGCGGGGTGGTGGTACGCGCACGCACCGCTGACGCTGGCGTCCGAAAAGGTCGAATTCACCGTGCCGCGTGGGGCTGGCATGCGCCATGCCGCCGGTGTGATCGAGGATGCGGGCGTGGGTGTCGATGCGCGCTTTCTCACCCTGCTCGCACGTATCGGCGACAAGGCGCACACGATCAAGGCCGGCAGTTACGAAGTGCGCACCGGAGTGACCCCCTGGCAGCTGATCGAGAAGCTGGCGAGCGGGGATGTGACACAGGGCGAGCTGCTGCTGGTGGAAGGCTGGACCTTCCGCCAGGTGCGCCAGGCGCTCGAGAGCAATCCTGACCTCGAGCAGGACACGAGTGGCTTGTCGGACGCGGAGCTCTTGCAGCGAATCGGTGCCAGCGAGACACACCCCGAGGGCCTGTTCTTCCCCGACACATACCGGTTCGACAAGCGCTCGAGCGCGCTCGCGGTGCTCAAGCGCGCTTACGACGCCATGCAGCTGCGCCTGGCCGCAACGTGGGAGGCGCGCGACCCGGCGATGCCGCTGGCTTCGCCTTACGAAGCCCTCATCCTGGCCTCGATCATAGAAAAGGAGACCGGCCGTGCGGAGGACCGTGGACTGGTGGCATCGGTATTCGCCAACCGCCTGCGCGTGGGCATGCGGCTGCAGACCGACCCCACGGTGATCTATGGTCTGGGGCCGGAGTTCGATGGGCGCTTGCGCCGTGTCCATCTCGACACCGATCACCCCTGGAACACCTACACGCGCGCCGGTCTGCCGCCGACGCCGATTGCGATGCCGGGCGAAGCGGCGCTGCGTGCGGCCTTGAAGCCGGAGAACAGCGAGTTCTTCTATTTCGTCGCACGTGGGGATGGCAGCAGCGAGTTCTCGCGTACCCTGGCCGAGCACAACCGGGCGGTCAATCGTTTCATCCGCAATGGGGGTGGTCGATGAGCGCAATGCCGCCGCGCCTGCCCGAACCGATCATCTCTGCCTCTCCCGCGACGGCCATGGAACGTCTTTCTCACGAGGCCGCAGGGCGCGGCCGCTTCATCACTTTCGAAGGTATCGACGGCGCCGGCAAGAGCAGCCAGATCGGCGCGGTCGTCAGCTTGCTGCGTGCGCAAGGCAGGGTCGTGGAGCAATCTCGTGAACCCGGCGGTACTGCGCTGGGCGAGCGTTTGCGCGAACTGCTGCTGCATGAGGCCATGCACCTCGAGACAGAGGCGATGCTGATGTTCGCAGCACGTCGCGAACACCTCGCCGCACGGATCGAGCCCGCGCTCGCTGCCGGGCACTGGGTTGTCTGCGACCGCTTCTCCGATGCCACCTTCGCCTATCAGGTTGGCGGGCGGGGGCTCGCACGCGACAAGTTCGAAGCACTCGAGGCCTGGGTTCATCCGGGACTCCAGCCTGACCTGACCCTGCTCTTCGATCTTCCACCGGAGATCGCTGCTGCGCGTGTCGCTGCCACTGGTGCCGCGCCCGATCGCTTCGAGCGCGAGCAACGTGACTTCTTCGAGCGTGTACGTGCCGCTTATCTCGAGCGTGCCCGACTGGACCCGGCGCGTTTCTGCATCGTCGACGCCACGCGTTCTCCTGCATCCATCCGCGCCGACATCGAGGGCGTCGTGCGCGACCGACTGCAGCCATGATCCATTCCTGGTTGCAGCCCACCTGGACACGACTCGTTGAGCTTGGCGATCGTCTGCCTCACGCCTTGCTGCTGGTTGGTCCGCCTGGCCTGGGCAAGCGCGAGCTTGCCGATGCGCTCGCCGCTCGTCTGCTATGTGATTCTCCGGCTGACGATGGCCACGCCTGCGGACGCTGTGAGCCTTGCGTCTGGCGGCTGGCCGACAACCATCCCGACCTGCATCGGGTGGTCCCCGCGGCAGCGGCAGAGGCCGCTGCCGCCGAGCGCGGCGAGGGCGAGGGCGGCGATGCCGCTGGCGGGCGCGAGGGGGGCGGCAAGGCGGCGTCGGCGCAGATCGTCATCGAGCAGATCCGGGACCTGCAAGCGGCCTTGAGTGTCACCGGACACCATGGTGCACGCCGTGTTGTCGTACTCGATCCGGCAGAGGCGATGAACCCCTTTACCGCCAACGCCTTGCTCAAGCTGCTCGAGGAGCCGCCAGCGGGCTGCGTGTTCCTGCTCGTATCCTCGGCGCCACGCCGGCTGTTGCCGACGATTCGCAGTCGGTGCCAGCAGTGGCTGTTTGCGCGTCCGGAAGAGCACGCGCTCGCGCACTGGAAAACGCGTGCGGACCCCGATGTGCTTGCGCTGCTCGCCCTCGGCGGCGGAATGCCGCTGGCGGCCGAACGCCTCGCGCGTGCGGGCGGTGGGGCCCTGCTTGCACGTTTCGTACGTGATCTGGCCGGCTTGCAGGCCTCCGACGCACTCAAGCTGGCCGCCCAGTGGGAGAGTTGGCTGAAATCGCGCGAGGCCTTGGCCGCTGGTTTCGGATTGCCAGAACTGTGCGACTGGATGCAGCGCTGGGTCAGTGACCTGGCCAGCGTACGACTAGGTGGCCGTGTACGCTTCTTTCCCGCCCAGCAGGCTGTCCTCTCTTCCCTCGCCAGCCGTTGCAGCGTGGCGGCGGCGAGCGCCTGTTACAATGAAATGGCGCAGATTCGCAGGGTGTCGCGGCACCCCTTGAGCTTGCGCCTGGTACTGGAGGATCTGCTGATGCGTTACGTTCGCGCCACTGCTGGAGTTCGTGGATGAGTGATGCGTCTCGAACGACACCGACGCGGCCGAGCGTGCTGTCGCTCAACATCAACAGCAAGTCGGCGCTGTACGCGGCCTATATGCCGTTTCTCGTCAATGGCGGCATCTTTCTGCCTACGCCCAAGAACTACAAGCTGGGCGATGAGGTCTTCCTTCTGCTGCAGTTGATCGACGACCCCACCCGTCACCCGGTGGCCGGCAATGTTGCCTGGATCACCCCTCATGGTGCGCAAGGGGGCAAGACGCAGGGGATCGGGGTGCACTTTTCGGCCGACGAGTCAAGCAAGGTGCTGCGCGGCCGTATCGAGCAGATCCTTGCCGGCCATCTGGGCTCGAGCCGGCCTACGCATACCCTCTGAACCCTGGGCGCTTGCTGCACGCCAGTGCCTCGTACCGGCTTTCGATGCCGACCCATTACACCAACCCGGTCCAATGTTCGTAGATTCTCACTGCCATATCGACTTCCCCGACCTTGCCGCGCGAGAGGACGAGGTGCTTGCCAACATGGCGGCCAATCGGGTCGGCACAGCGCTTTGCATCAGTGTCACGCTTGAAGCCTTTCCCCGCGTGCTCGGGCTGGCCGAACGCCACGCCCAGCTTTGGGCATCGGTCGGCGTCCATCCCGACAACGATGGTTGCGAAGAGCCTGACGTGGCCCGGCTGCTCGCGTTGGCCGACCATCCCAAGGTGGTGGCCATCGGCGAAACCGGGCTCGACTACTACTGGCAGAAGGACGAGCCGGAGTGGCAGCGCGAGCGTTTTCGTACGCACATCCGTGCCGCGCGCCAGTGCGGCAAACCGCTGATCATCCATACGCGCAGTGCTGCCGAGGACACGCTCAGGTTGATGCGCGAGGAGGGCGCAGGTGAGGCGGGCGGCGTGATGCACTGCTTCACCGAGAGCTGGGAGGTTGCTGAAGCCGCGCTCGAGTTGGGCTTCTACATTTCCTTTTCGGGCATCGTCACCTTCCGCAACGCCAAGGCGCTCAAGGAGGTCGCGTGCCGGGTACCGCTCGAGCGCCTGCTCATCGAAACCGATGCGCCCTATCTTGCTCCGGTTCCGCATCGTGGCAAGATCAACGAACCCGCCTGGGTCGTGCACGTGGCCGAGGAGATCGCTCGCCTGCGTGACGAACCGCTCGAGCATATTGCGCGGGCGACCACCGACAACTTCTTTCGCCTATTCCGCCATGTCACCAGACCAGCCTGACGTCCGTGTCGCGGACACCTCCGCCGCAACGCTGCGCCGCTTCCTCCTTGTTGGGCTGTTGGCCACTGCGAGCCTGATTTCGGCGCCCGCATTTGCCAACAGCTATGAGGCCGCGCTCAGTTCTGCGCGCCTCGGTGACACCCGCCAACTCGTCGGTTTGCTCAATCGTGGCATCGATCCTAATACCGTCGATGCCAATGGCAATACCTTGCTGATCCTGGCCGCACGCGAGGGCCAACTCGCAACCGTTGAGGCGCTGCTGCGTTACCGGGTGCGTATCGATTACCGCAATCTGGCAGGCGATTCAGCACTGATGCTTGCCGTCCTGCATGGCCATGCGCAGGTGGTCGAAGCGCTGATCAATGCGAGCGCAACACTGGACCACGAGGGTTGGGCACCGGTGCATTACGCCGCGTTCGAGGGCCGGGATGCAATCCTCGACAGGCTCCTCGTCGCCGGAGTCGATGTAAATGCGCGTGCGCCCAACCAGGCAACGGCGCTGATGCTGGCGGCGCGCAATGGCCATGTGGGGGTCGTACGGCGCTTGCTGTCGCTGCCCCAGATCGATCTCAATGCGCTCAACGAGGCAGGCCTGTCAGCCGATGCATGGGCTGCACAGAACGGGAACACCGATATCGCCGAACTGATCGCTGCCGAGCGCAAGCGCAGGGGATTGGCTGCGCCGGCCATACGGCTGACGATCGACTAGTTGGTAACCGACGGTCGATTCTGTCGGGGACTCAGGAAGCAAGACGGCCGGTATTACCGGCCGTCTTGCTTATGTCCGGGCGTTTATCCATGGCAGGAGCGGATACGCATTCAGCGGGAAATTGTGCATTGCACAATTCATTTGACAACGCCCGAGAGACTTATATAATCATTGCCATGTTGCATCGCAACATAGCGGCCTGGGAACTTGGTCGCACGTGCAGTTGGACGAATCCTCTCACCACCAGTTTTCAAGGATGTTAAAGATGACCAAGATCACCACCCCCGAGCAGCTCCTCGCCGTCAACAAGGCTCAACTCGAGACCCTGCTGTCGCTCGCCAACAGCGCCCTGGCCCGTGCCGAGCGCCTGACCGAGCTCAACCTCAACACCACCCGCTCGGTGCTCGAGGACGGCGTTGCCATCACCCGCAAGCTCGCAGAGGCGAAAACCCCGCAGGAGCTTGCGAGCCTGCAGGCCGAACTCACCCAGCCGATGCTCGACAAGGCCGTCGCTTACGCACGCAACGTCCAGGAACTGGCTGCCGAAGGCCAGCAGGAGACCGCCAAGCTGGTCGAGTCTCAGGTGGCCGAGCTCAACAGCGCCTTCAGCACCGCGCTCGAGCAAGCGGCCAAGACGGCGCCGGCTGGCTCGGAAGCTTTCTTTGCCGCCGTCAAGTCGGCGATGGATACCGCCAATGGCCTGTATGAGAACGTCAGCAGCGCAGCCAAGCTTGCCGAGGCCAAGCTGGCCGCCGCTACCGAGCAGGCCGTCGAGGCAGTGACCGCGAGTGTCAAGAGCGCGACGCCCAAGAAGCGCGCCTAAGCTACCGTACAGGGCAGCCACGCTGCCCTCTGCGCTGGACAGGAAAGGGACCGTGCGGCCGTGAGCCGGACGGTCCCTTTTTGCGTCGTCGTGCCCGCGCTTAGCTGGACAGACGGGACCTCATTGCCTCCGACGGCAACATACCGAAGGTGGATCTGTAGAGTTCCGAGAATCGGCCGAGGTGGGTGAATCCATACTCGAGTGCAACTGCAGTGACGTTGGGCGCCTTGCTCGCGGGATTGGTCAGGGGCGCGTGCACATGCTCGAGCTTTTTCTGGCGGATGAACTGCTTTGGCGTCGTCTTCGCGTTCTTCTCGAACAACAGATAGAGCGAGCGCAGGCTCAGGCGGGAAAAGTGGGAGAGCTGCTCGGCGCTGATGTCCTGCTTGATGTTGTCGTTGATGTACTGCACGAGACGCTCGAAACACGGCGCATGCTGGCAGGGCTCCTCGAGCCCCAGGTTGTGTTCGAGCATGGTCATGAGCTTGGTCGTGACCACGCGGTTGTAATGCTGGAGCATCTGGGGGGTCGTCAGGGCAGACTCGGCTTCTTCGCAGATGAGCTGGAGCAGAACGATGAGGCTCTCGAGCTCCTGGAAGCGGTAAGGCACCTGCTTGAAGGTGATGCGTTCGCGCGAGCGGGTCCAGCGATGCTCTGCACAAGCGTCACCGAGCATCGTCGCGGGTAACTTGACGATGAATTTCTCACAGTCCTCGGAGTAGGTGATGTCGAGCGGGTCGTCCGGGTTTAGCAGCAGGAAATGCCCGGCCGACAGGTCAAGCGTGGTGTGGGGCAGGGTGTAGCGACAGTAGCCGCGCAGAATGAACTGGAGGTGGTAGATGTCGGCCAGCCCCTCGGAGATCACGCGCGCACGGGCGCCATAGCTCAGCCGGCACAGGTCGAGTCCACCGGCCTTGCGATGCGAAAGTGACGCGCTGCCCTGACTGCGCGAACTCAGGCTCAGGCTATGAGACCCCACGTTCGCGCGCACGTAGTCCGACACCTCGAAAGGATTGGCACCATTGAAGATGCTGCTTTTGGCGTTCAGGAAGGCCAGGGGCATGATCAGACCCCGGCGCGTAGAACAGGCGATCGGTCCGATGCGGCCCCCGCAGTTGCAGGCAAGGCCAAGGTAGTCTCTCGTGCGCGCATCATCTCTCTCCCGGTGGGGCTATCTCCCGTCGCCCAGTTCTGCGCTGTGCGTCGAGAATTTTTGGAATCTCGAGTTTATTCTCGATAAAAAATTTTGTCTATGGCCGCATAGTCTGAACGAACGGTTGCTGGCCTGTAAACGTGGCAAGGCCGCAGCGCAATGATGCGCTACGGCCTTGCCAGGGACGTTGCCGGGGGTGATCAGCCCTGGTCGCCACCTCCGACCGGGATGACGGTGCCGGTGATGTAGGCCGAGTCGTCGGAGGCGAGGAACAGGATCGGATCGGCCTGCTCGTCCAGCGTACCGTAGCGCTTCATCAGGCTGCTGTCGATCGACTGGCTGTAGATCTGCTTGTACCAGCGCTTCTCATCCTCGCTCTGCTTTTCCGTGTTACGCGGCACCAGACGCGGCGGAGCCTCGGTGGCACCGGGGGCGGTCGCATTGACACGGATACCGCGCTCTGCGGTCTCGAAGGCCAGGCAGGCGGTAAGGGCATTTACGCCGCCCTTGGCCGCCCCATAGGGGACGCGGTTGACGCCGCGGGTGGCGATTGATGACACATTCACGATCGAACCCTTGCCCTTGTCCAGCATGTGGGGCAGGGCTGCGCGGCAGCACCACAGGGTGGGGAACAGCGAGCGTCGCACCTCGGCCTCGATCTGATCCTCCTGATAGTGCTCGAAGGGCTTGGTCCAGATCGTGCCGCCGACGTTGTTGATCAGGATGTCGATGCAGCCGAACTTCTCCACCGCGGCATCCATGACCCGCTTGCACTCGGAGAACTGCTCGAGGTCGGCCGTGAGGCTCAGCACCTCCACCTTCGTTGACAGTTCCTTGGCCACCTCATGCACGATCTCCGAGCGGTCGACCAGCACCAGGGTGCCCTTTTCCTTGGCCATCTTCTCGGCGACCCGCTTGCCGATGCCTTGTGCGGCACCGGTGATCACGGCCACTTTCTTCTTGAAACGGTTTGCCATTGTCGCTCCTGACGGGATGGGCAGCGCTCAGACGCTGGCGGCGAACTTCTCGTAGTGGAAGCTGTTCGGCTCGACCTTGCGTTCGCGCAGGTCATGGGCCACAGCCTCGACCATCGGCGGGGGGCCGCACAGGTAGATGTCGACATTGCCGTGGTCAAGGTGGGCCGGCTCGATGTGGGCGGTGACGTAGCCCTTCTTCGGCCAGCTGCTGTCATCGGCGACGACGCATACGTCGTAGCTGAAGTTGGGCAGCGCGGCCTTGAAGGCATCCAGGCGCTCGAGCTCGACCACGTCGGCGTCGGTGTTGACGCCGTAAATGAGGTGGATCGGGTGGGCGCTGCCACCGCCGGTGACGAGCTTGTCGAGCATGGCGAGGAAGGGCGCGAGGCCGGTGCCGCCGGCGAGCATCAGCACCGGGCGTGCGACGTCGCGCAGGTAGAAGCTGCCGATCGGGCCGGCGAGCTTGATGGTGTCGCCGGCCTTGGCGGTGCCGGTGAGGTAGCCGCTCATCAGGCCGTTGGGTACGTTGCGGATGAGGAAGCTGACCTTGCTCTCGGCAGGCATCGAGCTAAAGGAGTAGGCGCGCGTCTGCTCGGTGCCGGGCACGGTGAGGTTGGCGTACTGGCCGGGCAGGAAAGCGAGCTTGGCGATGCCTTCACCCTGGAGCACCAGGGAGAGCGTGCTCGGCGACAGCTGGCGCACTTCGGCCACGGTGGCGGTGAGGGTAGCGTGCTTGATCTTGCACACCTCGGACGAGGCGGGCACGTTCACCACACAGTCGCTCTTGGGGTGCATCTGGCAGGTGAGGACGTAGCCGAGCCTGGCCTCTTCTTCGCTCATCGCGTCGTCGATGTAAAAGCCGAGCTCGTACTGGCCGGATTCGGCCTTGCACTTGCACGCGCCACAGGCGCCGTCACGGCAGTCGATTGGGACGTTGACGCCCTGGCGGTAAGCGGCGTCGGCCACCGTCTCGGTGGCGTTGCAGTCGATGAAGCGGGTGACGCCGTCCTCGAAGTTCAGCGCGATCTTGAATGTCCTGGTTGTCTCTCCGGGATGGGGCAGGGTCGCCGCTGTCTGTGCAGGCTGGCGCCCCGCCCTCGTTATCAGACGTGGTACACGTCGATGACGTGACGGATGTAGTCGGTCTTCAGAACGACCTTCTTGAACTTGATCACCGGGTTGGCGCCCGATACGTCGAGGGTGTAGAAGCTCGTGCCGCAGAAGTGGTCGGTGTGGTTGTAGCGCACGCTCATGGTGTGCCAGTTGAAGCGCAGCTTGACCGTGTTGCCGTCCTGCGCCAGCACCTCGATGTTGCTGATGTGGTGATTGGTGCGGGTGTCGGGGATGGTCGCGCTCGAACGCTCGGTGCGGATGCGGAATACGCGGTCTTCCAGGCCGGCACGGCGGCCGTACCAGATCAGCGAGATTTCGGACTGGGGGTCTTCGGTCAACTCGCCGTCGTCATCCCAGGCGGGCATCCAGAAGGTGCAGTTCTCGTCGTACATCGCCAGCCAGCTGTCCCAGTCGCGATCGTCCAGGTAACGGGCTTCGCGGTACAGGAAGGCACACAGGTCTTGGTAGCTCAGGCTCATTTTCTCGTCTCCGCTCAGGCTTGTGCTTGTTCGGCCGCAAGGGCCTTCTTCATCTGCTCCAGCCAGTAAGTGTGCTGCGCCACGTACAGGCCTTCGTCCTCGGTCTTGACGCCCGAGAGGATGGGCTTGAGGCCGATCTTGTCGGCTTCCTCGTCCGGGCCTTCTACCCAGTGCTCGGCGCCGCGCGCCATGTCGTTCCACTCAAGGGCGCGGCCCATGAAGCCTTCCTGGCAGGCGCGGAATTCCTCGAGGTCGTCCGGGGTGGCCATGCCCGAGGCGTTGAAGAAGTCCTCGTACTGGCGGATGCGGCGCGCACGCGCTTCGGCCGACTCGCCCTTGGGCGCGATGCAGTAGATGGTGACTTCGGTGCGATTGACGTCGAGCGGGCGGAACACGCGGATCTGCGAGCTGAACTGGTCCATCAGGTACACGTTCGGGTACAGGCACAGGTTGCGCGAGTTGCCGATCATCCAGTCGGCCTTGGCCTCACCGAACTCGGCGACCAGGCGGTCGCGCTGTTCCATCAGCGGACGGTCCTCGGGGTTGTCCCAGCGCGTCCACAGCAGCAGGTGGCCGTTCTCGAAGGAGTATGAACCGCCGCCCTTCTTGGCCCAGCCGCCGGCGCTCATCGCCTTGATGTCGTCACCGGCGTCGCGGCTTTTACGCTGCGCCTGGGTGGCGGCGTAGTTCCAGTGCGTGGCGGTGACGTGGTAGCCGTCGGCGCCGTTCTCGGCCTGCAGCTTCCAGTTGCCCTCGTACACATAGGTGGACGAGCCGCGTAGCACCTCAAGACCTTCGGGCGACTGGTCGACGATCATGTCGATGATCGCCTTCGATTCGCCGAGGAAGGCTTCCAGCGGCGGCACGTCGGCATTCAGGCTGCCGAACAGGAAGCCGCGATAGGACTCGAAGCGGGCGATCTTCTTGAGGTCGTGCGAGCCCTCACAGTTGAAGCTCTCCGGATAGCCGGTCTCGGTCGGATCCTTGATCTTGAGCAGCTTGCCCGAGTTGTTGAAGGTCCAGCCGTGGAAGGGGCAGGTGTAGGTGGCCTTGTTGCCGTGCTTGAAGCGCGCGAGTGTGGCGCCGCGGTGGGCGCAGGCGTTGATGAAGCAGTTGAGCTGGTTGTCCTTGTTGCGGGTGATGAACACCGGCTGGCGGCCAATCTTCGTCGTGTAGTAATCGTTGATCTTCGGCAGTTGGCTCTCGTGTGCGAGATAGACCCAGTTGCCTTCGAAGATGTGCTTCATCTCCAGCTCGAACAGTTCGCGGCTGGTGAACATTTCACGCTTGCAGCGGAACAGGCCTTGGGCCTTGTCCTTCTGGATCAGTGCGTCCAGGTATTCCATTGTGATCATCGCCGAGGTCTCCGATGGTGTTAGTACGGAGTCCGCATCGTAGGTAGGGCGGCGGCGGCGAAATATCCAGTTTCTGCACGATCGCTATCCACTCCTTGCATACGCCGTTGCGTGCACAAAGCGGATAAGCATCGTGCAGAAACTGGATATTGCCGTTCCCCGGCACCGCCTAATCTGCGCTCCACACGAAGCCCGGGCGCCATCGCAAAGCGTTTGCCGGCCAGGACCCGGTGCTGCGTGAATGGCGAGGCCGTCGCGGTGCCCGAGCACGCGGAAGGCCTCCCGCCCCCTGACCACAAGGAGAGAGGAAATGGCGACAAGTGGTGTGATGCGTCCCGGACATATCCAGCTGCGTGTGCTGGACCTGGATGAGAGTGTCAATTTTTACCGGAACGTGCTCGGACTGGTCGAGACGGGCCGTGACGCCGCTGGCCGCGTCTACTTCAAGGCCTGGGACGAGCGTGATCACAACAGCGTGGTCCTGCGCGAAGCCGAGCAGGCAGGCATGGACCTGATGGGTTTCAAGGTCAAGGACAGGGCCACCCTCGAACAACTCGACAAGGATCTCCAGGCCTACGGCGTGCAGACCGAGCGCATCCCGGCTGGCGAACTGCTGGAGACTGGCGAGCGCGTGCGTTTCACCATTCCGACGGGTCACGTCATGGAGCTTTACGCCGACAAGACCGACGTGGGCAACGGCCAGCCCTACACCAACCCTGATCCGTGGATTCCGGCCGCAGAGCACGGCATCGCGCCGCATCGCTTCGATCACTGCCTGCTTTACGGTCCGAACCTGGAGGACAACCTCAAGCTGTTCACCGAGGTACTGGGCTTCCACCTCGTCGAGCGCGTGCTGCTCGAGGACGGCAAGTCGCTGCTGGCGACCTTCATTTCCTGTTCGCACAAGGCGCACGACCTCGCTTTCGTCGCCCACCCGGAGCCAGGCAAGCTACACCACCTGTCCTTCCTGCTTGACAGCTGGGAGCAGGTGCTGCGTGCGGCCGACATCATGTCGATGAACCGTGTATCGATCGATATTGGCCCGACCCGCCACGGCATCACCCGTGGTACCACGATCTACGCCTTCGACCCCTCCGGCAACCGTTTCGAGACCTTCTGCGGCGGCTACGAGACCTACCCTGACCATGCCCCGATCACCTGGACCTTCGACGAGGTCGGCGCGGGCATCTTCTATCACGACCGCAAGCTCAACGAGCGCTTCCTCACCGTCGTGACCTGAGCCTGACCCAAATTCGAAACTGCTCCAAAGGAAGAGACAAATGGACAAGCACTATAAAATCGTTTGCAACCTGATCCTTGGTGCCGCGCTCGTGACGACCGGCATGGGGTCGGCGCTGGCGCAGGACAAGGTCAAGGTCGGCCTGATGCTGCCCTACACCGGCACCTTCGCGGCACTCGGCAACAACATCACCAACGGCTTCAAGCAGTACGTCGAGGAGAACGGTGGCAAGCTCGCCGGCCGCGAGGTGCAGTACGTTGTTGTGGACGACGAATCCAACCCGGCGCGTGCCACCGAGATCGCCCGTCGCCTGGTAACCCGCGACAAGGTCGACGTGCTGATCGGTTCGGTGCACTCGGGCGTGGCGCTTGCCGCCGCGCGCGTCGCCGCCAACACCAAGACGCTGATGATCGTGCCCAACGCCGGCGCCAACGAGATCACGGGTGCGCAGTGCTCGCCCTACGTGTTCCGTTCCTCCTTTTCGGCCTGGCAGCCGTCCTACGCAATGGGTGAGGCGCTCGCCAAGCGCGGCGTCAAGAACGTCGTCACCCTGGCATGGAAGTACTCCTTCGGCACCGAGTCGGTCGAAGGCTTCACCGAGGGCTTCACCAAGGGTGGCGGCAAGATCGTCAAGGACATGAGCCTGCCCTTCCCGAACGTGGAGTTCCAGCCCTTCCTCACCGAGATCGCCGCGCTCAAGCCCGACGCCGTGTTTGTCTTCTTCGCCGGCGCTGGCGCCGCCAAGTTCGTGAGCGATTACGCTGCAGCAGGCCTCAAGGGCAGCATCCCGCTTTATGGCCCGGGCTTTCTGAGCGAGGATGTTGCGGCCATGGGGGGCGCCGGCGAGGGGCTGCAGACCACGCTGCACTACGCCGACGGCCTCAATACTGAGCGTGACAACGCCTTCCGTACCGCTTACGCCGCTGCCTACAAGGCGCAGCCGGACGTCTACGCGGTGCAGGGCTACGATGCGGCGCAGATGTACCACGCCGGTCTCAAGGCCGCCAATGGCGACCCTGGCAAGCTCGACGCCGTGATCGACGGCATCCGCGCAGCCACCATCGACAGCCCGCGCGGCAGCTTCACCCTGTCCAAGGCCCACAACCCGGTGCAGGACATCTACCTGCGCGAGGTCAAGGACGGCAAGAACGCCGTCGTCGAGGTCGTCTCCGCCGGGCTCGAGGATCCTGCCCGCGGCTGCAGCATGTAAGCGTCCCGCTTCCCTTCCCAACTCAACGCATACGTCGTCCCGGCAGGCTTGCGCCTGCCGGGCGGGGGATAGTCATGGATTTCGCGAGCTTCCTGATCCAGGTGCTGAACTCGCTGCAGTACGGCTTGCTGCTTTTTCTGGTGGCGAGCGGGCTGACGCTGGTGTTCGGCATCATGGGCATCATCAACCTGGCGCACGGCAGTTTCTACATGATCGGCGCCTACCTGGCCTTCGTGCTTACGAGCGCGACCGGCAGCCTGGTGCTGGCTATTGCGCTTGGCATTCCGCTGGCACTGATTTTCGGTGCTCTCCTGGAGTGGGCGCTGTTTTCCCACCTCTACAAGCGTGACCACCTCGAGCAGGTGCTGCTCACCTACGGCCTCATCCTGATCTTCGAGCAGCTGCGCAGCCTGCTGGTGGGCGATGACGTGCACGGCGTGGCCATCCCGGCCTTCCTCGACGCGTCTATCCAGCTCACCGAGGTGATGAGCTATCCGGTGTATCGCCTGGCCATCTCGGTCGTCTGCATCGTGCTCGCGGTGGCGCTCTACTACGTCATTCAGCGTACCCGCCTGGGCATGATGATCCGCGCCGGCAATGACGACCGCAGCATGGTCGAGGCGCTGGGCATAAACATCAACATGATCTATCGCGTGGTGTTCGCGCTCGGGGTGGCCCTGGCTGCGCTCGCCGGCATGCTCGCCGCACCGATCTCCTCGGTGTTCCCGAACATGGGCAGCCATGTGCTGATCATCTCCTTCGTCATCGTCGTCATCGGCGGCATCGGTTCGGTGTGGGGCGCGCTGGTTGCTGCGCTGATCGTCGGCTTCGCTGACACCTTCGGCAAGGTTCTGCTGCCCGAGATCTCCGGAATGATCGTGTACCTGGTCATGGCCGTGGTCCTGCTGTGGCGCCCCGAAGGCATCCTGAAGAAGGGCTGAGATCATGAACGTCAATGCTTCCCTCATCGTCAAGCTCATCGCGGTCGCCGCGATTGCCTGTGTGCCCATCTCGGGCGAGTCCTTCTACGTCGAACTGGTGGCGAAGATGCTGCTCATGGCGATCTTCGCCATGAGCCTGGACCTGCTGGTGGGCTTCACCGGCCTGGTGAGCTTCGGCCATGCGGCCTACTTCGGCATCGCCGCCTACTCGGTGGCCCTGTTTACCGCCAAGTTCGGTCAGATGAGCCTGTGGGTGATGCTGCCCGCGGCCATCCTGCTGTCGGCTGCAGCTGCGCTCGTGATCGGCATCTTCGTGATCCGTACCAAGGGCATCTATTTCATCATGGTCACGCTCGCCTTCGCCCAGATGGCGTACTTCGTGTTCCATGACACGCCCCTGGGCGGTGGCTCGGACGGCGTCTATGTGGACGCACGGCCGACCGCGGCGATCGGCAGCTGGGTCCCCTTCGACCTGGATAACGAGCTGCACATGTTCTATTTCGTGCTCGTCATGATGCTGCTGGTGTACCTGTTTCTTCATCGCGTGCTGCAGTCGCCCTTCGGTCGCGTGCTCATGGGCATCAAGAGCAACGAGCACCGCATGCAGTCGCTGGGTTACTTCACCTTCGGCTACAAGCTGGCCGCATTCACCCTGGCGGGCGCGCTGGGCGGGGTCGCCGGCTTCCTCTACGCGGTCCTGTTCGGCTTCGTCACCCCCGAACTGCTGTCGTGGCACGAGTCGGGCAACGTACTGCTGATGGTGATCCTGGGCGGCATGGGCAACCTTGCGGGTGCGGTACTGGGCGCCTTCGCCTTCGAGGCCATGCGCGAGTTCTTTGCCGATATCACCAAATACTGGCAGCTGCTGATGGGGGGCGTCATCGTGGCCCTGGTGCTCTTTCTGCCGGGTGGGCTGACCGCAATTCCGGGCCGCATCAAGCGCGCCCTGCAGGGAGGTGGCGCAAAATGAGCCAGACCAGCAAGAACGAAGTGTTGCTCGAGGCGCGCAAGCTCACGCGTCGCTTCGGCGGCCTGGTGGCCAACCAGGATATCGACGTCACCCTCGAGCGCGGCATGATCCACGTGCTGCTCGGCCCCAACGGGGCAGGCAAGTCGACCTGCATCAACATGCTGTCGGGCGACCTGCCGCCCTCCGAAGGCGAGATCCGCTACCTGGGCAAGGACATCACCCGGCTCAGCGCGGCGCAGCGCTCGCAGGAAGGCATCGGGCGCAGCTACCAGCGCACCAATATCTTCCCTCAGTTCACCGTGCTTGAAAACGTGCGCCTTGCCGCGCAGTCGCGCCGCCAGCAGCCGTGGCGCATCTTCAGCAAGGCCATGGAGCAGCAGTGGGCGCTGGAGAAGGCGCGCGCCTGCATCGAGGAGGCCGGCCTCGGCAGGCGCGTAGACTGGTTGTCGGGCGTGCTCAGCCACGGCGAACAGCGCCAGCTCGAGATCGCCATGGTGCTCGCCACCGACGCCCAGGTGCTGCTGCTCGACGAGCCGCTCGCCGGCATGGGCTCGGAAGAGTCCGCGAGCATGGTCGCGGTGCTCAAGCGCCTGCCCCAGACGCGCGGCATCCTGCTCGTCGAGCACGACATGGACGCCGTGTTCGCAGTCGCCGACAGGATCACGGTGATGGTCAATGGTCAGTTGCTGGAGTGCGGTCCGCCCGCACAGATCAAGGCCAGCGTGGCCGTCCAGCAGGCCTATCTGGGTACGGAGGACAGCTTCCATGTCTAACATGCTGCTCGAAGCCAAGGAAGTTCATACCTATTACGGTGCCAGCCACATCCTGCACGGCATCGACTTCAGTATCCGCGAAGGCGAGGGCATCGCGCTCATGGGTCGCAACGGCATGGGCAAGTCGACGCTGATCAAGAGCATGCTCGGCATCGTCAGGCCCAGGCATGGCCGGGTGCTGGTGCGTGGTGACGACTACAGCCGCGCGCGCACCTTCCAGACTGCGCAGCAGGGCATCGCCTACGTGCCCGAAGGCCGTGGCATCTTCAAGAGCCTGACCGTGCGCGAGAACCTGCTGATGTCGGCGCGTGCCGGCATCGACGGTCGCCGCGAATGGACCTTCGAGCGCGTCATGGAGACCTTCCCGCGCCTGGGTGAGCGCATCAACAACGGTGGCTGGCAACTGTCGGGGGGCGAGCAGCAGATGCTCACCATCGGCCGCGCGCTGATGACCAACCCCGACCTGCTTATCCTCGACGAGGCCACCGAGGGCCTGGCGCCGCTGATCGCCATGGAGATCTGGCGCATCGTCAAGGAGATCCGCAGGACCGGGATCGCCACCGTGATCGTGGACAAGAACCACGGCGCAGTCACCAGCATCTGCGACCGCGCGATGATCCTGGTGAAGGGGCAGGTGGTGTTCGACGGCACCAGCGACGAGATCCGCGCCCAGCCCGAACTGATCCAGAAGCACCTCGGCGTCTGAGCCGGATGTGCCACAGCAGGAGAGATACGCCATGACCATCAAGTCACTCGACATCATCCACGACGAGCACCGCGCGCTCGCCGCCATGCTCAGCGGCCTGCGATCGATCGCCTCTGGCATCGAAGCCGGGCGCCTGAAGCCAGACTACGACCTGCTCGAGTCGATGATCGAGTACATCGACAAGGTGCCGGAGAAGGTGCACCACCCGAAAGAGGACCAGTACCTCTTCGCCAAGCTGCGCCAGCGCTGCGCCGAGGCACTGCCGGTGATCGAGCGTCTGGAGACCGAGCATCGCCAGGGCGACGCGCGCATGGCCACCTTGCGCGACGCGCTCGCCAGCTATCGCCAGCAGGGCGATGCGGGCTTCCAGGGCTACCACGAGGCGCTCAAGACCTACATCGAGCAGGAATGGAAGCACATGAACACCGAAGAGCGTGAGGTGTTCCCCCTTGCCAAGGCGCATCTGACCGCGGAGGATTGGGCCGAGATCGACGCCGCCTTCCTCAGTAACCAGAACCCCTGGGAAGGCGCAGCCGGCGAATACCGGGCGTTGTTCTCGAAGATCGTCAACATCGCGCCCGCACCCGTCGGACTTGGCGGCTGAGTCGCCGCGGGCGGCGCCAACTCTGGAGCATCATGGGCATGACCGAACACGCAGGATTCGACTGGGACGACCGTTACTTGCTGGGCTACAACGCGATGGATGACACCCATCGCGAGTTCGTCAGCCTGGTCGATGCCTTGCTGACCGTCGAGGATGCACAGCTCGCGGCTGCGCTCGACGCCTTTGCAGCCCATGCCGAGGCCCACTTCGAGCAAGAGAACCGTTGGATGGACGTCGATGGTTTCCCGGCGCGCGACTGCCATGTCGATGAGCACGCCAAGGTGCTCGCCTCGGTACGCGAAGTGCAGCAATTGCTCGCTGAGGGCAAGGTCGAGGTGGTCCGTGAGCTTGCGGTCGCGCTCAAGGACTGGTTCCCGGGGCATGCCGACTACATGGACTCTGCGCTCGCGCTGTGGATGGTGAAGCGCTCGCACGGCGGTGCGCCGCTGGTCTTCCGACGCGAGAGCGCAAAGAGCAGCTGAGCACTTCATACAGTCATCTCCCTCCCCGGAATCACGTTTTTGTCGTGGTTGCTTCCGGCGTCCCCGCCTGGTGGGGCGTCGGGAGGATTTCGGGTTTGGCCCGCCTCGGCGGGCCATTTTTTTAACGACAACCCTTCTGCATCGAGAGGCCAGCACATGGAACACAAAGCCATCAACCCGCCCGAACTCTTCAGCGGCAAGGCGTTCAGCCAGACTTACTCGGTCTGCGGCGCACAGCGCACGATCTTCGTCTCCGGCCAGGTCGATTGCGACTGCGACGGCAAGGTGCGCAACCCGGACGACCTGGAGGCCCAGCTAAAGGGCACGCTCGACAATATCGAGATCGCCCTGCGCGCCCAGGGCGCGAGCATGCATGACCTGGTGCACGTGACGATCTACTTGGTCGGGCTGCAGCCGGCCCAGACTACCCGCATCCGCGAGATCCGCTCGGCCTACTTCCATCCCGAGCGTCCGCCGGCGGTGACCCTGCTCGGCATCGAGCGCCTCGCCTTCGAAGGTCTGGTGGTCGAGGTTGATGTCATCGCCGCGCGCTGAAAGCGCACTCCCGGCCCCGGTCTTGCCGCGCCAGCGAGTGTGGGCATGGCCTGGAGCCGCCCATGCTGAGGAGGACGCCAGCCATGTTTCAGTGCTGGGTGCGCGGGTCGCCGGCTGCGTTGTCTCGTGGCTGATGGAGCGGCAGGACTTCGTGGCGCTGGTCAAGTGAGTGGGGCTGCTGCACTTTCACCGGCCTGTGGCGCTGATGCGCCCTAAAACGCTCACCCTGACGCTTGACGCCCTCCTAACCGCCTTCTAGAATGCGGCCTCTTTGCATGGGGGCGGTTAGCTCAGCGGTAGAGCACTGCCTTCACACGGCAGGGGTCACTGGTTCGATCCCAGTACCGCCCACCACGACTGCGGTCGTGGCCCCCGGCAAGACCGATCACGCAGCGATCGGGCGGTTAGCTCAGCGGTAGAGCACTGCCTTCACACGGCAGGGGTCACTGGTTCGATCCCAGTACCGCCCACCAGCACACCACGACAAAGCCGGCGCCCTTCGCGCCGGCTTTGTCGTTCACCGCCCTGTATCGATCGCATGCGCCAGCGAAGGGCTTCCTGCCGGCGCTGGGCGCGCCATCGCGAGTGGAGCCGCAGGACCGGGCGGGGGTATGCTTCGCAACGCTCGCATTTTTCTGCCTCCCACTTCTTCGCCTGCGGAGCACCACGCGCATGCCAATCCCTCATCCTGCGGTCGCCTACCGCATTTGCCCGTCAAACCCCGGCGCCCATCTGTTTGCGGTGAGCTGCACAGTGGCCGACCCCGACCCGAGCGGGCAGGTGTTCCGCCTGCCGGCGTGGATTCCGGGCAGCTACATGATCCGCGACTTCGCGCGCAGTATCGTGCGTCTGCGTGCCGAGAGCGCCGGGCGACCGTGCCCGGTCGAGAAGCTCGACAAGCACAGCTGGCGCGTGTCGCACCCGGTCGCCGGTGAGCCGTTGGTGCTGCACTACGAGGTCTATGCCTGGGATCTGTCGGTACGTTCCGCCCATCTCGACCGTACGCATGGTTTCTTCAATGGCACCAGCGTGTTCCTAGCCGTCGAGGGGCGCACCGACATGCCCTGCGAAGTCACCATCGAGCGCCCGGAAGGCGCCGAATTCGCCGACTGGCGGGTGATCACCAGCCTGCCGCCCGCAGATGGACGCCCAGGCGGAGAGGGCAGCGGCCGCTTCGGGCGCTACCTTGCCGCCGACTACGACGAACTCATCGACCACCCGGTGGAAATGGGTTGCTTCAGCCTGGCCCGCTTCGAGGCCGGGGGTGTCGCCCACGACATTGCGCTGACCGGACGCCACGACTGCGACCTCGAACGCCTGTGCGCCGACCTGGCACGCATCTGCACCTGGCAGATCGATCTGTTCGGTCGCCCGGCGCCAGTGGATTACTACGCCTTCCTGACCATGGTGGTCGGCGATGGCTACGGTGGCCTCGAACATCGTGCCTCGACGGCGCTGCTGTGCGCGCGCGAGGATCTACCCTGGAAAGGGATGCAGGGCCTGCCCGATGGCTACAAGTCCTTTCTCGGCCTGTGCAGCCACGAGTACTTCCACACCTGGAACGTCAAACGCATCAAGCCCGCCGCCTTTGCCCCCTATGATCTGTCGCGCGAGAACCACACCAGGCTGCTGTGGGCGTTCGAAGGCTTCACGTCCTACTACGACGACCTTGCGCTCGTGCGCAGCGGCGTGATCGATCCGGAGGACTACCTCGGTTTGCTGGGCAAGACGGTGTCGAACGTGATGCGCGGCAGCGGTCGGCTCAAGCAGAGCGTGGCCGAATCATCATTCGATGCGTGGACCAAGTATTACCGCCAGGACGAGAACGCGCCCAACGCCATCGTCAGCTACTACACCAAGGGCGCCTTGATCGCGCTCGCGCTTGATCTGCAGCTGCGCGCCGGCAGTGCGGGCGAACGCAGCCTGGACGATGTGATGCGCCGCCTGTGGGTCGAGCATGGCCAGACCGGTATCGGCGTCGCCGAGGACGGTATTTACCAGGCGGTGCGCGAGGTGGGCGGTGCCGGCCTGGGTGCGCGCCTGGCGCGCTGGCTTGAGCATACGGTCGAGGGTACGGAGGATCTGCCGTTGCAACGCCTGCTCAAGGGGTTCGGAGTGGACCTGGGCGCAGAGGCCAGCATCCAGGCCCCCGGCCTGGGCATCAAGCTGGCCGCGGGTGAGGGCGAGGTGCGCGTCGCCAATGTGTTCGATGGCGGCCCGGCCCAGCGTGCCGGCCTGTCGGCGGGCGACGTGCTGATCGCGCTCGATGGTCTCAGGCTGAGCTCCAAGGGTCTGGAAGCGCAACTCAAGCGCAGGCAGGTGGGCGATCGGGTGGAGTTGCACGCCTTCCGTCGTGATGAGCTGATGCGCTTCAGCGTGGAGCTCGACCCGCCGGCAGTAGACAGGTACGTGCTCAGGTTCGCACCGCGCAGTGGCGAGCGCGCACGGCGTTTGCGCAAGGGCTGGCTGGGGCGCTGAGCGCGGCCGACTGGGGGCTGGCGCCGCGGGTGCTCAGCGCCCGGGGTCGAGTTCGCGATGGCGGCGCAGCACGCTGCGCAGCAGCAGGCCGAACAGGACGGAGGCCAGGATCGTCGCCGCCACGCTGGCTTCCCAGAACCCGGCTACCGAGGGCTGCTCGGTGCGTGCGCCGACGTGGTAGGTCAGCCAGTAGCCGCCTGCCAGGCCGATGCCCCAGAAGCACACGGTGTGCAGCAGCATCGGCAGAAGGGTGATCTTGAAGCCGCGCAGTGCGTGGGCGGCGACGGTCTGAATGGCATCGCTGAGCTGGTAGATGCAGATGTAGAAGATGAGCCCGAGCGCAACCGCACGAACCGCCGGATCGCTGGTGGAGAGGGCAATCACCGGCCCGCGCACCAGCCACAGCGCAATTCCGATGGTGACTGCAAATGCGCAGGTGAGCCACAGGCTGACTCTCACCGTGGCACGTGCGCGCGCCCAGTCGCGCGCACCGGCTGCCTGGCCCACCAGCACCAGGGTGGCGATCGACATCGCCAGCGGAAGCATATAGACGAGGGCGGCGAGGTTGGCGACGACGCGGTGGCCCGCCACTGCATCGGCGCCGATGCGGGCGACGAAGAGCGCGATCAGGGTGAATGAGGTGATCTCGATGAAGGTCGACAGCCCCATCGGTACGCCCAGCCTGAGCAGGCTGCCGATTGCGCGCGCACGTGGCGGTTGCCAGCGCTCGAAGATGCGGTAGCGCCGGTAAATCGGCGTTCGCCACAGGTAGGCGAGTGCGCAGGCGAAGCCGAGCCAGCTTACGAGTGCGGTCGAGATGCCGCAGCCCAGGGCGCCGAGTGCGGGCAGTGGCCCGAGGCCATGGGTGAGGAACCACGCCAGCGGGATGTGCGTGCTGGTGGCGATGAAGCTGATCGCCATCAACACACGTGGCCGGCCGAGGGCGTTGATGAAGGCGTAGAAGGTGCGGTGCAGCAGCACCGCAGGCAGTCCGAAGGCGGTAGCCAGCATGTAGCTGCTCGCCGTGGCGGCAACGTCCGCAGGTACGCCCACGCGCGCGAGCAACGCCTCGGGGTGGGCGAGCAGCAAGGTTCCGGGGACGGCCAGCATCAGGGCCAGCCAGAAGCCCTGGTGCAGGGCGGGACCGATCTCGTCATGACGGTCGGCGCCGACATGGTGTGCGACCGTGGGCGCCACCGATTGCAGGATGCCGACCAGCAGCATCACCACCGAGATGTATAGCCCGCTACCGACTGCGACGGCGGCCAGGTCCTTGGTGCTGTAGTGGCCGGCGATGAGGGTGTCGGCCACCATCATGCTCATCGACAGCAGTTGCGCGACCAGCACGGGCCAGGCGTGGTGCAGCAGCTGTCTGCCGATGGCGAGCGCCCCCGGTACGCTCGGGGCAACCGGCGAAGGCTGCGCCGAAGGGGCTTCGGACGTGGCGCCGGCTACGGTCAATCTTCGGACGCCGCGTTGGGGAACAAGCGCGGACGCCAGTAGCGCCAGGCGAGAAACGCGAACAAGGCGCCCATGATCAGCCAGAAACCGACGCCTTGCCAGAATGCGATCGGATCGGTGGCAAGCAGGTAGTCGCGTGGTGGGCGGACGAAGTGGATGCGGCCACGCAGCACGGCCTGGATGGCCATCGCCGCTGCAGTGGCGGCGGGAGCGAACCACACGAACAACCCGGCGCCGACGATGAAGCGGTCGAGTGCGGGCGAGGGATGGCGACGCGGCTGGTAGACGCTATCGACGCCGAACCAGACGGCAAGCAGGAAGCCGATGGCGGCAGCGAGCGGTCCGAGGGCCATGGCAGCGCCGAGCAGGGTGGTCGCAGCCATGAAGGTGGGCCCTTCGAGTGTGGCGATTTCGGGCCACAAGCGATCGAGCTCGGAGAAGATCAGCCACGATGCGGGCAGAGCGACCAGACAAAGGAGCAGGCAGAACAGCGCACGTCTGCGGCTGCGATCGCCTGCCAGCACAGCATCCTGCGCATGATCGGTGGCTCGTGAAGAGGAGGGGACGGTCGGGGTAGGGCTCGGCTGTTGGGGCTGGGGCATCGTCGGTTGTCGGTTTGTGCTTGCAGGATCCTGGATTGCAGTCTGAAGCACAGAAGATACTGGGGGGAGGGTAAAAAGGGGCAGGGGGCAAAGTGTACTACGCCCGTCCCCGCCACTTGCTATCTCCTGCATGACATTGCCCGTTGTCGCGTTGCTCAGGCGAAATAACCATGCAGGAACCAGCGCCCGGGCGGGTCGAGCGCCTGGAAAATCCAGCACAGGGCTTGGCCCGTGTTGTTTGCGAGGTAGTAGTCGCGGTGCACCGGATGGTCGTCCCACCAGCCGCACTCGATGCGCTCGGCCTCGCTCAGCAGGACGTAGTCTGCGCGCTCGATGGGCTTTGGCTCCGGCAGCAGCCACAGCGGACGGACGTGCAGCCCCTTGTGTTCGCGTGCGAGGGGGTTTGCGTGTGCGCTGCAGGTGTGTTGTGCGGGACTGCCGGCGCAGCTTGCATCGCCCTGGCGCCAGGCCGACTCCGGACGGTGGTCGGGCTGGGAGGCAAGCAGGTGGACGCTGGACTGGCCGAGACGGGCGCGCAGGCGGTCGAGCAGCAGGACGGCCTGCTCGCGCAGGGTGCCGACGTCATCGAACAGCACACCTGTGCGCGCAATGGCGGCCAGCGGACGATCGGCAATCAGCCTGAGGGCGCCGACGTCCGCCTCGAGTACCAGGCGGGCCAGTTGCTCACGCAGGATCGCCAGCAGGCCAGCGGTATCCCTGCAGGGCTGGCCGAGCACCAGTTCGAGCCTGCTGTGGGGGCGATGTGCATGCTCGAGGATCAGCTGGCAATGGTCGATGGCGGCGTGTCGCGCCTGCAGCCAGCCTTCCAGGCTGGCAAGCAGTCGGCGGGCGGCGAACAGCAAGGCCTCGCTGTGATGGGTGGGTGCCGGCAACTCGAGACCGTGGCTGAACGTATCTGCCGCTTCGAACCAGGGACGCGGGTCGGGCATCTCGCCGCGTGCGCGCGCCAGACAGTGGCGCACTGCCTGGGCGCCGCGGCGCGCCAGCCCGGCTGCAGGCAGGTCGCGGGCCTCGCCGAGGCTGTGCAGGCCAAGGCCGGCGAGCAGGGCCCGGGTGTCGGCGTCGCAAGCGGCTTCGTCCTCGAGAACGGACAGTGGCAGCTGGTCGATGGCCTGCAGCCAGTCCTCACCAGCGGGGTGCCCACAGCGGGCGAACCAGCGCGCGGCCAGGGGGGTGGGAGCAAGGCCGATGCGTGCATGAAAGCCAAGTGCGGCGAGGCCGCTGGCAACCTGGGTGGTGATGTCATGAGCGCTGCCGAACAAGCGCAGGCAGCTGGCGATCTCGAGTAGTACCGCATCCGGAGAGGATAGGCTTACGCGTGGGGTGAAACGTCCTGCCCAGCTTGCGATCTCGTTCAGCGCCTCGGCTTCGCGTCGTGGCATGCGTGCATGCAGGCGGAGCTCGGGCAACAGTGCGCTTGCGCTTGTTGCGTGCTGCCCGGGACGGATGCCGGCAGCCTGCGCGGATGCGCTGGCGGCGATCAGCGGCGCGCCAGGCTTGTCGGCGGTGATGGCGATGGCCGGTACGTCGCGCAGGCCACGGGTGAAGACCTGGAGCGGCAGGTCGGGCAGCAGGATGGCGAGCCAGAGCATGGCGAAAGGCGGAGCCCGTCAGCGGATCGGCAGCAGGAGCGGGCGTGCCAAGGGCGGGCCGCGACGCTTGAGGATATCGACCCGGAGCTGGCCGGCCGCGGGTGTCAGGCACAGGCGCAGCGCCGCAGGCGAGGACTGGCGGGCGGCAGCGAGGGGACGGAACAGGAACAAGGGTGTGGCGCCTGCCTCGGCCGCCAGTTGCAGTCGGCGCAGCGCCGTGTTGTCCGGCATGTGCAGCCAGGCGAGCACGGCTGCACAGCTGCCGGAGGCTGCTGCCTGGCGTGCAGCCCATACGGCATCTCTGGCTTGTGGCGGGCGAACCAGCAACAGCCGCGAGAGGGCGACGCCAGCGTCGGCGAGGGCGGGTGCATAGGGTAGCAAGGGCGGGGAGACCAGGGTGATCCAGCGCTCGGCAGGGGCGCCGCCGAGCAGCGGCAGCAGCAGGGATAACTCGCCCACGCCGGGCTGGTCGAGCAGCAGTTCGATCAGCGCACCAGCCGGCCAGCCACCCCCGGGCAGTTCACGATCGAGCGCGGCGAAACCGCTCGGATGGCAGGTGTCTGCATGGTCGGCAATCCGGCTGGCCTGCCAGACGCTGCCGGCGGGCAGGGCGTCGAGTAGGGCCGCCAGCGGCGCAGCAGAGGGGGCGTGGCGCAGGGATGCAGCCATTGGGAGCGATGCGGGCAGGACGGCACGATGAGACTAAAGCCGCTGGGTGACGAGGGCTCAGTGATCCTTGCGGATCAGGCCGACCATGACCCCTTCGATGACGAGTTCGTCGCGCCGGGTGTCCACCACGATGGGTGTGTAATCCGGGTTGGCGGGCAGCAGCTCGACCACTGCGCCCTTGCGCTGCAGGGTCTTGACGGTGACATCATCCTCGACGCGGGCAACGACGATCTGTCCGTTGCGGGCCTCGCTGCTGCGGTGAACGGCGATCAGGTCGCCGTCGAGGATGCCGGCATCACGCATGCTCATGCCACGCACCCTCAGCAGGTAGTCGGCCTTGGGCGAGAACAGGGAGGCGTCGAGCTGATAGCGGGCCTCGACATGCTCGGCGGCAAGGATGGGGCTGCCTGCAGCCACTCGTCCGACCAGTGGCAGGCCGAGTGCTTCGGCCAGGCGGATGCCGCGGGCGCGGCCTTCCTCGAGCAGGATTGCGCCTTTGGCGGCCAGTGCGCGCAGGTGGGTTTCGGCCGCGTTGGGCGAGCGAAAGCCGAACGCGGTGCAGACTTCGGCGCGGGTGGGCGGGCGGCCTTCGGACTCGACGGTGCTGCGGATGAAGTCGAGGATTTCCTGCTGGCGTGCGGTAAGGGTTTCGTTGCGGGCAGACATGTCGGCCTCCATGAGCTGGCTGTAATTTTAAACAGTTGTGTGCCAATGGCAAGCATCACGGTCAACCGTGCGCCGACCCGCATCAATCCTGCGGTGTGCGATGTGCGCTCAGGGCACGAGCACGGCTGCGCCCTGAAGCTCGCCACGCCTGAGCCGTTCGAGCGCCAGGTTGGCATCTTCGAGCGCAAAACGGGTGATCTCGGTACGGACAGGTACGCGAGGGGCAAGCGCCAGGAAGGCGTCGCCATCGCTGCGGGTGAGGTTGGCTACCGACACGATGCGGCGCTCGCCCCACAGGATGTCGTAGGGAAAGGACGGAATGTCGCTCATGTGGATGCCCGCGCACACCACCGTGCCGCCCTTGGCCAGCGCACGCAGGGCGGCGGGTACGAGCTCGCCCGCAGGGGCGAAGATCAGCGCTGCATCGAGAGGGTGGGGCGGCTTGTCGGTAGCGCTACCGGCCCATGTCGCGCCGAGATGGTGCGCGAAGGCCTGGCTGGCGGTGTCGCCGACGCGCGTGAAGGCATACACCTCGCGGCCCTGCCAGCGTGCCACCTGGGCGATGATGTGGGCGGCTGCACCGAAGCCGTACAGCCCAATGCGCTGCGCTGCGCCGGCCAGGCCCAGCGCGCGGTAACCGATCAGGCCCGCGCACAGCAGCGGCGCGGCTTCGGCGGCATCGAGCGCATCGTCCAGCGCAAAGCAGTAGCGGGCGTCGGCCACGGTGTATTCGGCATAGCCGCCCTGGATCTGATAGCCGGTGAAACGCGCTTCGTCGCACAGGTTCTCGCGTGCGCTGGTGCAGAAATCGCACCGGCCGCAAGTCCAACCCAGCCAGGGTACGCCGATGCGCTGGCCGGGGGCCAAGCCGCTCACCCCCGTGCCGAGGGCGGCGACTCGTCCGACGATCTCGTGTCCGGGGATCATCGGCAGCAGCGGGTCGGGTAGTTCTCCGTCGACCAGGTGCAGGTCGGTGCGGCAGACTCCGCAGGCTTCGACCCGCAGCAGAACCTGCCCGTGTCCAGGTCGGGGCAGAGCGAGCGCCCGAGCGCGCAGAGGTTCGCCACTGCGCTCGAGCACCATGGCCCGCATGGTTGCGGGCAAGGCGACGAGAGGGCGTGGCGGTGGAGCCTCGGGGGCTGGGTTCTCGGGGTATGTGAATTCGGGCATGGGCCCCCTCTGTAGCCGTGCGGCAGATGATCGATTGCCGGCCCCGCGCCCATGCAATGATGCGCTGCGTCTTGAGCCCGGGCCGGATCTGGGCTATTGCTTCTCCATGGTGTCGGCAGGCGGCACCCCGAAGCGCGACAACAAGCCAGGGAGGAGCTCTCAGTGCTGAACCAATCGCAAGTCAACCTCCACGCCGGTAGTGCTGGCCGGGTGTCTCGGCTAGAATCCCCTCCACATCAGGGAGAACACATGCTGCAGAGCGGAGACATCGCCCCCGCGTTTTCACTGCCGGATGCCGACATGGAAATTTTCGACCTCGCGTCGCAGGTCGGCAAGCAGAATGTGGTGCTCTATTTCTATCCCCGTGACAACACGCCGGGTTGCACGCTCCAGGCCGCCGATTTCAGCGACCATGAGGACGAGTTTGCCCGCTACGACTGCATCGTGGTGGGCGTGAGCCCCGACGATTGTCTGACGCATGCCGAGTTCCGCGACAAGGAAGGCCTGTCGATTCGCCTGTTGTCGGATACGGACACCGAGGCTTGCCGGCTTTACAAGGTCTGGCAGGAGCGGGAAGTCGACGGAGTCAGGAAGATGGGTGTGCGGCGGTCGACCTTCATCATCGACAAGGCAGGCAGGGTCCGCCACGCACTCTACGATGTGATGCCTCGCGGCCATGCCGCCGCGGTTTTTGAATTGGTCAAGGAACTGGAATCCCGCAATGCAAAATGAGATCGTCAAGAACAGCGTCGTGACGCTGCAGTACACCGTGCGCGACCCGGACGGCGCCGTCATCGACGATGGCCAGCACCCGCTGGTCTATCTGCATGGCGGCTACGACGGCATCTTCCCGGTGCTCGAAGAGGCCCTGCACGGCAAGAAGGTTGGCGAAAAGCTGCAGGTCAAACTGCAGCCGGAAGACGCTTTCGGCGACTACGACGAAGAGCTGATCCTGGTCGAGGATGCCAAGCTGTTCCCCGATAACATCGAGATCGGCATGAGCTTCGAGCGTGTGTCCGAGGATGGCGAGGAGGACCTCGTCTATCGCATCACCGACATCGCCGACGGCAAGGTGGTGGTCGATGGCAACCATCCGCTCGCTGGGGTTGCGCTCGTGTTCGACGTCACGGTGGCCGAAGTCCGCGCCGCAAGCGCGGAGGAGATCAGCCACGGTCACGTGCATGGGGCCGGTGGTCATCACCACTGAGGATCGTGATCAGAGGGCCGCATCAGCGGCCCTTGTTTCGTGAACTGTCCGTAAGGTCTGCATGAGCCTTTCCGTATCCAGCGCCGCCGTCGCAGGCGCGTGCGCCAGCCACGGCGCGCCCCTGCTCGAGGTGACGGACCTGCGCGTGGCGATCGCGCGCGGCGACGACGAGATCCGCCCCGTCGATGGGGTGAGCTTTTCCATCCGCCAGGGTCAGACTTTCGCCCTGCTGGGCGAGTCGGGTTGCGGCAAGTCGATGACCGCACTGGCGCTGGCGCGCCTGTTGCCGGACACCGGGCAGATCTGCGGCGGCAGCGTACATCTCGCAGGCGAGGACGTGCTGGCCTTGCCCGAGGCCGCGATGCGGCGAGTGCGCGGCGGGCGCATCGGCATGATCTTCCAGGAACCGTCGACGAGCCTCAACCCGGTGATGACCGTCGGCGCACAGATCATGGAGGCGCTCGCCCGTCACTGCCCGCCGGGTGTGGTTTTGGCGGACGAGGCTTGCGGCCTGCTCGAGGCAGTCGGCATCCCTGATCCTGCACGCCGCCTCCGCGATTTCCCCTTCCAGTTTTCGGGCGGCATGAAGCAGCGCGTGATGATCGCCATCGCGCTTGCCGGCCGACCTCAACTGCTGATTGCCGACGAGCCGACGACGGCGCTGGATGTCACCATCCAGGCCCAGGTGCTCGATCTGCTGGTCGCGATCCAGCGTGCGCGCGGCATGGGCATGCTGCTCATCACTCATGACCTGGGTGTGGTCGCACGTGTGGCCCACACGGTGGGGGTGATGTACGCGGGCGAGATTGTCGAGACCGGCGCGCGCACGGACTTCTTTGCTGCGCCGCTGCATCCGTATTCGCGCAAGTTGTTTGCCGCCTTGCCGGGCGCCGACCGCCGCGGGGCCGCACTGGAGGCGCCCGAGGGCAGCGTGCCCGGGCTGGACAGGGTGTTCCAGGGCTGCCGCTTCGCCGAGCGTTGCCCGATGGCCTTCGATCGCTGCGACGAGGAGGCGCCGGGTTGGCACAGGCTCGGCGAGCAGGCGGTGCGCTGCCACCTGTACGAGGGCGTCAGCGTGCCGCGGCCGTTCGTGCCCGCACAGGCGTTGACCGCGGTCGCCGAGGGCGCGCGCAGCCGGCAGCCGGTGCTGGAGATTCGCGATCTCTCGGTCCATTTCCCCGTGCGCAAGGGTGTGCTCAAGCGCAAGGTCGCCGAACTGAAGGCCGTCGATGGTCTGAGCTTGCGCCTGTATGCCGGCCGTACGCTTGCCCTCGTCGGCGAGTCTGGCTGTGGCAAGACGACCGTCGGCAAGGCCGCCCTGCGGCTGGTCGAGGCCACGGCCGGCGAGTTCCTGCTCGATGGCGAGAACATTACCGCCTTGCCGGAGCAGGCCTTGCACCCTTTGCGCCGCGCAGTGCAGATGGTATTCCAGGACCCCTTTGCCTCTCTCAATCCGCGCATGCGGGTCGGTGACATCATCGAGGAAGGCATGAATGCGCTCGCGCTCGGTGGCGACCCGCGCCAGCGCCGGAAACAGGTGGATGGCCTGCTCGAACGCGTTGGCCTGGATCCCGACATGCGCTGGCGCTACCCGCACGAGTTTTCCGGCGGCCAGCGCCAGCGCATTGCGGTGGCACGTGCGCTGGCGGTGGCGCCCAGGGTGCTGATCTGCGATGAGCCGACCAGCGCGCTCGATGTATCGGTGCAGGCACAGTTGCTGAACCTGATGCGTGAGCTGCAGCGTGAGCACGGCCTGGCCTATCTTTTCATCACTCATAACCTGGCGGTGGTGGAGTACCTCGCCGACGAGGTGGCGGTGATGTACCTCGGTCGTATCGTCGAGGAAGGACCGGTCGAGCGCGTGCTGTCGGCGCCCACCCATCCTTACACCCGCAGCCTGATGGCCGCGGTTCCACGCATCGATGCCGAAAGCGCGGAAGACAGCGGCGCTGACACTGCAACAGCAGCGCTCGACCTGCCATCCCCGCTTGCGCCGCCGGCAGGCTGTCATTTCCACCCGCGCTGCGAACATGCCACCGATGTCTGCCGGCTGAGCTATCCCCAGGTGACCGAGATGTCGCAGGGCCACCGCGTACGCTGCCACTGGCCCCGCTTCGGCGCCTGATCAGCGCGTGCGGCTGCCGGAGCGGGGGGTGGTGCTGGCGCGCGGACGGTTCGGAGTGGACTTGAGTTGTGGCTGACCTGCACCGGCAGGTTTGAGCTTCAAGCCCTGGCGGCTGGGGGCGGCATTGGCAAAAGGCAGCAGCGCGCTGACCTCGAGTGCGCCCTCGGGCTCCACCCCGTCGGGTACGAGAAGGGCATGACCCGGACGTGGGGTGGCACCGGCGGCAAGGCCGTTGAGGCGTCGTAGCTGGGCTGGCGTGAGGCCATGCTGGCGTGCGAGCGCATCGATCGACTCCCCCGCGCGCACGGTGTGCATGCGCCAGCCCTTGCCGCTGCGTTCGAGTTCGGCCAGGCCTTCCTCCAGGCGCTCTGCACGGTCGGTGGGGACGATGAAGGTCTGCCCCGGCGTGGTGATCGCCGGGCGATTGAAACCGGGGTTCAGGGCCAGGAACTCGTCCAGTGGCATGTCGGAGAGGCGGGCGGCGGTGGCCAGGTCCACACCGACGGGGGCGTCGACGGTGACGAAGTGGAGCTCGTTGGCAACGTAAGGCAGCTCGAAATGGAACAGCTCGGGCTCGTTGACGATGTTCTTGATCGCCTGCAGCTTCGGGATGTAGTTGCGCGTTTCCTCAGGCATGCGCAGGTGGGTGTACTCGAGGGGAAGACCGTCTTCGGCGTTGCGCTTGAGTGCGCGTTGTACAGAGCCTTCCCCCCAGTTGTACGAGGCCAGGGCGAGGTGCCAGTCGCCGTGCATCTCGTAGATGCGTTGAAGGTAGTCGAGCGCGGCGTTGGTCGATGCGATCACGTCGCGGCGCTCATCGACCCATTGATCCTGGGTGAGGTTGAAGTAACGCCCCGTGGAGGGAATGAACTGCCACAGGCCGGAGGCGTGGGCCGATGAGTAGGCCATCGGGTTGAAACTGCTCTCGACCATAGGCAGCAGGGCGATCTCGGTCGGCATGCCGCGGCGCTCGAGCTCGTCGACGATGTAGTACAGATAGCGCCCGCCGCGGCCGAAGACCTGCTTGAGAAAGCCCGGTCGGTTCAGGTAGAAGGCTTGCTGGTCCATCACCCGAGGGCTGTCCAGGTCCGGCATGCCGAAGCCGCGCCTGATCCTGTCCCAGATGTCATTGGCGTCGCGGGTGAGGTCGAGCGTCAGCACGCGCTCGACCACGATCTCGTCCTCGATCTGAGCCGCAGCATCGTCCTGGGCAGCGGGAATGGCCTGAACCGGCGCATCCGTGGGCGGGTGCTGCTGTGCCAGGGGGGCTTGGCAGAAGGCCGCAAGCACGGTGGCCATCAGGATGCGGCGGGTTTGCGCGCCGGGGGCTGCAGGGCACAGGCGAGGGGAACGGGGCATGGGCGTGGCCTGCGGCTCAGAAATTGTCCTTCCATGCCCGCAGTGCCGCCAGGCAGGCGGTGCTGTCCACCGGCCGTTGCCCGCTCTGCGCAGTCACGGCATCGATGACCCCGGCGATATGAGGGCGCAGGAAGGGGTTGATGTCGCGCTCGAGGCCGATGGTCGATGGCAGCGTGGGTTCGCCACGCGCCCTGAGCGTCTCGCAGCGTTGCTGGTAGGCGTCCCTGGCCGGGTTGGAAGGCTCTGCCGCACGCGCAAAGGCGAGGTTGGACAAAGTGTATTCGTGCGTGCAATAGACACGAGTGTCTGCGGGGAGGGCGGCAAAGCGGGCCAGCGCTTCGGCAAGCTGCGCCGGCGAACCTTCGAACAGCCGGCCACAGCCCGCTGAGAATAGCGTATCGCCACAGAACAGCAGCCCGGGCGAGGCCTGATCGGCCAGGAATGCGATGTGTCCGGCCGTGTGGGCCGGGACCTCCATGACGCGCAGGCTGATGCCCGGCTGTGCAAGGCGGACAATGTCGCCTTCGCTTACTGGATGGCTCACGCCGTCGATCGCCTCGTTCGCCGGACCATACGTCGGTACCGGCCAACGGCTGAGCAATGCGGCCAGGCCTCCGATGTGATCGGGGTGGTGGTGGGTGATCAGGATCGCGGACAGCGATAGCTGCAGTCGCTCGAGCGCCTCCACGACCGGCTGGGCATCGCCAGGGTCGACCACTACGGCGTACCGTTCGTCGTGCAACAACCAGATGTAGTTATCGCGAAAGGCTGGAAGAGGGATAATGTTCATCCCCCGAATTTTGAGGACCTGAGTGGCGATGTCAATGCTCGACCTCAAGGATTGGCTGCACACCCCCCAGGGGCACTACCTTCTGACTTGGGAGCAGGACGTCCTGGACAGCATGGTCGCGGACATCTTCGGCTACAACGCTGTCCAGATCGGTCTGCCCGGTTTTGATCTGCTGCGGGCCAATCGCATGCCGCATCGTTTTACCTGTGCACGTGCACCCGGCGGCGATGCGATGGCAAACGAATTCGAACTGCCATTCGCGTCGGCAAGCGTGGATCTTGTGCTGTTGCCGCACGTGCTCGAATTCTCTGCTCACCCGCATCGGGTTCTGCGTGAGGTCGAGCGTGTGCTTGTCGCCGAAGGCAGCGTGGTGATTAGCGGCCTGAGTCCGTTGAGCCTGTGGGGTGTGCGCCGCCTGCTCGCAGGACGTGGGTCGAAACCGCCCTGGTGCGGGCAGTACCGCACGGTAATGCGGATCCGTGACTGGATGAGTCTGCTCGGTTTCGAGGTGCAGGGCAGCCGTTTCGGTTGCCACGCGCCGCCGGTGAGCAGCGAGCGCTGGCTGCAGCGCTGGCAGTTCCTGGACCGGGCGGGGGCGCGGTGGTGGCCGGTGCTGGGCGCCGCCTATCTATTGCACGGGGTGAAGCGGGTGCAGGGAATGCGCCTGATCACGCCTCACTGGCGCGAGCGCAAGTCGGCTTCTAAACGATTGTCTCCGGTCGCTCAGCGCGATGCCGGAGCGAGGACAACGCAGTAATGGAAGAAGTGGATATCTACACAGACGGGGCCTGCAGCGGCAATCCGGGGCCAGGCGGCTGGGGCGCAATCCTGCGCGCTGGCGCGCATGAGAAGGAACTGTGGGGCGGCGAGCCCGCCACCACGAATAACCGGATGGAACTACTCGCAGTGATCCGGGCGCTCGAGGCGCTCAAACGCCCGGTATCGGCCCGCGTGCATACAGACAGCCAGTATGTGCAGAAGGGCATCTCCGAGTGGATCCACGGCTGGAAGGCGCGCGGCTGGAAGACGGCATCGAAGGAACCGGTCAAGAATGCGGATCTCTGGCGGGCGCTTGACGAGGCCGCTGCCCGCCATCAGGTGAAGTGGCTCTGGGTGCGCGGACACTCCGGCCACCCGGAGAACGAACGCGCCGATGCGCTGGCTCGCCAAGGCGTGGATGCCGTGCGCAAGGCGGGCGGGGCCGTGCACGGCTGACGCCCCCCTTCATCGACAACTCATGACGCGGCCGCAGGCCGCCAGGAATCAAAGATGCGACAGATCATGCTCGATACCGAAACCACCGGCCTGGATTGGCGCAACGGTGACCGGGTAATCGAGATCGGCTGCGTCGAGCTGCTCAACCGCAGCCTGACCGGTCGCCATTTCCATGTGTATATCAATCCCGGCCGCAGCATCGATGCCGAGGCCGTCGCGGTACACGGCATTACCGAAGAGTTTCTCGCCGACAAGCCGCGCTTTGCCGAGATCGTCGATGACTTCGAGGCCTTCGTGCGTGACGCTGAACTGGTGATCCACAACGCGAGCTTCGACGTCGGCTTTCTCGACAACGAACTGCAGTTGCTTGGGCGCGGCCGGCTCGACACCCTGTGCGCTGGGGTGATCGACACCCTGCGCATGGCCAAGGAGCAGAATCCAGGAAAGAAGGCGTCGCTGGATGCCTTGTGCGACCGCTACGAAATCGACAACGGCCATCGCGAATTGCACGGCGCCTTGCTGGACGCGGAGCTGCTGGCAGAAGTCTATCTGGCGATGACGCGTGGCCAGGAGAGCCTGATGATAGGCCTCGACGACGAGCCACTCCCGGGCGCTGCCGACGACGGCGCGGCTCTGCGCGAGCGCGCCAGCATCGTCGTCGTGCGCGCCGATGCCGCTGAGCTTGGCGCGCATGAGGCGATGCTGGCCGACATCGCCAAGGCAAACAAGGGGCTCTGCCTGTGGTTGCCGCCTGCACAGGAGCCCCCCGCGCCGGGCTGAGCCCGGCCCGCGGAGTCTCAGTGACCGTCGCGGCGCAGTTGCTCCAGGCCCTTGAGGATGTCGCTACGGGAAATCTGCCCGATCAGGCGCGAACCCTCGACCACGGGCAGGCAGCGGCAGGGTTCGCCAAGGAACATCTCGATGGCGTCGATCACGCTTGCGTCGCTCGAGATGGCAACGACGTCCTTGCTCATGAACTCCTGCACCGTGCCTGCTTCGCGGCGGAAGTAGGAAGCGTCGAGCGCCGCCTTGAGGCAGTCCTTTTCGGAAAGAAAACCGATCAGACGGTTGTTCTCGTCAACCACCGGAGCGCCGCTCAAGCGGTGCTCGAGCAAGGTATGGACCGCTTTCAACAGGTCGGTGTGGGCGCCGAAGGCGAGGTGATCGCCGATCATGTAATCCTTGACGAGCAGGGAACTGAGCATGGTGTCTCCCGGGTTTTAATGTTGTTGTTCGGCCTTGGCGGCCTCCATGCGGGCCTGGCGCTTGGAGCACGGCTTCTTGCAGCCGAACTCGCAATCCAGTCCGAGTGAGCCGATGCCGCCACAGCTGCCGGCGATCGGCTTGCGTCCGAACATGACGCCGATCGCCATTGCGGCGATGACGATGGCGACGACGATCAGGGTGATCAGAAAGGTGCTCATGTTGATGCTGACTCCATCTTGCGGGCTCGCTGCGAGCCCCGTTCACACCCGAAGAATACCGCGCGCGGGTGAGTTCTGACTATTCCGAGCGCGGGCATCTGCGGTTCTGATCCAGGTCGCGACGCTCGGTTCCGTAGCAATCAAAGTTCGACGCGCCCTCCCGGCAGCGTCCCCGACTGCTCCAGTCGCGTAACCGTGGGGCCAAGATCCAGTCCGGTGCGGGCTTTGAGCCAGCCCGCGCGTTCGCGCAGTTCGGCCACGCTGCGCTCGATCGGCTCGCCTGCGGCACCATAGGCGACGACGTTGCCGCTGTCGCAGGACGGAAAGGCGAGGCAGCGGGCGTCGAATGCGCGGTTGATGCGCTCCAGCGCTGCCTTGTAGCCGCGGGCGCGGCCGAACAGGTTTACCGCCATCAAGCCATGTTCAGACAGGCGTGAACGCACCGCCTCGTGGAACGCCTGGGTATCGAGCACGCCAGCGCGCGCATTGCGGTCGAAGCCATCGACGAGGACGTAGTCCCATTTGTGCTCGCGCTCGAGCACATACTGAGCGCCACAGCCGACATGGATCGAAAAGCGTATGTCTTCGGGCGGCAGACGGAAGAACTGGCGCGCAGCGGCGACCACGGCCGGTGCGATCTCAACCACCTGAATGCGCGCCTGGGGCAAGGTGTGAAATACGTACTTGGCAAGCGAGGCTGCGCCCAGGCCGATGATGAGGACGCGCCGCGGCCAGATCGCACCATCCTCGGCGAGACCGTCGCGCAGCAGCAGCCCAGCCATCATTTCGCGTGTGTATGCGAGTTCGAGCGCATTGGGCTTGCGGATGCGCATCGCACCCTGGACCCATTCCGAGCCGAAGTGCAGGTAGCGCACGCCGGCCTCTTCCGAGACTTCGATAGGTGGGTTCATGTGTGCCTCTGTGCGCCTCAGCTAGCGGCCAGGCGCTTGAGGGCGTAGAGGCGCTCAAGTGCCTCGCGCGGGCTCAGCGCGTCGGGGTCGATATCGGCAAGTTCGCTCAGCACCGGGTGTGACATCGGTACGTCCTGTTCGGGCTCGGGTAGCGAAGTGAACAGGTCAGCCTGGGGGCCGCTATCTACGGCCTGGTTCTCGAGCATGCGCAGCCTGCGCTTGGCGTCGCGGATGACGGCTGCGGGAATGCCGGCAAGCGCGGCAACCTCGATCCCGTAGCTCTGGCTCGCCGGCCCCTCCTCGAGCGCGTGCAGGAACACGATACGGCGACCGTGCTCGACGGCATCCAGGTGCACGTTGGCGCACTCGGGGTAATCGTGGTTGAGGCGGGTGAGTTCGAAGTAATGGGTCGCGAACAGGCTCAGGCTGCGGTTCTTTTCGAGCAGGTGGCGGGCGATCGAGAAGGCCAGCGCCAGGCCGTCGAAGGTGGAGGTGCCGCGACCGATTTCGTCCATCAGCACCAGGCTGTGTTCCGTCGCGCCATGCAGGATGGCGGCGGCCTCGGTCATCTCGACCATGAAGGTGGAGCGCCCCGAGGCGAGGTCGTCCGAGGCGCCGATGCGGGTGAAGATGGCGTCGAGCGGGCCGAGCGTGGCGGACTGCGCAGGCACGAAGCTGCCGACATGGGCGAGCAGGCTTATGAGTGCCACCTGGCGCATGAAGGTCGATTTGCCGCCCATGTTGGGGCCGGTGATCATCAGCATGCGTCGCGTCGGCGACAGCCGCGCGTCGTTACGGATGAAGTCGTCCACCTGGCGCTCGACCACCGGATGGCGGCCGCCGACGATGTCGAGCCCCGGCGTGTCCACGAAACTCGGCTGCACGTAGGCATGGCGCAGTGCGGCATCGGCGAAGGCCGCGAGCGCATCGAGCGTGGCTAGCGCGCGGGCGATGCGCTGCAGGCTGGGGATGTGCGCGGCCAGGGCGTCGAGGATGGTGTCGTAGAGCAGTTTTTCGCGCGCCAGCGCACGCTCCTGCGCCGACAAGGCCTTGTCCTCGAAGGCCTTCAGCTCGGGGGTGATGTAGCGCTCGGCGTTCTTCAGCGTCTGGCGACGGCGATAGTCGTCCGGCACCTTGTCGGCGTTGGCGCGGCTGACCTCGATGTAGAAGCCATGCACCCTGTTGAACTCGACCTTTAGACCGCTGATGCCGGTGCGCTCGCGCTCCCGCGTTTCGAGCGCGAGCAGGAACTCGCCGCAGTTGGTCTGGATGGCGCGCAACTCGTCGAGCTCGGCATTGTAGCCGGACGCGATCACGCCACCGTCACGCACCATGGCTGCAGGCTCATCGGCGATGGCCTGGCGCAACAGGGCGAGCGGCTCGGGGGCGATGTCGAGCGCAGCGCGGATTTCGAGCAGCAGCGCCGCTTCGCACGCGTGAAGCGCGCTGTCCAGTTCGGGCAGGCGCGCGAGACTGTCGCGCAGCGCCGAGAGGTCGCGCGGGCGCGCGCTGCGCAAGGCGATGCGGGCGGTGATGCGGTCGACGTCCGCGACGCCGCGCAGCGCGCCGCGCACGTTGGCCGCCCGCCGCCCGTCACGGCTGTCGATGCCGTAGGCGGCGGCCT
>NZ_AMXA01000019.1 GCF_000310145.2 Thauera sp. 28
TCATTGTGAAACCAAAACGACCGAAGTCGCTTTCGACCACAACCACCAAGCACCCACACTTATCGGTTGTTCAATTTTTTAAAGAGCGACAGACATTCATCAACTGTCTTTTTGCTTGAATCCTGCTTACGTCGAGCGCTGATTTTTCGCACAACATCTAACAGAACTCTCACTCCCCTTAAGCGCCGAACTCTTTTTGAAAAGTGTTTTTCGTTCAGGAGAGCCGCGCATTATAGAGATAAAAAAACGCCGGTCAACAGGAAATCAATAAAACTTCCTTTTGCGCCTATCGGAGCGGAACTTGGAGAGCACACGGCCTTGCCCGCGACACTGATGCACTCACCCTTCAGCTTACCGGCGGCCCGCATCGCCCCCCGTAACCCGAGTCACGAGCGGGCCAAGCTTGAGCTCAACTACCCCACTCTCGCACTCACCCAGAACGCTGGCAGCAAACCGCCACTCCTTGGACGCCGGCCGGTAGATCATGCCGGTGCGGACCTCGAAGAGTTCGTCGCGCTGCTTGATGCGTACCGGGCACACCTCGACGACGCGAGCAGTGAATGGTGTGTCGGCCGGGACCCGGAGGTACTTGCTCGGCTCCGAGCCTTGATCGAAGGGACCGTAGGCAACCACGCGAATCGGCACCCGATCGTCCTGAGCTCGCTTCAAGCCCGTGCAATCCTGACTTGGGGGGAAGACCACAGTCCGAGCAGCGCCCACCTGGCGCAAGGGGATACCCAACCAGGCGGGACCGAACTCGAACGCAGCGTCAAACGGCGCCCGCTGCTCGGACTCCTCTCCGGAATAACGCCTCTCCATGGCAACGGCGTTGCCAGCAGCGCCCCTTGGCCGAGCATCTGAATAGGCACCCCCGGTGGAAGCCGGCACAAGCCACACCTCCGCGGCGTGCACGGGCAGCCCCAGGTCGGCCAGCCGTGCCTCGTCGACTGACGCCGGGTAGTCAAATGCACGGCTGTCAAGCAACCATGCCGGCGGCTTGTCGCAATCAATCGGCCGATAGAGCGCCACCTCCACCCTTACCAGACTCATGACCGGGATGGGCGCCTGCGCATGATCGACGGCATCGCCTACCACCATGGGCGCACGCAGGACCTTGTTGATGGCCAGCGGCGTACCCTCGGGCCAGCGCAGATGCATCCGGGGGTCTGCCACCCGGGCGCCTTGCAGCGGATCGGCCAGTTCCAACTCCGCCTCCCTCGATTCGAGCAAGCGATCGCCACAGCCGGCGAGGAGCAGTGCGGCAGCAGCCACCCGGATGATTGTTGTGCCAGCGCGGACATGTCGAGTGCGATGCGTCATGGCCTTTCCATCATGATCCAGATTCGGTCGCGCTCAGGGTCGATTGACCCAACCTCGAGCACGACGTTGCGGATGAGGTCATGCCGCCTTGATGCACAAGCCTGCTTCATCGCCTGGCCAAAGGCATCGGCAGAGCACGCGCGCGCGCTGCACCAGCCACCGTCGAACACGATGTCGCCGTCGCGAAAGGGCACGGCCGGGTCGCTCGCAATGATCTCGGCCTGAGCCGCGATACGGATACCCTGGTAATGACCGTCGATGAAATAGGGCTCGCCCTGAATCGGGCGCTGGATGCGCCCAAGGACCTTGCACAGCTCGGGCGCGGATGTTCTCGCGCGCGACGGATCACGTCTCATCCACCGCTCGATCGAGAGCGGGACATCGCTCGCATCGGGAAGGTCGGCGTGTGCACTTGCAGCGGACTGACGCACTGGCGCCTCTACGACCCCTATCGTCTGCCGCGCACCATCGGTCATGTGACATGCCGCAGGCTCCAGCCGGCACAGTGCAGGATTCTTCAGCCCCTGACTGTCTCGTCGAGCACGCAGATAATCACCAAGTGAAGGGTTGAGCATGGGACGGGGAACGAGATCTGGAGTCGAGTAAGCACGCAGTTCGACCGGCGGTGACGACGTGGCACCCGCTTCAGGCTCGAAACTGACGAGATGACTTCCGTAGTGGCTGAAACGCAGCATGCCGGGCGCGGCCCGAGCCCCCTCATCGAGTGGAAAACCTGGGCGGATTTCATACAGCGCTGCTGGATCGGCCCCATCCGGCCGATCCGGGGAAATCTCGCGCGGCGGGAACACACTGGCGTCTAGGATGATCGGACGACCGTTGTAGCCGTCCCAAGCTACTAGCAGCCTGGCATCATTGCTGGCGACGTAACGCGTGCGCACCAGCACGTCCACAGCCTCGAGCATGGCGCCGGGCGGCAGGAAGGCCCTGCGGGCACGCTCCAGCTCCCGGGCCTTTGCGCATGCGCGCAGGCTCTGCGTTGACGTTCCGGCACATGCTGGGGTCGAGGCCCCCTGCGCAACCCATGCCCGCGGCGCCCAACTTCCTGCGTCGGAATCGTCGGACAGCGCGACGCGATGAAGCGCAGTTGCGCTCATCCCCAGCAGTGTTGAACCAAAAGACACCCAGGCAAACGGACTATCGTGCAGGACCCCCGAGGCCGACGGCGTCAAAGGCGCAGACGGATCGGCCCGATCAAGGTCAACAAGGTAGTAGCCTGGCAAGGGCTGCTGTCGCGTCGAGCGCGTAAGGAACGCAAGCCAGCGCTCGTCTGCGGAAAGGGCTATCGCCCCTTGTTGCATGCTCCACGCGTAGCCATCACGGAGCTGGTCGAGCTGACGCCCGTCCGGCACTGCGATCCGGCGCAGATTTCGCTGGCGCTGATCCCAGACCATCAGGTAGCCGTCGTCGAGCGAGAAAACAGCAAGATTCACCGCGTTGGTGCGATGAGCGCGGACATGCTCCGCCTCCGGAAAGCGCGCCTTGAAGATCATCCTGTTGGCAGCGATGTCCCAGACCTGGAACTCAGTCACCGAGACGTCCTTGTCCTTGGTGAGCACCGCAAGATGAGCGCCGTCTTCGCCGAGCAGCGCGAAACCGTAAGCATCCTCCAGAGTGAAGGCAAGCTCGCCGGACGCCATGCGCCACACATAGCTGTGCACGCGTCGACTGGAGGCCTCGCCCGCCACCGTCCGGCTATGGACCACGGTCTGGCCCAACGGCGCGACAACCGTCCGAAGCAACCCCTGGTCAATCGGGAACAATCGCAAGCGATCGTCGGCGCGCTGTATCAGAGCCTCCGGTAAGCGCGGACTCATCGGCAGCACATTGAGAATACGTCCGTTTGCGGGATCGAGTACGAGCAGATCGTGAAAGCGGAAGCCTTGGATACCACCGCGTGCTTCCACCACGACGAAGTCCTGCACCGGTGCCGACATGGGATCATCGGCGTACCCGGAAAGCGCGAAGCACAGGATCAGCGCTACCCCCAGCACCTTGATGCCGCAAGCCCAGGTGCTTGCCGGGCGCGAGCCATATGCGCGCTCCTCCTCCGATGCAACACCTGCGCCGGCCTTCATCGGAAGAACGCCCGCAGCCCGCTTCCGTTACGCAGCAGTGTCATGATGCGAAACGGGATCGACCCGACCACGAAGACGCTGAACAGCGTCAGCCACGCACCCCCCTTCCACAAGATGTAGCCGTTGATTCCCCAGAACAGCCAAGCCAGCGAACTGCCAAACAGGAGATAGCACAGTAAGCAGGCAGAACCGGCGACGAACAGCACATAGAAGGTGAACATCACCCTGTCGCGCGCGCGTCCAGCCCCGAGTCGGATCATGAGCAGGGCTACGACGGCCACCACGAGCACGAAAGGCAGCAGGGCGAGCACGTAGGCGAGCAGTTCCACGAGCGCCCCCGCCACGAAGGCCTCGACGCTCGCACTTAAGGGTTCGGCCCATCGCAGCCAGTCGTGATCGCTAAGCCACGCTGGCGCACTGGCGTTGAAACTCGAGACCCAGGTCCGCGGTACGATGCTCGACAGCACCAGCCCCCAGAACAGTGTGTTGAGACACAGCACCAGCAGCGTCAGCATGACACGCCGGCCGGCGCCCATGGGCTCTCCCGCCGACCGCTCACCCCAGCCCTCGAACCGAGCGCGCCATAAAGCATGCGCTGCAGTACTCAAGGCACCGAGAGCGATCACCCACTTTGCGTGCGTCACGAGCAGAAAGACAAACGCAAACGGAGACACCAAGGCAATGAGCAGGCTCACGACAAGCTCAAGCACCCCGGTGGCCCTGCTGATGCGCTCGCCGATCGTCGACCGCGCCGATACCCCGAGCATCATCACGCTCGGGTCCGCACGGTGATGCGTCAGCGGTCGGGGTTGTGGCATGCAAGAGCGCCCAGCAGGAGTGCACACGCACCCCGAGAGGAGCGCATCGTCACGTCATTCGCGGTCGCGTCGCCGGCCGCAGCATGGCCAGACCAGACACGATCAGGATGGCATGGAAGTCGACCAATTATAGTCAGACTGGCTGGACGCAGTCTTCGATCTCGACGCGACGCTCATCGATTTGTCGGAGCCTGCCAGAGTTTTTGATCTAGACGCCCTACCGACTGGAGCACAAGGCGCCAGGACGGTCAGTTGTCCAACTGGGCGTCGACAGGCGCGAAACCATAGTACGAACCGTAGGCTGAAGGCTCCGGCGCGTAGGCCGCGACCTTTATTGCGTCGGTCAAGGTCACGGTGTCGGTGAAACCGTCAATGCCCCGCTCGTCCGCCAGCCATGCGGCTTCGACCTGCTGGTCAGACATGCCCTCGAGGCTCAGATTTGCGTTCAGGCGTGCCGACCGGTACTCGAAGGCCGTATCGTGGGCAATGAACAAGGTGTGCTGGCAAGCCGTGATGCGGGTTTCGTCGAGCGGATCGGCGCCCATGACACGCGTACCGCAGAACGGACAGTGAACAGGCGTGTAATAGAACGTTTTGAGTTCGGTGCGTTGTATGAACTGGGACATCGGGATCTCCTTGAGCGCGCTGATGATGTAGCTGCGTGCACCGCACAGCGAAGCTGCAGCGCACGGGCCTTGTTGGTGAGCTCCCCGTTACGGCGAACCCCTTCTGTAACGCAAGGCATTGGCGCCTGTCTTGCCGCCGCTGAATGCGCTTCGGGTTATCGGGTTTCAAAAAGCAAAAGGCCCGGCGCTTGCCGGGCCTTGCGACAGCCTGCGCTTTACGCGCGACGGCTGGGATGCAACTCAGTTGGCGGCGCGAATGTTCGACGCCTGCAGCCCCTTGGGGCCGGTGGTCACGTCGAAGGTGACGCGCTGGCCTTCAGCCAGGGTCTTGAAGCCTTGGCCCTGGATGGCGGAGAAGTGCGCGAACAGGTCGTCACCCCCGGCCTCCGGCGTAATGAAACCAAAGCCCTTCGAATCGTTGAACCACTTTACGGTACCAGCTGCCATGTCTTGAATCTCCTGAAAACGGGGAAAGCCCCCTGGATGGGGCGAGTATCAAGACAGCAAGGTATGACTTGGGGGAATACGGCCGAACGGTGCGACCATGAGACCGCAACCGAAAATCGGATATGCCAACAAACAAACTGCACGACTTGAATATCGCTGGGCCACAGTATGCGCGCATCGGGCCAATAACGACAGCAATTTCTCTACCGATCGTAACCTGTCAGTGCGCTCCCCACCCGCGATGCCGCGCAAGGCGCAAGCGAGAGCACGCTGCCCGCCCCCACCCATGATGCCTTAAATCTTCCCGGACACACCTCCGCACGGGCGTTACAATTGCAGGCTTTCCAGGCCGCAACCGGAGCCTTCGCAATGCCGCTCACCCAGACCGAAAACCTCAACGTCCTCGCCTTCGATCACATGCCGTCGCCGGACGAGATCAAGGCCCGCGTCCCGCTCACCGAGCGCGCTGCTGCGTCGGTGGTCGCCGGGCGCAAGGCGGTGATGGACATCCTCGACCGCAAGGACCCGCGGGTGTTCGTTGTCGTCGGACCGTGCTCGATCCACGACCCGGTGGCCGGCCTCGACTATGCGCGCCGACTCAAGACCCTCGCCGATGAAGTATCCGACACCCTGCTACTGGTAATGCGGGTTTACTTCGAGAAACCGCGCACCTCCACCGGCTGGAAGGGCTTCATCAACGATCCCTTCATGGATGACTCGTTCCGCATCGACGTCGGCATGGAGCGTGCTCGCCAGTTCCTGCTCGACGTTTGCGAGATAGGCCTTCCCACCGCAACCGAGGCGCTCGACCCTATCGCACCGCAGTACTACGGCGATCTCATTTCATGGACCGCCATCGGTGCTCGCACCTCCGAATCCCAGACCCACCGCGAGATGTCATCAGGCCTGTCCACACCGGTCGGTTTCAAGAACGCTACCGACGGTGACCTTGAAGTGGCGATCAACGCCATCATCTCGGCCGCAAGCCCGCACAGCTTCCTCGGCATCAACAGCCAGGGCCAATCGGCCATCACCCGTACCCGCGGCAACCGCTACGGTCATGCAGTGCTGCGCGGCGGCGGCGGACGCCCCAACTACGATTCGGTGTCGATCTCGCTCGCGGAGCAGGCGCTGGCCAAGGCAAAGTTGCCAAAGAACATCGTGGTCGATTGCTCGCATGCCAATTCCTGGAAGAAGCCCGAGTTCCAGCCGCTGGTAATGAAGGACGTGATGCATCAGATTCGAGAAGGTAACGAGTCGGTGGTCGGACTCATGATCGAGAGCAACATCGAAGCCGGCAACCAGCCGATTCCAGCCGACCTGTCGCAGCTCAAGTATGGCTGCTCGGTGACCGACGCTTGCGTGAGCTGGAACACCACCGAGGACATGATCCGCAACGCCGCTGCCGTGCTGCGCGAGGTGCTGCCGGCTGTGGAGCGGCGCGCATGAACCTGGTCGTGCTGGCTGCCGACGTCGATAGCGTCGCGCTGAAGAACGTCGCCAAGCTCACCGAAACGCGCGAAATCCAGCAGATCACCCCGCGCTCGTTCCGCTTGCTCGGCGCCCGGCCGCACGAAGGTCTGGTCACGGCTTGTGCCGAGGGCGGACTGGACCATGTGTGGCTCCCCGAAGGCCGCCGGCTGGGCGACTTCGGCCTTTTCGTCACCGACATGGATTCGACGCTGATCAACATCGAGTGCATCGACGAGATCGCTGACATGCAGGGCCTCAAGCGCGAAGTGGCCACGATTACCGAGGCCGCGATGCAGGGCGAGATCGACTTTCGCGAATCGCTGACGCGCCGCGTAGCACTGCTCGCCGGACTCGACGAGCGCGCACTGGCCGAGGTGTTCGATCACCGCCTGCAGCTCAACCCCGGCGCCGAGCGCCTGCTGCAGGGACTGCAGCGCGCGGGCATCCGCAGCATGCTGGTGTCGGGCGGATTCACCTACTTCACCGAGCGCCTCAAGCAGCGTCTCGGCTTCGACTACGCTTACGCCAACGAACTGGAAGTGATCGACGGCAAGCTGACTGGAAAGGTGATCGGCGACGTCGTCGATGGCGAGGCCAAGGCAAACCATCTGGTACGCATGCGTGACGAACTTGGCCTGAAACCTGAGCAGGTGATTGCAGCTGGGGATGGCGCCAACGACATTCCCATGTTGCGCGCGGCAGGCTTTGGCGTTGCATTCCATGCCAAGCCTGTACTACGTGACGTAGCCCACTGCTGCCTTGACCACTCCGGGCTGGACGGCATCCTCGACCTGTTCGGCAACGACGTGGGTTGATCATCCGGAGCAGCCTGCGCTCAGGCGGGCGCAGGCTGCTCCGCCAAGCGCCCGGCCTGCATGCGCAACACACGCCCGCAGCGGCGAGCCAGGGATTCGTCATGCGTGACCAGGATCAGGGTGGTGCCAGCCTCGCGGTTGAGGCGGAACATCAGTTCGATCACCGATTGTCCGGTTTCCGCGTCGAGATTGCCGGTCGGCTCATCGGCCAGCAGCACCCGAGGATTGGGCGCAAAAGCACGTGCCAGTGCCACGCGCTGCTGCTCTCCCCCTGAAAGATGCTTGGGATAATGACGCAGCCGGCCACCCAGACCCACCCGTTCCAGCCACTGCGAAGCGACCGTTCGAGCATCGGCAACGCCGGCAAGCTCGAGCGGCAGCATCACGTTCTCCAGCGCCGTGAGCGCGGGCAAGAGCTGAAAGGACTGGAACACGAAGCCGATCGATTCGCCTCGCAAGGCCGCCCGCGCATCCTCATCGAGCGCAAACAGATCGGTACCCTGCAGCCGCACCGTGCCGCACACGGGAACATCCAGGCCGGCGAGCAATCCCAGCAGCGTCGATTTGCCCGAGCCGGACGCGCCGACAATGGCGACCGACTCCCCCGCCCCCACCGCGAAACTCACGTCCTGCAGAATGTGCAGATCGCCCTGGCCATCAGCCAGCCGCACCTGCTTGGACAGGCCATCGACCTCGATGACCGGACTGGAGAGCTCAATGCCGCTACGATCCATCGCAACCTTCTTCGTCATGTTGTTGTTCACCGCCATGGCCCACGCCGCACCCTCCATCCTGGTCTGGGGTGACAGCCTGTCGGCCGGCTACGGCCTCAAGCCTGGCGAGGACTGGCCCGCCTTGTTGCAGACGCGTCTGCGACAGGAAGGGTTCCTGCACGAGGTCGTCAATGGCAGTGTATCGGGTGAAACCTCTGCGGGCGGACGCACGCGCCTGCCCGCAGCGCTGGCGCGCCACCGGCCGACCATCCTCATCCTCGAGCTTGGTGCCAACGATGGACTGCGCGGGCTGCGCCCGCAACTCATGGGCGACAACCTGCGGGCGATGATCGCCGACGCGCGCACGGCAGGCGCACGCGTGCTGCTCGTCGGCATGCAGATGCCGCCCAACTATGGCGCAGCCTACACCCGCCGCTTCGCCCAGACCTACGTCGACGTCGCCGCCGACACCAAGGTGCCACTGATACCCTTCCTGCTCGAAGGTTTCGCCGACCGCCCCGAAATGTTCCTGGCGGACGGCATTCACCCGAGCGCCGAGGCACAGCCTCTGATCCTCGATACCGTCTGGAAGGATCTTGCGCCAATCCTGCAGTAAGGCCGCTCAGGCCACTTGCACTCGGACGGCACCCGCCGCCATGGTACCGATGACGGTACCGGGCACCCCCTGCTCGGCACAAATGGCCGACTGCACGGCATCCACCGCGTTCGGCGCGCAGGCAATGAGCAAGCCGCCTGAGGTCTGTGGGTCGGTAATCAGCTTGCGCCGCCACTCGGGTGCGTCGGCAGCCAGATCGATGCTGTCGCCGTAGCTCGCCCAGTTGCGTGCAGACGCGCCCGTGGCCGTGCCCGCCTGGACCAGCGCCAATGCTTCCGCAATCACCGGCAGCGCATCGAAGCGCAGCATGGCGCCAAGCTTGGCACCGCGGCACATCTCCAAAAGGTGGCCAGCAAGGCCAAAGCCGGTCACGTCGGTCACCGCGTGTACGCCATCGATATCGGCCATGCGCGCACCGGCCCGGTTGAGCGTGGTCGTCCAGCGCAACATCTCGGTGTAGCCCTCTGCCGACAGCGTGCCCTTCTTGAGACCTGCAGACAGGATACCGATACCGAGCGGCTTCGACAGGATCAACACGTCGCCTGCCCGTGCGCCGGCATTGGTGCGCACCCGCGCCGGGTCAACCACACCAAGGCCCACCAGGCCGTAGATCGGCTCGAGCACATCGATCGAATGCCCGCCGGCGATCGGGATGCCCGCCTGGCGACACACCTCGGCCCCGCCCTGCAGGATCTCGCCGATCACCGCGCGCGGCAGCTTGTCGAGCGGCATGCCGACGACGGCCAGCGCGAACAGCGGCGTCGCACCCATCGCATACACGTCGGAAAGCGCATTGGTGGCGGCAATGCGACCGAAGTCGCGCGGATTGTCGACGATTGGGGTGAAGAAGTCAGTGGTGGCAACGATCGCCTGGCGCTCGTTCAGTCTATAAACCGCGGCGTCGTCTGCGGTGTCGGTACCGACCAACAGGTCGGCGGGCACGACACCGGCAGGCATCGCAGCCAACAGTTCGGTGAGTACGCCGGGCGCGATTTTGCAGCCGCAACCGCCACCGTGGGAGAATTGGGTCAGTTTGATTTCATTCATGTTCAGTGAGGAGTGACGGCAGGCCGGTGCGCACACCGGATGGAGCCGCATCAACCATGCAAAAAGGCGTCGCGACCGTAGCACAGCTGTCCGGGTTTGACGAGATCATTGACGCCCGCACGCCGGCCGAGTTTGCAGAGGACCACCTGCCCGGCGCAGTCAACCTGCCGGTGCTCGACAACGAGCAACGCATCATCGTCGGTACGATGTACAAGCAGCAATCCGCTTTCGAAGCGCGGCGTGTCGGCGGCGCGATGGTGGCCGCCAACATCGCGCATCATCTACAAACCGCACTATGCGACAAGCCTCGCAGCTGGCGCCCGCTCATCTACTGCTGGCGCGGCGGCCAGCGCAGCGGCTCATTCACCACCTGGCTGCGCATGGTGGGCTGGGATGCCTGCCAGCTTCAGGGGGGCTACAAGGCCTTTCGCCACCACGTCATCGCCGGTATCGAGCAGATTGCGCCAGGGCTCGATCTGCGCGTCGTCTGCGGCCCCACCGGCAGCGCCAAGACACGCGTACTCGAGGCCCTTGCCACGCTTGGCGCGCAAACACTAGATCTGGAAGATCTCGCTGCCCACAAAGGATCGGTACTGGGCGCCCTGCCCAACCGCCCGCAGCCTGCGCAGAAGCACTTTGAGACGATGCTGCATGCTCAACTCGTCACGCTGAACCTGGCACGCCCGGTGTACATCGAAGCCGAGAGCCGCAGGATCGGCATGGTGTTCGTACCCGAGCCGCTGATCATGCGCATGCGTGCCGCGCCTTGCATCATGATCGACGCGACGCGGGACGCCCGCCTCGAGTTCCTCATCCGCGACTATGCCTACCTGGGCGACGACGTGGCCGGCCTGCAACGCAGCCTGCAAAGGCTGCGCGAACTGCAGAGCCGCGACACACTGGCACGCTGGCATGCACTCGCTGAAGCGCACGCCCTGCCGGCGCTGTTCGGCGAACTCATGGACCTGCACTACGACCCGCTCTACCGCCGCTCGCAGAACGGCAACTACCTGCGCTACGCGGACGCCCCCAGCCTGCACACCGACGACCTGAGCCCGGCCGGAATACACGCACTGGCCCGGCGCATCCTGGAGCTCGGCTGAATACGGGGCACGGCTTCGGATCGGACGCCGGGGCCCGAGCCCATGTTCAGGCCGCAGGCAGCTGCGGCTCGACCTTGCCGCGGATCGCACATATGCGCTGAACCACTGCAGGGCGTGCGCCCTGCACTTCGCCCTGTTCAAAGGCAACCAAGGTCCAGTCGCCCTCGAGACGGTCGATGAGCTCCATGGGTTGGAGCAGGAAGTCGGCCCGCGACGGTTTGCCGAAGCGCTCGTTGCCCGCCATGAAGGTTTCATAGATCAGGACGTCGCCTTGCCCCAGCAGAGCAAGCATGTCCGCAAAGCGCGGTCGGTACAGATAATTGGTCACGACCACCCCCCGATAGCGCTCGCCGGCCAGCGGCCAGTCGGCACCCTCCAAGTCGAGTACGCGCGTCCGGATGCCGGGGATGTCCCGCAAGGCCTCCAGCGCAAGGGAATCGCGATCGACAGCAGCCACCTCGTAGCCCGCGCTTGCCAGCCAGCGCGCATGGCGACCATTGCCGCAGGCGTAGTCGAGCACACGCGAACCGGCGGGGATCAGTGGGGCAAAACGCAGCACCCAGGGCGACGGGAGCGCAAGGCCGGGATGGGCGTGAGTGTTCGAGGTGGAGAGGGGCATGTCTTGGTCCTGCCGGGGTTGTCGTGCGCGTTGACCGGACGCAATTCTATGCGCTGTTGATCCGGTACCGGTGGCGCGAAGTCGATCTGTGATATACAGGAAGTCGCCCACGAGCGCATGCCCGGGGCACCCCTGCCTACCACGATCGTGCTTCCGTGACTGCCCGACCGCAAGACCGCGAATCGCCCCCCGAGGCCCCCACCGAGTCGCCGGCCCCAGCTCGCCCGCCCATTACTGGAATCTCAGCGCCAGCGGACGACAGCGCACACTGGCTCGAGATGCTGCAGTCGGTGAAGCAGGTGCTGTTCCGCACCGACAATATCGGTCAGCTGACCTTTCTCAACGACTTCTGGAAGGTGCTATCCGGCTTCGCGATCGAACAAAGCCTCTGCCGCCCGCTCGCCGACTTCCTGCACCCGGACGATTGCCAGCGGGCGCGTGCGGCATTCGCCGAACTGCTCGACGGCCAGCGCCAGGAATGGGCCGACGAGCTGCGGCTGCGCACCCACGGCGGCGAGATCCGCTGGATCGCGATCAATGCACGCCGGCCGAGTGCGGGCAGCGGATCGCCGAGCTGGATAGCCGGCACCCTGGATGACATCTCTGCGCGCAAGATCGCGGAGATGACCCTGCGCAACCTCAACCTCGAACTCGAAGCCCGGGTGCGAGCGCGAACCGCCGAGCTCGAGGCCGCGAACCGTGAGCTGGAAGCCTTCTCCTACTCCGTGTCGCACGACCTGCGCGCACCGTTGCGAGCCATCGACGGTTTTGCCCGCATCCTTTACGAGGACGCCGCTGACCGGCTCGAGGCGCACCAGCGCGAGCAGCTTGGGCGCATCCGCAAGGCCGCCGAGCGCATGGCCATCCTCATCGATGCACTGATCGGGCTGGCAACGGTGGCTCGCCAGCCACTCAAGCGCCAGCAGGTTGACCTGTCGGCACTGGCCGAATCGGTCATTCAGGAGCTCCATGCCGAGGACCCGGAACGCAGGGTCGAAGTCGAGATCACCCGGGATCTGAGCGTGAATGCAGACCCTGGACTGATGCACGTCATGCTCGACAACCTGCTCCGCAACGCCTGGAAGTTCACACGCGACACCCGTATGCCGCGCATTGCCTTTCTTGCTCGCCAGGAGGGTACACGCACGGTGTACTGCGTCGAGGATAACGGTGCCGGGCTCGACATGCGCTATGCGAACCGGCTCTTCGAACCCTTCTCCCGCCTGCACACCACGGAATCGTTCCCCGGAACGGGCATCGGCCTTGCCACGGTCAAGCGCATCGTCACTCGTCATGATGGCCGGATTTGGGTGGAGTCCCGCCCAGGCGAGGGAGCACGCTTCCATTTCACCCTGAGCCATTGAGTGAATCGAGGCAATGCGGGCTAAAACGGAACCAGTTCGCAAAAAGCAACAAGCCGACGAAGCGACTTTTGTGCACCGCAGTATAATGCCCGCAGACTCCAGGCTGACGCGCCTTGCCGCGCCCTCGGAGCGGATGCCGCACACCAGACCCTGACCTCTCCCCCTATTCCATCCCCAGGTTTCCATCATGAAAGAGAAACACTACCTGACACCGCTGCTGGAGCCACGCTCGGTAGGCATCATCGGCGCCAGCGAACGCGAGGCGTCGCTCGGCAGCGTGCTGATGCGCAACATGCTCGAAGCCGGCTACAAGGGCAAACTGTTCGCGATCAACCCCAAGCACGACAAAGTGCATGGGGTTGCCTGCTACAAATCGGTGGAGGACGTGCCGCAACGACTCGATCTCGTCGTAATTGCGGTGCGTGCCGAGAAGGCGCCCGCAATCATGGAGAGCTGTGGGCGGGCCGGCGCCAAAGCGGTAATCATCCTGTCGGCAGGCTTCTCCGAGGCCGGACCGCGCGGCGCACTGCTCGAACGCCAGGTGATCGATGCTGCTCAACGTCACAAAATCCGTCTGCTTGGCCCCAACTGTCTGGGCGTGATGCGCCCGCAACTCGGCGTCAATGCCACCTTTGCCCATGCCAGCGCACTCAAGGGCAGCATTGGCCTGATCTCGCAATCGGGTGCGCTATGCGCGGCGATTCTCGACTGGGCAAAGCCGAACAACGTCGGTTTCTCGTCGGTCGTCTCCCTGGGGTCTTCCTCGGACATCGATTTCGGCGAGGTGCTCGAGTACATGATCTCGGACCCGCGTACCGAGAGCATCTTTCTCTACGTCGAGGGCATCCGCGACCCACGCCGCTTCATGAGCGCCCTGCGCGGCGCGGCGCGAGTGAAACCTGTGCTGCTGATCAAGGCTGGCCGCCACCCCGAGGCGTCGAACGCCATCCTGTCACACACCGGCGCCCCCATCGGTGACGACGCCATCTTCGACGCGGCACTTCGTCGCGCCGGTGTCATCCGCCTGTACAACCTCGGCCAGCTCTTCGCCGCCGCCAATGCCCTGTTCTCGCACTTCCGCCCGCGCGGCAACCGTCTGGCGATCATCACCAACGGCGGTGGCCCCGGCGTGATGGCGGCCGACCGCGCGCTCGACATTGGCATCCCGCTGTCCCAGTTCTCCGAAGGCACGATGGAGAAGCTCAATGCAGCGCTGCCTGCGAGCTGGTCGCGTGGCAACCCGGTGGACATCCTTGGCGACGCCGACCCGGAGCGCTACGGCAAGGCGCTCAAGGCAGTACTCGAAGGCCCCAACGTCGATGGCGTGCTGGTCATGCTGACCCCGCAGGCAATGAGCAACCCGACGGGCGTGGCCGAGGTCATCATCGAACTGGAAAAAACCGCAGACAAGCCTGTTGTCGCATGCTGGATGGGCGAGGACCTCGTCGGCGAGGCACGCCAGAAGTTCAGCGCGGCGGGCATCCCGCACTTCCGCACTCCCGAGCCGGCGGTCGAGCTGTTCAGTCACATCTCGGCCTACTACCAGAACCAGAAATTGCTGATGCAGACGCCGTCCTCGCTGTCGGACCTGCCCGCACCGTCGATCGAGAGCGCACGCCTGGTCATCGAGATGGCGCTCAACGAGCGCCGCAAGAAGCTCAACGAGATGGAGTCGAAGGCGCTGCTCGCCGCCTTCCGCATCCCCATCGCGCAGACCGTGGTCGCGCGCTCGGCGGCAGAGGCCATGGTGCTGTCGGCCGAGATCGGGCTACCAGTGGTCATGAAGATCGATTCGCCAAACGTCAAGCACAAGTCGGACGTCGGCGGCGTACGCCTGAACATCCGCAGCCTGGCTGCGGTGCGCTCGACTTACCAGGAGATCCTGGACGAAGTGAAGCGCGCACAGCCCGAAGCGGTGATCAACGGCATCGCGATCGAACCGATGATCCAGAAACGCAACGGCCGCGAACTGGTGGTTGGCGTCAAGCGCGACCCCGTGTTCGGCCCCGCGATCAGCTTTGGCGAGGGCGGCAACCTGGTGGAAGCCAACCGCGACATCGCAGTGGCCCTGCCCCCGCTCAACAGCTTCCTGGTCCGCGACATGATCCGCTCCACGCGCATCGCGTCACGCCTGGGCGAGTTCCGCAACATGCCTGCAGTGGACATGGATGCGCTCGAACTCGTGCTGCTGCGCGTATCGGAGATGGTCTGCGAATTGCCGTGGATCACAGAGATGGAGATCAACCCGCTCATCGTCGATGAGAACGGTGTGGTGGCGGTCGACGCCAGCATCAGCGTGGAAAACGTATCGCCGACGGCGGATCGCTATGACCACATGGCGATCCACCCCTACCCGTCGCACCTCATCAGCACCTGGACCGTGCCCGACGGGACGACGGTGACCATCCGCCCGATCAAGCCCGAGGATGCCGAACTCGAAGTCGAGTTCGTGCGCGGTCTATCGGCCGAGACCAAGTACTACCGCTTCATGAACACGATGCGGGAGCTGCCGCCGGCGATGGTTGCGCGCCTGACACAGATCGACTACGACCGCGAGATGGCCTTCGTCGCCACGCTGATGGTCGAAGGCGTCGAGAAGGAAATCGGTGTGTGCCGCTACGCGGTCAACCCGGATGGCGAATCCTGCGAGTTTGCCGTGGTGGTCGCCGATGACTGGCAGCACCGCGGCCTGGCTCGCAAGTTGATGGGTGTACTCATCGAGACCGCACGCAGCCGAGGCATCCAGTACATGAACGGCGTCTTCCTCGCCAATAACGAACGCATGCTCAAGTTCGTGCAGAAGCTTGGCTTCGTGCTCAGCAACGACCCTGAGGACAGTTCGGTCAAGCTCGGCGTACTGCCGCTTCAGGACTGAACGATGAAAGCCGGCATCGAGCACATCGACTTTCATGGTCTGCCCGCGCTGAGCCTGAGCACGCGTGCAGGCGCCCGCGCGGTCGTCAGCCTGTTTGGCGGCCAGGTCCTGTCATGGACACCACCAGGCGGCGGCGAGCGCATCTACCTGAGCCCCACGGCGGTCCTGGATGGCCACACGCCGATCCGTGGCGGCATACCCGTATGCTTTCCTCAGTTTGCCACGCAAGGCGCGCTGCCACGCCACGGTTTTGCACGCAATGCCATATGGCAGGTAGAGACCGAACGCAGCGATGACGACTTTGCCCTCGTTACGCTCGGCTTGCGCGATGATGTTGCCAGCCGCGCGCTGTGGCCGCACGCATTCCACGTCGAGTTGGGCATCCTGGTTGAAGACAGCCGCCTGGACATCGAGATCGAGATCGAGAATACCGGCGATGCGGCCTTCGAGTTCACTGCAGCGCTGCACACCTACCTCGCAGTGCGCGAGGTCGAAGAATCCCGCCTGGAGGGGCTGCACGGCCACATGTTCCACGACATGAACGCTGACGGGCAGGTGGTGCGGGAAAGTGGCGACGTTGTGCTGGTCGAAGGCGAGGTCGATCGTATCTATCGCGACGTCAAGCGCCCCTTGCTGCTGCGTGAGTATGACCGCAGCCTGGGCATCAACACCGAAGGCTTCCCCGATGTCGTGGTATGGAACCCCTGGGAGGAGCGCAGTGCGGCGCTTCCCGACATGCCGAACGACGGCTTCCGCCGCATGCTTTGCGTCGAGGCCGCAGCGGCAGTCGCCCCGGTGACGCTGCCTGCGGGCAAGATCTGGCTCGGCAGGCAGACCCTGGTCGCGCTCTGATCAGCGCGGGGCGCCATCCGCAATGGCGGCGCCCCTCAAGCCCCGGACGAGCGGCCACGAGAATGCGCAGGCTGCCAAAGTGAACGCACAAATGCAAAAAGAGGCCTGAGCCTCTTTTTGCATTTGTGCGTCGCTAAATCAACGACGCACAAGAATATCTGGAGCGGGAAACGAGTCTCGAACTCGCGACCTCAACCTTGGCAAGGTTGCGCTCTACCAACTGAGCTATTCCCGCTTTAACGACAGGGCGCAAATTATAGCAACTTTGCAACCACATCGCAACACTACAAAACTACTTTTTACTACTGGAGGCGCGACTCGGAATCGAACCGGGGTACACGGCTTTGCAGGCCGCTGCATAACCACTCTGCCATCGCGCCACGACCATTTTGGTCGGCTGCCCCTGGCCTCAGCCCGGAGCCGCCTTCCAGACCAAGCAAAGCGCTTGACCAACGAATACTTGGAGCGGGAAACGAGTCTCGAACTCGCGACCTCAACCTTGGCAAGGTTGCGCTCTACCAACTGAGCTATTCCCGCTCGGGAAAGACCGCCATTATAGGCAAGTTTTTTAATTCGTCAACCGCAATCACAAAATTAGTTCGTGTTCGTTGCATTCACTGGCGTAGCGCAACACTCAGTCACCGCCCTTATCAAGCAACAAAGGCATCGCTCGGTGCAAGTAGTAACCCATCGACCACAGGGTGAGGCCTGCTGCGACATAGATGAGGATGGTACCAACCAGCACCATGTCGATACCGAGCACGGGGGCGTTGAACAGCAGCATGGGGATCGCCGCCATCTGCGCCGCAGTCTTGAGTTTGCCGACAAAGGCTACGGCAACACTTGCCGATTGCCCAACCCTTGCCATCCACTCGCGCAGTGCCGAGATCGTGATTTCGCGGCCGATGATCACCACTGCAATAAGCGCATCTACGCGCGACAGTTGCACAAGCAGGATCAACGCCGCCGCCACCATCAGCTTGTCCGCTACCGGATCGAGAAAGGCACCGAAAGCCGAGGTCTGCCCCAGGGCGCGTGCAAGGTAGCCGTCGAACCAGTCTGTGACGGCGGCTACCACGAAGATGATCGTGGCGATCAGGTTCTTGGTTTCGACCGACAACGCCCCGTCGGACAAATAGAAGACGCCGACGAAGACCGGGATGAGAACGATGCGCGCCCAGGTCAGCGCGTTTGGGATGTTGAGCGGCATGCCGGGGGGCGTTTCGCATGAGGAAAGGGGACGCGCAGTATATCAGTCCCACTCAAGCCGATGCCCCGGACGGCGTCACCTGGATCGCCGGGCGGGCATCAAGGCTTGAGCGGCTCCCAGCCAGGGTGGTCGTATTCACGCCCGTAGTAGTTGAGTGTTTCAACCACTCGCATCAAACCCAGCCGCTTGGCCGGCGCGCGCGGCGCATCGCGCATCAACTGTACGCCATCGGTAATGTCGCCGAGCAGCCACTGGAGATGACGGCCTGCCCTGTTGTGAAAGTCACGTCCGGCACTGATGGCCTGCACCTGCTGTTCGATCTTTGCAGCCAGTGCGACGTAGTCCGCTTCCGCGACCGGCTGCCCGCCCTCCATGCCCTGTGCGAGCAGAGCGCGCAGATCAAGCATGCCGGCGCGCAGGCGCTCATCGGCCGGACGGGGAATCTCGTCGGCAGGGGTACTCAGGCGGGGCGCCGCACGCGAGTCGGAATCCGCGTATACCGGCGCAGGCCCCGCAAACCCGAGGCCGACCACCACTGCAAGCATGGGTAGGAACTGCATGCTGACTCTCCAGGAGGAATCGAATTGCGTCCATGCTATCGACTTCGTCCGCCGTACTGCTTGAACTGGATCAAGTTCATTCAGCCGCATGAGGCGATACTCGATATTCACGGTAGCGGCGGCTGCGCTCGCACCACCGCAACACGCTGCTTGAGCGCATCGGCGTACAGCAGCAAGCTACCGTGTGCCCACTGCCCGACGTGGATCACATCCGCCCAGCCGGCATCGTCAGGCAGCAGCTGGGGCAGGACGTTGGGTCGATCGAGCAACCGCGCCTCATCGAGCATGTTGCCCTCCAGCCTGGGGAACAGGGCGAAGTACAGCAGGTCGCCTTCGATGAGCTCGTTCAGGAAGTGCGTCCCGAGTGAGACATCGGGGATCAGGTTGTCGTGCATGGCCACGATCTCGCACAGTGCGGCGATGTGGTTGATCTCCGAGAACAGCACCGGTATGCCGAGAAACGGATCGCGTGATCCCCAGCGCCCGGGGCCCAGCATCAGTACGCAGCGTCCTGCTGCAAGCCCATTGAGCCGGCCGATCACCCGCGTGACGGCAAGGCGCTGCGACTGGTTGAGTACCCCGAACGCGGCGGGCCTGACGTGAATGACCCAATCCGGCTGGATGACTCGACTCGGGCCGATCACCGCACCACGGGCGCACACAAGTTGCTCTGCCTCCGCCGGAGGCTCCGCATCGGCCACTCCTTCTACACTGCGGACCTGCATCGGCCGGCACTGGAGCAGGTTGACACGGTAGCTGCCATCGGCGAGCACATTGAGGGCGAACTCTGTCTCCACGGGATGTGCATAAGCGGCATGCAGCGTTGCCAGCAGCGCTCGCAGATCAGCGACAAAGGGCGTGCGTGCAATCAGACCATCAAAGGTCAGGAAAGGCGGACGCCCCGGTTCCTCGCGGGTTGTGAACAGATCGAAGGGGAACCCTTCCTGGCCCCTGACCAGGTCGGCAAAGACACCCGAGACGACGGCATTGCGCTCGAGATCGAGCGTATCCATGCGCCTTTGTGCATGGCGGGCGATCGCGCCGAAGTTTGTCTCCGGGCGGAGTTCCGGCGCGTTCAGCGCCACCAGCCGGGTATAGTCGTCATCCGAGCGATCCACTGCACGCGTACCCAAGCCTGCAACCAGCCTTACCACGCCTGCCCTCATGTCGATCTGCGGGTTCCATGGATAGGGATTGACCGACAGCCCCACCCCTGCCGCGTGCGGATGGAAGTAACGGCCGCCGGCCGTTCCCGAGACGCGCATGATCAGCAAGGCCATCTGCTCGTGTTCGTCGAGCAGGCCGCGGCGCTTGCGGTAGCGCAGTGCCTGCTCGGACAGACTGCTCGCATAGACAGCCCTCACCGCGTCGAGCAGATCGGCGAGCCGCCGTTCGCGCGTACCCTGATTGACGCAGAACACGCTGTCGTACTGTCCCGCGAAAGCATTGCCATAGCGGTCTTCAAGGCGCGAGCTGGAGCGCACGATGAAAGGCCACTCGCCGAAGTAGTCCAGCATGGCCTCGAACTGGCGCAAGGTGCTATCCGGGAAAGTCCCCTTCAGGATGCGCTGGCGCGCACCCTGCTCGCCGTCCAGCCCCTGCAGGAAGCCCGCATCCTCGCGCTGGCGCCGCCGCACCCACCACAGCCCATTGCTGACGAAGAAGGTGTCGAACACCTCGGCGCCGACATAGAAGGAGTCGTGCGCCTCCATTCGCGCGTGCAGCGCGGGGGCATCGCGGCGCAGCACCGCGCGCGCAACCAGCATGCCCGCGGCCTTGCCGCCGATCGTACCGATACCAATCATGCGCGCGCGGACGGCGATCAGATCCTCGAGGCCAAGGTAGCGCGCGATCAGCCCCTGCAGACCTGGTTCGTCGGGAAACAGCATGCACGCAAGACGTGCGAACGCTTCGGCCTCTGCGGCCATGTCCGGCACACCCGCCTCGCGCAGGGCGACGAGCGTACGCGCAGCGTCGAACAAATGCTGCCAGTGGCTTCGGATCTGCTCGTCCTCGAGCCCTGGCCAGCCCGACCCGGCGAGGATCTCAGCGACGGTGCCGCTGTCTGCAACTGGACGGAAATGGTCGCCCGCGTCCCAGGCGTGGATCAGGTTCATCACCGCCGCGGAACGGTGCTGCACCTTGATCGGCCGAACATAGAGCCGGTCGCGGCAACGGAAGACGTCGAGCAGGTACTGCGTTGTTTCGGTGATCATGCCCATGCCCGCGCGTGCATGGCGGTGCCGCAGCACGGCGAAGTAGGTCACTGTATCCAGATCGAACAGGCGCGGGCAGGTAAGCCTGAAGAAGTTGCCCATCATGCGATCCGACTGCCAAGCATCTGCCAGTTCCGACAGGCAATCGAAGATGTACATCGTCTCGGGTCCGGCCGCCTCGATCACCGAGTGCACCTGATCGACGAAGGCGTCGAAACCCGCCGCGGGCTGCGGATAGTGAATCTCCGCCCCGCTCCCTGCATCGAGCAAGGCGCGATGGGACGCGAAGCGAAAATAGACCAGACGCCGACACTGCGCCCGCGCGGCATACGCATAGGGCGTCACCAGCGCCTGGTAGTCGTCGAGCGACTGGACCTGCCAGACGATGTTGTCACCGCGCGCCACCCCGCTGATGACGGCATCGAGTGAGCTCAGGCCGGTGGTGGGAGCGAACTCGGCGGACTGGGAAACAGGGTGCGGCGCCATGAGGACCCCCGGCAGCGAGTAAGAGAAGCCGGCGCGAAGAAGGGAACTTCATCCGGCGTAGACAGACCCAGACGCGATGGTATTCCTTTGTCCAGCCCACGGCTGCAGACACCTCTCGCCGGACTAGCCCAGACAAGCGCGTATACTGCGCGCCCCACTAAGGATCGAACCGATGCACCGTATGAAACCGACCGCCCGCATTGCCCTGACTGCCCTGTTTGCGCTGAGCCTGACGGCGTGTTCGCAGAAGGTCGAGGATACCCACCCGGACCAGCCCGTTACCAAGCGCCAGGAAGCCTTCAAGGCCATGCTGCGGACCTTCGAGCCGATGGGCACGATGCTGCGTACCGAGCGCTTCGACGCCGACGCATTCGCGCGCCTCGCGCAGCAGTTGAACACCCTGCGCGACCAGCCCTGGGCACACTTCGGTGCGGACACGAACTACCCGCCAACCAAGGCCAAAGCCGCCGTGTGGCAGAAGCCAGACGAGTTCGAAGCCAAGCGAGTGCGTTTCTTTGAAGCAACGGATGCCTTGCTGGCAGCGGCCGAGCGCCGCACCCAGGCCGACGCCCGCAGCGCATACGAGGCGGTTCAGAACAGCTGCAAGGCCTGCCACAACGACTTCCGCCGCTGACACCACCAGCGCAAGAAGGTTGCCACGGCGAAGCGAGCGCGAGGGAAAAGGCGAAGCGGGCCCGCGGACTCAGTCGTGGCGACACTGCCGGGGGTGGATCGCTGAGGGGGGACGATCGTACAGTTTTCACGATGCGGCCCCGCTTCGCAGTTCTCTTAAAAGCAAGCATCATGCCAAAACTTTGAATTCTTTCGATTCAAACACTTGCACGATCGACCGGCTCGTTTGAGCTGACACAGCACTGCCTAAATCTGCAGATCTACCGCCACCAATGACAGAAGTGGCAGCATCTGGCAGCGGCAACCTCCTGCGTGCCTCACGCGAGCGTGGCTGCTCCATGATCAACCAGACCCAGTTCCTTGAGCCGTCGATACAGGGTGCGCTCGCTTATTCCGAGGCGTGCTGCAAGCTCACGACGGCTGCCGCGGTGGCTGCGCACCGCCCGCAGTAGCGCCTGGCGCTGAACTTCGAGCAGATCCAGCACGGGCGCCGTAGGCTCGATAGCGGATTCGCGATCCGAGGCCCCTGCCCCAGTCAGATCCAGGTCCACCTCCGGATACAGTAGATCCTCTGCCAGGTGCTCGAGCCCGATGGTTTCGCCGTCGCACATCAGGCTGGCCCGCTCGAGCACGTTGCGCAGTTCTCGCACGTTGCCCGGAAAGGGGTAGCGCGCAAGTGCCTGCAACGCGGCCGCGGAGAGCGCCAGACGGCGGTTAGGTGCCACGCGCTCGAGCAATGACGCGATCAGCAGCGGCAGATCCCCTTCGCGCTCGCGCAGCGCCGGAACCCGAATCGGGAACGTGTTGATACGGAAATACAGATCCTGACGGAAGCCGCCCTCCACGATCATGCGCTTGAGCGGCCTGTGCGTTGCCGACACCAAGCGAATATCGGCCCGGCGCAATTCGGTGGAGCCGACACGACGATAGGTGCCGGTCTCGAGCAGGCGTAGCAGCTTGACCTGCATGCCGAGAGGAATGTCGCCGACCTCGTCCAGGAAAAGTGTCCCACCACTCGCCGCCTCAACCAGGCCGGGCTTGCGTGCGCTGGCGCCGGTGAACGCCCCGCGTTCGTGGCCGAAGACCTCACTCTCGAACAAGGTCTCTGGCAGGCCGGAACAATCGACCACCACGAAGGGACGGTCGGCGCGCCGACTCGCCTCATGAACCGCGCTGGCAAGGAGCTCCTTGCCCGTACCCGACTCGCCCTGCAGCAGCACACTGGCGTCAGAAGGCGCAACCCGCGCAATGAGCTCCAGCATGCGTTGGAATGCTGGCGAGCGGCCGATCAGGCCGCGATGATCCGAAACGCCGCGCGCAACATGCATTGGCTCCATCTTCTCGATGAACCAGGCAATCTCACCATCGGCGTCGCGCACCGGCGAAAGTTCAATGTTGACGTACTCCTCTCCGCGCGGCGTGTGATGAAGGTGCAACACGCGCTCGCGCTGCCCAGAACTCAGGCTGCGCGCCAGCGGGCAGGACTCGCCAGCACGGTCACAGGGTACGCTGTAGCGGTGAGAAACCTCGTAGCAGGTCCGCCCCACGACGCTGGCACCATCCGCGCATGAATGCCGGTAAGCCTCGTTGGCGGCAATGATGCGGTAATTACGGTCGCACAGAATGTGCGGTTCAGGCAGCGTCTCGAGAAATGAGACCAGCTCAGGCAGCGGGCGCGAGTCGTGTGGCATGGCTGTCACCAATGGCAGATGTCTGCCGAAAGTCTGCCGGCTGCGAGCCCTGACGGTCAATGATCACGATCGAAGGCGCGCAAGCTCATTTAGCGCCCCCTCCCCGCTGCGACACTGATACCCCTTCTACTAGTAAGTATTTCCTTATATAGTTATGTTTAGAACTATTCGAGTCCCTGGACCCCACGGAGATGAAGGAGGAACACATGAGACAAACGGCATCTGACAAACCCGACGAGCGGCCTTGCGACAGCACACGGCGTCGGCTGCTATTCGGCGCCTCTGCCCTGCCGGTTGGGCAGGCTTGGGCTTGACCGTCCCCGCAGGGAAAGCGGGTGCGAGCATCAAGACCAGCGCACGCATCGTGATCGCCGGCAGCGGCTTGGCTGGCATCGCCGTGGCGAACCGCCTCGCCCGCGAACTGGACGGCGCCAGCATCACCATTGTCGACCGCAAGGAAGTTCACAACTACCAGCCTGGCTACACCTTGGTCGCCACTGGCGTATGGCCGGTTGACAAGGTCATCGACCGCAACAGCGATCTCCAGCCCCGTGGCATCGAGTGGGTGAAGGAGATGGTCGCCGAGTTCGACCCCGACGCCAATGCCGTGGTCACCGACAGCGGCCGCCGCATCGGCTACGATTACCTCATCGTCGCCACCGGCGTCCACCTCGACTACAGCCAGATCGAGGGCATGGACGTAGACGCGATCGGCCGCAACGGCCTGACCAGCGTTTATCCGAGCTCGGACGCTGCCGTGGCAACCTGGAAGGCGATGGACGAATTCAGGCGCAAGGGCGGCAAGGCCTTGATGACCTTGCCTGCCACCCCGATCAAGTGCGCCGGGGCACCGCTCAAGACGACCTTCATGCTGGTCGACCGCCTGCGCCAGGCAGGTACGCTGGCGTCGTCCGAGGTGTCCTTCCATTCAGCTCTTGGCGTCGTCTTCAGCGTGCCCAAGATCAACGACAAGGTGCTGGCGGACTGGGCTGCACAGAACGTCGAAGTGGTCTTCAACAGCAAGCTCGTCGGCGTCGACATCGCCGCCCGCCGCGCCACCCTGGTCACGCCGGATGGTCAGCGCGTCGAGGAAGACTACGACTTCATTCACGTCGTGCCGCCCATGCGTGCGCCGGACGCGGTCAAGAACAGTCCGCTCGCCTGGCAGGAGGGCAACTTCGCCGCTGGCGGCTGGCTTGAGGTCGACCGCCAGACCCTGCGCCATCGGCGCTACCCGAACGTCTTCGGCCTCGGCGACATCAACGGCACACCGCGCGGCAAGACCGCCGCCACCGTCAAGAAGAGCGTGCCGATGGTCACCCAGAACCTGATCGACGTCATCGCCGGTCGCGAGCCCTCGCAGCTGTTCGACGGCTACACCTCGTGCCCGATGATCCTGCGCGAGGGCTCGGCGATGCTCATCGAGTTCGACTACGACGGCAAACTCACCCCATCGCTACCGATGATCGACCCCATGCAGGAGAGCTACTTCGCCTGGGTCATGAAATATCGCCTGCTCAAGCCCGCCTACATGGCGGTCGCCAAGGGCCGGGTCTGAAGGGAGACGAGACATGTACGAAATCTGGTTGACGCTGAATATCCTGTTCGAACTCGGGCTGATGTACCTGCCGGTGGTGGTGGGCACCGCCGCACTGTGGCTGGTGCTCATGGTGGTCGCCGCCCGCCGCGGCAAGCCGGCCTGGTGCAAGGCCATCAAGCCCGCGATCGTGGTCGGCCTCGTTGTCACCGCGATCACGTTTGCGATCACCCCCGGGCTGACGCAATCGTCCTTTGCCAACGTGAGCTACTGGGTGGACTGGGGTAACCTGCTGCTTTATGCCGCCTCCTTCGGCGCCGTCGGTGCGGCACTTGCCTGGCCGCTGGCGGCGACGATGTGCCGGCAGGCCTGACCCAGCCGCACGGCACCGAACGCAGGCTGGGCCCGGCACCGAGGGCGCGACTGCGCTAAACTCCGTGCGCTCGCGGGGCGCCCCGATGCGGCGCCCCGGCTGAACAACATCACGGAGAAACGAATGAGCCTTCTGGCCCAACTCAAGAAGGATTCCCTGCTCGCACGCAAGGCCGCCGACGGCGTGCGCGCCACCCTGCTGAGCACCCTCATCGGCGAAGCCGAAATGGTCGGCAAGAACGCCGGAAACCGCGAAAGCAGCGACGACGAAGTCCAGCAGACGATCCGCAAGTTCCTCAAGAACAACCAGGAAGCACTGGGCGTGATCAAGGACGCGGGCCGCCGCGCAGTGCTCGAGCAGGAGTCCGCCATCCTCACCGCCTATCTGCCGCCGATGGCAACCGAAGAGGAGGTGAAGGCCTTCATCGCCGACACCGTCGCCGGTCTGGCCGAGCGCAGCCCCAAGCAGATGGGCGTGGTGATGGGCGCGCTGAAGGCAAAGTACGGCAGCGGCTTCGACGCCAAGCAAGCCAACGCCTGGGTGAAGGCCGCACTCGGCTGACGCCGCTCCCGGCCGGCGCCGCGCCCGCCTGCCGCCGGGGGCCGCAGCCTGCGATCAGGCTGCCTCGTATAGGCGCCCCTGCCAGCTTCCCCGCCGCGCCAGCTCGGCGCTGAGCCGTGGCGCCAGTTCGGCCAGCCGCATGTTCCACTGCGGGGCAAGCTTGAGCGCAGGCGGTACCTCGCTACCCAGGCGCTGCAACATGATGTGCGGCGCCAACCGCTCCACGAAATCGGCCAGCAGCTCGATGTACGCCTCCTCGTCCAGCAGGGGTACGGAGGCGGGATCCCGCTGCCAGTCGCGTGCCATCGCCGTGCCGCGCACCAGCTGCAGTTGGTGCAGTTTCAAGGCTGCCAGCGGCAGCACGGATAGCCGCCGCGTCGCATCGAGCATGCCCGTGCGGGTCTCTCCGGGCAGGCCAAGGATCAGGTGGGCGGTGCTCTCCAGGCCGCGCGCAGCGGCGCGGCGGATGGCGTCCTCGCTGCAGGCGAAGTCGTGACCGCGGTTGACCCGCCGAAGCGCCTCGTCGTCGCAGGACTCGACACCGATCTCCAGCTCCACGATATGCTCGCGCGCAAGTTCAGCCAGGTAGTCGAGCACCGCCTCCGGCAGGCAATCCGGCCGCGTGCCGATCGCCAGTCCGCTGATGCGCGGATGCGCGAGCGCCTCCTCATATACCGCTTTCAAGCGTTCGAACTCACCATAGGTGTTGGTGTAGCTCTGGAAATAGGCGATGAAACGCACGCTGTCGGGATAGCGCCGGTCCAGAAAGCGCAGCCCGGTGTCGATCTGCGCATGGATCGAATCGCGGCGATCGAGATAGCCGGGGGTGAATCCGGCATTGTTGCAAAAGGTGCAGCCGCCCTGCCCCAGGGTGCCGTCGCGGTTCGGGCAGGTGAAGCCGGCGGCCACCGACACCTTCTGCACGCGCCCGCCGTAGCGCCGCTTCACATGGTCATTCCAGGCGTTGTAGCGGCGCCCACCGAAGGGCGAGCTGATCTCGGTAGCAACGGATGCGGCGGCGAGGTGCATGGGTACGGCCTGGGCGGGGCAGATCGGAGGCGGCGCAGTATGCGCCCGGCCCCGGCCGCCGCCCTTGACCAGGCGCAAATCGCTCCCCGACTTCAATGCAAAGCAGCGTGGATCTGTTCGGCCAGCTTGCGGCTGACGCCATCGACGCGGCACAGGTCTTCCACCGTGGCGTCGCGCACACCGTCGAGGCCGCCGAATGCGGCGAGCAGGTTGCGCCGGCGTGACGGGCCGACGCCAGGGATGTCCTCGAGTTTGGAGCCCACGCGCGCCTTGCCGCGCTTGGCGCGGTGGCCGGTGATGGCGAAACGGTGGGCCTCGTCGCGGATTTCCACGATCAGGTGCAGCGCGGCCGATTCGCCGCCAAGTGCCAGCCCCTCGCGACCGTCCGGGAAGATCAGCGTTTCCAGCCCGGCCTTGCGACCCTCGCCCTTGGCCACACCGACCATCGCCACCGACTCGAGGCCGACCTCGGCGAGAATGGCGCGCGCGGCGCTGACCTGGCCCTTGCCGCCGTCGATCAGGATCAGGTCGGGACACACTCCCTCACCCGCCGCGACCTTGCCGTAGCGGCGCTCCAGCGCCTGACGCATCGCGGCGAAGTCATCGCCCGGGGTAATGCCGGTGATGTTGTAGCGGCGGTACTCGGCGCGCTTCATGGCGCCCGCCTCGCACACCACGCACGACGCCACCGTAGCCTCGCCCATGGTGTGGCTGATGTCGAAGCATTCGATGCGCTGCGGCGCCTCGTCCATGCCCAGCACCTCGCGCAGGGCTTCAAGGCGCTGCTCGAGGCGGCCGGTGTCGCGCGCACGAGCCTGAATGGCGAGGCGAGCGTTCTTCTCTGCCATCTCCATCCAGGCTTTCTCGGCGGCGAAGCGCGGCGACACCACGCCGGGCGGGCGGTCAGTGATCTCGGCCAGCGTTTCCTTGACCGCCTCAGGCGGGAGATTCACCAAAATGCGCGCGGGGATGGGGTGCTGGCTGTAGTGCTGCTCGACGAAGGCGAGCAGGCTGTCCGCAGCGCCCGACACCGCCGCACCGCTGGGAAACTGCGGCCGGTCGCCGAGGTGGCGGCCGCCGCGTACCATGGCGATGTTCACGCAGGTCATGCCGTCCTCCTCGATTGCAGCAAGCACGTCGACATCCTCATCCTTGCGGCTGTCTACGAACTGCTTGTGCAGCACCGCCTGCAGCACACGTACCTGGTCGCGACAGGCGGCGGCCTCCTCGAAGGCGAGGCGCTCGGCGGCAGCCTGCATGCGGTTCGTCAGGTCATCGATCACCTCGCTCGCCTGGCCGTCGAGAAAGCGCGTTGCTAGCCGGACGTCGGCCGCATAGGCCTCGGCTTCGACAAGGCCGACGCAGGGCGCAGTACAGCGCTTGATCTGGTGCAGCAGGCAGGGCCGCGAGCGGTTCGCGTAGACGGTGTTCTCGCAGGTGCGCAGCTGAAAGGTCTTCTGCAACAGGTGGATGCTCTCGCGCACCGCCCAGGCGTTCGGGAAGGGGCCGAAGTAGCGCGCGCCCTTGGTGAAGGCGCCGCGGTGGTAGGCCAGACGCGGAAACTCGTCAGCCGAGAGCTCGATGTAGGGGTAGGTCTTGTCGTCGCGGAAGAGGATGTTGTAGCGCGGCGCCAAGCTCTTGATGAGGTTGTTCTCGAGGATCAGGGCCTCGGCCTCGGAGCGCGTGGCGGTGATGTCCACGCGCAGCACCTGGGCAACCATCATGGCGATGCGCGGGCTGGAAACGGTCTTCTGGAAGTAGCTGGAGACGCGGCGCTTGAGGTTCTTGGCCTTGCCGACGTAGAGCACCTTGTCGTCGGCGCCGATCATGCGGTAGACGCCGGGCTCCTCGGTGAGGGTGCGCAGGAAGGGCTTTGGGTCGAAGGCGGCTGTTTCGTTCTTCGGGTCGGACATGCGCATACTCGTCGGCTGCTTCTGGCGCCAGCGGCGTTGGTGATGAAAAGCCGCTGCCTATGGGAATTATCCGTCCTGGCGCAGGACTTCGGTACGCTGCTGGCCGATGGTGGCTGCTGTCATCGCCGGGGCTGCGCTCATGTCTTCGGGAATGGACGCGATAAGCCCGCGGGCCTGGACATAGGGGGCGTGCAGTTCGAGTGCGAAAGGGTCGACAACCCAGGCGGGGCGGGTCGTACCCGGCCCGATTGCGGCCAGGCGGGCAAGGCTGTCGGCGTCGGCGACCGGGGCCCAGCGGTCGAGCAGTTCGGCGGCGAGGTCCGGTCGATTGCACACCAGGAGCATGTCGCAGCCGGCGCCATATGCGGCCCTGGCGCGGCCGACGATGTCGCCGGCGACACGGGCGCCCTCCATGTTGAGGTCATCGCTGAAGATCACGCCCTTGAAGCCCAGACGCTCGCGCAACACATCCCTGAGCCAGAACGACGAGAAGCCCGCCGGATGGGGTTCGGTGCTGGGGTCGGCATTGGGATAGATGACGTGGGCGGGCATCACACCTGCAAGCTGGCGGCCGAGACGATGGCGGTAGGGGGCGATGTCCTCGGCCCAGAGGGTATCGAAGTCGCGTTCGTCGACCGGTACGTCGTGGTGCGAGTCGGCCTCGACGAATCCGTGTCCGGGAAAGTGCTTGCCGACGCAGCCCATGCCGGTTTCGGCCATCCCCGCGCACAGTGCCTGCGCAAGTGCGGCGACGGCCTGCGGGTCACGGTGGAAGGCGCGGTTGCCGATGGCGCTGCAGCAGCCGTAGTCGAGGTCGAGCACCGGCGTGAAGCTGAGATCGACGCCATGCGCCAGCAACTCCGCGGCAAGCACGAATCCGGTGGCGCGGGCGGCATCGAGCGCGGCGAGGTGGTCCCGCTCCCACAAGGCACCGAGGCTGCGCATGGCCGGCAGGCGGGTGAAGCCGTCACTGCGAAAGCGCTGCACCCTGCCACCTTCGTGGTCGACCGCGATGATCAGCGCCGGATCGCGCAGCGCGCGGATCTCGGCGGTGAGGGCGCGCAGTTGGTCGGAACCGATGTAGTTGCGCGCAAACAGGATGACACCGCCGACCAGCGGGTCGAGCAGGCGTTCACGCTCCTCATCGGTCAATGCAGTGCCGGCAACGTCGATCATGACGGGGCCGCGCGGGCGGTGGATGGGCTGGGTCATGCTGTCGGCTCCGTTGCGCTCAGACGCGCTCAATGAGCGCAAATGCAACGACGTTGTCGTCCTCATCGCTGATGCTCAGGTGCGCGCGCAATCCGTGCTCGCGCATGTGGGCAGCAAGGCGGTCATCATAGAGGTAACCAGGCTTGCCGAGCGCGTCGTGGCCCACGGCGACCGCGTGCAGCGTGGCAGGCACGGCAACGCCGGTGCCAAGCGCCTTGCCAAAGGCCTCCTTGGCGGCGAAGCGCTTGGCTAGAAACCGCCCCGGGTCGCGATGGGCGCGCCAATCCGCCACCTCGCTGGCGGCGAGGATGCGCAAGGCAAAACGCTCGCCGTGGCGCTCGAGCGCGGCGCGCATGCGCTGCACGCGCACGATGTCGGTGCCGATGCCGTGGATCACGCGCAGCCCTCCGCGAGCATCAGGCCGTGAGCGCGGCTTCGCGCAGCAGCCGCTTCATCTCGGCCACCGCTTCTCGCAGGCCGACGAAGACCGAACGGCTGACGATCGAATGGCCGATGTGCAACTCGCGGATACCATGCAGGCCGGCAATCGGCTGGACGTTGTAGTAGTTCAGCGCATGGCCGGCGTTGAAGCGCATGCCGAGCTGGCGCACTGCTTCGCCGGCGATGCGGATCTTGTCGAGCTCGTCGACCACCGCCGGCGCCTCGGCATCGCGGCCGGCGGCATGGAAGGCGTGGGCGTAGGGGCCGGTGTGGATCTCGCACACGCGCGCACCGATGCGCGCAGCGGCCTCGATCTGCTCGAGCTCGGCATCGATGAACACGCTGGTGACGATGCCGGCGTCGGCCAGGCGGGCGATCACGTCACGCAGGCGCGTCTCCTGCGCCAACACATCCAGCCCGCCCTCGGTGGTGACCTCGTGGCGTCCCTCTGGGACCAGCATGGCCATCTGCGGCTTGGTGCGGCAGGCGATGTCGACCATCTCGTCGGTGGCCGCCATCTCGAGGTTGAGCTTGACCTGGGTGAGTTCGGCGAGGCGGCGCACGTCGTCGTCGTTGATGTGGCGGCGGTCCTCACGCAGGTGGATGGTGATGCCGTCCGCACCGCCGAGATGGGCCTCGACCGCGGCCCACACCGGGTCAGGCTCCCAGGTGCGGCGCGCCTGGCGCAAGGTGGCAACGTGGTCGATATTGACGCCGAGTTCGATCATCAGAGTTCCTGCAGTTCCTTGAGCACCCGGCGCGATTGCAGCGGCTGGCCGCCCAGGGTGTGGTTGATGAGCATGCGCAGCAACTGCTTGGACTGGGCCAGCGTTTCCGCGCGCGAGAAATCGTCGGCGGCCATGTCGAGCAGGGTCTGCCCGGACAGCAGCGCCTGGTCACCGAGCGCAGCGGGGTCGACGCCCTCCCCTTCAAGGGTTTCCAGGCGCAGCGGGCCGCGTTCGATAATGTAAATGTAGCGCCCTTCGGGGCGCACGGTACCGCCACCGTCGGCCTCGTTCGCGAGCCCGGCCTCGTAGCCAAGGTCCTGCAGCAAGGCAAGCTCGAAGCGGCGCAGGATCGGTGGCTCGGATTCGCCGCGACCAAGGGCACGCACGGCCTTGGCGTAGGCGATGAAGAGCTGCGGGTGGGGATCTTCTCGGGCGGTCAGGCGCACCAGCAACTCGTTGAGGTAGTAGCCACAGATCAGCGCACGACCAGTGAGCAGTGGCTGTCCGCCCTGCCACTCGGCGCGCACGAGCGTCTTGACCTCGCCGCCGCCCGACCAGTCCATCGACAATGGCTGAAAGGCCATCAGCACCCCACGCAGCTGCGAATGCGGCCGGCGCGCCCCCTTGGCGACGAGCGCAACGCGGCCATGATCGCGCGCGAACACCTCTACGATCAGGCTCGTCTCACGCCAGGGATAGGTGTGCAGCACCCAGGCCGGTTGCTGCTCGACGCGCTGCTTGGCTCCCGCCATTGCCCTGCGCCCGGATCACTCGTAACCGAGGCTCTTCAGCGCGCGCTCGTCGTCGGCCCAGCCGCTCTTGATCTTGACCCAGACCTCGAGAAAGACCTTACCGTCGAACAGCTTCTCGAGCTCGACGCGCGCCTCGCTGGAGATGCGCTTGAGCTTCTCGCCGCCCTTGCCGATCACCATCGCCTTGTGGCCTGGCTTGTCGACGATCACTGCAGCGTGGATGCGACGCAGGTTGCCCTCGACCTCGAACTTCTCGATCTCCACCGCGATGCCGTAGGGCAGCTCGTCGCCGAGCAGGCGGAACAGCTTCTCGCGCAGGAATTCGGAGGCCAGGAAGCGTTCGCTGCGGTCGGTGATCTCGTCCTCCTCGAACATCGGCGTAGCCACGGGCAAGAGCGGCGTCGCCGCCTTGACCAGGGTGTCGACGTTGCGCCCCTTCTCCGCAGACAGCGGCACGATCTCGATGAACTCGCGTGCCTGGCGCACCTGGTCGATGAAGGGCAGCAGACGGGCCTTGTCCTTCAACTGATCGACCTTGTTGATCACCAGAATGACCTTGGACGTCTCCGGGATCACCGACAGCACCTTGCGGTCATCGTCGGTGAAGCGGCCAGCCTCGATGACGAAGAAGACCAGGTCCACATCGGCCAGCACCTGCGACACGGTGCGATTCATCGACCGGTTGAGGGCGTTGCGGTGATGCGTCTGGAAGCCCGGCGTGTCGACAAACACGAACTGCGCATCGGCTTCGGTGAGAATGCCGGTGACGCGATGGCGGGTGGTCTGCGCCTTGCTGGAGACGATACTGATCTTCTGCCCGATCAGGCGATTGAGCAGGGTCGACTTGCCGACGTTGGGGCGGCCGACAATGGCGACAAAGCCGGCGCGGAAGGCGCCGTCCGAGTTGCCGTCGGCCGGGCTGTCGAGAGTATGTTCGTTCATTGCTTCCTGAGTGCCGCGAGGGCGAGTTCGGCTGACTGTTGTTCGGCGATACGGCGGCTCGGGCCGCGGCCCAGCGTACGCACGCCAAGCTTGGGCACTTCGCAGGCCACCTCGAATTCCTGCGCATGGGCCTCGCCCAGCGCCTGCACCATCGAATAGGTCGGCACCGCGATCCTGCGCGCCTGCAGCCACTCCTGCAAGGCCGTCTTGGCATCCTTGCTCGGCCGCCGCGGATCGACTTCGGAGAGCAGTGGCGCATAAAGGCGGTCGATGACCTGCTTTGCAGCGTCGAAACCACCGTCGAGAAAGACCGCCGCAAAAACGGCCTCGAGCGCATCGGCCAGTATCGATGGCCGCTTGCTGCCACCCGACTTCAACTCGCCTTCGCCAAGGTGCAGGAACGCACCCAGCTCTAGCTCCAGGGCAATGCGATAGAGCGCGTCCTGGCGTACGAGAGAGGCACGGACGCGCGACAGGTCACCTTCGCGCAAACCACCGAAACGCTCGAACAGCGCAATCGAGATCACGCAGTTCAGGATGCTGTCGCCCAGGAACTCGAAGCGCTCGTTGTTGGGCTGGCCGAAGCTGCGGTGGGTCAGGGCCTCGCGCAGCAGCCGGGGATCACCGAATACGTGGCCCAGGCGCGACTGCAACTGATCGGGCGCCATGGGGTCAGCGCGCCTCGCTGTTCGGCTCGAAGTCGAACAGCAGGCTGACATTGGCAATGAGTGGCACCGTTCGCGAGTAGCGTGCGGAGATCTGCGTGCGCGACGCGGTCTTGTCGATCTTGAGGTCCGCGCCACGGATACTCTTCACATCGTCGATCTGGCGTCGCGTGTCGAAGCCTCGGCGAAGATCCGCCACCGTTGCCCCTTTGTCGCCCTCGTCTGCAAGCACTACGAGGATACGTTTGATGGCGAGGTATTCGTTGAACACCGGTACCGTGCGAAAACCGAGGATCAACAGGAACGCAGCCAGTGTGCCGACCACGAGAACCCCGGTCAGCGTGACGCCGCGCTGTGACTTCATGCGCATGCTGATACCCCTCGATCAGTGGAAGCCGCCAATGCGCTTCATGTCGTTGAAGTTGAACCAGATGAAGAAAGCCTTGCCGACGATGTTCTGCTCCGGCACGAAACCCCACACCCGGCTGTCGCTGCTCGCATCGCGGTTATCGCCGAGTACGAAGTAGTGCCCCTGAGGCACGGTACAACTGACGCCGGCGCTGGTGTAGGTGCAGTTCTCACGCCCGGGGAAATTCATCACCTGCGGGATGAAGGCCGGAGCATCGCGCTCGATCAGGACCGAGTGCTCGACTGCGCCAAGGCGCTCGGTGAACTGAGGCGAATAGTACAACCTGTCCGGATGCAGGTAGGCGCCGACCTCCTCGATCGGCACCGGCTGGCCGTTGATGCTGAGACGCTTGTTCACGTATTCGACGCGGTCGCCCGGTAGCCCGACCACGCGCTTGATGTAGTCCAGCGAAGGGTCGGCCGGATAGCGGAACACCATCACGTCACCGCGCTCGGGGGCGTTGATATCGATGACCTTTTGGTTGATCACCGGCAGCCGGATGCCATAGGTCCACTTGTTGACGAGGATGAAGTCGCCAACCAGCAGCGTCGGGATCATCGATCCGGAGGGGATCTTGAACGGCTCGACGACAAAGGAGCGCAAGCCGAACACGATCAGAATCACCGGGAAGAAGCTCGCGCCATATTCCACCCACCAAGGGTTCGGCGCGCCTGCCGCGCGCAGCTTGCGCGCATGGAAGCGATCCAGGAACCAGAGCGCACCGGTGGCGACAAGCAGCAGGAAGAGGATGAGTGCAAAATTCATGCGCTATCCGTCACTTGCCTTCGTCAGTGCGCAGCACGGCGAGGAAGGCTTCTTGCGGGATCTCGACGTTGCCAACCTGCTTCATGCGCTTCTTGCCTTCCTTCTGCTTCTCGAGCAGCTTCTTCTTGCGGCTGATGTCGCCGCCGTAGCACTTGGCGAGCACGTTCTTGCGCAAGGCCTTGATCGTCTCGCGGGCGATGATGTGGGCGCCGATCGCAGCCTGTACCGGCACGTCGAACATCTGGCGCGGAATCAGGCCACGCAGCTTGCTCGCCAGCTCGCGGCCGCGGTACTGCGCGCTGGCACGGTGCACGATCACCGACAGCGCATCGACCTTCTCGCCGCCGACCATCAGGTCGAGCTTGACCAGATCGGCCGTGCGGTATTCCTTGAAGTCGTAGTCCAGTGACGCGTAGCCGCGCGACACCGACTTGAGCTTGTCGAAGAAGTCCATCACCACTTCGTTCATCGGCAGTTCGTAGATCAGCTGCACCTGGCGACCGTGGTAACGCATGTCGACCTGGTTGCCACGCTTCTGGTTGCACAGCGTGATCACCGGGCCGACGTAGTCCTGCGGCAGGAAGATGGTGGCGGTGATGATGGGCTCACGGATCTCCTGGTACTTGCCGGGTTCGGGCAGCTTGGCCGGGTTCTCGATGCGGATGATGCTGCCGTCGTTGAGCACGACCTCGTACACCACCGTAGGCGCGGTGGTGATCAGGTCCATGTCGAATTCGCGCTCCAGGCGCTCCTGCACGATGTCCATGTGCAGCAGGCCGAGGAAGCCGCAGCGGAAACCAAAGCCCAATGCCTGCGAAACCTCGGGTTCGAACTGCAACGAAGCATCGTTCAGGCGCAGCTTCTCGAGCGAGTCGCGCAGCTGGTCGTACTCGGAGGACTCCACCGGATACAGGCCGGCGAACACCTGCGGCTTGATCTCCTTGAAGCCGGGCAGCGGCTCGCTCGCGGGCTTGTTGGCGAGCGTGATGGTGTCGCCGACCTTGGCCGCCTCGATCTCCTTGATGCCGGCGATCACGAAGCCGACCTCGCCCGCGCGCAGTGCATCCCGGCTCACCGAGCGCGGCGTGAACACGCCCACCTGGTCGCAGGGGTACTGTGCGCCGTTGGACATCAGCAGGATGCGGTCCTTAGGCTTCAGCTCGCCGTCGACCACGCGCACCAGCATCACCACGCCGACATAGTTGTCGAACCAGGAGTCGATGATCAGCGCCTTGAGCGGGCCATCAGCCTTGCCCTTGGGGGAAGGGATGCGGGCGACGATTGCCTCGAGCACGTCCTCCACGCCCAGGCCGGTCTTGGCCGAGCACAGGATAGCCTCCGAAGCATCGACGCCGATCACGTCCTCGATCTCCTGACGGGCGTTGTCCGGGTCAGCCGCCGGCAGGTCGATCTTGTTGAGCACCGGCACCACCTCGACATCGAGATCGAGCGCGGTGTAGCAGTTCGCCACCGTCTGCGCCTCCACCCCTTGCGAGGCATCCACGACCAACAGCGCGCCTTCGCAGGCGGCCAGCGAACGACTGACCTCGTAGGAAAAATCCACATGGCCCGGGGTATCGATCAGGTTCAGGTTGTATACCTGCCCATCCTTGGCCTTGTAGTGCAGGGCTGCTGTCTGCGCCTTGATGGTGATGCCGCGCTCACGCTCGATATCCATCGAGTCGAGCACCTGGGCTTCCATCTCGCGCTCGGACAAGCCGCCGCAGAAGTGGATGAGTCGATCGGCCAGGGTCGATTTGCCGTGGTCGATATGAGCGATGATGGAGAAGTTGCGGATGTGGTTCATGCGAAACGAAAAGGGTGCCTTGCAGCACCCGTTTTCGGAATGGTTGGCCTTGTCAAGCCCGTGATTCTAGCGGAAAACGGCTGCAATAAGCGCGCACCGCAGGCTCATCGAGGTGGTAGTGGCAGAGTTCGTGCTCGCCGTGAAGCAATACAGGGACAAGTTCATCCCAGCGTGCCTCGAGGATCGCATCCTGGTCCACGTCGACCACCTCGATCCGCCAGCCATGCTCAGCCGCGATGGGCTCGAGCGCAGCGACAAGGTCGTGACAGAGGTGGCACCACTCCCGACTCAGCACGGTAAATACCCTGCTCCCGGCTATCCCCGTCATTTCTCCGCTCTCAAGCTCACGTAGGAAACAAAGTCGGCTCGCCGGATGAGCACACTCACCTGTTGACCGGGGCGCAACTCACCCAACACATGATTGTACGCATCCAGGGTGTCGAGCTTTACATGACGGCCGGCAACCACCATTGCAAGTGCAACGTCGCCAGGAACGATCTCGGCCCGCGCTGCGGCACCCTGTACGCGCTGCACCAATAACCCCTGGTCGACCTTGCCCTCGCGGCGCTGCGCAGGTGTCGGCACCACCAGATCCAGGCCGAGTGCATTGGCTGCCCCACCGGGATCGCCGCCGAGCTCCTCGGCCTCTTCCGCCTCAGGATCCTCCCACTCGCCAACCGTAATCTTCAACGAGCGTGCCGCGCCAGCGCGATGGATGTCGACGTCGACCTCCTGCCCCGGACGTGCCGCTGCCACGATACGCGGGAGATCGGCCGAGTTTTCCACCGGGCGGCCATTGAAGCGGACAATGATGTCGCCCTGCTCGACACCGCCGCGCGCGGCAGGCCCTTCGGGCTCGACGGCACTTACCAATGCCCCTGCGGCACGCATCAGCCCAAAGCTGTCGGCAAGTGCGCGCGTGACCTCCTGGATCGACACCCCGATGCGACCGCGTTGCACCCTGCCCGAGGCGCGCAGTTGCTGCTGGATATCCATCGCAAGATCGATCGGGATCGCAAACGACAAGCCCATGAACCCACCCGTACGGCTGTAGATCTGCGAGTTGATACCGACGACCTCACCCCGCAGATTGAACAATGGACCGCCCGAGTTGCCAGGATTGATCGCGACGTCGGTCTGGATGAAGGGCACGAAGTTCTCATCCGGCAGGCTACGCCCCTTTGCACTCACGATGCCTGCGGTAACCGACTGTTCGAAGCCGAAGGGAGAACCGATCGCGAGCACCCACTCGCCAACCTTCAGCGCATCGGGATTCCCGAACACGACGTGAGGCAGATCGCTTGCGTCGATGCGGATCAATGCGACGTCACTGCGTGCATCGGCGCCGATGACCTCGGCGCTGTACTCACGCTTGTCAGCGAGGCGAACGAGAATCTCCTCGGCCTCCTCGATCACATGTGCGTTGGTCAGGATGTAGCCATCGGCACTGATGATGAACCCTGAACCGAGCGACTGGTTGTCAGGGTCACCACCCGGCGCCTCCGGGGTGCGCGGAATGAACTTGCGGAAAAAGTCGAACATCGGGTCCGACTCGTTGAGCTCGGGAATCTGAAACGGCAAGCGGCTGGCCGCCTTGCGCGCCTGCCTGGTGCTGACATTGACCACAGCCGCACCCTGCTTCTCCACCAGACGGGTGAAGTCCGGCAAGGCGGCACTGGCCGCCCACGTCGGCGCACCGAAAGCAGTGAGGCACGCGAACAGAACCAGCAAGCGCAGGAGCGCCCCCACGCCGGGCACAGCGGGCATCCGCGCCATCACCGTTGTGGGCCGCCCTGCACACACGCAGAGGCCGGCGCCAGGTCCATGCGCAGGCCCAGGCGCCAGTTCCTGCTGCGCGCGAGCACCCTGTTCGTCGCCCACGCCAGCAGCAAGCCGGCAAGCCCCCCCGCGAGCGCATACGTATCGCCCGAACGCCCATCAGCGAATAGACCACCAAGACCTGCGCCCGAAACCAGCAGCACGGTCGCCAGACCATAACTGGCAAGCGCCGCGCGCAGCGCCGCGCCGTCGGGGATACTGATCACGACGTCGTCGCCCGGACCGATGCCGGGAACCAGCGGCAGCGCAAACTCATCCTTGCCGGCACCGAGCGCCTGCGTGATCTGCATTGACCGGCAGCCACCAGGTTCGTCGCAACGCCCGCAACCACCCGCCTTGTCGCTCAGCTTGACCCAAGCCTTGCCACGCTCGACCCTCAGCACCCGCGCCCGAGCCTGCATCACCGCGACACCGGACGAATGTGGTCGCCCACATGGCGCACCGCGCGCTCGGGCGCCTCGCCCAGCGCCGTTACCAGATGGCCATCCTGGGCGCGTTTGTAGATGTTGATGGCCCCGGTCGACACCGGCCCCAAACCGATCTCGGACCCATCGCCAACCGGTTCGATGAAGACCGAAATGGCCGCCAGTCCGTCACTGAACACCATGTGCACCGCCTGCCCGCGGTCACGCCCCAAGGGCCGTTTCATGACCGAAGTGAGCAAATAACCCGGCAGCGGCTCGGTCAGCACCCACCCGGCTTCTGTCTTGGGCATGTCGTCGCCGCGCGCGTTGACAACCTTCCAGTCGCCATCGGGCGTGAAGCGGGATTCGAGCAAGGCCGCATCGACATCGCCGCCAATGCGGATGTCGCTGAAACTGAACTGCTCTATGAGCAAGCCATGCTCGTCCACCATGCGCGATTTGAGCAACAGCCCGCTCTGCACTTCGGCCCACAGCGTGTGGCCGTAGCGGAGGTCGTCACGCGGATCGAGCACGATGGCCTGAGCCTCGTAGCCCGCGACCCTGCTCAACTCACCCTTGCGGATCCGGTAGTACTCCGCGAGGTCGGTCAGACTTGCCGGCAGACGGGCTGGAAAGGCCCGCCTGCCGCTGGCCTGGTCGATGATGACCGTGCGCTCATCGGGAAGAACGCAGTGCACTTCATTGCCGCGGCGGATGATCTCCCGCGGACTGCCATCGAGCACCTCTAGCCGCTCGAGGGCACCTGCCGCATCGACACGGTGAGCAACGCGAGATGTCTCGACATGCCCACCCGACTGATAAACGAAGGTTCCAACGTAATTGAGGCGCTGCCCTGCGGACTGGATCCTGCCGAGCCAGGACAACGGGTCCGAGGGGCCTTCGGCGTGAGCAGGCGTTTGCAGCAGCAAGGCGCAGGCGGTCAGTACGGCTGCGCTGAACCTCATCGGCCCGTTCCCTGGCGCTGATCGGAAACAGTCCTCACGTACTGCACGCCAGCGGGCAGCGGACCGACGCCGCTCAGGCCCTGATGCGCAAACACATATTCGCGATGCGGGTCCAGGCCCACCGGCTGGACCGACGCACGCACGGCCGGCGCAGCCACCACCTGAACCTTGGCAGCCTCGCTCGCCAGCTTCGCAGGTGCGCGATCGTCCTGGGAGTAGAGCGTTGCAGCCACGAGCCCCACCGCGGCCACACCCATCACCGACGCAGCGATCGGCAACAAGGACTGCCAGACCGACCGCCTGACGCTGTCGCCGGCAGCAGGCCGGGGAGCAAGAACAGTCGGCTCGTCGTCGAGCCGGGCCATCACGCGATCGACGAAATCACTCGAGCCGAAGCGATCGCCGCGGATCGCATCGCCGATCAAACAATATGCATCCCACTGCCGCTGCAGTCCCGAATCGACCCCCATGCGCTCGATGACCGAACGCGTGGCCTGCTCGTCGAGATCTCCATCAAGCAACGCCGATACCTTGTCCTTCATGTCTGCCACCTACCAACGTTTGTCCGGCGCCGTGTCGAGCAACGGCCGCAGACGCTCTGCAATCGCTTCACGCGCGCGGAAGATCCGCGAGCGCACCGTGCCTATGGGGCACTCCATGATGCTGGCGATCTCTTCGTAGCTCAGACCCTCGAACTCTCGCAGCATGATCGCCGTCCTCAACTCCTCGGGCAGATCGCCCATTGCCCCCTCGACGGCCTCACCGATCTGGCGTGTCATCAACAAACGCTCGGGCGTGTTGATGTCCCGCAACTGGTCTCCATCCTCGAAGGTCTCGGCCTCTTCCGAGTCGAAACTCGTCGATGTCGGCGCTCTTCTGCCCTGAGATACCAGGTAGTTCTTCGCCGTATTGACTCCGATCCGGTAAAGCCATGTGTAAAAGGCACTGTCTCCGCGGAAAGAACCCAACGCCCGGTAGGCCTTGATGAAGGTCTCCTGCGCAACGTCCTCGACTTCGGCGGGATCGCGGATCAGACGCGACAACAAACGATTCAACTTGCGCTGGTACTTGGATACCAGCAAGCCGAATGCCTGCTTGTCGCCGCGCTGTACGCGCTCGACGAGTTGCTGATCGAGCTCACGATCGCTCATGTAATAAGTTCTTCCGGATATTCAGAATATGAAGCGTCCGGATTATAAGCGACCGAGTGGGCAATCAGCAGCAATCGAAGACATGGTTCAAGACAGGCGGCCGTTAAAATAGTTCAGCCCCCGACAGGGTCATTCGATCAGGACTTACCGGCCCCCTGCCAGTACGCTCCACCGGGCCTGGCCACGCGGCACGGCGCCGCGACATGCTATATTTCGCCCCTTCCCACGAGCCAGAGCGACATCTTGCTGAAACAGTACGACGTACTCATCCTTGGCAGCGGCACCGCCGGGCAGTCGATGGCACTGCGCCTCGCCGACAGCATGCGCGTCGCCCTCGTGACCAAGCGCGAGCTTTCGGACAGCGCGAGCAACTGGGCGCAGGGCGGCATTGCCGCCGTACTCGATACTGCAGACAGCGTCGAAGCGCATGTGCGCGACACCTTCGTCGCCGGCGCCGAGCTGTGCAATCCGCGCTCCACACGACTGGTCGTCGAAAACGGCAAGCGTGCGATCGACTGGCTCATCGACCGCGGCGTACCCTTCACGCGCGAGGCGGACTCCAGGCTCGGCTACCATCTCACACGCGAAGGCGGACACTCCCACCGGCGCATCATCCATGCCGCCGACGCCACTGGCGCCGCGGTGCAATCGACGCTCGGCGCGCAGGTGAGCGCGCATCCGAACATCGACGTCTTCGAGCATCACATCGCGATCGATCTCGTGATCGGCGACAAGGTGGGCCAGCCCGGGGCAGGCTGCCTCGGCGCATACGTGCTGGATATCGATGCCGATCGCGTGGTGACGTTTGCGGCGCGCAACACAGTGCTGGCCACGGGCGGCACCGGCAAGGTCTATCTGTACACGACGAACCCGGACGTCGCCACCGGTGACGGCGTAGCCATGGCGTGGCGAGCAGGCTGCCGAGTCGGGAACATGGAGTTCATCCAGTTCCATCCGACCTGCCTCTACCACCCTCATGCAAAATCGTTCCTGATATCGGAAGCCGTACGCGGAGAGGGTGGACTTCTGAAGCTACCCGACGGCACGCGCTTCATGCCTGACCACGACCCTCGCGAAGAGCTTGCGCCGCGCGATGTGGTTGCGCGGGCGATCGACTTCGAAATGAAGAAGCGCGGCCTGGACTGCGTCTACCTCGACATCAGCCACAAGCCGGCAGAGTGGCTTCGCGGTCACTTTCCGAACATTTACCGGCGCTGCCTCGAGCTTGGGATAGACATCACCCGCGAACCGATTCCGGTCGTACCGGCTGCACACTATTCCTGCGGCGGCATCGTTACCGACCTCGCTGCACGGACCGACGTACCGGGGTTGTACGCCGTTGGCGAGTCGGCGTTCACCGGGCTTCATGGCGCCAACCGCCTCGCTAGCAACTCGCTGCTGGAGTGCCTGGTATTTGGCGAAGCGGCCGCCGAGGACATCTTGTCCAAGCCGCGCACGCAACCGCCCGTACTGCCCGACTGGGACGAGAGCCGGGTCACCGACGCCGACGAGGAAGTGGTCATCACCCACAACTGGGCTGAACTCAGGCGCGCGATGTGGGACTACGTCGGCATTGTGCGCACCACCAAGCGCCTCCTCCGCGCCCAGCACCGGATTCGCCTGCTGGCCAGCGAGATCCACGAGTTCTACAGCCATTTCCGCGTGAGCAACGACCTGATCGAACTGCGCAACCTCGTGGTCACTGCCGACCTCATCGTGCGCTGCGCCCTCAAGCGCAAGGAAAGCCGCGGACTTCATTACTCCAACGACTTCCCTGAGACGCTCGCCCGCCCGCGGGACACCATCCTTCGCCCGCCAAAGGCCAGGCGCTCTGCACAAGGCTGACACTGCCCGGCACACCCTGTGCCGGGTCAGGCGGCACGCCCATCGGAGGCATCGGCACGCACGGCCTCATGACGCAGCCAGATGCGCAGCCCGCGCCATTGTTGCGCATCGAGATTTGCAGCCACGATCATGAAGCGCCGCGAGCGACCTGGACGCATACGGCCCTCGAACTCCGGGCACGACTGAAACCACACGGCCCATTCGAACACCACGATCGAATGCGGCACCACCCTTCCCCGCAATGGCGGAGCGGCTGGCTGCAGAAGTGAAATCTCACCCGCCTCGTTCAGTGCCAGGTGCAGCCTCCTTTTGCGCCACTCCTGGACCAACGCCCTGATCAGCGAGGCGAACAGCACGCAGCCAGCGCCACCGGCGATGACCGCCTGCATCACACCCTGCCCGCCGAGCAGTGCCTCGAGCCCAAACGCAGGGACATGAAAAAGCGCCAGTGCAGCCGCAACATGCGCGACCGACACTGACGCCATCACCCCCGGGGAGGGGCGCAATGCTATGATCAGCGGCTCATGCATGGGAGGCCATGCATATCGCCATCAAATCCGGCGGAAAACCAGGGTGCCGTTTGTACCGCCAAAGCCGAAGTTGTTCTTGAGGGCGACATCGATCTTCATCGGCCGCGCCACATTGGCGCAGTAGTCGAGATCGCACTCCGGATCCTGCTCGAAGATATTGATGGTGGGCGGCGAGACCTGATGATGCACGGCAAGCACCGTCAAAACCGACTCCAGACCACCGGCCCCACCGAGCAGATGCCCGGTCATCGACTTGGTGGAGTTCACGACGAGCTTGCGCGCCGCATCGACACCAAAGGCAAGCTTGATCGCCTCGGTCTCGTTCTTGTCACCGAGCGGCGTCGAGGTGCCGTGTGCGTTGAGATAGTGCACCTCGTCGGCATTGACGCCGGCGTTCCTCATCGCATTGACCATACTGCGCCGCGGCCCATCGGTATCGGGCGCCGTCATGTGGTAGGCGTCACCGCTCATGCCGAAGCCCGCAAGCTCGGCATAGATCTTCGCACCGCGCTTGACCGCATGCTCGTACTCTTCGATGACCAGGACGCCCGCCCCCTCGCCAAGCACGAAGCCATCACGATCCTTGTCCCAGGGGCGGCTGGCCGTGGCGGGATCGTCATTGCGGGTCGACAATGCCTTTGCCGAACCGAAGCCACCGATCGCGAGATGCGTGACAGTCGATTCGGCGCCGCCGCATACCATCACGTCGGCGTCACCGTACTCGATCATGCGCGCACTCATGCCGATGGCGTGCAGGCCGGTCGTACACGCAGTCACGACGGACAGGTTGGGCCCCTTCATGCCATGCATGATCGAGAGGTTGCCCGAGATCATGTTGATGATGGTGCCCGGAATGAAGAAGGGCGAGATCTTGCGCGGACCACCGTTGAGGTAGTCGTTATGCGTGTCTTCAATCATCGGCAGGCCACCAATGCCCGATCCGATGTTCACGCCAATCCGGTCGGCATTGGTCTCATTGACCTCGATGCCGGAATCGCGGATTGCCTGGATGCCCGCCGCCATGCCGTAGTGGATGAAGACATCCATGCGGCGCGCCTCTTTGGGCGACAGGTAGGCCGAAACGTCGAAGCCCTTCACCTCGCCTGCGATGCGTGCTGCGAATCCGCTGGCATCAAAGCGCGTGATGGGGCCGATACCACTCTTGCCGGCAAGAATATTTGCCCAGGCTTCCTGGACGGTATTTCCGACCGGCGAAATGACGCCCAGACCGGTGACGACGACTCTGCGACGCGACACAGGCAACTCCGATATGAAACGATGAAAAGGGTAAAACTGACCTGCCCGGGGCCACGCGCAAACGCGGCAACCGGACAGGCTACGCCTTGAAAGCGCTGATGCTGCTTACTTCTTGAGGTGGGCGTTGACGTAGTCGATCGCCTGCTGGACGGTGGTGATCTTCTCGGCCTCTTCGTCCGGAATCTCGCACTCGAACTCTTCTTCCAGCGCCATGACGAGTTCCACGGTGTCCAGCGAATCCGCGCCCAGATCATCGACGAACGAAGATTCGGTCTTGATCTCCGATTCGTTCACGCCAAGTTGCTCAGCGACGATCTTCTTGACGCGCTGTTCGATGTTCTCCATGAACCAACTCCTTCCTGAGGGTGACAGGTGTATTGAAAAAAAGCCGGCGTATTCTACCAAAACGCCGGGGAACCGCTATCCCGATCCGTTATCAGGACATGTACATACCACCATTGACGTGCAGCGTGGTTCCGGTCACATAGGCGGCGGCAGGAGAGGCCAGGAAGGCGACCGCAGCGGCGATCTCCTCGGGACGACCCAGACGGCCAAGAGCAATGTTGCCTAGCAGCGCATCGCGTGCCGCCTCGGGCAGCGCACGCGTCATGTCGGTGTCGATGAAGCCAGGCGCCACGCAATTGACCGTGATGTTGCGGCTGCCCAACTCGCGCGCCAGTGCGCGCGTCATGCCGGCCACACCGGCCTTGGCCGCTGCGTAGTTGGCCTGTCCGGGATTGCCGGCACTCGCCACCACCGAAGTGATGTTGATGATGCGACCATTGCGCGCCTTCATCATGCCGCGCATGACGAGCTTGCTCATGCGAAACACAGCGCGCAGATTGGTGTCGATAACCGCATCCCACTCCTCATCCTTCATGCGCATCGCAAGGTTGTCGCGAGTGATGCCAGCATTGTTGACCAGGATGGTAACCGCACCGAACTGCTTCTCGATGTCGCCGATCAGCGCCTCACAGGCGTTGGCATCGGTCACATTCAGCGCCAGCCCTGTCCCCTTGGCGCCCAACTCGGCAAGCGCAGCCGCAATGTCGGCAGCGCCGGAGGCGGAGGTTGCCGTACCCACAACGATGGCACCAAGCCGCGCCAACTCGAGCGCTACCGCGCGGCCGATGCCGCGGGAGGCGCCAGTAACGAGTGCGACCTGCCCTTCAAGCGAAAAGCTCATGCGTTACCTCACTGCGGCGATGGATTGTTCGAGGCTGGCCGCATCGTGTGCCGAGCCTCCTTCGACTTCCTTGGCGATGCGCTTGGTCATGCCTGCCAGCACCTTGCCCGGACCGCATTCGATCACATGGCTCATTCCACGGCGTGCCATCTCCTGCACCAGTTCGATCCAGCGCACCGGAGAATAGGCCTGGCGAACGAGTGCATCGCGAATCTTCTCAGGCTCATCATAGACGGCCACGTCAACGTTGTTGATGACACCGATCGTGGGTGTGGAGACAGCAACCGTTGCCAGGCGCTCGGCAAGACGCTCCGCAGCCGGGCGCATCAGCGCACAATGAAACGGCGCCGACACCGGAAGCAGCACGGCGCGCTTGGCACCCTTCGCCTTGGCGATCTCGCTTGCACGCTCGACAGCCGCCTTCGCACCCGCGATGACGATCTGCCCAGGCGCATTGAGATTCGCAGCTTCGACCACCTGGCCCTGGGCCGCCTCGGCGCAGGCTTCTCGCACCGCTTCAGCCTCGAGCCCCATCACCGCCGCCATTGCACCTTCGCCGGCCGGCACCGCCTCCTGCATCGCCTGGGCGCGGAAGCGCACCAGCGGAACGGCGTCGGCAAAGGCCAGCGCACCGGCAGCAACCAGCGCGGAATACTCACCCAGGCTGTGTCCGGCGACCAGGGCGGGCGCAGGCCCACCTGCCGCGATCCATGCGCGATAAGTCGCCACCCCTGCGGTAAGCATCAGGGGCTGGGTATTCACCGTCAGCGACAGGCGCTCGGCCGGCCCGTCGCAGACCATGGCCCACAAGTCCTCGCCCAGGGCATCGGAAGCCTCGGCAAACGTGTCACGAACGACGGCCGACTCGCCGTAGGCGGCCATCATGCCGACCGACTGCGAACCCTGGCCGGGAAAAACCAGCGCAAATGCCATGCTGTTCTCCACCAATCAGAAAAAAGTGAAAGCAGGAAGCGATTCAGAAATCGACCAGGGCTGCGCCCCAGGTGAAACCACCACCGACCCCCTCGAGGATGAGTCGATGCCCGGGGCGGATCTGCCCCGAGCGCACAGCCTCATCGAGCGCGAGCGGAATGGAGGCGGCCGATGTATTGCCATGGTGATCGAGGGTGGTCACCACCTTGTCCATCGGCAGGCCGAGGCGTTTGGCCGTAGCCTGGATGATGCGGATATTGGCTTGATGCGGGATCAACCAATCGACGCTCTGTGCGGACTCCCCGGCGCGCTCGAGCACCTCGTGCGCGACATCGCCAAGCACCTTCACGGCAAACTTGAACACGGCCTGCCCGTCCATGCGCAGAAAAGGATCGCCGATCACTTGACCGGAGGCCACACCACCGGGCACACAGAGAATGGGATGATGACTGCCGTCGGCATGCAGGGCAGACATGCGAATGCCGGGACTCGTCGACGCTTCGAGCACGACCGCACCGGCGCCATCACCGAACAACACACAGGTTGACCGATCGGACCAGTCAAGAATGCGGGAGAAGACCTCGGCACCGATGACTAGCGCACGCGTATGACTACCGGAACGAATGAACTTCTCGGCCACGCTCAACGCGTACACGAAACCGCTGCACACCGCCTGCACGTCAAACGCAGCGCCGCCGTTGCGGATACCGAGCTTGGACTGCACCAGAGCGGCGGTACTCGGGAAGATGAAATCAGGCGTGGATGTGGCGACGATGATCAGGTCAATGTCGTCGGCTTCGCAGCCCGCAGCATCGAGTGCTCGCTCGGCGGCGAGCTTGGCGAGATCGCTTGCCCCCACGTCGGCGGCGGCGAGGTGTCGGCTATGGATGCCCGAGCGACTCACGATCCAGTCATTGGAGGTATCGATTCCACGCGCGACCAGATCGTCATTGGTGACCGGATCGCCCGGCAAGTAACTGCCCGTTCCCGCGATGCGTGCGTAAATCATGCGTTTACCTCGTTCATGCTCGCCATGCGCTCCGTGATGCGCTCGATCAGCCGGTTCGATGCCGCCTCGGCAGCTCGCCCCAACGCATTCTCGAAGGCAACCGCATCGGCCGAGCCATGGCTCTTCAGGACGACACCGCGCAACCCAAGCAAGGGCGCACCGTTGTAGAGACGGTGATCGACACGCTGCTTGAAGCGCTTCAAGACGGGAAGCGCCACAACTGCCATCAGCTTGGTCAGCAGCGAGCGCTTGAACTCCTGCTTCAGGAAAGCGCCGATCATCTGCGCGAGGCCTTCAGAGGTCTTGAGCGCGACATTTCCAACAAAGCCATCGCACACGACGACGTCCACCGTACCTTCGTAGATATCGTTGCCTTCGACATTGCCCTGGAAGTTCAAGCCGCTGTTGCGCAGCAGCTCGCCCGCTTCCTTGACGACGTCATTGCCCTTGATCACCTCTTCGCCAATGTTGAGCAAGCCCACGGTCGGGCGCTCCTTGTGCTCGATCGCTGCTACGAGCATCGCCCCCATGACGCCAAACTGAAGCAGATGCTCCGCCGTGCAGTCAACATTGGCGCCGAGGTCGAGCACATACGTGTGACCATGCATTGACGGCAGGACGGTCGCGATCGCAGGCCGATCGATACCCGGCAAAGTCTTGAGGACGAAGCGCGAGATCGCCATCAGCGCACCGGTATTGCCGGCGGAAACCGCGGCGTTCGCTTCACCCGCCTTGACGAGATCCATGACAACGCGCATCGAAGAATCCTTCTTCGTGCGCATCGCGATCGCCGGCGGATCGTCCATCGCCACCACCTCGGTGGCATGTCGTACCCTGATTCGTTCGCCGAACTCGCTTGCAGTGCTGACGAGCAGGGGCCGGATCGCCTCCTCGAGCCCCACCAGGATGACCTTCGCGTCCCGGTGACGGCGCAGGAAGGCAAGTGCGGCAGGCACGGTCACGACCGGACCATGATCGCCACCCATGCAGTCGATCGCAATGGTGACACCCATCGGCATCTCGCGTGCTATTTATTGTTTGAAGACTGGAGTCGGAAAAAAGGCGGCGCAGGCGCCAAGCGCCATGCGCCGCCCTCGATACCTGGGGCTTGAACTTACTCGCCCTTGACCTTGACGACCTTCTTGCCGCGGTAGAAACCGTTGGGGCTGATGTGGTGACGCAGATGGACTTCACCCGAGGTCGGCTCGACGGCGAGCGCCGGACCGGTGAGGAAATCGTGTGCGCGATGCATGCCACGCTTGGAGGGGGACTTCTTGTTCTGTTGAACGGCCATGAGTAATGCTCCTAAAGCTAAATATCGCGCCTATTCCGCGCTGGGACTGCCTCGCAGCGACGCCAGCGCAGCGAAAGGCGATTCTTTGTTCGAGCCAGCCATGTTTCGGGGCGACTCGCAGTTTTCATGCCGTGGCGCAATCGGCAAGGCCAGCAGGATCTCATCCTCTACCAATGCCAGGACATCGAGCTCTGCAGCGACCTCGATCGCATCCACTTCGTCGTCTTCCAGCTCCCCCTCGGGAATCGCCTGCCCCGGCCGTACGGGCTGAAGGACATTATCGACCTTCAAGCCCCACGACAGCCCACCGAGGCAACGCTGGCAGCTGAGGGAAAGCTCCCCCTCGACGACCAACCGCAGCCTGGGCTCGAGCCCCACGGCCCCTTGAGCCATGGAGCCCTCCAGCCGCCATGCGAGCGCGCCCTCGAGCGACGCAAGCACGTCCGACAGGCGCAACAGGTCCGCGACAGCGACCTCGCCCACCAAGGAGCGGCCGTCTGCAGCAAACCTGAAGGGATCCGGAATCGTCCGGGAAGGGATGCCTTGTTGCGACATAAGCCGTGCATGATATTATTTTTTCGACGCTTCTGTAAAGACCACCATGACGCTCGTCCTCGCCTCCACATCGGCCTATCGCCGCACGCTCCTCGAACGCCTTCACATTCCGTTCGAGACCGACCGTCCGGAAACGGACGAGACGCCACTCGAGGGCGAAGCGCCGCCCGCCACTGCAGAGCGCCTTGCAGCTGCAAAGGCGCGTGCCGTGGCCGCGCGCTGGCCGGACGCACTCATCATCGGCAGCGACCAAGTCGCTTACATGGGCGACGAGGTGTTCGGCAAGCCGGGCACGGAGGCGCGCGCAATCGCACAACTTCAGCGCATGCGCGGTCGCATCGTCACCTTTCACACCGCCCTCGCGCTCCTCAATACGCGCACCGGTACGCTGCAGGTCGAAGGCGTCCCGACCCAAGTCCGCTTTCGCGATTTGAGCGACGCTGAAATCGAGCGCTATGTCGCCAGGGAGCGCCCACTGGACTGCGCCGGCAGCGCCAAATCCGAGGGACTGGGCATCACCCTGCTCGATGCCATGCCGGGCGACGATCCCACCGCACTGATTGGGCTGCCGCTCATCGCACTGTCCCGCATGCTTCGTGCCGAAGGCCTCCAACTGCCGTGAATGCCCCCACTCCAGACACCCGACACGGCACCCTTTACCTGGTCCCGGTAAGCCTTGGCGAAGCAACCCCATGGACCGACTTCCTGCCCCAACAGGCGCAGCGGATCACCGCCGGGCTACGTCACTTCGTCGTCGAAACGGCTCGCACCGCACGAGCGCACCTGAAGCAGCTCGACTACCCGCACCCGCTGCGGGACACCGACGTTCGCGAACTGCCGACCGAGCCGCAGACCACCAACGCAACCCTAGATGCGCTGCTCGCCCCCGCACTCGCCGGCAAGGATGTCGGCCTGATGTCCGACGCCGGCTGTCCGGCAGTCGCCGACCCCGGAGCCAGATTGGTCGCGCGCGCACATGCACTTGGCATTCAGGTAGTACCATTGATTGGCCCCTCATCGATCCTGCTCGGACTCATGGGCTCGGGACTCAATGGACAGAGTTTCTGCTTCCATGGCTACCTGCCGGTCGGCGAGCAGGAGCGCGACAGCGCGCTACGCACCCTCGAAGACGAATCCCGCCGCTGCGGGCGCACGCAGATCTTCATCGAAACCCCCTACCGCAATGAGCGCATCTTTGATGCTCTGCTCAAGCTGCTCAAGCCAGACACCCGCCTGTGCATCGGCTGCGACCTCGGCACGCCAGAAGCCTGGCTGCTCACCCACAGCATCCGGGACTGGCGCAAGGCCGCGCGCCCGGCAATCGCCCGCCGGCCTGCGATCTACCTTCTACTCGGCTGAATGACGGGGCGCCAGCCTCACGCCCCAAGCCTCAAGTCTCACGAAGCAACCAATCGACCAACTCGCGAGGGGAATCAAGGCACGACAGCGGCGTCTCGGCCTGCAGTGCCGCGCGCGGATGCGCACCGAAACTCACGGCGAGCGCCGCCGTGCCAGCATTCCTCGCCATCTGCAGATCATGCGTGGTATCGCCCACCATCAGGGTCCGCTCGGGCAGTACACCGAGCTCACTCATGATCTCCTCGAGCATGGCAGGATGCGGCTTGGAGAAACACTCGTCCGCACAGCGGGTGCTATGGAAATACGCCCCCAGCCCGGTCCGCCCAAGGACGCGGTCCAGACCCAAGCGGCTCTTGCCGGTCGCCACTCCGAGCAGGTGTCCGCGCTCAGAAAGCGCCCCCAGAACGTCGCCAACCCCGTCGAAAAGCACCAGTTCATGGTCCCGCGACAGGTAATGGTGACGGTAACGCTCGACCATGCGCGCATAGTCTTCCGGCGCCAACTCCGGCACGGCATGCTGTAGCGCATCGACCAACCCGAGCCCGATCACGTAGCGCGCCCGTTCCTCCGCCGGCTCAGGCAGACCGAGGTCACGCGCAGCGGCCTGCATTGCGCGCACGATCGCCCCGGCAGAGTCCATCAGGGTTCCGTCCCAGTCAAAGACAATGAGATCGAAGCGCTCAGCCATGCCCCCTCTCCTGAATGTCGAGATACGTCAGAAACGCCTGTAGCTCTGCAGGCAGCGCCGCCTCGAAGGACAGCACCTCGCCCGTAAGCGGATGCGCGAAGCTCAGCATTGCCGCATGCAGGAACATGCGCTTCAACCCTTCGGCCTCGAGACGCTTGTTGAGAGCGAAATCGCCGTATTTGTCGTCTCCACACAGCGGGAAACCGAGATGAGCAAGATGAACGCGGATCTGATGCGTCCGCCCGGTCTTGAGCTCGACCTCGAGCAGACTGTAATCACGCCAGCGTCGCACCAGACGCATGACGCTGTGCGCCGGCTTGCCGTCCTCGCTGACGCGCACCCTGCGCTCACCCTCGGCGGTGAGGTACTTGTGCAATGGAGCCTTCACATGTTGCAACGCGTTAGCCCAGCGCCCGGGCACCAGCGTCAGGTAACGCTTCTCCACCCTACCCTCGCGCATCATGTCGTGCAGTGCGGTAAGTGCAGAGCGCTTCTTCGCAACGATGAGCAGCCCCGAGGTCTCGCGATCCAGCCTGTGCGCCAGTTCGAGCATGCGCAACTCCGGACGCTGCACGCGTAGCTGCTCGATCACGCCGTAGCTCACCCCGCTGCCGCCATGTACCGCCTTGCCCGACGGCTTGTCGATCACCAGCAGCGCATCGTCCTCGTAGACGACCGGAAGCGGCTTGCCGGCAGGCGCCGGTGCGCTGCGCTCGGCCTGAGCGATGCGCAGCGGCGGAATGCGCACCTCGTCACCCTCGGCCAGGCGGTAGGTCTGCTGCACCCGGCGGCCATTGACCCTGACCTCACCGCTGCGCAGGATCCGATAGACGTGGCTCTTTGGCACGCCCTTCGCTATCCGCATCAGGTAGTTATCGATCCGCTGGCCAGCCGCCGCATCGTCGATGCGTTCGTGCCGGACTGCGATCGCTTTGCCATCAATCATCGTCATGAAATATACTTCTGCACGGTTAACCCGGTCGCTGCCACCCAAGTGCGGCGCGTCGACGTCAAAAGCAGGTCGAAACATCTGCACCGGCGATGCGCGCAGACTGCTGGCAATGAGCCCTGAAGAGCGCTCCCGGCTTGACCGTTGCAAGCCATCCAAGGCCCAAAAGGCGCCGATGGTAACGCAACAGACCCACTTCGACATACCCATCCAGCCCACGGGTTGGATTTTGACGTGCAAGACGCACACGCAGGATCAAATGATCCGCCCGCCTGGCCTCGACGGCCTGGCGGGCGGGGTCAAGAGAATATCGACCAGCCGACCCATCACAGCCCTGAACACACACCGGATGAAAGCAGCAGTCCTCAAGAATCGCTCCTGATCCCGGAAAGCGCGATGGTGCGCGCCGTTCGTCCTGCCCGTGTGAATTGCGCGGGAGAACGATCCCAATGAAACGCATGCTTTTCAATGCGACGCAGGCCGAAGAACTGCGCGTCGCGATCGTAGACGGTCAGAAACTGATCGACCTCGATATCGAATCGGCCGCAAAAGAAGAACGCAAGAGCAACATCTACAAGGCGGTGATCACCCGCATCGAGCCTAGCCTCGAGGCGGCCTTCGTAGACTATGGCGCCGAGCGCCATGGCTTCTTGCCCTTCAAGGAAATCTCGCGCGCCTACTTCCAGCCCGGCGTGGACGCGAGCAAGGCCACCATCCGTGAAGCCCTGCGCGAAGGCCAGGAACTCATCGTCCAGGTCGAAAAGGACGAGCGCGGCAACAAGGGTGCGGCGCTGACCACCTACATCTCGCTGGCCGGCCGCTATCTGGTGCTCATGCCCAACAACCCGCGCGGCGGCGGCGTGTCGCGTCGCGTCGAGGGCGACGAGCGTGCCGAACTGCGCGAGAACATGGACCAGCTGGAAGTGCCCGGCGGCATGAGCCTGATCGCTCGCACCGCAGCCATCGGCCGTAGTGCCGAAGAGCTGCAGTGGGACCTCAACTATCTGCTGCAACTGTGGCGCGCCATCGAGGGTGCGGCCCAGGGCCAGGCCGGCGCTTTCCTGATCTATCAGGAAGGCAGCCTCGTCATCCGCGCCATCCGCGACTACTTCCAGCCCGACATCGGCGAGATCCTGATCGACACCGACGACATCTACGAACAGGCCACGCAGTTCATGGCCCATGTGATGCCGGGCAATGTCGCCCGCGTGAAGCGCTACAGCGACGACGTGCCGCTGTTCTCGCGCTTCCAGATCGAACATCAGATCGAGTCGGCCTACTCTCGCCAGGTCAATCTGCCCTCGGGCGGCGCAGTGGTCATCGACCACACCGAAGCCCTGGTATCGATCGACGTCAACTCCGGCCGCGCCACCAAGGGCTCGGACATCGAGGAAACCGCCTTCCGTACCAACTGCGAGGCCGCCGACGAGATCGCCCGCCAGCTGCGCCTGCGCGACCTGGGCGGCCTCATCGTCATCGACTTCATCGACATGGAGTCGGCGAAGAACCAGCGCGAGGTCGAAAACCGCCTGCGTGACGCCCTGCGCCACGACCGCGCGCGCGTGCAGACCGGCAAGATCAGCCGCTTCGGCCTGCTCGAACTGTCGCGCCAGCGCCTGCGTCCGGCACTGGCCGAGACCAGCTACATCACCTGCCCGCGCTGCAACGGCACTGGCCACATCCGCAGCACCGAATCGTCGGCGCTGCACATCGTCCGCATCCTCGAAGAGGAAGCGATGAAGGAAAACACCGGCGCGGTGCACCTGCAGGTGCCCGTCGACGTGGCCACCTTCCTTCTCAACGAGAAGCGCGTGGATATCGCCCGCATCGAGATGCGCCACAAGGTGCAGCTCATCATCGTGCCGAACCGCCACCTCGAAACGCCGGCGCACGAGATCATCCGCCTGCGTCACGACCAGCTCAACGCCGAGGACATCGCCTTGGCGAGCTACCAGATGGTGCAGAAGCCCAGCGAGGACGACGAGCGCCTGCCCTCGAAGGCAAACGACCGCCCGGCACGTCCCGAAGCGGCCGTGAAGGGTATCGCTCCTGCGCAGCCGGCGCCGGTGGCACCGGTTGCCGCCGAGGCCCCCACAGCCCCGGCCGCCGTCGAGAGCAAGGGCCTCATCGCCCGCATCCTCGGCTGGTTTACCGGCAGCAAGCCGGCACCGGCCGCCGAGCCCGTGGCTGCAGCCGAAACACCTGCGAAGCGCGAGCCGCGCCCGCGCGGCGAGCGCAGCAACGGCGGTGACGGCCGTCGTAACAACGGCAGTCGCGGCCGTCGTAGCGAGCGTGACGGCGAAAGCCAGAACGGCCGCAACAGCCGCAGCGAACGCAGCGAAAGCGACAAGCCGCAGCGCAGCACGGCGCCCGCGGAGAAGTCCGAGCGTAGCGACACTGGCCGTGGCCGCGGACGTGGGCGCGGCCAACGGACGGAGGACGCAGCCGAACGTACTGATAAGGCTGTAGAACAGCGCACGGGCGCACCCGACGACGACAAACTGAAGCTCGCGGCTGGCCTTGCCGCTGCAGTGGTGAGCGAAGAGCGCGTACAGGTTGCCGAAGCAGCCGGAACGGTGGTCGCAGACACGCCTGCCGGCGAGGACGGCGCCCCCAGCGAGAAGCGTCGCCGCCGTGGCCGCGGTCGCGGCCGCCGCTCGGGCGAAGGCCAAGCCGCCGACCTCCAGGGCGGAGTCGAAACCAGCGAAGCCGGCGAGTCCAGCGCAGACGCTGCTCAGCTCGCTTCCGGCACCACCGACGAACCTGCAACCGCTACGCCTGCAGCCGTGGTGGAGACCGTCGAGAGCGTGGCAAGCGAGACCACCGAAGCGCAGGCCATGACGCCCGTCAGCGCTGCAGCCGAGTCGGCTGCATCCGCTGCGGATGCGACTCCGGCCGAACTCCCGGTTGCCGTTTCCGAACCGGAGACCATCGAGCCGCAGGCTCAGGATCGCTTCGCGGAAAACGCAGCAGCCCCCTTGCCTGTCAGGGTAACGATGCAGGCCGAAGCAGAGGCTGAAGTCGCAGCCGCCGAACCAGCCGCGCCGGCCACCGAGACGGCCCCTGAGGCTGCAGTTCAGGCCGAACCGCAGGCTGCAGCTCAGGCCGGCTCCGCAGCAAGGACTGAGATCGACCCTGATGTACCGACCTTGGTGGTGAGCGAGCAGGCCGAGGCTGTTGCGACCAACGAGCCGCATCGGGCGGAAGCGCCTGCGGCAGCCGTCGAGGGGCAGCCAGAGTCAGTCGCATCCGCTGTCGAAGCCGCTGAGCCGGAAGTCGTGCAAACTACCACGGCTCAAGCGCAAGCCCCTGCAACGCCGGCGGAAACGGCCCCGATCACGCTACCTGCAGCCACGGCTGAAGGCGGCCTGATCAAGATCGAAACCGATCCAGCCAAGCGCGCCCAGTTCGGCACCGGCGCTGTGGAAGCCCCGGTTCGCCTGGGCCGCAAGCCTCGTGCAGCCGCATTCGTCGCACAGGAGCCGCTGCAGCAGGTGGAAACGCGCAAGTAAGCGCACGCGCACCCGCCCGAGCAAAGCGGGCTTGAGCGACAAGGCCATCCCACGGGATGGCCTTGTCGTTTCCGACGACTGCTCAGGCCCTGGCCACGACGGCCTCGAGCAGCCCCCTCACGCCGTGTTCGCACATGTCGAGCACGACATCGAAGCCACGCGGCCCACCGTAGTACGGATCAGGCACCTCATCATCGAGCCGTTCGGGACCTGCGTAAGGCATGAACAACCCGAGCCGCGGACGATACACCTCGGGACACTGACGCTGCATGATCTCGAGGTGGCCACGGTCCATCGCCAGCAGCAGGTCGAACTCCTGGAAATCGCGCGCCTCGAGCTTGCGCGCGCGCAGCGCGGACAAGTCGTAGCCGCGCAGCTTCGCTGCCTTCTGAGTGCGCGGATCGGGCGCCTCGCCGGCGTGATAGCCATGGGTCCCAGCCGAATCGACCTCGACGAGCTCGCTCAAGCCGGCGGTCTCGATGAAATGGCGCGCCACGCCCTCGGCTGTCGGCGAACGACAGATATTGCCGGTGCACACGAACAGGATCCTGGTCATGTCATCCCCTCCTCTCATTTTTGTTATTCAAACACTGCCATGCTGGTCGGCACCGAACGCTCGCTGGCGAAGCTTGAACAGCTCGTCACGCGCCGCCGCCGCCTTCTCGAACTCCAGATTGCGGGCATGCTCCTGCATCTCCTTCTCCAGGCGCTTGATCGCCCGCGCCAGCGCCTTCTCGTCCATCACCGCATAGTCTGCGTCCTTTTCCGCCACGCGCGCGGCATCGCGCTTTGCGCCATCCGAATCATAGACCCCATCGATGATGTCCTTGATACGCTTGCTCACCGACTTGGGCACAATGCCGTTGGCCTCGTTGAAGGCGATCTGCTTCTGGCGACGGCGCTCGGTCTCACCGATGGCCGCCTTCATCGAATCGGTCATGCGATCGGCATAGAGAATGGCCGTACCATGGAGATGGCGCGCCGCGCGGCCAATGGTCTGGATCAGCGAGCGCTCCGAGCGCAGGAATCCCTCCTTGTCCGCATCGAGGATCGTCACCAGCGACACCTCCGGGATGTCCAGACCCTCGCGCAGCAGGTTGATGCCCACCAGTACGTCGAACTCTCCCAGGCGCAGGTCACGGATGATCTCCACCCGCTCCACGGTGTCGATGTCCGAGTGCAGGTAACGCACACGGATCGCGTTGTCGGCGAGGTAGTCAGTCAGATCCTCGGCCATGCGCTTGGTGAGCACGGTGACCAATACACGCTCATTCACCGCCAGGCGCTTCTTGATTTCGCCGAGCAGGTCGTCCACCTGTGTCATCGCCGGACGCACCTCAACCACCGGATCGACCAGCCCGGTCGGGCGCACCACCTGTTCCACAACCTGCCCCTGGTGCTCGGCCTCGTACTTCGCCGGCGTTGCAGAGACAAAGACGGTCTGCGGCATCAGGCGCTCGAACTCGTCGAACTTGAGCGGGCGGTTGTCCAGCGCCGAGGGCAGGCGAAAGCCGTAGCCGACCAGGTTTTCCTTGCGCGAGCGGTCGCCCTTGTACATGCCGCCCACCTGGCCGATGGCAACGTGCGACTCGTCGATGAAGAGCAGAGCGTCCTGCGGCAGGTAGTCGATCAGGGTGGGCGGCGGCTCGCCGGGGCCTCGGCCGGAGAGGTGGCGCGAATAGTTCTCGATGCCCTTGCAGAAGCCCATCTCGTTCAACATCTCGAGATCGAAGCGGGTGCGCTGCTCGATGCGCTGCGCCTCCACCAGCTTGCCCTCGCGCTGAAAGGTCTCGATACGCTCGCGCAATTCATCCTTGATCGCCTCGATCGCCTGCAGCACGGTGGCGCGTGGCGTCACATAGTGGCTCGACGGATACACCGTGAAGCGCGCCAGCTTGTGCTTGAGGTGCCCGGTAAGCGGGTCGAACAGGGTCAGGTGCTCGATCTCGTCGTCGAACATCTCGATACGCACCGCCAGTTCGGCGTTCTCTGCCGGGAACACATCAATGACGTCGCCGCGCACGCGGAAGGTGCCGCGGCGGAAGTCGATGTCGGCGCGGGTGTATTGCATCGCCACCAGGCGCTGGATGAGGTCGCGGTGCGCCATGCGCTCACCCTCGCGCAGATGCAGGATCATGGCGTGGTAGTCGACCGGGTCGCCAATGCCGTAAATGCATGACACGGTAGCGACGATGACCACGTCGCGCCGCTCCATCAGGCTCTTCGTCGCCGACAGGCGCATCTGCTCGATGTGCTCGTTGATCGACGAATCCTTCTCGATGAAGAGGTCGCGCGAAGGCACATAGGCCTCCGGCTGATAGTAATCGTAGTAGCTCACGAAGTACTCGACCGCGTTCTCCGGCAGGAACTCCTTGAACTCGGCGTACAACTGCGCCGCCAGCGTCTTGTTGGGCGCCAGCACCAGCGCCGGGCGCCCCATGCGGGCAATGACGTTGGCCATGGTGTAGGTCTTGCCCGAGCCGGTGACGCCCAGCAAGGTCTGGTACATGAGGCCGTCTTCCACCCCTTCGCACAACAGGCGGATCGCCTCGGGCTGGTCACCCGCGGGCGGAAAAGGCTGATGCAGGCGGAAGGGGCTGCCCTCGAAACCGATCACCTTGCCGCCTTGCTGCGGCGCATCGTTTCCGGCGCTATTGCCTTGACTCGTCATGCTAAAATCCCGCTCCATTCCGGTGCATCGCCACCCGGCGAGACCGGACTAAAACACCGATTATTTCCCAAATCGCGTGACAAGGCACGGCCCGGCGCCGTTCCCGCCACGCGCACCCACCGCTGCCCTACTGGAACGACTGGAGTCCTCATGTCCGCTTCGATCTTCGCCGCCGTCGAGATGGCGCCCCGTGACCCGATCCTTGGCCTGAACGAGGCCTTCGCCGCCGACACCCGCGCCGAGAAGGTCAACCTCGGCGTTGGCGTGTACTACGACGACAACGGCAAGATCCCGCTGCTCGCCGCCGTGCGCGCTGCCGAGAAGGCCCGCCTCGAAGCCATGCCGCCGCGCGGCTATCAGCCGATCGAAGGCCCTGCCGCCTACAACAACGCGGTGCAAGGCCTGCTGTTCGGCAAGGACTCGCAGCTCGCCACCAGCGGCCAGACGGTCACCATCGAAGCCCTGGGCGGCACCGGTGCCCTCAAGGTCGGTGCCGACTACCTCAAGCGTCTGGTGCCCGGCGCCACCGTCTATATCTCCGACCCAAGCTGGGAGAACCACCGCGCACTGTTCGAATCCGCCGGCTTCCCGGTCGAGAACTACCCTTACTACGACGCTGCCTCCCGTGGCGTGAACTTCGCCGCCATGAAGGCCAAGCTCGACAGCCTGCAGCCCGGCTCGGTCATCGTGCTGCACGCCTGCTGCCACAACCCGACCGGCGCCGACCTGTCGGACGCGCAGTGGGACGAAGTCGTGGCCGTATGTCGTGAGCGCGGCCTGATTCCCTTCCTCGACATGGCCTACCAGGGCTTCGCCGAAGGCATCGACGCCGACGCCGTAGCCGTGCGCGCCCTGTCGTCCAGCGGCCTGCAGTTCTTCGTTTCGAGCTCGTTCTCGAAGAGCTTCTCGCTCTACGGCGAGCGCGTCGGCGCGCTCTCCATCGTCACCGCCAGCAAGGAAGAAGCGGGCCGCGTGCTGTCGCAGGTCAAGCGCGTGATCCGCACCAACTACTCCAACCCGCCGATCCATGGTGGCGCCATCGTTGCCGCGGTGCTGTCCTCGCCCGAGCTGCGCCAGATGTGGGAAGACGAGCTCGGCGGCATGCGCGAGCGCATCCGCGCGATGCGCACCGGCCTCGTCGATCAACTCAAGGCCGAAGGCGTGGCGCAGGACTTCTCGTTCGTGATCAAGCAGCGCGGCATGTTCTCGTACACTGGCCTGACTGCAGCCCAGGTCGAGACGCTCAAGGCCGACTTCGGTATCTACGCCGTATCGACCGGCCGCATCTGCCTGGCCGCGCTCAACTCGAAGAACATCGGCTACGTCGCCAAGGCGATCGCACAGGTGGTCAAGGGCTGAGCCCAATCGCACCAAGGCGACGGAGCAGCAAAAAAACGCTTCTTCGCCTTGACGAAGGCGCGCCCTATGCCTAAAATGCGCGCCTCTGTTCCCCGATAGCTCAGTCGGTAGAGCGCCGGACTGTTAATCCGTAGGTCCCTGGTTCGAGCCCAGGTCGGGGAGCCAAGTTTAAGGACTTGGTGTTTCTCCAAGGAACAGCAGGTCGCAGCAGTAGGCTGCAAAAGGTAATTCCCCGATAGCTCAGTCGGTAGAGCGCCGGACTGTTAATCCGTAGGTCCCTGGTTCGAGCCCAGGTCGGGGAGCCAGCATCAAGCAAAAAAGCCAATCCTTCGGGATTGGCTTTTTTGTTGGCTTTTCCAACCCCGAAGGTCAGTGACTTCGAGGCAACAACACCGACCAGCTGAACGCCTGGGCCTCGGGGCCTGGGTGGGCCGAATACAGCTCACGGGACTCGCGACGAGCCCAAGTCGGGGGGCGAGCCCCCCTTCTAATCACACCCCGTGTCGCCGCCGATGCTGGCGCGAACCTGCGGAACCCTCGCCGTCTGCATAAGCATGGCGGGCCGCAGTCATTTCGGCCAGTACCGTCGCAACCTTGTGGTTGAGGGTACCCTTGGGAATCACGCCCTTTGCGTCCGGCTCGCCCGCCTCGACACCGGTCAGTACGGTCATCGCCTCGTCCACCGTCGATACGGCGTGGATGTGGAACCGGCCTGCGGCGGCGGCCTGCACGACGTCCTCGCGCAACATCAGGTGGCGTACGCTGGCCGCGGGGATCACCACCCCGTGCGAGCCATCCAGGCCGCGGGCGCTGCACAGGTCGAAAAAGCCCTCGATCTTCTCGTTGACGCCACCAATTACCTGCACCTCACCAAACTGGTTCACCGAGCCAGTGATCGCGAAGCGTTGCTGGATCGGAATCTGCGTCAGCGCCGACAATAGCGCGCACAACTCGGCAAGCGAGGCAGAGTCGCCCTCGACCGGCGCGTAGGACTGCTCGAATACCAGGCTCGCCGACAGCGACAAGGGCTGGTGACGGGCGTAACGTGCGGCAAGAAAGGCGGACAGGATGAGCACCCCCTTGGAGTGGATGGCACCGCCGAGTTCGGTCTCACGTTCAATATCGACCACGTCGCCCTCGCCCATACGCACCGTGGCAGTGATGCGCACCGGATGGCCGAAGCGTTCGCCGGCGAGTTCGACAACGACCAATCCGTTGATCTGGCCGGCACGCTCGCCATCGGTGGAAATCAGCGTCGTACCGTCGAGGATGGATTCGCGCACCCGGGTCGGATAACGGCTGCAGCGACGCACGCGCGCCGCCAGTGCATCCTCCACCTCGACGCGCGTGCTCGTGTCTCGCCGCTTGAGCCGGGCATGGTGGTCGGCCTCGCGCATCAGATCCGACAGCGAACGGGTGTTCAGCGACAGGCGACCGGAATCTTCGGCGAGGCGAGAGGCCTCCTCGACAAGGCGGGCGACACCGCTGCTGTCGAAGGGCAGCAGGCCGGCGCTGCGTACGAGCAGCGCGATCAGGCGCGCATACTCGCGCTCGTTCTCCGGCGTACGCGGGAGGTCGTCGTTGAAATCGGCTGCGACCTTGAACAGGTCGGCAAACTCGGGATCGTGCTCCATGAGCAGGTAATACACGTCACGATCGCCGATCAGCACGACCTTGAGTGCGCTCGGCACTGCCTGCGGTTCCAAGGTCAGCGCACCACTCCAGCCTTGCGCCTCGGCAGGCGGCTCGATGCGGATCTCGCCCGCACGCAGGCAGCGCTTGAGCCCCTCCCATGCGAATGGCTGCGACAACAGGCGCTCGGCGTCGAGAACCAGGTAACCGCCATTCGCGCGGTGCAGCGCCCCGGCACGGATCAGGTTGAAGTGGCTGACCTGGTTGCCCTGCTGCACCACATGCTCGATCCGGCCGATCAGGTTGCCATAGCCAGGATTGTTCTCGAACACCACCGGCGCCCCTTGCGAGGCCGAATGATCGACCAGCAGCTTGACCTGGTAGCGGTGGTAACGCGTGTTCTCCTCCGGCTCGGAAACATCGTCCTCATCCTCTTCGAGCATGGTGCCCTTGATCGCGCTGTCGAGCACATCGTGCTGCACGGCGTCGACGAAGGCCAGCACCTCGGGCAAGTCGGCATGCGCCTCGCGCACCTCACGCAGCAGGTGGGACACGGCAGGCCCCAAGACCTCGTGCTCGGCGCGCTCGATCGACTCGCGCACCGCCTTGCGCCAGCCCGGGAAGTCGTTGAGCAGGTCCTCGAGCTTCTCGCTCCAGGCCGTCACGCGCGCTTCGATCTGGTCACGCTCGGCCTCGGGCAAGGCCTCGAAGGCTTCTGGCGACATCACCTCGCCGTCGCGGATCGGTGCGAAGACAAAGCCTTCCGGGGTCTGCAGCAACGATATCTGCTCCGCGGCACAGGCCTGCCCCAGCTCGCGCAGAGCCCCCTCCTCGCGTGCCTTGTGCGCGTTCTGCAGGGCCTCGACACGCTCGCTGTGCGCATCGCTGTCCAGCGCTGCAGCAAGCGCCGGGCCGAGATCGCGAATGAAGGTCTGCATGTGCGCCCGCAGCGCTGCGCCCCGCCCGGCGGGCAGGGTGAGCAGGCGTGGCTTGAGCGATTCGTCGAAGTTGTGCAGATAGCACAGGTCGGGCGGTACCGGCTCGCTCGCCGCACGTTCGCGCAGCAGGCGAAAGGTGGTTGCATGCTTGCCACTGCCCGCCTCGCCGAGCACGAACACGTGGTATCCGGTGTGTCCCATCGCCAGCCCGAAGCGAATCGCCTCCACGGCGCGCTCCTGGCCAAGGTCGCCGGCATGGTCGGCGAGCGCCTCGGTGGTATCGAAACCAAGTGAATCGGGGGTGCAGTGCTTACGCAGTGCCGTTGCCGGCAGTGGCACGAGGTCGGCCATGTTCGAGTATTCTCCAGATGCCGCAAGTCGCGTCGGCGCGCCATGATACACCCTGGCTCTGCCGGCTCATTGAGCGCGGCCCGCTGCCCGTGGAGGTCGCATGTGGCACCAGCCCTCCCAACCCGCCTTGCACCCCCGCGCCAGCGTGCCGATAATCCAGTCACACCACTGCGCAACGACCATGAAAGTCATCCCGATCCAGCACGCAGCGGCGGCGCCCTCGCCTGCCGACCCTGCAAACAGGCCCGCTCCCGGTCTTGCCCTGTTCGACCGGCGCGGGCGCAATGTGCGTGATCTGCGCATCTCGGTCACCGATCGCTGCAACTTCCGCTGCGTGTACTGCATGCCGCGCGAGGTGTTCGGTGATGACTACCCCTTTCTGCCACGGGCAGACTTGCTGTCGTTCGAGGAGATCGTTCGCGTGGCGCAGCTGTTCGTTGCCCGTGGCGTGCGCAAGATCCGCATCACCGGTGGCGAACCGCTGCTGCGCAAGGACATTGACCGTCTGATCGGCATGCTGGCCAGGCTCGACGGCGTCGAGATCACACTGACTACCAACGGCGTGCTGCTGCCCAAGCTGGCGCAAAGGCTCAGGAACGCGGGTCTGCACAGGGTCACGGTCAGCCTTGATGCACTGGACGACACGCTGTTCCGGCGCATGAACGACGCCGACTACCCGGTAGAGAAGGTTCTCGAAGGCATCGAGGCTGCACGAACGGCCGGTCTCGGGCCGATCAAGGTCAACATGGTGGTCAAGCGCGGCACCAACGACAGCGACATCGAGGCAATGGCGACCCACTTCCGCCACAGTGGGCACATCCTGCGCTTCATCGAGTTCATGGACGTCGGCGCATCGAACGGCTGGAAGATGGACGAAGTGCTGCCCTCGCGGGACGTGATCGCGCGCATCGACCGCGTCCATCCGCTCGAGCCGATCGACCCCAACTACGAGGGCGAAGTTGCCGAGCGCTGGCGCTACAAGGATGGAGCGGGCGAGATCGGCGTGATTTCCTCGGTCACCCAGGCCTTCTGCTCCACCTGTACGCGCATCCGCCTGTCGACCGAGGGCAAGCTCTACACCTGTCTGTTCGCCCAGGCAGGGCATGACCTGCGCGCCCTGTTGCGCAGCGCGGACGAGGCGGCAAGCGTCGACGCCCGCCTCGATGCCGCGATCGCCCAGGTGTGGCAGCAGCGCGACGACCGCTACTCGGAGATTCGCACGGCCGAGACCGCGACCCAGCGCAAGATCGAGATGTCCTACATAGGCGGCTGAGACGCCCCCGTCCGCCGCCCAAGCCCGCTCACTCGCGGATCGCCTCCAGTTCGAACAGCAGTTCGACCTCGTCGCCGACCATGCCGCGCTCGATGCCGTAGGTCATGCCCCACTGGCTGCGCAGCAGCGTGGTCCGCGCCGAGATGCCCAACGTATGCTTGCGGTGGCCGAACGGATACACCGCCGCCTTGTTCAGCGCCACCTCGAGGGTCACCGGGTGGGTCTGGCCGAGCAGGGTCAGCTTGCCGCTGAGCTTGCCGGTGTTGTCGGCGTTGGGCTCGAACGTGGTCGCCTCGAAGACGATCTCGGGGAAGCGCTTGGCGTCGAGGAAATCGCTTTCGCGAACATGGCGATCGCGTGCGCCGTGGTTGCTGAACACGCTATCGGCGCTCACCACGACACGCCCCGAACTCAGCGCACGGGTTTGCTCGTCGTAGACGAAGTTGCCACTGGCTTTCTGAAACAGGCCTATCACCTTGGCGTAGCCGATGTGATCGACCTTGAAGGCGATCGCAAAGTGGTCGGGGTCGATACGGTAACTGTGCGACTGCGCCCATGCAGGGCTCGCTAACGCCGCGGCGAGCAGCGTCGCGGCGCCGATCAGGGCGTTGCGGGCACAGCGGATCGGTTCGGTCTTCATCCTTCTCTCCTCCGGTTGTCAGCGGTCCCGCCCCGGACTGCGCGGTGCAGCCAGTGCACATCGACCGCGAAGGACCACGCCAGCAACGCCAGCGCGGGCAACAGCAAGGCCGTCGCCAACGAGGCGTCGACCAGCGGCAGCAGGCATAGCAGCAGGCTCGCGACCTGCACGACGCACACCCGCTTGCGCCTGTCGCTGTCGGGCAAGGGAGCGCCCAACCACGGCCAGCGCAGCATGGCGGCGACGAAGCCGTAACGCATCAGTCCGATCGCAAGCACCCAGGACCCGGCCTTGCCCATCTGCAACAGGTGCGCACAAAGGACGAGGATCAGCAGGGCATCGAGTTCCATGTCGAAGCGTGCCCCGTACGCACTGGCGCAGCGCCAGCGTCGTGCCACCCAGCCGTCGACGCCATCCAGCACCAGCGCCAGCAAACTGATGGCGGCCAGCAGCCACGCCCATTGTGCCCCCCAGGCAGGCGCGACCAGCGCCCCGACCAGCATGCACACCAGCACTGCGCGCACGAGCGTGACCTGATTGGCGGGCCCCAGACTGCGCTGGGGGTCCCCCCAGAAGTGGGCGAGCAGCAGGACGATGACTGCGAGCGCCACCGTCGCACCCACCAGCGCTTGCACCGGCATGGCAGCGAAGACGCAAGCCACGATGCCTCCGCCCAGCAACATCAGCAGTGCGAGCCCCAACTCCTGCCAGAGCCTTGGCATGCACCCCCTCCCGCTCGACACCTCGCCGAGGCCACCACGCTGCACGCTTCACCTCCCACTTGTCGCCACGACTGACCGCTCCCGACACCGTCGCCCGCTGGCCCGCGAGGACCTGCGGGCCGCCTGCTAACATACCGCTTTCGATCACCAGATTCCGCATCGGGTTCGCCCGCGCGACCAATTAACGCATGCCCGTTCCCAACCTCGCGTTCTGGAGCCTGCCACCGGATCGGGGCGAGCTTCGCCCCGCGCCACTGCCGCCGCTCGCCGACGGCGAAGTTCTGGTGCGCGCGCTGTACAGCGCGATCAGCCGCGGCACCGAAAGCCTGGTGTTCCGTGGCGAGGTTCCGCGCTCGGAATACCAGCGCATGCGTGCGCCTTTCCAGGAGGGCGAGTTTCCCGGGCCAGTCAAGTACGGGTACATCAGTGTCGGCATCGTCGAGGACGGCATCGGCTCCCAGGCCGCCGCGCTCCGGGGGCAGACCGTTTTCTGCCTGCACCCCCATCAGCAGCGCTACATCGTCCCTGCCAGCGCCGTGCTGGCGCTTCCCCCCGGAGTGCCACCCGCGCGTGCGGTACTTGCCGCAAACATGGAGACGGCGATCAACGCCTGTTGGGACGGCAGCCCAGCCGTCGGCGACCGTATCGCGGTGATCGGCGCCGGCGTGGTCGGCACCTTGATCGCCTGGCTGTGTGCACGCATCCCCGGCACCGAGGTAGAACTGATCGATGTCGACGCCGAGCGTGCGGCGCTCGCCACGGCGCTCGGCCTCGTCCATCGCGCACCCGGGGCGGCGCGCCCGGAATGCGACCTTGTCTTTCACGCCAGCGGCAATCCAGCCGGCCTCGCGCAAGCGCTCGAACTCGCCGGCCAGGAAGCCAGCATCATCGAGGTGAGCTGGTACGGCCAGCGCACCGCCACGCTCGCCCTCGGCGCCGCCTTTCATTCGCGCCGGCTCGTCCTGCGCGCCAGCCAGGTCGGCCATATCACTGCGCCGCGCGCGCCGCGCTGGGACTACCGCCGCCGCCTGGAACTCGCGCTCGCGCTGCTCGTCGACGATCGGCTCGATGCACTGATCAGCGGCGAACACCCTTTCGCAGCCCTGCCCGCACTCATGGCACGCCTGGCGCACACGCCGGCTGGCGCCCTGTGCGAGCGCATCCGCTATGACTGACCAACCGGAGCACCTGCATGTACAGCCTCAGCGTCCGCGATCACATCATGATCGCCCACAGTTTCCAGGGCGAGGTTTTCGGCCCCGCCCAGCGCGTCCACGGTGCCACCTATGTCGTTGATGCATGCTTTCAGCGCCCCGAGCTCGACGCCGATGGCCTGGTGGTCGACATCGGTCTCGCCAGCGATACGCTCAAGGCGGTGCTCGCCGAACTCAATTACCGCAATCTCGACGATGAGCCGGCCTTCAGCGGCCGCAACACCACCACCGAGTTCATGGCACGGGTGATCTTCGAGCGCATGGCCGCAGCCGTCCGCAGCGGCCGCCTTGGCGAGGGCGCGCGCGGGCTCGAGCGCCTGAAGGTCACCCTGCACGAGTCGCACATCGCCTGGGCAGCCTATGAGGGCGCGCTTTGAACCAGACGCCAGCCTTGACATGGGACCGATCTCCATGAGCCGCCGCGTCGATCTCGTCGTCCCGGGCGACCCCGCCCAGCTCACCGGCGGCTACCTGTACGACGCAAACATCGCCGCCTCGCTGCGCGCACAGGGCTGGACGGTCACCGTGCACGGCCTGCCCGGGCGCTTCCCCGACGCCGATGCCCAAGCGCGCGAAGCCTTAGATGCCACATTGTCGGCGCTGCCTGCGGGCCGCCAGGTGGTCATCGACGGACTTGCTCTGGGTGGGCTACCTGAGCTTGCGCATGCCCACGCCGGTCGCCTGGACCTCATCGCCCTCATCCACCACCCGCTGGCCGACGAAGGCGGACTATGCACCACGCTGCAACGCTGCCTTCTGGCCTCGGAGCGCGCAGCCCTGGCCGCAGCCCGTACCGTCATCACTACCAGCCGCCACACCGCACGGCGGCTTGCGCATTTCGGCGTGCGACCCAATCGCCTGCAGGTGGTCGAGCCGGGGGTACGCGCCTTGCCCCTCGCTGTGGCTGACGCCGACATACCCAAGCTCCTGTGCGTAGCCAGCCTGACCCCGCGCAAGGGCCACGGGCTGCTGGTGGCGGCACTCGCGCGTGTCGCCGACCTCGACTGGCAGTGCGACTGCATCGGCAGCCTCGCACGCGACCCCGTGCATGCGGGCACGATCGCCGCTCAGATCGCCGCTGCCGGCCTCGACGGGCGCGTCCGGCTAAGCGGCGAATGTACGGATGATGCGCTCTGCGCAGCCTACGCCGCAGCCGACCTTTTCGTGTTGCCCTCGCGTTACGAGGGCTACGGCATGGTCATCACCGAGGCAGTCGCCGCCGGACTGCCGGTACTGACCACTTCGGGTGGTGCTCTGGGCGAAACCCTGCCGCATGGAGCCGGGCTGGCGCTGCCGGTCGATGACGTCGATGCCTTCGCCAGCGCGCTGCGTGACTTGCTGAGCAACCGCGAGCACAGGCTGCAACTTCGCGATGGCGCCCGCCGCGCCCGTTCCAGCCTGCGCGACTGGACGCGTGCAGGCTTCGAATTCGCCACCGCACTCGACCGCCACGCAGCTACGAACCACCTAGCGCAAGGACGCCATGCATAGCGACCAAGCCAAAGCCGGCGATCGCCACGGACGAGAGGGCATGCATACCGATGCGGTTTTCAGCATCGACTGGCTTGCGCTGCGACGCCCGGCCGATACCGCGGCCCGCGCACATGCGCTCGAAGCGCGCGCCCGCGCCTGGCTCGACGCTCGCCGCGGCGGCAGCCCGCGTACGCTGCATCTCGTGGACCTGGGCAGCGGCAGCGGCGCCAACCCTGCGCACCTTGCCCCCCGACTGCCTGGCCCCCAACGGTGGACCTTGGTAGACCGCGACAACGCACTGCTCGTACATGCGCGACATGCTTGCGCCTCACTATGTGACACCGAAGGCAAGCCGGTGAGCGTACACACCCGGCTGCAGGACCTCGCTACGCTGGATGAACTCACGATCGGCGAGGCCGACCTGGTGTGCGCCTCGGCGCTGCTCGACCTGGTCGACGCAAGCTGGATCGAGCGTCTTGCCGCCGCCTGCGACGCTCACGGCAGCGCGGTGTTCGTCACCCTGAGCGTGGATGGCAGCTGGCGCTTCGAGCGCCTGTGCGCCCCCAAGTCCAGCGCAGCCGGCGTGCCGGTGTGGGAGGCTGACACGGACGTGGACGACCCCGTGGTAAACGAGGCCTTCAATGCGCACCAGCGTGGCAACAAGGGCATCGGGGCCGCACTCGGGCCGGACGCTGCGGCCTGCCTCGCCACCGCATTGCGCACTCGCGGCTTTGACGTCGAGCTTGCAGACAGCCCTTGGCAACTGCAGCTCGACGACTCAAGGCAGTCGCAGCTGGCCCGCGCCCTCATCGATGGCTGGCGTGAGGCCGCATGTGCGCAGTTGCCGGCCATGGCCGAGCGCATCCGGCGCTGGCATGCGCGTCGCCAAGCCTGGTGTGCCGGAAGCAGTGGTCGCCTCGTCGTCGGCCACGTCGACCTGTTCGCAAGCCCGCCGCGGTCAAGCACTTGAGCCAGGCCAGGGCGATGGATACGCAGCGAAGGGGCGCCGGCGCGGCGGCGGACGGCGAACTACCCGGATTACCGAGACGCGAACGCACTGCCAAGCCCACGCACCGCCGCCTCGTCCGCCTGTTGCCTGCGCTGCGCGTTGCCTTCAGTTGCGGCCTGCTGGTCGCGCTCGTGCTGTGGCTGAAGCCCTCTACCCTGCTGGCCGCACTTTCCGCCCCTCACCCTGGCTGGCTGGCGCTGGCGCTGGCGCTGAGCCTGCCCCAGGTTGCGCTGTCGGCCTGGCGCTGGCGGCTGACGGCACAGCAGCTTGGCGTGCCGCTCGGTTTCAGGACGGCACTCGCCGAGTACTACCTGGCCACCCTCCTCAACCAGCTGCTGCCCGGAGGCGTCATGGGCGATGCCAACCGCGCGTGGCGACACGCCCGTACGACCACCGGCACAGCAGGGCGCGGCACCTCGGCCTGGCACGCGGTGCTGATCGAGCGCGTTTCCGGTCAGTTCGCACTGCTTCTGGTCGCCTTGCTGGCGCTCGTCACCGCACCGAGCCTGCGCGCCGCACTGGCTCGCGTGCTTGACTCGGACAGCAGCGCGGCGGGCTCGATGACGACGTTCGCCATGACGACACTCATTGCGGCGCTCATGGCACTCACACTCGGCTGGCTGTGGTGGCGACGACGCCCCGCCGTGCTTGCGAGCCTGACCACCGCGCTCAGGCAGGCACTGTTTGCGCGCGAGGTGTTGCTCAAGCAGCTGCTCGCATCGCTCCTGATCGTTGTCAGCTATGTGGCTGTGTACCTGTGCTGCCTGCTCATGCTTGGCTCAGCCACCCACCCCGGTGAGGCCCTGCCGCTGATCCCCTGGGTGTTGCTGGCAATGGCGCTGCCGCTGTCGATTGCCGGCTGGGGCGTGCGTGAAGGTGCTGCGGCCCTGCTATGGTCGGCCGCCGGACTGGACCCCGCGCAGGGCGTCGCGATTGCAATCGCCTATGGCGTGGTCGTGCTGCTGTCCAGCCTGCCAGGCGCGCTGGTGCTGTTCCGGCAGCGCCGCTAAATACCGCCCTCGTCGCCGACGTCGAGGTCGAACAGCACGTCATCGCCGCAGGCAAAGTAGCGGCAGCGCGGCCGCAACGCGCCTTCGAGCGTATCGATGACCGGCAGGCTGAGCCCTGGCCGGCCCGAGCCGATGAGCATCGGCGCCACCAGCACATGCAGGCGGTCGAGCACGCCTGCCTCCAGGAAGCCCGATACCGTCAAGCCACCGCCCTCGACCAGCACACGCCTGCATCCCTCGGCATGGAGCGCCTGCACCACTTCAGCCGGGGCAAAGCGTCCCTCTCGGGTCGGCAAGCGCAGCGTACGGACTTGACCCTCTGCCCTCACCTCACCCGCGCCCTCGCCCCGAATCAGCAGGCAGGCTCCGCTACCATCGGCAAACATGCGCGCCTGCGGCGCGGCGCGGCCGCTGGGATCGAGTACTACCCGCAGCGGCTGTGGGCCGCTGACATGGCGCACCGTAAGCAGTGGGTCATCCGCATTGAGCGTACCCACACCGACCACCACCGCATCAGCCACGGCGCGCAGGCGGTGCAGGTGTGTGCGGGCCTCGATTCCGTTGATATAGTGCGAGGCTCCGCTTTGAGTGGCGATGCGTCCATCCAGGCTCTGGCCGATCTGGGCGACCGTCCACGGCCGGCAGCTGGCGACCAGCGGCAGGAAGGTGTCGAGCAAGGCCACCGTCGCCGCATCGACCACGGTGTCGCACCGCCAGCCACCACCCGCGACCACACGGAGACAGGCGTCGCCCGCCTGGAAACTTGTCTCGGGCTGCGCGGACCAATCGTGCATGCACGCTTGAAGAATGCAGGACCAGCCCCAATCTTGAGAGCGTTGTAAGCTCGCCATACAGAATCCATTGAACAAAGCGGTTCGCGCCTACAGTCTGTTGCCATGTCCGGCAGTTGCGCAATGATGAACCCGATAACCCGAACGGAGAACACCGAATGCGCCAAGCCGAGCGTGCCATTTTCGACCTGCGACGCGGACTTCCCATCGTGTTGCGCCACCAGGGCGCGCAGACGCTCGTGCTCGCGGTCGAAGGCCTGTGCGACGCCACGCTCTCTGCAGCCGGCACACTCACGGGCGTCTCACCCGCACTCGTGCTGAGCCGCCACCGCATGGCTGCCCTCGGCCATGTCGTCACGGCCGAGGCGGTGAGCCTCGTCTTCGATCAGCAGCCTATGGACGTTGAGCTGCGTGCCCTGGCGTGGACGCGCGGGGCGGCACTGCCCCACGGCGTCCAGCTAGTGGACGCCGACCAGACCAATCTTGCGGCACTGCGTCTTCTTGCCCGTGCCCAGCTTGTCCCTGCCGCACTGGCCTTTGCCGTGCCGGAGGCTGCGCGTAGTGCGGTCGAGCACGAGCTGGCCGGCGGCCAGTTGCTGGCGGTAGAGGCCGACGAGGCGCTGCGCCTGTGCAGAAGTGGGCCTGGCCTGCTGACCCGAGTCAGCGAAGCCCGCGTTCCGCTCGCCGAGGCCGAGAACAGCCGCTTCGTGCTGTTCCGCGAAGCCGACGGGGTGCATGAGCATGTAGCAATCGTCATCGGTGACCCGGGCCGGTGGCCGCAGGCCGTGCCCGTACGCCTGCATTCATCCTGCCTCACCGGCGACCTTTTCGGCAGCCTGCGCTGCGACTGTGGCGAACAGCTGCGCCGCGGCGTGGCCGCGATCAACGAACAGGGCGGCGGCGTCCTGCTCTATCTCTCCCAGGAGGGGCGTGGTATCGGGCTCGCCAACAAGCTGCGCGCCTACGGCCTGCAGGACGAGGGCCTGGACACGATCGATGCGGACCAGGTCATCGGCTTCTCCAAGGACGAGCGCGATTTCCGAGTCGCGCACGAGATGCTCGATCAGCTCGGGATTGCCAAGGTCATGTTGCTGACCAATAACCCAAGCAAGGTGGAGGCGCTGCAACGCGCCGGCATCAACGTCGTCGAGCGCCAGGCGATCTACGGCGACGTCACCCGCCAGAACGAGCGCTACCTGCAGACCAAGGCAGATCGGCACGGTCACTGGCTGCACGACCTGCTCAGTGAGCAGGACGAGCCGGCGTCAGCCGAACCCGAACGTCTGCCCGCGCCCGGCACGGCTGGCGGCGCCTGAGGCACATCTTTCGTATGCGGGTTGCGGCGCGGTGAATCGGGGACTGCACGCCGCCCATCCGCCGCAGCCGCGGGCCTTAACCGCCCCGGCTCAGGCACTCGAGATCAAAGGCCGCGGCGTCCTCGATGACGCGTACGAGCGCAGCGGCAAAGTGCTCGACCAGGCGCGACCCCAGCGCCGCATCGGCGAGCGCTGCGTTGCCGGTCACCCCATGCGGGTTGAGATCCTGCGCCATCCAGGCAAAGCCAGCCTCGCCCTCGGGCCCGAGCAGGTTGCCTTAGGCGTCCATGGCCTGGCCGAGCGAGGCATGGTTCGCCAGCACCTCGCACCTGACCTTGTGCGGTGCAAGGTGAAGCATCATCGCGGTTTCCAGCGCGCCGCCATGCAGGCCGTGGCGCAACTCGGCCGCTGGCAGCGCGTCCTCCGGGGGCGCGAAGCGGAAGTAGTTTGCGCGTACAACCAGCATGCCATGCGCAGCTCGCAGCTTGAGCGCAGCCATATCCACAACAGCCTTGTTGCCGCCGTGGGTGTTGAACAACACCAATCGCCGCAGCCCCGCGCGCGCCACGCTATCGCCCAGCTCACAAACGGTGGTCAGCGCACACTCCGGGCTCAGGCTCAGCGTACCCGCGAATGCAGTGTGCTCCAGGCTCAAGCCCACGGCGAGGGCAGGCAGTACGCAGACCCGCCGCTGCGGGTCAAGCTGCGGCAGGGCTGCACGCAGCAAGCCCTCGGCAATATCGAGATCGGTCGACAGAGGCAGATGCTCGCCATGCTGCTCGACCGCTGCCAACGGCAGCACCGCCACCGCATCCTCGGCTGCAAGGCAACGGATCTGTTGCGGGGTAAGGTCGAGCCAGTTCGAAACCGCAGCGATTTTGTCCATGTCGGCAAAGTTGGGGCGAAGAGATCGGCTGCGTCCGATCATAGCCGGATCGGGGCGGCCTCGGTGAGCAGGTACCGGTGATGACCAGACAATCGCATGAAGCGCCGCGGCAAGATGAGTACGGGCGGGGGGACAACGAAGACCTCGCGGTCCGCACCGCAGCTGCAACCGCGTTCGCCGCTGGTGCACGTGCGCTTGGCCTCGTCGTGCTGCCGCTGTTCGTGCTCAACCTCCTGCTCACCTTTGGCAACGAGTGGCCCACCCTGTGGCCGCGGCTCGAGTGGCGGCTATCCACCGAGCTTGCCGCCTTGCTGGTGGCGCTCGCCATCTGGATCGGCTGGCGCGGCGCACTCGGGCAGCGCATGCTTGGCGCGCTTGCAGCGCTCGGCAGTAACTGGGTGGTGATGCACTACATCAACGTCACGGTGCCGTCGATCTTCGGCCGCCGACTCAACGCCTACTGGGACAGCCAGCACCTATGGGCCGTCATCAAGATGAGCGTCGAGAACAAGGCCTTCGCCACTGCTCTCACACTGATCGTCGCCGGACTCGCGTTGGCACTGCTATACGCGATCGTGAGGCTGTGCATGCTCCCACTTGTCCGCGCAGCGGAACACGACCTCACCCGGCGCTTGCTGCTCTTTCTCGGGCTCGCGGTGTGCGCGCTGTCGGTCGCCCAGCCATGGCAGCCCGAGCGGCTGCGCCCATTGCTCGCTCCACCGGTCAGTGCCCTGCTCGCCGAGCAGTCGCGCCTGCTTGTGCTTGCGCTGTCCGCCGACGCCCAGGGCGGGGGCCTCGGCCCGGGGCCGGTTTTCTCGGGCACTGTCGATGCGCTCGGTGGAGCGGACGTGCTGATCGTGTTTGCCGAGGCCTACGGCGCAATAACGTTCGACAAGCCGGACATTGCCGAAGCGCTGGCGCCGTCACGAGCACAACTCGCCGCTGCGATCGCCGCCGGCGACCGCCATGTCGTGTCCGCCCGGCTGGTCGCGCCCACCTTCGGCGGCGCGTCCTGGCTTTCCCATGCCAGCCTGCTGGCGGGTATGGATACTCGTGATCCGCGCAACTACCAACAGCTGCTCGCCAGCAGCCGGCCGAGTCTTGTGAGCCACTTCGCCGCCAATGGTTACCGCAGCGTAGGCTGGCTGCCTGGCATTCAGCGCGCCTGGCCGGAAGGCGCGTTCTACGCTTTCGACCGCTATGCCGACGCCGAGCGCATCGGCTACGAGGGACCACACTTCGGCTTCTGGCGCATTCCCGACCAGGCCTCGATGGCGCTCATCCACCACCAGGAGTTCGGCAAGGATTTCTCGGCGCTCCCGGCGTCGCAACAAGAAGCCGGCCCCCGCCACCGGCAGCCGCGTCTGGTGGTGTTTCCCACCGTGACCACGCACGCGCCCTTCCGCGCACTGCCGCCCTTCACCGCTGACTGGTCACGCCTGCTGGGCGCGGACGCCTATACCATCGACGAGCGCGATGCCGCCGAAGGCGTAGCCGTGGCATGGTCCAACCCCACGCCAGCCTACCTGGCCTCGATGCGCTACCAGTTCGACTGGCTGGGGGGCTACCTC
>NZ_AMXA01000020.1 GCF_000310145.2 Thauera sp. 28
TCAACCCCTCGCGGCTGGCGCCGCTCCTACGGGAAACCGTCACGCACGTCGCCCGCTGTAGGAGCGGCGCCAGCCGCGAGCTTTTCGGGGCTTGCGACACACCTCGCCGCCTTCAACCCCTCGCGGCTGGCGCCGCTCCTACAGGGGGGCGCGACACGCGCTGCGGTTTGCGGTTGGGGCGGGCGGGGCAAGAGCGCTTCAACCGGGCAGCTGCCCTCGAACGGCGCGCTTCTCTTCCCTGCGCACGAATGCCAGCTTGCTTTCGCGCGCGCGCAGCTGACCGCAACCGGCATCGACGTCCTGCCCGGCAGACTGGCGCAGCTTGGTGAGGATGCCGCGGCGGTGCAGGCTGCGTGCGATGGCGGCGGCACGCTCGGCATCCGGGCGGCGATAGGCGAGGCCGTCGACGGTGTTGAAGGGGATCATGTTCATCACCGCGTACTTGCCGGCAAGCAGGCGTGCGATGCCTTCGATCTCGTCCTCGCCGTCATTGACACCTTCGATCAGCGTCCATTGGTACTGGATGGGATAGCCGGTGGCGCGCGCCCAGGCTTCGCCGAGCTCGACCAGCTCGCCAGGGTCGATGCGCGGTGCGCGCGGCAGCAGCTGCGCGCGCAGCGCCGCCTTGGTGGTGTGCAGCGACAGCGCGAGTGCAGGCTTGACCTGCATCTGCGGCAAGCGCTCGAACACACGCATGTCGCCGACGGTCGACAGCACCAGGTTCTTGTGCGGGATGGCACCCTCGGTGCCGAGCAGTTCGATCGCCTCAGCCACCGCGTCCAGGTTGTGCGCCGGCTCACCCATGCCCATGAACACCACTTTGTGCACCCGGCGCTGGCGGCGCGCCAGTGCCACCTGGGCGACGATCTCGGCGCTGCCGAGCTGGCGCAGCAGGCCATCCTTGCCGGTCATGCAGAACACGCAGCCTACTGCGCAGCCGAGCTGGGTGGACACGCACAGGCCGTCGCGCGGCAGCAGCACGCTCTCCACCGTCTGGCCGTCGGCAAGTTCGACCAGCAGGCGGGTGCCGTCCTCACCGGGGTGCTCGGAGCGCACGCGGGCGAGCGCGAGCAGCTCCGCTTCGAGCGCGGGCAAGGCGGCCTGCAAGGCCTTGGGCAAGCGGTTCGAGTCGGTGTGCGGGCCGGCATCGAGCGCGCGCCCCTGCAGCCAGGCGCGCAGCAAGCGGCCTTCGTGACTGGGGCGGGCGCCGAGCGTACGCAGGCGCTGGCGGATGGCGTCGATGTTCATGGCGCGCGATGCTAGCACTGCAGCGGCGGCTCTGCCTGCACGCGGGCGGATTCGCGAGGCCAGTGCCCCGCACTCCGGCCGTATAATCAATGCCATTCGACACGAGGAATCATGCATGTCCGATCTGCGCTTCGAAGGCACCCGCGACTACGTCGCCACGCCCGACCTCATGCTCGCGGTCAACGCCGCCATCCGCCTGCAACGCCCGCTGCTGATCAAGGGCGAGCCCGGCACTGGCAAGACCATGCTTGCAGAACAGGTCGCCGATGCCCTTGGTCTGCCCTTGCTGCAGTGGCACATCAAGTCCACCACCAAGGCCCAGCAGGGCCTGTACGAATATGACGCGGTGTCGCGCCTGCGTGACTCTCAGCTCGGCGACGACCGCGTCCGCGACATCTCCAACTACATCGTCAAGGGTGTGCTGTGGCAGGCCTTCGAAGCCGAGCGCCCGACCGTGGTACTGATCGACGAGATCGACAAGGCCGACATCGAGTTCCCGAACGACCTGCTGCGCGAACTCGACCGCATGGAGTTCCATGTATACGAGACGCGCCAGACCATCCAGGCCCGCCACCGGCCGATCGTGTTGATCACCTCGAACAATGAGAAGGAACTGCCCGACGCCTTCCTGCGCCGCTGCTTCTTCCACTACATCCGCTTCCCCGATCGCGACACCATGCAGCGCATCGTCGATGTGCATTTCCCGGCGATCCGCAAGGAGCTGCTCACCGAGGCGCTCGAAGTCTTCTTCGGCCTGCGCGACGTCCCCGGGCTGAAGAAGAAGCCCTCCACGTCCGAACTGATCGACTGGCTCAAGCTGCTGGTCGCCGAGGACATCCCGCCCGAGGCCCTGCGCAGCACGGACAACAAGACGGTCATCCCGCCCCTGCACGGCGCCCTGCTCAAGAACGAACAGGACATGCACCTGTTCGAGCGCCTGGTATTCATGGCACGCCACAATCGCTGAGCGAACCCACCATGTTCAAGGCACTGCTCGCCTGGCTGTTCGGCCGCGGCAAACCGTCGGCGGCCCCGCTACGCACGGCGACGGACGGGTTCGACAAGCTCAACCGCGACGCCCCGCTGCGCGCGACAACCCCCGACCTGAGCGCCGACGGCATCGTCACCTTCCTGTGCCGCGAAGCCGTCCTCGGGCGCAACCAGCGCATCGCCGGCTACCAGTTCATGCTGCAGGAGGGCACGCGGGCGCGCATCCGCCACAGCAACCGGCGGGTGCACCACGTCTATGCCGAAGTGCTGGTGCGCAACCTGATCAACGCCGATATCGGTGAACTCCTCGGGCACCGCATCGCCTTCATCGACGTACCGGACTCCTTCCTCACCGCCCCCTGCCTCGCGCACCTGCCAGCGGCGAACGTGGTCCTCATTCCCACCGCGCTGCCCGACGCAGGCGCGCCGGATTTCGACAGCCTGCGGCGCACGGTCGAGGACCTGCGCAAACGCGGCTTCAGGCTTGGCCTGCACGACCCCAACGTCGTCACCGAATTCAACGGCCTGCTGCCCTGGGCCGACTTCATCATCGCCCATGCGCAGGGCCTGGATGCCCGCCGTGGCCTGCAGCTGAGCAACATCGCCCTCGAGGTTGCGCCCAACGCGCGCCTGCTGGTGCGCGAACTGCCCTCGATCGAGGAGTTCCGGTTCAGTTTCAAGCTCGGCGCGAGCCTGTTCCAGGGCCCCTTCATCACCCGCCGCGAGGACTGGACCGAGCGCGAACTCGGCCCCAGCACACTGCGCATCGGCACCCTGATCGCCCGCCTGCGCGCCGACGCCGATACCCACGAGCTGGCCGAGCTGCTCAAGCAGGACGCTGCCCTGTCGCTGCGCCTGCTGCGCTACATCAACTCGGCTGCCAATGCGCTGCCGCAAAGCGTGTCCTCGATCGAGAACGCGCTCGCGCTGCTCGGCCGCGAAAAGCTCTACCGCTGGCTGATCCTGCTCGTCTGCAGCACGGCAACCGAAAGCGAGCGCGGCGGCGCGGCGCTGGAGACGGCGCTCGTCCGCGGCCGCATGATGGAACTGCTCGCCGCCGCGCACCCGAGCGCCGAGCGTGACGCCCTGTTCCTCGTCGGCCTGCTGTCGCTCATCGACGTGATCCTGCAGGTTCCGCTCGACAAGGCGCTGGCGCCGCTGGCCCTCAGCGCCGACATCGATGCTGCCGTCCGCGGCAAGGGGGGCCCTCTCCACGACCTGCTCCAGCTCGCCATTGCCTGCGAGCGAACCCAGGGCGACGGCCTGGCCGAAGCCGCCGAGCGCTGCGGCATCTCGCCCGAGCAGGCCACGGAGTGCCACATGCAGGCCCTGTCCTGGGCGATGCAGATACAGGACTGAGGTCCACGCCCGCGGAGCTGCCGATGCTGATCGATTTTTTCCTGCACCTGAAGGCACGCAAGCTGCCGGTGTCGACGCGCGAGTTCCTGACCGTGCTCGAGGGGATGAAGGCGCACGTGTGCGGCCCCTCCATCGACGACTTCTACCACTTTGCACGCACCTGCCTGGTGAAGGACGAAGCGCTCTACGACCGCTTCGACCAAGCCTTTGGCGAGTACTTCAAGGGGGTCACCGAGCTCCCCGGCCTCGAGGCGGACCTGCCCGAGGAGTGGCTGCGGGCAATGGCACGCAAGCACCTCAGCCCCGAGGAGCGCGCACAGCTGGAAAAGCTCGGCTGGGACAAGCTGATGGACGAGTTCCGCAAGCGCCTGCAGGAGCAAAAAGGACGCCACCAGGGCGGCAACAAATGGATCGGCACCGGCGGCAGTTCGCCCTTCGGCAACAACGGCACCCACCCGGAAGGCATCCGCGTCGGAGGCGAATCGGCGGGCAACCGCACGGCGGTCAAGGTGTGGGACAAGCGCGAGTTCCGCAACCTGGACGACTCGGTGGAACTGGGCACCCGCAACATCAAGGTTGCCCTGCGCCGGCTGCGCCGCTTCGCCCGCCAGGGCGCGTCCGAGGAGCTCGACCTCGACGGCACGATCGCCGCCACCGCACGCAACGCCGGCTGGCTGGACCTGATGATGCGGCCAGAGCGCCACAACGCGGTCAAGGTGCTGCTCTTCCTCGACGTTGGCGGCTCGATGGACGACCACGTCAAGATCTGCGAGGAGCTGTTCTCGGCCTGCCGGCTCGAGTTCAAGCACCTCGAGTACTTCTACTTCCACAACTGCGTCTACGAGGGTGTCTGGCGCGACAACCGCCGCCGGCACGCCGAGCGCACACCGCTACTCGACGTCATCCACAAGTACGGGCCGGACTACAAGCTCATCTTCGTCGGTGATGCCACCATGAGCCCCTACGAGATCCTGCATCCGCATGGCTCGGTCGAGCACATGAACGCCGAGCCGGGCGCCACCTGGCTGCGGCGGCTGCTCGACGCCTACCCGGCAGCGGCCTGGCTCAACCCGGAACCGGAACGCCTGTGGCCCTACCGCAAGTCGATCGAGCTGATCCACCAGATCGTCGGCGGACGCATGTACCCGATGACGCTCGATGGCCTGGCGCGCGCCACGCAGGGGCTGTCAAGAAAGCACTAGGCGCATCCGGATGCGGTGCCCTGGCACGCCACAATGCCGGGCGCACACAAAAAAAGAGCGGCCGGTCGGCCGCTCAAGCTGCTGTCCGCACAAGTGCAAGAAACACTGTGTGTAAGACACGGTCGGGACGTTCCGACCGTGCCAGGCGGAACATCGCTCATTCGGTGAAGGGCAAGGGCTGCATGCCAAAGCCTTCGTCAAGATTCTTGATCTGGCGCAGCAGCTTGTCGAGCTCGCTTTGAAGGCTCTCCAGGCCCGCCTCATCCATCAGCCGCAAGGCCTCGGGCAAAACCCCGCGCGCCGGAGATGGCGCCCGCGCCAGCAGTGCCTGGCCCTCTTCGGTAAGGTAGAGACGGACGACGCGCTGGTCGACAGTGGTGCGCTCCTTGCGAAGCAAGCCCGCAGTCTCGAGCCGATCGACCATGTTGGACGTGGTCGATTGATGCAGCGCCATGCGGTTGGCGAGTTCGCCCACCCGCAGGCCAGCTGACTCCTTGAGTTCCTGCAGAGCCCATAGCTGCGCCCCTGTCACTCCGCTCTGGCGCTCGATCCACTGGGAGTGGCGCTGCGCCGTGCGGATCAGGATCCTGAAACGCTGCAGCACCGAAAGCGGGGTCACCGGCGCGGCCGGCTTGCTTGCTCTTGCTTGGTTTTCCACTGTCTGAATCTCGCTCGGACTATATTTGCTCAAAGCTTCATTGTCAAAAAAACATCATTGCCTGCCACGGCGTCTATGGTAACGGTATCGTTCACCTTTCGCATGTGCAGCATGCACGCAACGAGCCCGGTTCAGTCGTCAGCGCCCCTCCGGAACGGCGCCATGCTGTACCGCAACAGAGCCCTCATGAGCCCCGACCCGAAACTCGATACGCCGACCCGAACTCGCTGGAGCCTGAGCCGGCTGTTACGCGGCGGTCGCCGCTACGCCCTGCCCTGGCTCTCGCTGCGCCGCTGGCGTGTCCGCTTGCTGCTGGTTGGCGCCGCCTTGTTCGCGGGGCTGCTCGCAATCGCCTTCGCGATCGGTGCCGAGCTTGCCATCGAGGCCCACGCCGGCGTGATGCGCGAGCGCCCCTGGCTGAGCCTGATCGTCGCGCCAGCAGGCTTTGCTGCGCTCGCCTGGGTATCACGGCGTTTCTTTCCCGGGACGGAAGGCAGCGGCATCCCACAGGCCATCGCCGCCTCCCTCTCCGACGACGGGCGGGTACGCAAGCAGCTGCTGTCGCTGCGCATCGCGATCGCAAAGGTATTCCTGACGCTGGGCGGCCTGCTGTCGGGCGCTTCGATCGGACGCGAAGGCCCCTCGATCCAGATCGGTGCCTCGATCATGCACATGCTGGCGAGCCGAAAGCGGCACCGGCGCATCGCGTCGAGCCGCGACCTCATCGTCGCCGGCAGCGGCGCAGGCGTGGCCGCGGCCTTCAACACCCCGCTCGGCGGCATCATGTTCGCAATCGAGGAGATGTGCCGCTACCGTGCCTTCCGCGCCAACAGCACCACGCTCACCGCGGTCATCTTCGCCGGTCTGATGTCACTGGCCGTGCTTGGCAACTACACCTACTTCGGCCGCACCCTGGCCACGATCGGCTGGCCCGACGGCATCTGGCCGGTGCTGCTGTGCGGCGTGGTCGGCGGCCTGCTCGGCGGCGGCTTCTCACGCGTGCTGATCGCCTCGGCGCGCGGCCTGCCCGGGCGAGTGGGCGTCATCGCGCAGACGCAGCCGGTGCGCTTTGCCGCGTTCTGCGGCCTGCTCACCGGCCTGATCGGCGTCGCCAGCGGCGGCCTGACCTACGGCACGGGCTATGCCGAATCCAAGGCTGCGCTCGAAGGCAGCGCCGCGCTGCCGATGGCCTTCATGCTGATGAAGATGGCGGTGATCTGGCTGGCTTTCGTGTCGCGCATCCCGGGCGGCGTGTTCGCACCCGCGCTCGCCGTGGGCGCCGGACTGGGATCGGACATCGCCATGCTGCTGCCCGGCGAACCCGACCCGGCCATCCTGGTCCTGGGCATGGTGGCCTTTCTTGCTGCCATGACACAGACGCCGATCACCTCCTTCGTGATCGTCATGGAGATGACGGCCAACCACCAGATGCTGCTGCCGCTGATGGCGACGGCGGTGGTGGCGCATGGCGTATCGCGCTCGGTCGCCCCGGTCCCGCTCTACCATGCACTCGCCTACCCCTGGCTGCGGCGGGCGGAAGGACGGGTCCAGCCCCCCGTACCAGATACCGCCGCGCCCTCGACAGCCGAATCCACAGCGGCCCCGGCTACGCAGGAGGCGCCCACCTCTCCCCTGGGCGTGGGCAATGCCGAGACTGCGGGCAACATGCAGGACATGCCCTCGACCGCCAGGAACAAGGAGGGGGCGCCCTGACGGACACCCCCTCCCGTGAAGCCGGCGGCCTGACCCGCAGCGCCGGTATGGGCCCGCTTTAGCTGCCGCTCATCGCCATCATCAGCTGGTTGATGCGCTTGACGAAGGTCGCCGGGTCGTCGAGCGTGCCGCCCTCGGCCAGCAGGGCCTGGTCGAACAGCACCGCTGCCCAGTCGTCGAAGTGCTTGTCCTCGTACTTCAGGCGCAGCACCGCCGGATGGCTCGGGTTGATCTCGAGGATGGGCTTGGAGACCGGCGCGTTCTGGCCCGCGGCCTTGAGGATGCGGGCGAGGTTCATGCCCAGATCGTGCTCGTCGGCCACCAGGCAGGCGGGCGAATCGGTCAGGCGCAGGGTCACCTTCACGTCCTTCACGCGCTCGCCCAGGCTCGCCTTCATCTTGTCGAGCAGTTCCTTGTACTCGTCAGCGGCCTTCTCGGCTTCCTTCTTCTCGGCCTCGTCCTCCAGTGCGCCCAGGTCCAGGCCGCCCTTGGCGACGGAGACCAGCGGCTTGCCGTCGAACTCGGTGAGGTTGCCGGTCACCCACTCATCGACACGGTCCGACAGCAGCAGCACCTCGATGCCCTTCTTGCGGAAGACCTCGAGATGCGGGCTGTTCTTCGCGGCATTGAAGGTCTCGGCGGTGACGAAGTAGATCTTGTCCTGGCCTTCCTTCATGCGGCCGATGTAGTCGGCCAGCGAGACGACCTCGTCCGCCGTGTCGAGCTGGGTCGAGGCGAAGCGCAGCAGGCCGGCGATCTTCTCCTTGTTGGCGAAGTCCTCACCCACGCCTTCCTTCAGCACCTTGCCGAAGGCCTTCCAGAAGTCGGCGTACTTCTCCTTGTCGGCAGCCTCCTCGCTGTTGGCCAGACCTTCCAGCATCGACAGCACCTTCTTCGTGCAGCCCGAGCGGATGGTGTCGATGTCCTTCGACTCCTGCAGGATCTCGCGCGACACGTTGAGCGGCAGGTCGGCCGAATCGACCACGCCGCGCACGAAGCGCAGGTAGGTCGGCATCAGCTTCTCGGCGTCGTCCATGATGAAGACGCGCTTCACGTACAGCTTGATGCCGTGCTTGGCGTTGCGGTCCCACAGGTCGAAGGGCGCGTTCTTCGGGATGTAGAGCAGGTTGGTGTATTCATGGCGGCCCTCGACACGCGAGTGGGTCCACGCCAGCGGCTCGTCGAAGTCGTGCGCAACGTGCTTGTAGAAGGCCTTGTACTCGTCATCCGTGATGTCGCTCTTGGCCCGGGCCCACAGGGCGTTGGCCTGGTTGACGGTCTCGTCCTCGTCCGTGAGCACCTGCTTCTTCTGCTCGTCGTTCCACTCCTCCTTCTTCATCACGATCGGCTGCACGATGTGATCGGAGTACTTGCGGACCAGGCTCTTGAGCTTCCACGACGACAGCAGGTCTTCCTGGCCTTCGCGCAGATGCAGGGTGATCTCGGTGCCGCGGCCGGCCTTGTCGACCTGCGCCACGGTGTAGGCGCCAGCTTCATCGCCGGCCATCGAGCATTCCCACCTCACACCCTCGCCGGCAGCCAGGCCGGCGCGACGGGTGAGCACGGTGACGCGATCGGCGACGAGGAAGGCGGAGTAGAAGCCGACGCCGAACTGGCCAATGAGGTTGGCGTCCTTCTTCTGGTCGCCGGTGAGCTGGCCGAAGAACTCGCGCGTACCGGACTTGGCGATGGTGCCCAGGTGGGCAATGGCTTCGTCGCGGCTCATGCCGATGCCGTTGTCGGCGATGGTGATGGTCCTGGCCTCGGCATCGAAGCCGATGCGGATCTTCAGCTCGGCGTCGTTTTCGTACAGGCTGCCGTTGTCGAGGGCTTCGAAACGCAGCTTGTCGCAGGCATCGGATGCGTTCGAGACCAGCTCACGCAGGAAGATCTCGCGATTGGAATACAGCGAGTGGATCATCAGGTGAAGCAACTGCTTCACCTCGGCCTGGAAGTTCAGGGTCTGGGACGACGCGTTGTTCGGGTTCTGTACTTCGGACATGTGACTGCGGCTCCGTCTGTTTGATCAGGACGGAGCCGCAGATGGGGGCGGTGCTCCCACTTTCAAGGGCCTGCCCGCGCATGCGGGGCGGGCGCTCAGCAGCGGAAGCGGCCGACGAGCTGGTTGAGGTCGCCTGCCAGTTGCTCCATGCGCTCCGCCAGCTGAGCCATCGAGGCCATCTCGGCCGTGGTGTCCTGCGCCATCGAGGTGATCCGCTCGACCTGCTGGGCGATCTCGGTTGCTGCGGCGCGCTGCTCGCGGGTGGCGAAAGCCACACCGCGGATCTTCTCCAGCGCCTCGCCGGCGCCGGACCTGATCTGATGCAGGGACTCGGACGTCTCATCGACGAGCACCACGCCGCCCTCGACCTGTGCCGTCACCTCGGCCATGGCATCGACCGTGCCCTTGGTCTCGGTCTGGATGCCCTCGATGACCTGCTCGATCTGGACCGTCGCCGCGGCGGTGCGCTCAGCCAGGCCGCGCACCTCGTCGGCAACGACCGCAAAGCCGCGCCCCTGCTCGCCGGCCCTGGCGGCCTCGATCGCCGCGTTGAGGGCCAGGAGGTTGGTCTGCCCGGCGATCTCCTTGATCACGTTGGCGATCGATCCCACTTCGTCCGCACGCAGGACCAGGTTCTGCAGCTTGCCTGCAGCCGCCCCGACCTTGGCAGCGATCGAGTTCATCTCCGTGACCACACGCTCGGCCCGCGCCGCGCCCTCATGGGCCAGCTCGGACGTCGCCGCCGAGTTCTCCTCGGCATGGCGGGCGCCATCCGAGATGTGCTCCACGCTCACCGTCATCTCCTCGACCGCGGCTGCGATGGCAGCGGTCGAGTCGGTCTGCACGGCCGACGCCTTGGACACCACCCGCGCGACCTCAGAGATGTCCCGCACGGTATCGGTCAGCCGCCCCGAACCCTGGCCGATTTCGCCCACCATGGCGCGCAACTGGCCAAGCATGGTCGACAGCGTACCAAGCAGGCTGTCTGCGCCCGCGCGATTGGCGACCCTGACATCGAGCTGACCCGCAGCGGCCTGGCGCATGACCTCGTTGGCATAGGCCGGCTCGCCGCCGAGCGCACGGACCACGCCCCTCACCACCCACCACGAGATCAGGCCGAGGACGACGAGCACCGCCAGCACGAAGATACCGAAGCCGGTCGCCGCGCCACGCATGGCGGTATCGATATCATCGACATACACGCCCGTACCGACGATCCAGTCCCACTCCGCGAACATCTTGACGTAGGACAGCTTGGGCTGGGGCGTCTCCGACCCCGGGCGCGGCCACAGGTAATCCACGAAACCGGCGCCATCGGCACGCGCCACGCGCACGAACTCGCGGAACAGGTACTTGCCCTGCGGATCACGATTCGGAGACAGGTCCACCCCCTCGAGATCGGGGCGGATCGGGTGCATCAGCATCACCGGACCGCTGTCATTGACCCAGAAGTACTCGTTGCCTTGATAGCGCAGGCCGCGCAACGCCGCCTTGGCGGCCTCCTGCGCATTGGCCCGGCTCATTGCGCCGCTGCGCTCCAGGGCGTGGAAATGCGCAATCAGACCGTGGGCGACCTCGACCTGGCTCCTGACGTTGCGCTCATAGCCTTCGGTCATGTGGCGGTGCGCATCACGCAATGCCACTGCAGTGAGCAATGCCAGGCCAGCCATCGCCACCACGACCAGCAGCGAGACACGCTGCACGACGGTCAATGATCCAAGGCGCATATCCCTTCCCTCCCTCTCTATGATTTCTTCGGTCTGTCAGCCCCCCTGCACGGCCAGCGGCTGCAACCTGTGCGTTTGCTATCGGCCAAATACACCTCCGACTTTAGCTGCATCGCGCCCACACCACCGCAGATACTCCAATGAAATACAAAGAGATAACGTTGACTTGCCTCAAACGTAGACCACGCCGACGATCTCCAGCTCACGCAGCCCGGCCGGGCTCTGGAAGCGCACCACGTCGCCGACCCGCGACTTCAGCACGGCACGTGCAAGCGGCGATATCCAGCTGATCCGGCCCTGGGTCGCATCAGCCTCATCCACTCCCACGATCTGCAGGGTCTGCTCCTCGCCGGTGTCCAGGTCGCAGAAACTCACCGTAGCGCCAAAGAACACCTGCTCCAGCTCGCGCTGGCGCTCGGGGTCCACCACCTCGGCGTTCTCGATGCGCTTGATCAGGAAACGGATGCGCCGGTCGATCTCGCGCAGCCGCTTCTTGCCGTAGATGTAGTCTCCGTTCTCCGAACGGTCGCCATTGCCTGCCGCCCACGCCACCGTCTCGACGAGCTTCGGACGCTCGAAGCGCACGAGCTGGTCGAGCTCCGCACGCAAGGCGTCGTAACCACGCCGGGTCATGTAGTTCTTGCTGCCGGCCGGCAGACGCAGGCCCGGCGCCAGATCCTCGTCGCCATCGCCGTCGCCGTCACTTTCCTTCACAAAGGCCTTGTTCATCCTCAAGCGGTCCGCAAAAAGTGCCGATGTTACGGACTGGTCCAGATTTGCGCCAAGCCGGACGGCAGGCCCATTTCGTGCTTTGCCTGGCCCGAGTGCTTACAAACGAGCGCGGCGCGGATGCTCGGACAACAACGAACCCGAATGAACGGAGGTCGAGGAGATCATGGGACTGTTCTTGCGCAAACAAGCCGCCAATGCGGCAGGGGTGGTGACCTTGCAGGCATCCTCGGCGACGCTGGGGGCAGCGCTTGACGCCTTGCGCATCAAGCCCACATTCGTGGTCGCTTTCGTGTCGCCGCACGTCGACATCGACCGCAGCGCGGCCGAGGTGCGCAGGCGCTTTCCCGATGCGGCGCTGGCCATGTGCACGACCGCAGGCGAGCTCTGCTCCGAACAGGGCCAGCTCTACTGCACGACCGGCGGAAGCTGGGATCGCATCGTCCTCCAGTGCTTCGACGCCTCACTGGTGGCCCGCGCCGAAGTGGTGGCGATCCCCCTAGGCAGCGAGGACTTGCGCCGCGGCTCGGTTGCCGTGCCGATGAAGGAGCGCGTGGCGCGACTGGCAAGGAGCATCGAGAACGCCGGCATCGCCCTCGACATCGATCACCGCGACACCTTCGCCTACGTGCTGTTCGACGGCCTGTCGGCATCCGAGTCGTTCTTCATGGAGGCCCTGTACGAGAGCGGCCGCTTCCCCTGTCTGTTCGTGGGCGGCTCCGCCGGCGGCACGCTCGACTTCAAGGTGTCCTGGCTGCACGACGGCAAGCGGCGCCTGGACAACCACGCCCTCGTCACTTTCGTCAGAACGGCGCCGGGCGTGCGTTTCGGCGTGTTCAAGAGCCAGAACTTCGAACCCACGGATGTCGTGTTCAACGTCTTGTCCGCCTCGCTGGAGCAACGCTACGTCAGCCAGGTGTTCGACCAGCAGGGCCGCATCGGCACCCTGGTCGACGCCTTGTGCGACCGACTCAAATGCGATCGCAGCTCGCTAGAGGCCAAGCTGGCCGAGTACTCCTTCGCCATTCGCGTCGGCAAGGAAATCTACGTGCGCTCAATCGCACGCATGGACCTGGATAGCGGGCGCGTGCACTTCTACTGCGACGTCGCCCCGGGCGAGGAGCTGGTCATGGTCCGCCGCACCGGGCTGGCCGAACGCACACGGCAGGACTTCCAGCGCTTCCTGGAAGGCAAGCCGGGACTGCCGGTGGCCGGCATCCTCAACGACTGCATCCTGCGCAGGCTCTACAACGAGCGCGAGCTCGGCGACATGGGCAAGGTCATGGAGGGCGTGCCACTCGCCGGCTTCTCCACCTTTGGCGAAATTCTGGGCTTGAATCTGAACCAGACCCTGACTGCCATCTTCTTCTTCCGCGTGCGCACCGGAGAAGGCTTCCGCGACGGCTTCGTGGACCAGTTCGTGGCCCACTACGGCGAGTTCAAGGCCTTTTTCCTGCGCCGCCAGGTCGCCAAGCTCGCGGGCCTGTCGCGTGTCGTGGTTCAGCAGATCGAGAGTTTCGAGGCCCAGCACTTCGACAGCTCGCTCGACGCCAGCGGGCTGGATGAATCGATGGCGAGGGTGTTCACCGGACTCAACGATCTTGGGCGGGTGCTCCGGGAGGCGAACACGCTGCGCGAGCACACTGCGCGGGAACTGGATGGTTGTGCCGGCGACCTTTACGGGTCGATGGATGCGCTGTCCGCACACATCGTCGAGCAGGACGAGGTCGTCCATCGCGCCGGCAGTACGGTCGTCGAACTTGCCGCGCGTGCGGGCGAGGTCGCCGCCAGCGCGCGCGGCCTGGCCGAAGCCAGTGCCCGCATCAAGAGCGTTGCAGGCGTGATCCAGCAGATCTCCGACCAGACCAACCTGCTCGCGCTCAACGCCGCGATCGAGGCGGCACGGGCCGGAGAACAGGGGCGCGGGTTCGCCGTGGTCGCAGACGAGGTGCGCAAGCTCGCGGAGAAATCGCGTACCAGTGCGACCGAGATCGGTGGCGACATTTCCCGGCTCGCGGATGCAATCAGCAATGTGGCGCGCGAGATCGAAGGCCAATCGTCCGGCGTGGCCGACCTCACCAAGCTGCTCGAGAGCATCGAGCAGTCGAGCCGCCGCACCGCGGACACGGCGGTGCACACCAAGGCGGTGGCCGATAGCCTGAGGGCGCTCACCAAGGGCAGCGCCTAAGACAGCCCCCCGCAAATTGGGGAGCAGCATTCATGAGCAGCGCGCATCGTTTCGGAACACGCGTGGAGCAGGAGCACTTGGCACAGGCCACTGCGTGAAACAGTTGCACCGCGGCATCGTACAGGGCCGGCGGGCGCCCGAAGCGCTCGCCGGCCCTCAGCTGCAGGGGTTTCAGCGCGCCCGGCATTTTTCATAACGCATATATCTGCACAACAATGGCATGATTGTTGCCTGAGCGCTCTCCAGCGCACGTGGCGCAGCCGTCACGGCGGCGCACTTGATCACTCGATCCGATGGCTGGAGACCCGCCGACAATGAATAACGAGCGACACCTGTGGCAAACACTGCTGGATGTCGAGGCGCCGTGGACGGTTACCGACTGCAAGGAGAATGGTGGCCGTCGCCACGACATCTGGATCGGACTGGAAACCCCTCGCCCCTGGTTGGGCATCATACGCGCGCGGCCTGTGCCGGGTACGCGGACACTGTCCTGGCGGCACGCCAACTTCGGCGCCTGGCAGATCCATATCCACGTCCAGGCGCCAGGCACGGCCGACCTGTCGCGCCAACCGTGGGCCGGCGAACCAGACCTGCCATTCACGCGCGCGCTCAACGAGCGGATCTTCACCTTTCTGCGCGAGGGATGCAGCCTGCAGAGCATCTGCACCCTGCTCGACCTGCCGATCACCGAACTCTGGCGATTGCGCTATGCGATGGACAGCGGCCGCTGGGGCTTCGACCGCTCCCCGGCCAAGTGTATCGCAGCGCACGGCAGCGAAACTGACGCAGGCGCGGCGGCGGACCCGGACGTGCCCGACGTGGCGGACCCAGTGTGGGTCGCGCTGCTGGAAGGCGGACGACAACTCGACATCCGCGTCCTCGGCCTGAAGCTGCTGCTGACACGGCTGCGCGCGCAGTTCGAGATGATCTCCGACGTCGAGGTGCGCACGCTCAAGTTGCAGGAACTGCACCGGTACTTCCTCAAGAACAAGCGCCTGCTCGCGCATGAACTCAGCCAGATCAGGAGCGAATGACGTGGCTGGGACTCCTCTTGAGCAAAGCGCCTCCGCACACGGTTCGTTACTCGGCCTTGTCGAGGCAGCACGGCGCATCGAACGTGGCGCCTTCCTGACCATTGCCGGCGACGAGGACTTGCTGCGCCAGCTGCCGCGCGGCAACTGGATCGGCGGCACGATTCCGTACTTCATGGCGCAGGACGGCGGCGAGATGAGCCGCAATCGCGTATTCGTGAGCGAGATCGCACACGTCTCGCCAGTACCGCGGATCCGCTTCCATGACGTGACCTCGCTCGACCGGATATGTGTGGAAGCCCCGGACAACGGCTACTCCATACTGATCATTCCGGCGTTCTCTGCGGTGCACTCGCATTACGCGCGCAACGCGCCGGGGTTCGACGACATGTTCGTAAAACCCCTCGTCGGCTGGGTATCGGGCTGCCACCTCGACGATATCGAACGCGCCACCCCCATGGTGATCAACGGGCAAACGGGAGAGTTCGACTCCGAGCGCGCGGTGGTGATGCATGTCACTCTCCCGGACGACTGCTACGCCCGGGTGGAGATCATCAATCTGTTGGCGCAAGGCCGGGGCGACGACATCCGCTTTCCGGAAACGGGCTTCTCGGCACGCGAATGCCTCGTCAATGGCGCTCCGTCGCTCCTTGCGGACTACCTCGAAGCACATGGCGGCGATCTGCGCCTGCCCTTGGTCGCCGACTATTGCGGGGCGATGGTCAACGTGTCCTTCAAAAGCATCGATGCCAGCACCAGGCGCGTCGATTTCTACGCCCCCGTATTCAAGGACACCACCTATCGCCTGGCCCGCCGGCTGCCGCCGACGCACTCGAGCGCAGAGGGCGGACACGCGGCGTTCTCGTGCAACTGCATTCTCAACTACGTCCATGACGGCCTGGAGGGGCGCCGAACAGGCGCCTTCACCGGACCGATGACCTTCGGCGAGATCGCCTATCTGCTGCTCAACCAGACCTTGGTCTACCTCGTGATCGATCGCATGTGACCAAAGGCTCGCTGAAGCTCGCCCCCCGCCGCCTCGGTCGTGGCGGAGCGAGCCGTAGCATTTCGCAATAAACTGCTAAAGTCTCCAGGCTTATAGCCGATACCGGCGTTGAGTACATCAACGGTGCCTGGGGACAGCCATGCTCGACAACCTGAAGTTCAGAACCAAGATCATCCTGCTGATCGCCGCCACCTTCCTGGGCCTGGCTACCGTCATGGTCCTGGATGCGATCCAGCTCAAGGCCGAGCTCACCGAAACACGCAAGCTCCAGGTCCGCTCCATCGTCGAGAGCGCCGTGCAGGTCTCGGCTGCCTTTCACGCCCGCAGTGGCGAGCTGGGCACTCCGGAAGCCCAGTCGAGGGCCATCCAGGCCATTCAGGCAATGCGCTACGGCGGCGACGACGGCAAGACCGAATACCTCTACATCTACGACCTGTCGGCGACGACGGTGATGCACCCCTTCCGCCCGGAGTGGAAGGGGCGCGATGTGAGCAACGAGGTCCGTGACGGCAAGGGGCGTTACACGATCAAGGACGTGGTCGGCACAGCCAGCCGCAACGGCTCCGGCTACGTCGATACCGCCTTCCCCCGTCCGGGCAGCACCGACCCGGTCGACAAGCTGCAGTACGTCGCCACCTTCGCGCCCTGGGGCTGGGTCATCGGTACCGGGGTGTACATGGATGACGTCGAGACCCAGTTCTGGAACAGCGTGCTGGTCGATATGCTTGTCAGCCTGGTGATCATGCTGGTCGTGGTGGCGCTCGGTGTTCAGATCGGCCGCTCGGTGCTGCGCCAGATCGGCGGCGAGCCGACCGAAGCAATGCGCCTGATGGACCTCGCCGCCTCGGGAGACCTCACCGTTGCCATTCCCAACGCGCAACGCGGAAGTCTGCTCTCCGAGCTGTCGCGCATGCTGAGCGCGATTCGCCAGATGGTGGGCGAGATCTCGGCAAAGTCCGGCGTCGTGCGGCACACCGCCGAGAACATCTCGACCTCGTCGGGCCAGGTCGCCCAAGCCTCGCTCCGCCAGTCCGACTCCACGGCAGCCATGGCTGCCGCGATCGAGGAACTGACCGTCTCCATCAACCACATCTCCGACCTTGCCCGCGACACTGAGCAGTACTCCTCTTCGGCAGCGCAGCTGGCCCAGGGCGGCGAGGCGCAGGTTGCCGAGGCGGCGCGCGAGATGACCGTGATCTCCGAACAGACCTCCGCCGCTGCGGGAATGATCCGCTCGCTCGAGACGCGTGCCAACGAGATCTCCAAGATCACCGAGGTAATCAAGGAAATCGCAGCACAGACCAACCTGCTTGCCCTCAACGCTGCCATCGAGGCCGCTCGCGCAGGCGAGCAAGGCCGCGGCTTCGCGGTGGTCGCGGACGAAGTCCGCAAGCTTGCCGAACGGACCTCGTCCGCGACCGAAGAGATCAGTGCGATGACGGGCGCCATCCAGAGCGACACGGGCAGCGCAGTCGAATCCATGGACAAGGCACTGCCCCAGGTCGAGCGCGGCGTGGAGCTTGCCCGCGAGGCCGAACAGTCGCTGCGCAAGATCCGCGAAGGCGCGCACACGACGCTCGACCGCATCCGCGAGGTGGCGCTTGCCACCCGGGAACAAAGCGCCGCCAGCACGGCCATCGCGCAGCAGGTCGAGAGCATTGCCCAGATGGTGGAAGAAACCAGCGCATCCACCGAACAGACCGCCTCATCGGCAACGTCCCTGGACACCATCGCCAGAGAACTCGGAGAGCTGGTGTCACGCTTCCGTCACTGAGCGGACGGTTGAGGCGCCGTCAGCGGCGCCCACCCTCCTGCGCTTCATTGCGCATTGTCAGGCCCGCCTGCCCCGCATACCATTGGCAAACAATGGCGGGGCAGACGTGCGCTTGAGCGCATGCAGATCCAGATCGGGGGAGCGTATTCATGACGGACGAGCAATTCGACGAGGTCACCAGCCTGCGCGGGCGCCTCGAGGAGCTGCGCAGCGAGCATCGGGACCTGGACGATGCGATCACGCGCCTTGCGCAGCAGCCCTCGGAAGACGAGCTGATGCTGCGCCGGCTCAAGAAACGCAAACTCGCGCTCAAGGATCGCATCACCGCCATCGAGCACATGCTGGACCCTGACGAATACGCCTGACGCATCGGGCCTTGCACGTCGAGCCGCAGCCCGGCTACCTTCCGCACCCCCTTCCGCACCCCACTCACCGTGCATCAAGCCCTGCCGCACAAGCTGCCGGGCGCATTGATGCAAGCTGCAAGTCACCAGAGACATCCATGCCTACGATTCCTCTCCGCGGCCATATGGCCGCCTATGACGATTTTGGCCCGACGACGGCCCACCCCCTGCTCCTTGTCCACGGTGCCGGACACGACCGCGGCATCTGGCAAGCTGTTGCCGAAGGCCTGGCTCAAGCCGGCAGGCGCACGATCGCCGTCGATCTTCCTGGACATGGCAGTTCAAGCGGCGACGCGTGTCTCGGCATCGATGCCATGGCGGACTGGGTGCTCGCATTCGCGGACGCCGCTGGCCTGGGTCGCTTCGACCTCGGCGGTCACAGCATGGGCTCGCTGGTCGCACTCGCCGCAGCGGACTCGGCCCCTACACGGGTGGGCCGCCTGGTGTTGATCGGCAGCCTGGCGCCCATGCCGGTCGCCCCCTTCGTGCTCGATGCCGCGCGTAACGACCCTCAACAGGCGCACGCCCTGATCAACAAATTCTCCTTCGCTCCGGCGGAGTTGATCGGCGAAGCCCGTCGACAGGCGCTGGAGGAAGCCAATACCGCGCGCATGCAACGCAACGGCGCAGCAGTACTGGCCTCCGATCTGGCGGCCTGCGACGCCTGGCAGGACGGCCTGGCCGCCGCCGCCAGACGCCGCGGCCCAAGCCTGTTGCTGTGCGGCGAGGTCGACCGCATGACCCCGCTCAAGGCCGTGACCCCGCTCGCCGACGCCCTCCAGGCAGAGGGCAATGCGCGCCTGGTCGTGCTTGCAGCCTGCGGCCACGGCATGCTCGACGAGAACCCCGCTGCCGTGGTTCAGGCCCTGCTCGAAGACTGAGCCTCGAAGGTGAGCACCACCGGCTGGTGGTCCGACGCCGCCGTGTCCGCCATGACCTCCAGCTCGCGCACACGGGCCGCAAGGTCGGTGGTGACGAAGAAGTAGTCGCAGCAATAGGCGCGATCAGGCCACTCGGCGCCATGCAGGCCGACTGTGGGCGCATGAGGCTGCGCGCCATGAACGAGCTGCCACGCGTCTACCCAGTGCGCACGCGCATCGCCCCAGGGTGCCGCCGGTAGCGGCTGCAGCATGGCAAGATGCTCGGCCGAACCGGGCTCGCAGTTGAAATCCCCGCACAACACGGCCGCTGCCGGGCGCTGCGGCGCGGCAAACGACGGATTCGCCTCCTTGAGTGCGGGCGGGCGCGCGGCCAGATCGGCTGCCTCGGCCTGCAGACCGCGCAGCGCCTCGACCTGGGCGCGACGCTGGACCGCCGAGTAGTACTCCAGGTGCGTGGTCATCACCCGCAGCGCGCCCCACGGCGCCTGCACCACGGCCTCCACGCACACACGCTGCATCGCCGGGTACGCCGGGTCCGCGGGCGAAGGCAGCAGGTGCCTGAACACCTGTCCGACAGGCAGGCGCGACAGCAGCAGGTTGCCGAAGCGGGCACGCCCGCCCTCGCCGTCCGGCAGATCGACGGCCGCCGCATAGACAGCCTCATACCCCGCAAAGGCCGCGCCCAGCGCAGCGGCTTCATCCTCCCGCGCCCCGCCTGCCAGCCCGGGGAAATTGCACGCAACCTCCTGCAGGCAAATGACGTCGAAGTCTCCTGCCGCCCGGATCGCCGCCGCGCTGCGGGCGAGGTCCACCCGCCCATCGGCCCCACGCCCCCACTGGATGTTCCAACTCAGCAGCTTCATGCCCTGCTCCTCCCCTCATCCGAGATCCATGCGCCAGCGGGCTTGACGCCTCTGCCGCAAACAGCGATTTTGCACCCATGTCCAGGCCTCTTTATGTTTCTCGCCTCTGCGCCGCCCTGGGGTGCATGCTGCTTGCTCTCCTGCCCCTGGCACCCGCCTGTGCAGCCCAGCCCCTGCGCATTGGCGTGCTCGCCTTCCTCGGCTCGGAAGCCGCAGTCGAAGAATGGTCACCCGTCCTACGCCGGCTGCAGGCCAGCCTGCCTGGACACACCCCCGCACTCGTCCATCTCGACCATGATGGCTTGCGCCTTGCTGCGAGCCAAGGCGAACTCGACTTCATCATCACCAACCCGGGACACTACGTCGAGCTCGAAGCTGAACTCGGCGCCAGTCGAATCCTCACGCTCGACGCCGGCGGGGGACGATCACCCGAGCGTGCATTGGGCTCTGCGGTGATCGTACCGGCAGACAGCCCGCTTCATAGCCTCGCCGAGTTGCGGGGCAAGCGCCTGGCCATCGTCGGCCGTGAAGGCTTCGGCGGCTTCCAGATGTTGTGGGGAGAGCTCGACGCACTCGGCCTGTCGCCCGAGCGGCATCTCGCCGCCCTGCATGAAGTCGGCTTCCCGATGAGCGGCGTAGTCGCAGCGCTTGACGCCGGCTTGGCCGATGCGGGCGTGCTGCGCAGCTGCCTGCTCGAGAACCGGGCGGACTGGCAGGAGCGTTTTCGCGTACTGTCGCCGCGCAACGAGCCTGGCTTCGCCTGCGCCAGCTCCACCCCGCTCTACCCCGACTGGCCACTCGCCGCCCTGCGCCACACGTCCCCAGAGCTTTCACGTATGGTCGCGATCGCGCTGCTCGGCATGCGTACCGAGCGTGACGGCCTGGCATGGGCGGTACCGGCGGACTACCAGGCGGTCCACGAGTTGTTCCGGCGCCTCGAGATCGGTCCCTACGCTTACCTGCGTGCCCCCACGCTGATGGCGCTGGCCGAACGCTACTGGCCATGGGTAGCAGGCTTTGCGTTGCTGCTCCTGGGCTGGATCATCTATACCGTCCGTGTCGAACACTTGGTGCAGCGCCGCACCGCCGAACTACGCCATGCTCTCGCCGAGCGGGAGGCTTTGACGCAACACATGCATGCCGCACAGGAGCAGGCGGAGCACCTTTCGCGCCTGTCGGTACTGGGCGAGTTGTCGGGCACCCTCGCCCACGAACTCAACCAGCCGCTGGCCGCCATCGCAAACTACGCCAACAGCCTGGTGCGCCGAGCCGACAACCAGCGCCTGACAGAAGCTGCAGTGCGCGAGGCAGGTGGCGAGATTGCCGGCCAGGCCGAACGCGCCGCGGGCATCCTGGGCCAAATCCGCGTCTTCGCACGCAAGCGTGCCGCGAGCCGCGAACGCCAGCCCGTACGCGACGTCGTCGATGAGACTGTCGCCCTCTTTCGCGGCATGCTGGCGCACGCACCCGAGGTTCGGATCGCCGACGAGCTACCGGCCGATGCATGCACCGAGTTCGACCGCCTGCAGATCCAGCAAGTGATACTCAACCTGCTCAAGAATGCCTGGGACGCCAGCCACGGGCTGCCCGTCGCACGCCAGCGCATCCTGCTGACGCTCGACACCGACGCCGACAGCCTGCACATCCGCGTACGCGACTACGGCGTCGGAATCGACGCAGCCACGCGTAACCGGCTCTTCGAGGCCTTCTTTACCACCAAGGCCGACGGCATGGGACTCGGCCTGTCGATCTGCCGCGGCATCGCCGAAGCCCACGGCGGTCGGCTGAGCGCGGATATTCCGGACGACGGACCGGGCGCCATCTTCGTGCTCACCCTGCCGCAAGCCAAGCGGTACATTCAATCCACAGCGAAACCCACCGACGCATGAGCCCGAACGAAGAACCTCTGATCCACGTCATCGACGACGACGCCGCCTTTCGACGCTCGACCGTCTTCCTGCTCGAATCGATGGGCTGGCAGGTCGCTGCCCACGCTTCTGCCGAGGATTTCCTCTCCGCCGTAGCCGTCCCCACCCAGGCGGCCTGCCTGGTGCTCGACATCCGCATGCCCATGATGAGCGGACTGGAGCTGCAGCAGGTGCTGCACCAGCGCGGCTTCGAGGCACCGATCGTATTCATCACCGGACATGGTGACGTGGAGTTGGCGGTCCAAGCGATGAAGCACGGCGCCTGCGATTTTCTCAAAAAGCCGTTCAAGGACCAGGCCCTGATCGATGCTGTCGGCCGTGCGGTGAAGCTCGGCTGTGAGGCTCGCGCCCGCAGCGCGCGCTGCGAGGAGGCCAGGCTGATTCTAGAGCGCCTGTCGCCACGCGAGCGCGAGGTCGCCCGCCTGGTGGCCCTGGGGCTACCCAACAAGCTGGTCGGGCGAGAGCTCGACATCAGCGAGAAGACGGTGCATGTACACCGCCACCATGTCATGGAAAAGACCGGAGTCGGCAGCGCCGCCGAGCTCGCGCGCCTGATGCTGCGCGCGGACCCCGCCGGCCTGGACTGAGACGCGACCGCCCAATCACACCTCTGCCGGCGCGCCTGCGTTTGCATCGATCCCATGGCACGGCGGCAGCCGCGAATCGAACCGGTCGAGTCGCGGACTTCTGGCCTCACACCCGCTCAAGCCGGGCCGGAATACCCTGGCGCACCGAGGTGCCCGACACCGCATCCACCCAGATGCCCTTGCCACCACGCGTCGGGTCGGACAGGCCGAGGTCATTGAGGTTGATGCCCGCCCGCAGGTCGGGGCGGTCCGGCTGCACCCGGTCGCCGATCCGATGCGCCCGTGCGCCCAGTTCGAGGTGGCCGTAACCGTGCTCGATCGCCATCACCCCGGGCACCACACCCTCATGCACGATCACCGTGCATGCCGCCGCGCCGCCCGGGGTGCGAATGCGCGCGGCGTCGCCGGTCTTCAGGCCCTGCTTTTCGGCATCGACCGGATGCACGACCACCGGATTGTCCGGGTGCAGGCCGGTGATGCGGGTAGCGATGCTGTACGAGTTCTGTAGCGCCGACTTGTAGCTGATGATCTGCAGCGGCCAGTCCGCCTCGGTGTGCACCTCGCGCATCGGCGTGCCGTCATAGAAGGCCGGCGGCGTCCATTGCGCGCAGCCGAGGAAGCGCGCGCCGGAGAGCGTGTTGCGCGCGCTGCCGATCATCTCGTTCCACAGCCACAGCGGCTTCGTGAAGCGGTTGGCCTGCCACTCGGGCTGCTCCGCGTCCTGCGCCTCGGTGGCCGGCTGGTAGCGCCCGCCACGGGTGAACAGGAAGGCTACCTTGCGCCACTCCTCAGGCTTGAGCACGCCCTCCAGCTGCGGGCGCAGGCGATCGACACCGGAGAGCTGCAGATCCTCGTCGGTGGCGTCGGCCACCGGCGCCTTGCCAGCGAAAGCGATGTTGGCGCCGCCGCGCAGGTACCAGTCCTCGGGCGTCTCAAGCGGATGGCGCTTGCCGTCCATGTCGGCGATCGCCTCGCCGCCAAAGCCGGGCAGCTTCATCGCCTTTGCGAGCGCGATGTAGAAGGTCTCCATGCCGATCGGCGTACCGTCGGGGGTCTTGTCCGCCTTGGGTTCGACCACCGGCCAGCGCGCGGTCGTGGCCTTGGTGGGCACGCCATTCCAGGGCGCGGCCCAGCCCCAACTCTCGTACATGATCGAGTCGGGCACGATGTAGTCGGCAAAGGCGTTGCTCTCGTTGATCAGCGGGTCGACCGAGATGATCAGCGGCAGCTTCTTCGGGTCGGCGAGGTCGCGCTCGATCAGCGGGCGCACGCCGGTGATGCCGTACAGCGGGTTGCAGCTCCACAGCACCAAAGCCTTGAGGCTATAGGGATAGCCGCGCAGTGCACCGGTGAACCATTCTGTGCCCAAGCCCGGCGCGTTGGGGAACCAGGCGTCGCTAGCCGGATAGGGCTTGCCCTCGGCCTGGCGGCGCTTGAACTCGGTCGAGCGCTCGTAGGCCACGTTGCGCCCAAGCGGGGTGCCGGACGGCTTCAGCTCGCCCGGGAAGGTCTCGAGATCGTAGCGTGGGCCGGCACCATTGTCCTTGAAGCCGCCGCCGTTCATCACGAAGCCGCCCTTGCAGTTCAGGTTGCCGATCAGCGCGTTCAACGTGACCACGGCGTAGGCGTTGTAGAAGCCGTTGCCGGCCATCATGCCGCCGTGGGCAATCGCGCTCGCCTTGCGGCCGTGACGGGTGAACTCGTCAGCCAGGCCGACGATCACGTCCTCCGGGATGCCGCAGACGGCCGAGTATTCGGCGATCGACAGCGCACGCGCCGATTCGCGCAGCAGCTCGAAGGGCGTCTTCACCGTCACCGGCTTGCCGCCGAGCTCGATCACCCGCGTGGCCTCCAGCACCGCCGCCACGGTCGCGGTTTCGGCCGCAACCAGCTCGCCGCCGGCGGTGGCGATGACGTAGGGGTCGGCGTCCTTGTATTTCTCCTCCGCCGCGACTTCCATGCCGATGTCGGAGCCGCGCAGGAAGCGGCCCTGGCGCGGGTGGCCGTCCTCGGCGATCACCAGCCAGCCGGCGTTGGTAAAGGACGGCTCGCCCGCGGCCTGAGCGGCCTTGAGGTTGGGCCAGCCAAGGTAGGCGGTGTTCACGCGCTCGTTGTCGAACATCCAGCGCATCATGCCCATCACCAGCGCACCGTCGGTGCCCGGACGGATCGGCACCCAGCGCCCGTGCTCGGCGGCGGCAAGGTTGTGCGAGTTGTTCAGCACAGGGTCGACCACCACGTAATCCAGCCGGCCTTCGGCACGTCCCTTGGCGAGCATGCCGCCGGTGCGCTTGAAGGGGTTGCCGGCGTTGCCCGGCGCGGTGCCGATGAAGAGCACGAATTCGGCATTGGCCAGGTCGGGCTTGGCGTGCGGCATGCGCTTGACGTCGCCGAACAACGCACCCGAGCCGGAGCGGTAGGCGCCGCCGCAGTAGGAGCCGTGGCCGACGTGGTTGAGCGTGCCGTAGGCCTGGTTCCAGAAGCGGCGGCTGAAGTTCTCGCGGCCGTCATTGACGCTGGTCAGCACCGCGACCTGATTCACCCGCTTGCCCAACTCGGGGGCCTCGGCATCGATCGGCTTTTCCAGGTCGCGCAGTGCGGCCAGGCCATCGACATGGCCCTCGCCGAACAGGTCGCCGCCTTCCACCACTTCCTTCACCAGTTGCTCGAAGGAGATCGGCTGCCATTGACCGGAGTTGCGCGCACCGACGCGCTTCAGCGGGGTGAGCACGCGGAAAGGCGAGTTCATCTGGTCCATCGCCGCGTTGCCGCGGCCGCAGGCGGTCGAGCGCCCGGCCAGGCCCTTGTCCTGGAAGCGCGACATGGCGACCAGGCTCTCCTTGACCGACGCCTTCATCGGCAGGTGAGGCTCGGTCGACAGCGGGCTGTAGGGGTTGCCGACCACGCGGATGACCTGGCCGCTGGCCTTGTCGATGCGCACGCGCACGCCGCACTGGGTGGTGCAGCCCAGGCAGGCCGTGTAGCTGACCTGCTGGTTGGGGTTGGGGGTGAATTCGCCGCTCACCGGATCGACGGTGAATTCCGGTTCGGCCGAGCGGCCGTGGATGTGCCGGCCTTCGGCGATCTTCTTCTCTTCGGGGCCGGTGAAGTTGGCCACCATGCGGCCCAGAGTCTGCGAGAAGCCGGCAACGAAGGCGGCGAGGCCACCGGCGGCGATGATTTCACGACGTTCGATTTTCATGATGTATCTCCTTGGTCGCCCGCGCTCAGGCGGCAGCCTTGTCGGTGTCGCCGGCCGCGAGGCGGTCGAGCGGCAGCAAGGTGGTGATGAGGACGAAGAGGAAGACCCACAGCCCGGCGGTGCCGACGATGCCCATCAGGCCCTCGGGGCCGAGCGGTAGCGAATAGGTGTAGTAGCCGGCGCCGGTCTTGGGCACCTCCTGGCCACCGATGAAGATGGACCAGCGCATCATCCACGCCGAGTGCAGCGCCAGCAGGCCGATCAGCAGGCCGGACCCGGGCCACTTCCACGCCAGCAACAGGGTGAGCACGGTGGCCGTCACCGCCCAGGCCGCCGAGAACTGCCAGTTGGCCGAGGGACCGACTTCGGCGAGGGCCTGGGCATGGACCGGCGACACGCCGGAGAGCCCGAGCGCCAGCCACAATGCTCCCACCGCCAGGGCCACCACCTGGGTCGCGGCCAGCACCCCGGCCATGCGGCGATTGGCAGCCTGGTCACGCACGCTGAAGCGGTTGAACAGCAGTGCCAGGCCGACCGCGCCAGCGAAGGCGGTGACGAAGAACTGCAGTGGCAGCAGCGGCGTGTTCCACAGCGGACGAGCCTGCACGACCGCAACCTCGGCGCCGGTGTAAAGCGCCACCAGCGCGGCGCCGACGAAGGCGAGCAGCGCCGCCGCCTTGAGCGCGCCACGGCTGTCGTGGCCGCCGTAGGCGAGTACGTTGGCCAAGCCGGAGAGCTTGCCACCGCTTTGCGCATGGCGCGCCAGATCGGGGCGGAAGGCCAGCCAAGCGTAGGTGAGCAGCCCGCCCAGATACACCGGGATGAAGAAGGCGCCCCACGACATCCACGACGTCGGCGTGAAATAAGCATAGAAATGCCAGAAGCGGCCGGGCTGGTGCAGGTCCGCCAGCAGCGCCACCGGTGCGGCCAGGCCGCACACCAGTGCGCCGAGCAGGGCCAGACGCGAGATACCAGCCCAGCCCGGGCGGCGGAAGACGACGCCCGGCAGCGACAGCAGATACGCGCCGTAGGACAGGCCGATGAGGAAAAAGTACTGCACCGCCCACGGCAGCCACGCAACTTCGCGCGCAACGTTGATGGTTTCGACAATGTTCGGGTTCATGTTGGATCTCCTCGCGTGCGGTTCAGGCGTGCGGCAGACTGCGGGGCTTCCACAGCGTGCCCTGGCCCTCGACCTTGCCTGTGAAGCGCTCGTCGAGGCCGATGTAGAACACCCGCGGCGCCGTATCGAGCTCGGGCTTGAGCACCTTGAGCTGCGGCTGCGTCTCCTTCAGGCGGCGGGCGAGTTCGCCCTCAGGGTCGCTGATGTCACCGAAGATGCGCGCGCCGCCGACGCAGGTCTCGACACAGGCGGGCAACAGGCCGGCATCCACGCGGTGGGCGCAGAAGGTGCATTTGTCGGCCTTGCCGGTGTCGTGGTTGATGAAGCGCGCGTCGTAGGGGCATGCCTGCACGCAGTAGGCGCAGCCCACGCAGCGGTCGCCGTCGACGGCGACGATGCCGTCCTCGCGCTTGTAGGTGGCGCTCACCGGGCATACCGGGATGCAGGGCGGGTTGTCGCAGTGGTTGCACAATCGCGGCAGCACGTAGGTGCCGGCGGGCTGGGCGCTGTCGGTGAGCTTGACGCTGTAGGTCGACACCACGGTGCGGAAGCTGCCCTCGGGCACCGCGTTCTCCTGGATGCAGGACACCGTACAGGCCTGGCAGCCGATGCACTTGCGGACGTCGATCAGCATCGCCCACTGGTGCTTGGCTGTGCTGGCGATCGCTGGGGTGGGCACCGCTACCGCCGCAGCAGTCACTACCGGCACGCCGCGCAGGAAGTTGCGGCGTGAAGCCGAGGCTGGCGCTGCGCATGGCGGGGTTTCCAAAGCCTCTTTCATTTCAGTACTCCACGGGCCGTTGACGTGGATGACACTTTAGGCTTCCGATACCCATACAAAAATTGGGGAAATAAGGCAGGACGCTAGATGGTTCTACCTATTGCGTTCCGCTGCCCCCACGGCGATCAGGGACAGGCGCTGCACGCTATATGCGTCAATTCATCAGCCGCCTGCCCTGCTCTTGTGAGCGGCCTCGAAAAAATCCTCAAGGCAACCATGACCCCGTCGATACTCCTTTTTTCGTATGGGTCTCCTCATGGGCTCATGCACCAGTTGCGGCAGACGGCCGAGGGTTGCCAGCGCGGGAATGACCTCCGTCGCCTCGTACGACTGCCCTGGCCGGCGTCCTCGGGCATAATCGGACCCGCCTCCAGGGAGGAAAGCTCCGATTGCCGAGACGTACGCCGACGCGCACCGACGGGCACGGACACCACGCGACCATGTGCAGCGCAAGCGCCCGGCGCCGCCGATGCTGCCACTGCCGTAAAGGACTGAGCCATGCACTCCGCACAGGAACTCGTCAGCCAGGTCGAGGCGCTGACCGCCCTGCCCGACGTCTACGAACGCGTTCGCCAGCAACTCGACTCGCCCGCCGGCTCGATCGGCGAGGTGGCACGACTGGTGGCGGCCGATCCCGCGCTCACGGCACGCCTGCTACGGCTGGTCAACAGTGCCATGTACGGCTACCGCGGACGTATTGCCGACGTCGATCGCGCCGTCCAGCTGCTTGGCCTGCAGCAGGTACATGACCTCGTGCTGGCGATGTCCCTGCATGCAATCTTTGCAGGCGTGCGCCCTGCCCGCCTCGACATGCGCCGTTTCTGGCGCGACAGCATGCTCAACGGGCTGGCGGCACGGGCGGCCGCCCGCCGCCGCGGCCTGCCCGGCAGCGAACGTCTGTTCGTGATCGGACTACTGGCCGACATCGGCCACCTGGTGATGTACCAGACGGTTCCCGAACTCGCCGCAACCGCACGCGAATCCGCCGAGCGCGACGGAAAGGCCCTGGACGTGAGCGAGCGCGAAGTCGTCGGCTGCGACTTCAGCGAGATCGGGGCTGCGCTGGCCGACCTGTGGCAGCTGCCGCCAAGCTTTGCGGGGGCCATCGGTACCCAGCTCTGCCCCCGCTTGGGTGGCGAGTACGGCAATGAAGCGGCCCTCCTCAGCCTGGCCCGCTGCGTGGTCGAGGCCGAACGCCGCAATCAGTCGAGCGCGGATGCGGCGGCGAGCCTCGAGGCGGACATCTGGCCACTGCTCGAGCTCGAGCCAGAGCAACTCGCCGACATTCGCGAGGAAGCCGAACTGCACCTGGCGGCCTATGTGAACCTGTTCTTCTCCTCTGCACACTAGCTGGCGCACGGCAGCCGAAAACCCGCGTAAACACTGGCTTTCCTGCCCAAAAAAGAGAACACAGAGCTACTACATGTAGTGCATTCGTAAAATTTGAAACACAAACTAAAAATATAAATACATGTTTTAAAAGGATTTTATTTTTTTGCGAAATCCCGCTTTCCGCGCTATTCTTCAGTCCGTTCCAAGACCCACCACGGATGAAGAAAAAAGCCATGAGCGAGACCACCAGCGCGTCCACGAGTGCACACAACCAAGGCACCATCAAACCCTCTGCCGCCAACCTGCCGATGCAGGAGATCTCCGGCGAGGTTCTGGTCGAAAAGTACGCCAAGGGTGACGAGCAGACCGTTGCCGAGGTGCGCCGCCGGGTTGCCCGTGCGCTTGCCGCGATCGAGTCCGAAGACAAGCGCGCCCACTGGGAAGCGAAGTTCCTCGAAGCGCAGGAGAAAGGTTTCGTTCCCGCTGGCCGCATCAACAGCGCCGCAGGCACCACGCTGGCCGCCACGCTGATCAACTGCTTCGTGCAGCCGGTCGGCGACTCGGTCACTGAGGCCGTCGATGGCCGCCCCGGCATCTACACCGCGCTGGCCCAGGCCGCCGAGACCATGCGTCGCGGTGGCGGTGTCGGCTACGACTTCTCGTCGATTCGCCCCAAGGGCGCGCTGGTGAAGGGCACGGCATCGAACGCCTCCGGCCCGGTGTCCTACATGCGCGTGTTCGACCGCTCTTGCGAAACCGTCGAATCCGCCGGTGCACGCCGCGGCGCGCAAATGGGCGTGCTGCGCTGCGATCATCCGGACATCGAGGAGTTCATCCACGCCAAGGACCACGGCGACCTCACCAATTTCAACATCTCGGTCGGCGTCACCGACCCCTTCATGCAGGCCGTCGAGGCCAACGGCGATGTCGAGCTGGTGCACAAGGCCGAGCCCACCGATGAGTTGAAGGAAGCCGGCGCCTACCAGCGCGACGACGGCCTGTGGGTGTACCGCAAGGTGCGTGCACGCGACCTGTGGGACCAGGTCATGCGCTCGACCTACGATCACGCCGAGCCGGGCATCCTGTTCCTCGACCGCATGAACCAGGACAACAACCTGTACTACTGCGAGACCATCGAGGCCACCAACCCCTGCGCCGAACAGCCGCTGCCGCCCTATGGCTGCTGCTGCCTGGGCTCGATCAACCTGACGCCCTTCGTCAAGAACCCGTTCAGCGACAAGGCCGAGTTCGACTATGCAGGGTTCGGCAAGGTGGTCGACGTCTCCATCCGCATGCTCGACAACGTGCTCGAAGCCACCCACTGGCCGCTCGAACAACAGCATGCCGAGGCGCAGTCCAAGCGCCGCGTGGGCCTGGGCTTCACCGGCCTGGGTGACGCGCTGATCATGCTCGGCAAGCGCTACGACACGCCCGAAGCACGCGAGGAAGCGCGCAAGATCTCCGAGTTCATGCGCAACCGCGCCTATCTGGCCTCGTCCGACCTGGCCAAGGAACGCGGCGCCTTCCCGCTCTTCAACGCCGACCTGTACCTGTCTGGCGGCAACTTCGCCTCGCGCCTGCCGGCCGAGGTCAAGGACAAGATTCGCAAGAACGGCATCCGCAACTCGCACCTGCTGTCGATCGCGCCGACCGGCACCATCAGCCTGGCCTTCGCCGACAACGCCTCGAACGGCATCGAGCCGCCCTTCTCCTACACCTACACCCGCCGCAAGCGCATGGCCGACGGCACCTTCAAGGAGTATGCGGTCGAGGACTACGCGTGGCGCCTGTACCGCCACCTCGGCGGCAACGTCGACAAGCTGCCGGAATCCTTCGTCACTGCGCTGGAGATCTCCGCGCAGGCACACAAGGACATGGTCGCCGCCGTCGCCCCCTATGTCGACACGTCCATCTCCAAGACGGTGAACGTGCCCGAGGACTACCCCTACGCCGAGTTCGAAGACCTCTACCTCACCGCGTGGAAGGCGGGCCTCAAGGGGCTGGCCACCTACCGTCCCAACAACGTGCTGGGTTCGGTGCTGTCGGTGACCCCGACCGCCGAGCAGAAGCAGCCGCACGACGTCGAGATTGCCGACGCCAACAAGCGCCTGTCGATCAAGAACCTGCCCGCACCGGTGCTGTCCAGCCTGCGCTGGCCGGGCCGTCCGGATCTGCCCGACGGCAACCTGGCGTGGACCTACATGCTCAACACCCCGAGCGGCGGCTTCGCGCTCTTCGTCGGCCAGGTCGGCAACAACGGCGGCAGCTTCCCGTTCGAAGTGTGGGTAAACGGTGCCGACCAGCCGCGCGGCCTGGGTGCGGTGGCCAAGACGCTGTCGATGGACATGCGCGCCAACGACCGCGGCTGGCTCAAGCTCAAGCTCGACACCCTGGCACGCACCGTCGGCGAGCGCTCGTTCGAGATGCCCTTCCCGCCGCACGGCGAGAAGAAGCTGGTGCCCGGCGTTGTTTCGGCCTTTGCCCAGGCGGTGAACTACCGCTGCGAGAAGCTCGGCGTCTTTGACAAGGAAGACGACAGCAACTCGGTGCTCGACACCCTGTTCAGCCTCGAAGAGCCCAAGACCGGCACCGACGGCACGCTGTCGTGGACGGTGGACATCTACAACCCGGCCACCGGTGAAGACTTCGTGCTCGGCCTGAAGGAGATCACCCTGCCGGACGGCGTCACCCGCCCGTATTCGGTGTGGCTGTCGGGCAACTATCCGCGCGCGCTGGACGGTCTGACACGCATCCTGTCGCTCGACATGCGCGTCATGGACCCGGCCTGGATCGGCATGAAGCTGCGCAAGCTGCTCGACTATCCCGAGCCGCTGGGCGACTTCATGGCCTTCGTGCCGGGCACCCGCCGCCAGCAGAACTGGCCCAGCACGGTCGCCTACCTGGCCCAGCTCATCATCCACCGCTACGCCATGCTCGGCGTGCTCGACGAGAAGGGCTACCCGACGCGCGAGATGGGCATCCTCGAGTCGCCGCGCGACGACAACGAGCCCAAGCTGATGCAGGGCGCGCTGTGCAACGAGTGCGGCAACCATACCGTCATCCGCAAGGACGGCTGCGACTTCTGCACCGCCTGCGGCGCGGTTGGAACCTGCGGCTGAGCCCAACGCGGGAGCTCGCTGAGGTCAGGTCGCATCTCATATAATGCGTTCTGCCCATAACTACACGAAGCGCCCCAGGCCAGTTGCTGGCCGGGGCGCATGCGCTCCTGCACCATGCCAACCTGTCCCCGCTGCGACGGCACGGACTGTCGCGAATCTCCCTGGCGCTCCGAAGACGAGCGCCGGGAACACAAGGGTGAAACGCCCTACCGCTGCATGTCCTGCGTGCATCGCTTCTTCGGGCCAGGCCGCAGGAACCTTCTGCAACACAACCCCCTGATCGCCGCCATCGGTGGCAGCACGCTGCTGGTGGTCATTGCGGTGGTGCTGATCATGTGGGCCTGGAAATCCTGAGCGGAGTCGCGCAATGAGCAGCACACCCCTCACGATCACCTGCCCGAAGTGCGGCTCGACCGACTGTCGCGAGTCGCGCTGGCGCTCGCACCAGGAAAAGGTAGACAACCCGGGCCAGCATCCATACCGCTGCCTGAATTGCGCCAACCGCTTCGTCGGCCGGCACTCCGGCAGTATTGCCGGACGGCGCAGCTTCCTGCTGCTCGCGGGCCTGGCTGGACTTGCGGTCGTTGCGCTGGTCGCGGGCGTGGTCGTGGTCCTGCTCGAGGGGCGCAAATCCGTGCCGGAGGCGCCGTCCGCAGGGACGCCCGTCGGCGCTGCGGCAAGCACGCACATCGAGGCCGCTGCACGCGGCGATACAGAGGCTCAGTTCCGCGCCGGACGCGCGGCGCTGCTCGACACTGCGCGTGGCAAGGAGGCAACGCTGGAAGCCCTGGGCTGGCTCAAGCGCGCCTCTGAGGGCGGGCACACGGGCGCGATGATCCTGCTTGGCAAGCTCTACCGCAACGGTGTGGGCATCACCCAGAACTACGACCTCGCAGCACGCTGGATTGCGGCCGCTGCCGAGGCGGGCGACCCCGAGGGCATGGTCGAACTGGGGCGCCTGCACCGCGCCGGGATCGGGGTGCCGCAGGACGCGGTACAAGCGTATGTGTGGTTCAACCGCGCCGCCGCCGCACTCAACATGAATGGCGTTCAGGAGCGCGACAGCATCGCCATAAAGCTCAGCCCGGACGAGCTCAAGCGCGCCCAGACCCTGTCGCTCGAACACGACACCCATGTCACCCCAAGTGCAGAACGCAACGCGGATGACAAGGCGACGCCGGACTGAAGGCAGTCGCGTGCGCCCGCGGCGCAAGGCCTCAGCCCATCACTGTGGCTCGCCGATGGTACCGGCGAATACCCAGCCCTGCTCCACCACATAGTTGAAGACGAAACCGGTCGGTACGTCGACGAACAGGCTGACGCTTTCACCGGCCTGCGCCGGTGCGAGGGCGGCCTCGGCGCGTTGACCGGCAAAACGCCAGCCTTCGTCGGCCAGGTACTCGTAGCGTCCGCCGGTCTGCTGGTCGAGCATCACGGCCAGCGGTGCAGTGGCCGCCCGGTCGAGCTTGACACGGACGGCCGCTGCCGACTCACCAGCCAGCGCAGCGGGCGCAGAAACGGCAATGACGAGCGCAGCCAGCGAGGCGACGCCCGGAAAACGACGGACATGCATGGGGGTATTCCTTGAAAAAACGGGATCAGGTCGCGCCATCGGCAAACGACAGCAATATGCTGCAGCGCAACATCACAACCCGGATGGTAGCAGAAACAAGGTATTCCTCAAGCCGAAAACGCACACCCCTTCCAGGCGCTGCCCGCGTGACACAAGCCGCGACGCCGTCGTGACCTGGCGACGACTTGCCTACGCGGCTACTGGACGCGTATCGTCGCGACGTTGCGCCGTCCAGACGCGCGCGGGATGACTCACCGAGCCCAGTGAACACCATGACCCACCCCCCTGCCAGCATCGCTGGCGCGGCCAGCAACCCGCGGCTGAAGCTGAGCGGGATCAGCAAGATCTATCCGACTGTCGTCGCCAACGACCGCGTCGACCTCAGCGTCCGACCCGGCGAAATCCGGGCCATCCTGGGCGAAAATGGCGCCGGCAAGTCCACGCTGATGAAGATGATCTACGGCGTCACACGCCCCAGCGCCGGCCAGATCTTCTGGGAGGGGCAGGACGTCCAGGTCACCAGCCCGGCGCATGCGCGCAGCCTGGGCATCGGCATGGTGTTCCAGCATTTCTCGCTGTTCGAAACACTGACCGTGGTGGAGAACGTTGCCCTCGCCCTGCCCGGCGCCCAGGCTCTGGACGAGTTGGCCGAACGCATCACCGAGGTGTCGACGCGTTATGGCCTGCCGGTCGATCCGCGCCGCCACATCCACGCACTCTCGGTAGGCGAGCGCCAGCGCGTGGAGATCATCCGCTGCCTGCTGCAGGACCCGCGCCTGCTGATCATGGACGAGCCCACCTCGGTACTAACGCCGCAGGCGGTGCGCAAGCTGTTCGAGACCCTGCGCCAGCTGTCGGACGAAGGCTGCTCCATCCTCTATATCAGCCACAAGCTCGACGAGATTCGCGAGCTCTGCCACACGGCCACAGTCCTGCGCGCCGGCAAGGTCACCGGCGAATGCGAACCCGCCCGGGAAACCCCTCAGTCCATGGCACGCCTGATGATTGGCAAGGAGCTGCCGCATTGCGAGCATTCGCAGGCCGCCGCCAGCGGCGAAGTGCGCTTGCGCCTGGCAGGTCTGTCGCACGCTGCCGACGACCCTTTCGGCGTCGACCTGAAGGACATCCACCTCGAGGTACATGCTGGCGAGATCGTCGGCATTGCCGGCGTGTCGGGCAACGGCCAGCAGGAGTTGCTGCGCGCAATCTCGGGTGAGGAGCCGCTGGCCGAACGCTTCCCGGTGCAGATCTGCAATGTCGAGGCAGGCCGCCTCAAGCCTGGCCAGCGCCGCAAGCTCGGCCTGTGCTTCGTTCCGGAAGAGCGCTTGGGGCGCGGCGCCGTACCCGGCATGGCACTGGCCGACAACGCCCTGCTCACAGCCTCGCACACACAGGGCCTGGTGCGCGGCGGTCTTGTAGACGCGGGCCGTGCGCGCGCCTTCGCCGAGCGCTGCATCGAGGCGTTCAAGGTCAAGTGCGGCGGCGCTGGCGCACCCGCAAAGTCGCTGTCGGGCGGCAACCTGCAGAAGTTCATCGTCGGCCGCGAGATCCTGCAAGCACCCAGGCTGCTGGTGTGCGCACAGCCGACGTGGGGCGTCGATGTGGGCGCCGCAGCGCTGATCCGCCAGGCCCTGATCGACCTGCGCGACCGCGGCTGTGCCGTGTTGGTGATCTCGGAAGAACTCGACGAGCTGTTCGAGATCTGCGACCGCATCACCGTCATCGCCAAGGGCCGGCTGTCTCCCGCCCGCCCCACTGCGCAGACGACGGTCGAGGACATCGGCGTGTGGATGAGCGGCCTGTGGCCAGGGGCCGAGACCGACGAACCACTTGCTGCGCCAACGCCTGCGGAGTCACTGCATGCTTGAACTCGAAGCCCGTGCCGAACCCTCGCGGCTGATGCCCTGGCTGTCGCCGCTGCTCGCGGTGGCACTCACCCTGGTCGGCGGCATGCTGCTCTTCCTTGCGCTCGGCAAGGATCCGATCGAGGGCTTTCGCATCTTCTTCCTCAACCCGGTACGCGACCTCTACGCCGTCTCCGAGCTGCTGCTCAAGGCGACGCCGCTGATGTTGTGCGCAATCGGCCTGGCAATAGGCTTCCGCGCCAATGTGTGGAACATCGGCGCCGAAGGCCAGTTCATGCTCGGGGCAGTGGCGGCAACCGGCGTGGCTCTGTACTTCGACGGCAGCCAGAGCAGCCTGCTGCTGCCGGCAATGGTGGCCGCGGGGGCGCTCGGTGGCGCGCTGTGGGCGAGCATCCCGGCCTTCCTACGCACGCACTTCAATGCCAACGAGATCCTGGTGTCGCTGATGCTGGTGTACGTGGCGCAACTGTTCGTGTCCTGGCTGGTGTTCGGGCCATGGCGGGATCCGGACGGCTTCAACTTTCCGCAGACCAAGATGTTCGACGACGCCGCCACCATGCCGATGCTGCTCGAGGGCACGCGGCTGCACATGGGCTTCGCAATCGCGATCGGCCTGCTGGTCGCCGGCCATGTGTTCATGAACCACAGCTTCACGGGCTTTCGCATGCGGGTGGCAGGCGAAGCCGCGGCAGCGGCGCGTTATGCGGGTTTTTCGGCTTCGCGCATGATCTGGGCCGGCCTGCTCGCGGGCGGTGCAGCAGCAGGCATCGCAGGCATGGGCGAGGTCGCAGGGCCGATGGGCCAGCTCACCGACAAGGTCGGCAGCGGCTACGGCTTCGCAGCCATCATCGTTGCCTTCGTCGGGCGACTGAACGCCTTCGGCATCCTGCTCGCCAGTCTGCTGATGGCGCTGCTCTATATCGGCGGCGAGCAGGCGCAGCAGTATCTCAACCTGCCGAGTTCGATCTCGATGGTATTCCAGGGCATGTTGCTGTTCTTCCTGCTCGGCTCCGACGTTTTCATCAACTACCGCCTGCGGCTGCGCCGCCGCGCCGCCTGAAGCGGGAACGCCCATGGACGCCAACCTGTTCACCTCGATGCTGTTCGCCACCGTGGTGGCCGGCACACCGCTCATCATCGTTGCCCTGGGACTACTGGTAAGCGAGAGGGCCGGTGTGCTCAACCTCGGCGCCGAAGGCATGATGGCCATGGGCGCAGTGACTGCCTTCGCCATCACCCATCACAGCGGCAGCCCCTGGCTGGGCGTGCTGGCCGGCATGAGCGCCGGCATGGCGATGGCGCTGCTGTTCGGCGTGCTTACACTCACCCTGATGGCCAACCAGGTCGCCTCGGGGCTGGCGCTGGCGATCTTCGGCGTCGGCCTGGCCGCATTCGTGGGCAAACCGTATGAGGCCGTAGCGCTGCAGGCAGTGCCGCCGATCCGCATCCCGTTCATCGCCGACATCCCGCTCATCGGCGAGGCGCTCTACAACCAGCAGTTGCTGGTGTACTTTTCCTGGGCGCTGTTCTGGGGCCTGCTGTGGTTCCTTTACCGCAGCCGTGCAGGCCTGGTGCTGCGCGCGGTAGGCGAATCGCCCGCCTCGGCGCATGCCATCGGCTACCCGGTGATCCGCATCCGCTATCTGGCAGTCCTGTTCGGCGGCGCCATGGCGGGCATCGGCGGCGCCTTCCTGTCGGTGTTCTACACGCCGATGTGGGCAGAAGGCATGGTCGCCGGCCGCGGCTGGATCGCGCTCGCGCTGGTGGTGTTCGCTACCTGGCGGCCATTGCGGGTGATGATCGGCGCCTACCTGTTCGGCGGCGTGATGATCACCCAACTCTTCATCCAGGGCTCCGGGCTGCAGATCGACTTCCCATCGCAGTTCCTGTCATCGCTGCCCTACTGGGCAACGATCGTGGTCCTGGTGGTGATCTCGCGCAACGTGAACACGATCCGGCTGAACTCGCCGCTCTCGCTCGGAAAGCCCTATCGGCCTGATGCCTGACGGGCACGCTGGACCTAGCACTTCGCGCTCGGTCGCTCGGCGATGCGGTCGCGCCATGCCTGAAGGTTGTCCAACCCCTCGGTCCCCGGCCTGAACTTCATCAGGCCGCGGGCGAACTCGATCGCGCAGAAGGCAGTGATGTCGGCAATGGTGAAGCGCTCGCCGGCGACGAAGGCGCGCGTCGCGAGTTCCTCATCCAGCCAGCGTGCCACCTCGCGCACCTTCTCGCCTTGCGAACGGCCGAACTCAGGGAACTGCGGCTGCTCCAGAGGAGCCAGGCCGGGATGGGTATGGCGGATGCAGTTGGCGATGCCACCGAACAGGTAGAACTCCATGCGCCGGTCCGCCATTTCGATGAAGGCGCGCTCCTCGAAGCTTGCCCCCATCAGGTTGGGCTCGGGATACAAGCCCTCGAGATAGGAACAGATGGCGCGCGTCTCTCCGAGCATGCGACCGTCGTCGAGTTCGAGCACCGGCACCTTGGCCAGCGGGCTCTTGGCACGAAAGTCCGAACTGCGATGCTCGTTCTTGCCGATCTCGACGACCACCTCTTCGATACCCCTGATGCCCTTCTCGGCAATGAACATCTGGACCCGGCGCGGATTGGGTGCGCGCGGCGAAATGTAGAGCTTCATGTGTTGTCCTCGGGGCGCAAGGCAGCGCCCGCTTCAACGGACGCCCGGCCCAGTGCTCGATGGTAGCGCGTGCATGTTGCTTATGCAGCTATAAGCCGGGACGTATAAGTGCTATCAGAGGCCGCCAGTTTCCGAATCGGGGTCCGCTCCTAAACTGCGGGTACTGCACGACTGGAAGCAACACGCCTGCGAGCAGGCCGACAACGACAAACCAGGCCACAGCGCCAGAGACACGGAGACACCACAATGAGCGGGACGACCCCAGCCTACCCCGACCCGGCCAACCCGCCGCGCCCGGCCGTCGACGAGCACTCACCCGACTACATGCCGCCGCTGTCGCGCGCGATTCCGCTCGGCATCCAGCACATCATGGCGATGTTCGTCGGCAACATCACCCCCCCGATCATCATCGCCGGCGTGATCGGCGCGACCATGGACGAGCGCATCTTCCTGATCCAGGTGGCCCTTTTCGTCGCCGGCATCTGCACCCTGATCCAGTCGATCGGCATCGGCCCCATCGGCGCCCGCCTGCCCATCGTGCAGGGCACGAGCTTCGGTTTCCTGCCCGTGGCACTGCCATTGGCGAAGGCCTTCGGGCTGCCCGCGGTACTCGGCGCATCGCTGGTTGCCGGCCTGCTGCAGGTGTTCCTGGGTGCCTTCCTGGGCCGCGTTCGCCACCTGTTCTCGCCGGTAGTGACCGGTATCGTCGTGCTGCTGATCGGGCTCATCCTGATGCCGGTCGGGCTGCGCTACGCCGCTGGCGGCGTAGGTGCACCAGACTTTGCCGCGCCGCATCACCTGCTGCTGGCGCTGTTCGTGCTGATCGTGACCATCGGCTGCCACCAGTTCGGCCGCGGCTTCATCAAGCTCGCCTCGGTGCTGGTCGGTCTCGTCAGCGGCTACATCGTCGCGATCGTGCTGGGCTGGGTGGACTTCTCAAGGGTCGAGACAGCCGCCTGGTTCGCCGTGCCGCAGCCGATGGTGTTCGGCATGGAGTTCTCGCCCACCGCGATCCTGGGCATGTGCATCATCATGTTCGTGGTCGGCCTGGAGACGATCGGCAACATCTCGGCGATCACGGTCAGCGGCGCCAAGCGTGCCGCCACCAACAAGGAGCTCTCGGGCGGCGTCATGGGCGATGGCGTGGCCACCGCCTTTGCCTCGGTCTTCAACACCCTGCCCAACACCGCCTATGCGCAGAACGTCGGCCTGGTCGCACTGACCGGCGTGGTCAGCCGCCACGTGGTCACCATCGGCGGCATCGTGCTGATCGTGCTCGGCCTTTTCCCCAAGCTGTCGGCGGTGGCCTCGGCAATGCCCCCGGCCGTGCTCGGCGGCGCCGCCATCGTGATGTTCGGCATGATCGCCTCGGCGGGCGTCAAGATCCTCGCCGAGAACGAGCTCGATCAGCGCTCGATGCTGATCCTGGCCGTTTCGCTGAGCCTGGGCGTGGGCCTGCCGCTGGTGCCCGAGATCAGCACCGCCGTACCCGAGCAGGTCGCCCTGCTGCTGAAGTCCGGCCTCATCCCGGCTGCGCTCGCTGCCCTCGTCCTCGATGCCGTGCTGCCCAAGCCGCGCCATTGAGAAACCGCCACGCCAGCCCACGAGATTCCACGGAGACATCCATGTCCTACGAGATCAGATCCATCCTCTACGCCTCCGACCTGACCCCGCGCTCACCTGCCGTGTTCCGTCATGCCGTAGGCCTCGCGCTCAGATTCGGCGCCAAGCTGCACGCCGTCACCGTGACCACGCCGACCACCTCCCTGCCCTTCACCGAGTTCATCAAGAAGGAAACGCTGGACGAGATCAAGGTCGCCGGCCGCAACCAGGCTGAATCCCTGCTGCAGCAGCGCATCGACATCTTCGCCGAGGCTCACCCCGACATGGACGTGAAGTCGGTGCTCACCAGCGTGCGCGCACTGGAGGGCGAACCCGCCCGCCAGATCCTCGACATGGCCAAGCACACCCTGGCCGACATGATCGTGATGGGTTCGCGCGGTCATAGCGCGATCGGCGAACTGCTGATCGGCTCGGTGGCACACAAGGTGACCATGAAGGCCGACGTACCGGTGGTACTGGTGCCGATCGACCGCTGAGCGACTGTTCGTCCGCAAGGAAAGGCCTCGGGGCGCCCTGCGCCGCCGAGGCCTTGTTTGCATCACTCCGGCGGCAGGACCGCGCCCTTGCGCTCCACGATCAGGCCATAGGCCTGCGGTTCGCGGTGGCGGGCAAAGTTGAAGGTGGTGCTCTTGTACGACTGCGTCAGATCGAGGTCGCAGCGCGCCACCGCCAGTTCGTCGCCCAAGGTCGAGCACGCACCGACGATCTCGCCCGAGGGCGCGACGATGATCGAGTTGCCGATCTGCATCACGCCCTCCTCGTTACCCGCCTTGCCCACACCTACCACCCAGCTGCCGTTCTGGTAGGCGCCGGACTGCATCACCAGCTGGTTGTGGAAGTGCGACAGGTTGTCGTGCTCGGGCGCGGGCGGATTGTGCACCGGGGTGTTGTAACCGATCAGCACCATCTCCACCCCCTGCAGCCCCATCACGCGGTAGGTCTCCGGCCAGCGGCGGTCGTTGCAGATCGCCATGCCGATGATGCCGCCGAAGGCGCGGAACACCGGAAAGCCGAGGTTACCGGTCTCGAAATAGCGCTTCTCCAGATGCTGGAACTGGCGCCAGGGCTCGTGCTCGGCATGGCCCGGAAGATGGATCTTGCGGTACTTGCCAACGATCGCGCCGGTCTTGTCGACCAGGATCGAGGTGTTGAAGTGGCGCGTGCGCCCCTCCTCCTCGGCCAGCTCCGCATAGCCGAGGTAAAAGCCGATGCCCAGCTCGCGCGCCGCCTCGAACAGCGGTCGGGTCTCCGGCCCGGGCATCTCCCGTTCGAAGAACTGGTCGATCTCGGCCTGGTCCTCGAAGTACCAGCGCGGAAAGAAGGTGGTGAGCGCGAGCTCGGGAAACACCACCAGATCGCAGCCATGCTGGCTCGCCTGGGTAAGCAACGCAATCAGGCGGCTCACGACCTGGCTGCGGGTGTCGTTGCGGGCGATGGGGCCGAGCTGGGCGGCGCCGACGGTGACGATACGGGACATGGATTCAGGCTCCCTCGTTGGCAAGTTGGAGCAGGGTCGCAAACAGCACGCGCAAGCCGGCGACGAGGTCTGCGGGCTGGGTGTGTTCGGCCGGGTTGTGGCTGATGCCGCCGACGCTGGGGACGAAGATCATGGCGGTCGGGCAGATGCGCGCCAGCATCTGAGCATCATGCCCGGCGCCCGAGGTCATGCGGCGGTGGGTGTAACCGAGCGCCTCGGCGTGGGCGACGATGCGGGCCGCGATGCCGGGGTCGAAACGTACCGGCTCGAAGCGCGCCAGGCGCTGCGTGCTGATGCTCACCCCCTCGGTCGCCGCCAGCTCGTCGAGAAAGGCCGCCAGGCGGGTCTCGGCCCGCTGCAGCAGCGCCTCGTCGGTGTTGCGCAGATCGACGGTGAGCGACGCACGCGCGGCGATGACGTTGATCAGGTTGGGGGTCAGATCCACCTTGCCCACGGTACCGACCTGGTCGCCGCCCATCTCGCGCGTGAGCGCGCGCACGAAGTGCGCTACCGCGGCCGCGGCGTAGCCCGCATCGTGACGCATTCGCATCGGCGTGGTGCCGGCATGGTTGGACTGGCCGACGATGTCGACCTGCTGCCAGGAGATGCCCTGCAGGTTCTCCACGGCGCCGATGGTGATCCCCTCGAGATCGAGCACCGGCCCCTGCTCGACGTGCAGTTCGACGAAGGCGGCAGGACGGATGCCACCCAGCGGTGCCGAACCGGCGTAGTCGATGCGGGCCAGCTCCTCGCCCAGCACGGCGCCGTCGATCGCGCGCGTGGCAAGCGCCTCGTCCAGCGCCAGCCCGCCCGCGTAGACCAGCGAGCCGAGCATGTCGGGTGCAAAGCGCGCGCCCTCCTCGTTGGTGAAGAAAGCCACCACCAGCGGCCGCTCGGTGCTGACACCGGCGTCATTGAGCGCAGCGACGACCTCGAGCCCGGCGAGCACCCCGTAGTTGCCGTCATAGGCGCCGCCGGTACGCACGGTGTCGATGTGCGAGCCGGTCATCACCGGCGCCAGATCGGCCCGACGCCCGGGGCGCAGGCCGAAGACGTTGCCAATGGGGTCGATCGACACCTGCAGGCCGAGCTCGCGCATCCAGCCGACGACGAGATCGCGGCCGCGGCGGTCGTCGTCGGTGAGCGCCAGCCGGCAGCACGCACCGGATCCGGTGCGGCCAATGTCGGCCAGCGCCGCCAGGCGCGCGAGCAGGCGCGCGCCATCGGGCTCGACGCCCGGGGCCTGGGAGACTGTCGTCATGCCAGCACCTCCTCGGCCGACCTGCCCACCACCTCCCGGTAGATCACCGGGTCGGTGTCGCCCTCGCTGCCGATCAGCAGCACACGCGCATTCGCATCCAGGCCAAGCGCCTGCCTCACGGCGGGCTCACCCGCAGCCGCCAGCAGCAGGCCCAGCCCGGTGCCGCCGGTCTCGCCGGACACGATCGCCGCATCACCATCCTGCGGCAAAGCGAACACCCGCATCGCCTCAAGCGCGAAGCGGTCGCCCACGGTGGCGTAATGGTTCGCGCCGCCGCTGAGGATCTCCCAGGCCACCGGCGACACCTCGCCGCAGGCCAGTCCGGCCATCACGGTGTCGAGATCGCCGTGCACCGCCACCGGCCGGCCCGCCTGGCCACTCTGGAAGAAGCAATCGGCCTGCTCGGGCTCTGCGATGATGAACACCGGCCGCCGCTCACCCCAGGCCAGCCAGAAGGCCGCGCAAACCGAAGCCGCAAGCGCGCCGACACCGGCCTGCACGATGACGTGCGTGGGCAGCTCATCGCCGAGCTGGCGCACCATCTCGCGCGCCATCACGCCGTAGCCGTGCATGACGTCGATCGGGATGTCGCGGTAACCCTCGTAGGTGGTGTCCGAGACCACCGTCCAGCCGTTGCGCTCGGCCTCGGCCGCGGCGTGGCGGACGGAGTCGTCGTAGTTGCCGGGCACGCGGATCACCTCGGCGCCGTAGTGCGCGATCGCCGCACGCCGGCCCTCGCTGACCGTGGCGTGGATGTAGATCACACAGCGGCAACCGAAGAGCTGCGCCCCCCAGGCCACGGAGCGGCCGTGATTGCCGTCGGTGGCGCAGGTAACGGTGAGCGCGCTGACGATGTCGCGATACTGTCCGGCGAGGATCTCCGCCGGTGTTGCCTGGTGACCGCCATGGGCCGCGGCGATCGCCTTCTGGATGAGGCGAAACACCGCATAGGCGCCGCCCAGCGCCTTGAAGCTCTTGAGCCCAAAGCGGCTGCTCTCGTCCTTGTACCAGAGCGCACCAAGGCCAAGGCGCGACGCCAGCGCCGGCAGCGTATGCAGGGGCGTCGGGGCGTAGCCCGGCCATTGCGAGATCTCGCGCTCGGCGGCGTCGAAGCCCTCGCAACTGAGGATCGCCGCGCGCGCCTCGCCATAGGGGGTGGTCGCGGAAACCGCGAGTGGATTGGGATAGCTTGCGATGCCCTCGGCACGCAGGATCTGTGTCATTGCCGTTCGTCCTCCGGCTGCACGCCGCGGGCGGGCGTGCAGCCGCATGGTTATTGTGGTGAAGCCTTACTTGACCTGCTCGATGTTGGCGAGCATGGCGTCGAGCATGTCGATGCCCTCGGCGCCCAGCTGCTGCTCGATCACTGCCCGCACGGCGGGCTGCGCGACGGCGGCGAACTTCTGCAGCTCGGCCTCGGGAATGGCGTTGACCTGCATGCGCTGGCCGAGCTTGGGCAGGCCCTTGTCGGCCGAGGCCTCGATGATGCGCGAAATGCCGCGCCCGGCGTCCACCGCCACCGCCGCAGCCGAATCCACGACTGCACGCTCTTCCGCCGTCAAGCCGTCGTAGAACGCCTGATTCATCGTCCACACGTAGGGCGTGATGACATGGTTGGTGATCGACAGGAACTTCTGCACCTCGTCGAACTTGGCAAAGGCGATGATCGGGACCGGGTTCATCTGGCCGTCGGCGACGCCGGTCTGCAGGGCGGTGTACACCTCGGCCCAGGGCAGCGGCGTGGGCTGGCCGCCGAGCGACTTCACCGTGGCCTCATGGGTCGGCAGCGTCATCGTGCGGATACGCAGGCCGCCAAGGTCGGCCGCAGTCTGGATCGGGCGCTTGGAGTTGCTGATGGCGAAGAAACCGCCCGAGTCGAGCAGACCGAGCACCTTGAGCCCGGTCTTGGCCGACAGGTCGGCGGCAAACTTCTGACCGAAGGGGCTGCCGAGGTCCATCACCTTGTGCACCACGCCGATGTTCGGGAAAGCGAACGGCATGTCGAACACGCCGACCATCTTGTAGTGGGCGGAGATGCCGCCCGCAGACGAGATGACCGATTGCACCAGGCCATCGCGCACCTGCTGGATCACCTCGTCGTCCTTGCCGAGCTGGCCGTTGGGGAAGAGCTGCACCTTGACGCTGCCATTGGTGCCGGTCTCGACCAGACTCTTGAACACCGCTGCCATCGCACCGGAATGGCTGTCGAAGGGGCTGTCGGGGTTGAGGTGGGCCAGGCGGATGGTCTTCTGCGCGAACGCGGGCGACGCGAGCATGGCGGTTGCCGCAAGGGCAGTGACGGCAAGTTTCTTCAGCGAGATCATCATGCTTACTCCAGGGCTAGGGTGAAGGGGTACGGCAGGGGATTCAACGAAGGGGATGAAACAACGGCAAACCTGCGCCTCAACTCGCGGTCAGGCCAAGCAGCCGAGGCACGGCCAGCGTCAGGCTCGGCCAGTACGCCACCGCGAACAGCACCGCGATCTCGGCGAGCAGGAAAGGCCACAGCGAGTGCGCGATGCGTTCGATCTTCTCGCCGGTGACCGAGGCCAGCACGAACAGGCAGGCGCCCACCGGTGGCGTCATCAGCGAGATGTTGAGCGCGAGCACGATCATGATTCCGGCGTGGATCGGGTCCATGCCGATGGTCACCGTCAGCGGCGCCAGCACCGGTGCGAGGATGATGAGCAGCGCGTTGATGTCCATGAACATGCCGATCAGCAGCAGCAACGCCAGGATCAGCGCGATGATCACGGCCGGCTCGGACGACACCGCCAGGAAGGCGGCCGCGATCGCCTGCGGGATCTGGTTGAAGGTCATCCACCAGCCGACAATCGAAGCCGAGGCGATGATCAGGAACACCACCCCGGTGATGCGCGCGGTGCGCACCAGCATGTCGACCAGATCGCCCCAGCCCACCTTGCGATACACGAACACCCCCATCACCAGGGCGTAGAAGACCGCGATCGAGGCCGCCTCGGTCGGCGTGGTGATGCCGCCAAGGATGGCGCCGAGGATCATCACCGGCATCAGCAGCGCGGCAAAGCCGTCCTTGAAGGCGACGAGGATGCGGCGCAGGCTGGGCCGGTGCTCGCTCTTGGGCAGGTTGAGCCGGCGCCCGAGCGCAGCAATCACCGCCATGCAAACCAGGCAGATCAGCAGCCCGGGCAGGATGCCGGCGGCGAACAGGCCGGCCACCGACACCCCCATCAGCGAACCATAGATCACCATCAGGTTCGACGGCGGGATGGTCGGCCCGATGATCGAGCCCGCCGCGGTGACCGCACAGGCGAAGGGCCGGGTGTAGCCCTTCTTGACCATGGCCGGCACAAGGGTGTTGCCGAAGGCCGCGGCGTCGGCCGTCGCCGCGCCCGACAGGCCGGCGAACATCACCGAGGCGACCATGTTGGAATGTGCCATGCCGCCGCGCAGGTAGCCCACCAGTGCATCGGCCAGGCCGATCAGGCGATCGGTGATACCCGAACGGTTCATGATCTCGCCAGCGAGGATGAAGAAGGGCATGGCGAGGAAAGTGAACAAGTCCAGGCCGGCGAAGAAGCGGTCCGGCGCCATGGTGAGGAAGCGACCACTGGAGTCGATGCTCCACATGCCGACCATGCCAGTGATGCCGAGCACGTAGCCGACGGGCATGCCAAGCACCATCAGCACGACGAAGGTAAGGGCGACCGTGATCATGGGCACACCACCACGTTCGGCGAGCGCGCCAGGCGCAACTGGTCGCGCACGGCCACGAGCGTGAGCTGCACCACCGCCAGCGCAGCCGCGACCGGCACCGCCGCAAAAGGCAGGGCCTTGGACATGCCGTAGATCATCGTCGTCACGCGCTCACCACGCTCGACCATCCCGATCCCGTAGAACACGAGCATCGAAAAGAAGGCGATGCCAAGCAGGTCGACCACCGCCAGCAGCCCCCGGCGCAGCCAGGACGGGAGGTAGGCGAACAACATCTGCACGCCGATGTGCTCACGCCGTGAGATACCCGCCGACACGGCGAGCAGCGCAACCCAGATCATCAGGTAGCGCGCCGCCTCCTCCATGAAGGTGATCGGCAGCGGCCACACGTAGCGCACCAGCACGCCGAGCCAGACGTCGAGCACGAGCACGATCAGCAGCGCCACGCAGATCAGGTCGACGGCGCGCGCCAGCCTGCGGCTCATGCCGTCAAGCGCGCGCGCCACGCCCTCGTATTCACCAGGGTCATGCATGCAGAGTCTCCTTCACACCGGTCAGCGGCCGGCGTCCGCACTCGCGGGCGCCATCCCGTTCTACCCGCTGCCCGCTCCCGCAAGTGGTGCGTGGAAGGGCCGCTTTTTCTGTTGTATGCACCATACTGGATCACCTGTTTCAGAAAAACAATCAGTAAAACGTTTTTTTCAGCTATGGTTCGCTTCAACGCAAACAACGTGCCAACACACTCGGAAGAGCGTCCGATGAGCGCTGCATCAACGCCAGGAAAGAGCGGCAAACGCCAGAACGTGGGGCCAAGCTCGCTGGAACGCCGCATCCGCGGCAGCTACGAGGGCCTGCCCAACAGCGAACGCCTGGTGGCCGATCTGCTGCTGGACTTTCCATCTCATCTCGCCACCCACTCCGCCACCGAACTGGCGCGCCTGTCGGGCGCGTCCAAGGCGGCGGTGACAAGACTGGTCCAGCGCCTCGGCTATCAGAGCTTCGCCCAGGCGCGCGCCGACGCGCGCAATGCGCAGCAATGGGGCTCACCGATCTACGTCAGCGCCACAGATGCGCCACAAGGGACGCATTCGGCCATAGAGGCGCATGTGGCGGCTGACCTGGAGGTGCTGCGCAAGACCCTCGACGGGCTGGCACAGACGCGGCTCGACGAGCTCGTCACCGCCTTGCACGATGCGCGCAGGGTGCTGGTGATCGGGCACCGCAACAGTGCGCTGCTCGCCACCTATGCACGCGGCCAGCTCGGCCTGCTGCGAGCGGGCGTGGAGTTGGCGCCGATGCATGGAGAGACCCTCGCCGAAGGCCTGTTCGGCCTCGGCCCGCAGGATGTGCTGCTGGCGGTGGGCTTTCGGCGCCGGGTGCCGGCCTTTCTGTCGGCGCTGGAGGTGGCGCGCAACAACGGCGTGCGGATTGCAGTGATCACCGATCCGAGCGGCGCGGCCATGGCGCGCAATGTCGACTGGGTCATCCCCTGTCACTGCCGCGGCGCGTCGATGTTCGACAGCTACGTCGCGGCGGTGAGCCTCATTAACTTCCTCGCCAGCCAGCTCGCGCTACAACTGGGCGCGCAAGGCCGGGCGCGCCTGCGCGGTATCGAGCAACTGCACGAGGAACTCGGCGATCTCGTTTGAGATCGCCGGCGTACGCGCCCTCGCGAGCGCTAGGCCGATGCGCTCACGATACGCCGCCCGCAGTCGCTGAGCAGCCGACGCAGCCAGCGATGCCCCGGGGACTGATGATTGCGCTCGTGCCAGAGCTGATAGAAGCGCATCGGCGGAAAAGCGATCGGTGAGGGCACGATCGCCAGCGGCAGCAGGTTGGCATAGAACTGGGCGAAGTGACGGGTGGTGGTAAATACCAGGTCGGTGCCCTGCAGCAGGTAGGGGGCCGCGGTGAAGGACTGGACGACGACGCGTTCCTCGCGGTGGATGCGCATCGACGCCAGCACGCTGTCGATCACCCCGCGCTGGCTGATCGAATAGGGCATCGGCACCACATGCACCGCGCGCGCATAGTCTTCCGCGCTCATGCCCTTGCGCGCAAACGGGTGTGAGGCCGCCACCAGGCAGACGATCTCGTCTTCGAGCAGCATCGACAGGTGCATGCGATGCGGTGGCTCGGGCCAGTTGCCGATCACGACGTCTAGGTCGCCCTCTGCAAGTGAGCGCTCGAAGTCGAAGTTCGGCCCGAGCGAGTGCAGCGTCAGGCGCGCCTGCGGCGCCTCGCTGCGGAAACGCTCGGCGACTCCGGCGATGAACACCGGCGCCAGGTAATCGGGCGAGCCGATACGGAACTCATGACGCGTGCTGTCGGGCTCGAAGGCCTCTGGCCCATCGACCATGCGGTCGATCTCGGCGAGCGCCCCCTTGGCATGCGACACCAGCGCGAGCGCGCGCTCGGTGGGCACCATGCCGCCTTTCTCGCGCACCAGCAGCGGATCGCCAAGGATGTCGCGCAAGCGCTTGAGCGCAGCACTGATCGCGGGTTGCGACTGATTGAGCTTGAGCGCCGTACGTGACACGCTGCGCTCGCCGATGAGCAGCACGAATACGCGCAGCAGGTAGGTATCGAGCGGGTCATCGCTACGCCTTAGGGTCATGCTCGTCTCCTCGTCCACGGTGATGGGAGCCCGGCCTGGGGTCGCCGAGTCAGATATGCGCCAGCATATATCACTTATAAACATATATGCGATTACTTAATACACCCTGGGCTTAAACTGCAACTCAGATCAAGGGCCTGAGCACGGGCCCGCCCCACACCAGACAGCATGCAGGAGACAACACCATGGGACGCCTGACCACCCACGTTCTGGACACCGCCAAGGGCAAGCCGGGCAGCGGCATTGCGGTGATCGTCTACAGGCTCGATGGCGGGCGCCGCGAAGTCGCGCGCACCGTCACCAACCACGACGGCCGCTGTGACCAGCCCCTGCTCGAAGGCGCCGCGCTCGAGGCCGGCAAGTACGAAATCATCTTTGCCGCCGGCGACTACTTCCGCGCCCAGGGGCTGGACCTGCCCGAGCCACTGTTCGTGGACGAAGTTGCGCTGCGCTTCGGCATTGCCAACACCGAGCAGCACTACCACGTACCCCTGCTGGTCTCGCCGTGGAGCTACTCCACTTACCGCGGCAGCTGAGCCTCGCGCTTCCCCCACTGACACAGAGACAAGAACATGGAAGCCTACCTGCTCGACTGGGCCAACCTGCTGGTCCGCTGGGTGCACCTGATCGCAGGCATTGCCTGGATCGGCGCCTCCTTCTACTTCGTCATGCTGGACAACTCGCTGAAGCCCCCGAAAAAACCCGAAGACGCGCAGCGCGGCGTGTTCGGCGAGTTGTGGGCCGTGCATGGTGGCGGGTTCTACCACAGCCAGAAGTACCTCACCGGCCCCAAGGGCGAACCACTTACCCAGGACCTGCACTGGTCCAAATGGGAGGCCTACAGCACCTGGCTGTCAGGCATGGGCATGATGGCGCTGATCTACTGGATCGGTGCCTCCAGCTACCTGATCGACAACAGCGTCATGGCGCTATCGCCCACCGCGGCAATCGCCATCTCGATCGCCTTCCTGGTTGCCGGGTGGGTCTTCTACGACCTGCTGTGCCGCAACATGATCGGCAAGGACGGCGTGCTCGCAGCCATCGTGTTCGTTTTCGTGATGGTGGCCAACTATGCGCTGCATCAGGTGTTCTCGGCCCGCGGCGCCTACATCCACGTCGGCGCCATGCTCGGCACGATGATGGCGGCCAACGTGTTCTTCCACATCATTCCCGGCCAGAAGAAGATGGTCGAGCAGATCCGCCGCGGCGAAGAGGTCGACACCGTGCCCGGCATCGTCGGCAAGCAGCGCTCGGTGCACAACACCTACTTCACCCTGCCGGTGCTGTTCATCATGATCAGCAACCACTACCCGATGACCTATGCGCATGCCAACGGCTGGCTCGTGCTCGGCGTGCTGATGATGGCCGGCGTGCTGATCCGCCAGTTCTTCGTGCTGCGCCATCGCGGCCAGGTCAAGTGGTGGCTGCCGGCCGCCGGCAGCGCGCTGATCCTGCTGTTGATCGTGCTGATGGCTCCCAAGCCGGTCGACGCCAGCGGCGAGCAGGTGTCCTTTGCCACCGTCAAGCAGATCATGGACCAGCGCTGCGTGAGTTGCCACGCCGCCTCGCCCACCTTCGAGGGCTTCGCCCAACCCCCCAAGGGCGTGATGCTGGAGAGCGCGGAGCAGATCGCCCAGCACGCGGTCATGAGCGCGCAGACGGTGGCCAGCGGCTACATGCCGCTCGGCAACCTCACCGGCATCACCGATGAAGAACGCCAGGCCATCGCCATCTGGTTCGCCCAGGGCGCGAGGACGCAGGACTGAGCGCGCCGCCGAGAACGCATCGCAAGAGACCCACGCCATGAACGCTACGCCCAACACCCTCACCCTACAGGCGCTTTCCGCCCTGTCCCAGCCTGACTTCGTCAGCCACCTGGACGGCATCTTCGAGCACTCGCCCTGGATCGCCGAGCGCGCCTGGGCCCAACGCCCGTTCGACAGTATCGACGGCCTGCACGCCGCCATGCTCGCGGTGCTCGATACCGCCAGCACGGCCGAGCAACTCGCCCTCATCTGCGCGCACCCTGAGCTTGCCGGCAAGGAAGCGGAGGAAGGCACGCTCACCACCGCCTCCACCGGCGAGCAGCGCGGCGCCGGGCTGGACCAGTGCAGCAAGGACGAGTTGCAGCGCCTGCGCAGCCTCAACAAGGCCTACCGCGAGCGCTTTGGTTTCCCCTTCGTCGTCGCCGTGAAGGGGCTCAGCCGCCACCAGATCATGGATGGCGTCGAGGCCCGCCTGAGCAACGATCGCGACACCGAATTCGCCCGCTGCCTGCAGGAGATCGGCAAGATCGCCCGCTTCCGCCTCGATGCCTTGTTCGCCTGACCCACCGGAGCCGAGCATGAAACCGAACACCCCGAGCACTCCGAACGCCCCCTACCCCCGCGACCTCGTCGGCTACGGCCGCAACCCGCCGCATGCCGACTGGCCGGGCCGCGCCCGCATCGCCGTACAGTTCGTGCTCAACTACGAGGAAGGCGGCGAGAACTGCGTGCTGCACGGTGACGCCGGCAGCGAGCAGTTCCTGTCCGAGCTGTTCAACGCCGCCAGCTACCCCGAGCGCCACCTGTCGATGGAGGGCATCTACGAGTACGGCTCGCGCGTGGGCGTGTGGCGCTTTTTGCGCGAGTTCGAGCGCCGCGGCCTGCCGATGACGATCTTCGGGGTGTCGATGGCGCTCGAGCGCCACCCCGAGCTCACCGCCGCGTTCAAGGAACTGGGCCACGAGATCGCCTGCCACGGCTGGCGCTGGATCCACTACCAGAACGTGCCCGAGGAGATCGAGCGCGAGCACATGCGGATCGGCATGGAGATCATCGAGCGCCTCACCGGCGAGCGCGCGCTGGGCTGGTACACCGGCCGCGACTCGGTGAACACCCGGCGCTTGGTGGCGGACCATGGCGGCTTCCTGTACGACTCGGACTACTACGGCGACGACCTGCCGTTCTGGACCGAGGTGCGCAAGACCAACGGCGACACCGTGCCGCACCTCGTTGTGCCCTACACCCTCGACACCAACGACATGCGCTTCGCGCTGCCGCAGGGCTTCTCGCACGGCGACGAGTTCTTCGAGTACCTGAAGGACGCCTTCGACGTGATGTATGCCGAGGGCGAGGAGCGCCCGGCGATGATGAGCATCGGCATGCACTGCCGCCTGCTCGGCCGCCCGGGCCGCTTCCGTGCGCTGCAGCGCTTCCTCGACCACATCGAGAAGCACGACCGCGTATGGGTGTGCCGCCGCGTCGACATCGCCCGCCACTGGATCGAGCGCCACCCCTACAACCCGAAATGATTTCAATGGGGTCAGACCCCATTGATCCAACGCATTGCTCCAACTCTGACAAGGAGAACACACATGGCCAGCCACACTCCCGGCGCCCCCGTCTTCGCCCCCCCTGCCGAGTTGCCCGACTGGGCGCTGCGCTCGGTCGACCTCGCCAACCCGCGCCTGGGCGCCAAGGCAATCGCCGCCTCCGACGACTTCTTCGCCGAGGTCGCACGCATGCTCAACCCCGAGCCCGCACAGTTCGTCCCCGGCAAGTTCGACACCAACGGCAAGTGGATGGATGGCTGGGAGTCGCGCCGCAAGCGCGTCGCCGGGCACGACTGGGCTCTCGTCAAACTCGGCGTCAAGGGCGTCATCCGCGGCTTCGACGTCGACACCTCTCACTTCACCGGCAACTACCCGCCCGCCGTCTCGATCGAGGCCTGCGTCTCCGACGCCGATGACGTGGCCGCGCTCCAGGCCGCGACCTGGACCGAGATCCTTCCGGCCACCCCGATGGGACCCAACAGCCATCACCTCCTCGAGTGCGCCAGCACCGCGGCCTGGTCCCACCTGCGCGTGAACATGTATCCGGACGGCGGCATCGCGCGCCTGCGCGTCTATGGCCGCCCGGTGGGCTCGCTCGCGGCCAAGGCCGCCGCGGGCGAACTCGTCGATCTGGTGGCGATGGAAAATGGCGGCCGCGCCGTGTCGTGGAACGACGCCAGCTTCGGCTCTTCGGCCGCCGCGCTGTTGCTGCCGGGCCGTGGCATGAACATGGGCGATGGCTGGGAGACCCGCCGCCGCCGCGAACCGGGCAACGACTGGTGCGTGCTCGAGCTCGGCGCCCCCGGCACGGTCGAGCGCATCGAGGTCGACACCGCCTTCTTCAAGGGCAACTACCCCGATCGCTGCTCGATCCAGGCCGCCTATGTCACTGGCGGCACCGACCGCTCGATCACCACCCAGTCGATGTTCTGGCACACCCTGCTGCCCGAGCAGAAACTGGAGATGGATGCGATCCACAGCTTCACCGAAGAAGTGGCCAAACTCGGGCCGATCACCCACGTGCGCTTGAACATCTTCCCCGACGGCGGCGTCTCGCGACTGCGCCTGTGGGGCAAGGTCGAGGCCAAATAAGAAGACCGGCGCTGCGCGGGCGCAGCCCTGCGCCCGGGCGCCCGACCGCCGTGTCGCCCCCTTCCTCACCCGAGAGCACACCATGACCGCGCACCCCGCCCTCCCCCTCGCCGTCGAGCCCCTCACCCACGAGGCCTTCGCACCCTTCGGCCAGCTCATCGAGGCCCGCGACGCCGCACCGCACTTCACCATCAACGCCGGCAACACCGAGCGCTACCACGACCTCGCTCGCATCGAGCCCGGGCCCGAGGGCCGCGTCATCGTCTCCATCTTCCGCGGACAGCCCCGCGCCCTGCCCTTCACCGTGAACATGATGGAGCGCCACCCGCTCGCCTCACAGGCCTTCATCCCCATGTCGGGCAAGCCCTATCTGGTCGTCGTCGCCCCCGCGGGCGCACCGCCCACCGCACAAGACCTGACAGTCTTCCTCGCCCGCGGCGACCAGGGCGTCAACTACGCCCCCGGCGTCTGGCACCACCCCCTGCTCGCACTCGACGAAATCTGCGACTTCATCGTCATCGACCGCAGCGGGCCAGGGCACAACTGCGACGAGATCCAGCTCGAGACCCCGGGCGCCATCCTCGCGCTGCCAGACCGAACCTCGTCGACGAGGACTCAGCGGCCGAGCGCGTAGAACTCCGCGTTGGGCCGCATGCTCGTCACGTTGGCAAGACGGTTGGACATGCCGAAGAAGGCCGCGATGCCGGCGATATCCCAGATGTCCTCCTCGGTGAAGCCGTGCGCCTGCAGCAGTTCGAAATCGGCCTCGCCCACCAGATGCGAGGTCTGCGAGACCTTCATGGCGAAATCGAGCATCGCCTTCTGGCGAGCGCTCAGATCGGCCTTGCGGTAGTTGACTGCAACCTGGTCGGCGATGAGCGGGTTCTTGGCGCGGATGCGCAGGATCGCGCCGTGGGCGATCACGCAGTACTGGCACTGGTTCGCATTGCTGGTCGCCACCACGATCATCTCGCGCTCGGCCTTGCTCAGGTTGCCCGGCTTCTCCATCAGCGCGTCGTGGTAGGCGAAGAAGGCACGGAACTCGTCGGGCCGTTGGGCGAGCGTAAGGAACACGTTGGGGATGAAACCGGACTTCTCCTGAACGGCCTCGATGCGCGCGCGGATGTCTTCGGGCATGTCCTTCAGTTCGGGGACAGGGAAACGGCTCACTGCGGATTGCTGTGCCTGGGTCATGCTTTCTTCTCCTTGGAATGATGAAACGGTTGATCCTGACGGGACGGCTCTAGCGATTGACGTCCACGACGATGCGGCCGCGGACCTCGCCCCTGAGCAAGCTGTCGGCGAGCGGGATGGCCTCGGCCAGTCCGACCTCGCGGCTGATCTGCCCGAGCTTGGCCAGATCCAGATCGCTTGCCAGGCGTTGCCAGGCCAGCAGCCGGTCCGCACGCGGGCACATCACGCTGTCGACGCCGGCCAGGGTGACGCCGCGCAGAATGAAGGGCGCGACCGTCGCCGGAAGGTCCATGCCCGCCGCCAGCCCGCAGGCAGCGACCACGCCACGGTACTTGGTGGTGGCGCAGACGTTGGCCAGCACATGGCTGCCGACCACATCGACAGCGCCGGCCCAGCGCTCCTTGCCCAGCGGCTTGCCAGGCGACGAGAACAGCGCACGGTCGACCACCTCCGCCGCCCCGAGCGCCTTGAGGTAGTCGGCATCCTGCGTGCGGCCGGTCGCCGCCACCACCGTGTAGCCGAGCTTGGCGAGCACCGCGATGGCGACGCTGCCGACACCGCCGGCAGCGCCGGTGACCAGAATCTCGCCGTCCCCGGGCTGGACCCCGTGGCGTTCGAGCGCCAGCACGCACAGCATGGCGGTATAGCCCGCGGTACCGATCGCCATCGCCTGTTGCGGCGTGAAGGCCGCGGGCAGCGGCACCAGCCAGTCGCCATTCAGACGCGCCTTCTGCGCCAGGCCGCCCCAGTGCACCTCGCCCACACCCCAGCCGTTGAGCACCACTGCGTCCCCGGCTTTGTATTCCGGATGGGTGCTGTCCTCGACCACCCCGACCAGATCGATGCCCGGGACCATCGGAAACGTGCGCACCACCGGCCCCTTGCCGGTAATCGCCAGCCCGTCCTTGTAGTTGAGCGTCGAGTGGCTGACGCGCACGGTCACGTTGCCCTCGGGCAACTGCGCTTCGTCAAGCGTCTTGACGCTCGCGCGGTAACCCGCATCGTCCTTCTCGATCAGTACGCCCTTGAACATGTCATCCCCTCCAGATTTAGACCGAACGTCTATAAAAATACGAAAAAAATCAGCCCTTGGGCAGCCCGGCGAAGTAGAAATCGGCAAACAGCTCGAGCGGCCTCGCACTGCGCTCGAGCTTGGCACGCAGGACTGCGCCTTCCCAACCAATCCAGAACACTGCAGCGAGTCCCGCGCAGTCGGCCTGTGGTGCCAGCCACCCTGCCCGCTGTGCCTCGTTCAGGCAGGCCGCAAAACGGGCCTGCCAATCCTCGAAAGTATCCCTGAGCCGGACCCGAAAGCTCTCCGGCAATGCGCCCATCTCCTGCCCGAGGTTGCCGATCAGGCAACCTCGGCGGAATTCATGGCGTGCCATGCCCTCTGCCGCGTCGATGACGAAAGCGCGCAGGCGCGCCAGCGGCGGGCGTGCCGGATCGAGCAGATGGCGATCCAGCTTGCGGGCAAAGAACACGCCGTAGCGTCCGATCACCTCGAGGCCGTAGTCTTCCTTGCTGTCGAAGTAATGGTAGAAGGAGCCCTTGGGCACGCCTACGCGGCCAAGGATCTCCTCGATGCCGGTGGCCGAGAAGCCCTTCTCGGTAAACACCTCCAGGCCCGCACGCAGCAAAAGCTCGCGCGTCTCCATCAGGTCCGCGCGCTGTTTGGGCGGCCTGCCGCGCCGACGAGGAGTCTGCTGTTCCGGTACCATGGGCAGATATTAGACCGATCGTCTTTATAAATGCAAGGAAACTCCCGACGACACCCTCGGCACGCACCGCTGGCCCGCAACACACGAGCCCCAGGCACCGACCTCAACCAGGAGTTGCACCTGCGCCAGCCGCAGCGAAGCTACGAGGAATGATCCATGCCAAGGCGCTGCGGGCAACCCGCTGCTAGCATCGCCCCATGAGCCTCTACCAAGACTTTGCCGAGCGAACTGCAGCACTGATTGCTTCGGGCGTACTACGTCCCGGCGACAAGCTCCTCTCCGTGCGACAGGCCTGCAAGACCCATGGAGTCAGCCCGATCACGGTCACCCAGGCCTACCACCTGCTCGAAAGCCGGGGCCTGATCGAGGCACGACCAAAGTCGGGCTACTTCGTGCGCGCCCGGCTCGGCCGCAAGCTGCCAGAGCCCGAGATGACGCACCCTGTGGGCGGCTCCACGGCGCTCGAGGTCAGCGACTTCATCTTCCAGATCCTCGACAGCGTTCGCGATCCTGCGATCGTCCCATTGGGATCGAGCTTTCCGGACGCGCGGCTGTATCCGCTCGACAAGCTCGGGCGCTTCCTCGCCGCGGCCGCACGTCACCTGGACCCGCTGGCCACGGTGACCGACCTGCCTCCGGGCAATGAGGAGCTGCGCCGACAGCTCGCATTGCGTTACCTCGCGCATGGCGCCTCGGTGTCGCCACAGGAGATCGTCGTCACGTCAGGGGCGATGGAAGGGCTCAACCTCTGCCTGCAGGCCCTGACCCAGCCCGGCGACCTGGTTGCCATCGAGTCACCCACCTTCTACGCCGGGCTGCAGGCCAGCGAACGCCTTGGGCTCAAGGTGATCGAGATCCCGAGCCACCCGCGCGAGGGCGTGAGCCTGGATGCGCTGGCCGATGCGCTGCGCCATCATCCGGTCAAGGCCTGCCTGTTCATGCTCAACTACGCCAACCCGACGGGCAGCCGCGTAGCGGACGAGAACAAGCGCGCCTTGCTGGAGCTGCTGCGCAAGTACCAGGTTCCGTTGATCGAGGACGACGTCTATGCCGAGCTGTACTTCGGCCGCGAGGCCCCCTTGTGCAGCAAGGCAATGGACACCGACGGACTGGTGCTGCACGTATCTTCGTTCTCGAAGTGCCTCGCCCCGGGGTACCGCGTAGGTTGGGTCGCAGCGGGGCGGTTCGCCAAGAAGGTTCAGCGGCAGAAATACTCGACCAGCCTGGCTACTGCCGTGCCGGTGCAGATCGCGCTGGCCGATTACCTCAAGCACGGCGGCTTCGACAACCACCTGCGTCAGCTGCGCAGGCAGCTTGCCACTCAAGAGGCACAACTCCTGGCCGGCATCGAGACGCACTTGCCCCACGACATCCGCCTGGCCAGGCCGGACGGCGGCTACTTCCTGTGGCTGGAGCTACCTGCCCGGGTCGACACGCTGCAACTGCACGAGGCAGCGCTCGCACACGGCATCAGCACCGCGCCAGGGCCGATCTTCTCGGCAAAACGCGAGTTCTCCAGCTACCTCCGACTCAATTTCGGCCACCCCGCCACGGCACGCCAGGACGATGCACTGGCCACGCTCGGCAGGCTGATCAAACGCCAGCTATAGGCTGGCGAGACGGGTGAAGCTGTCGCCGAACAAGGTCGTCAGCACGATCGCGATCGGGGTGAAGGCAATGAAGAAACGCAGCACATTGCGAAGGAAGGGGTGCACCAGCTCAGCCTCGATGAAGTAGCGTGCGACCAGCCGGCCCTTGATCCAGATGATCGCGGCGACGATGAGCTGCACGGTGTCCTGCCCACCGAGGCCGGCGCCGAGCTGCGGGCTGACGAGGGTAAGGCCGACCAGCCCCAGCCAGGCCAAGACCAGGGGTTGCAGCGAGGTGGCGGGCTTGCGTGCGGAGGTATCCATGATCAGGCCAGAACGTAGCAGAAGGGAAAAATGACCAGCCAGATGATGTCGGTGGCATGCCAGTAGCTGGCAAGCGCCTCCAGACCGCCGTGTTCGTCGGCAGTGTAGATCCCGAACCCGTGCCGGGTGAGAACCCAGAGGATGCCGAGGATGCCCCAGAAGGCGTGCACCATGTGGGTGAAAGTCAGGTAGTAATAGACGGTGAAGAAGATCCCCGACTGCCCATCGATCCCTTGCGCAAGATTCCACTGGATCTCGAAGTACTTGACCAACGGATAGCCGAGTGCGGCGACCAGGCCCGCAATCAGCCAAGCGATCGATTCGCGCCTGCGCCCGGCACGCAGGCGGGTGACCGAGCAGGCGATGAAGAAGCTACTGCTCACCATCAGCAGCGTGATGAGCACGCCCGCCGTCTGCGAAAGACGCTCGGCCCCCGCATGGAAATCCTCCGGGAAGTGCGCACGAGCGACGAAGTACACGATGAACAGCACCAGAAACTCGACAAACTCACAGCAGATCCCGACCCAGATACCCTTGTTGCCGGGCACCCTACCCGTACTGGGGGGCAGATCCGCTGCATTGGCAAGACTCATCGTATTGGCAATCACGGTACTCAGCTCCTGACTCGACACCTTGATTGTCACCGCCTGCCGATGCGCAGACAGGAACAGTCGGGCCGATAGTCATCCGGCACAGCAAGACAGCCAGCCAGAATCTGTACCTGTTCTAAATCAAACAATCTGAATCTGCACCTATCCCACCCGGGATGATGTACTTCCGGCCATCTTTGAAGCCGGAGTACATCCATGAACCCACCCGTCAGCAAGGCGCGCGAAGCCCGGCTGGAGTTCTATCGCAAGAAGGGAAAGGTCCACGCCAAGGCGGTGCAGGGCCGCTTCAACGGCCTGCGCTGGGCAATGGTCTGGCTTACCCAGATCGTGTTCTACGGTGCGTGCTGGTTGCCATGGACGACGGCGACAGGCAGGCGGCAGGCGATCCTGTTCGACATCGCCGACGAAAAGCTCTATCTCTTCGACCTGGTGCTGTGGCCGCAGGACGCGCTGCTGCTCGCCTTCATCCTGATCCTGGCCGCCACAGCGCTGTTCTTCACCACCGCCATGGCGGGGCGCCTGTTCTGCGGCTTTGCCTGTCCGCAGACGGTCTATACGTCCATCTTCGTGTGGATCGAGGGCAAGGTCGAGGGCGACCACCTTGCCCGCCTGCGCCTCGACCAGAGCCCGATGTCGGCGCGCAAGCTGCTGATCAAGTCGGTCAAGCATGGCATCTGGGCGCTGGTGGCGGCGTGGACCGCGATCACCTTCGTCGGCTACTTCACCCCGATCCGGGAACTGCTGCCGGCGATCGCCGGCTTCCAGACCGGCCCCTGGGAGACCTTCTGGCTGATCTTCTACGCGACCTTCACCTATCTGCAGGCGGGGCTGGCACGCGAGGCCGTTTGCCAGCACATGTGTCCGTACTCGCGCTTCCAGGGGGTGATGATCGATCCGGATACTGCAAACGTCAGCTATGACAGCCGCCGCGGCGAACCGCGTGGCGCCCTGCGGCAATCCACCAACAAGGGCGACTGCGTCGACTGTGGCATCTGTGTGCAGGTGTGTCCGACCGGCATCGACATCCGCGACGGTCTTCAATACCAGTGCATCAACTGCGGCCTGTGCATCGACGGCTGCGACGAGGTCATGGACCGGATCGGCGCGCCGCGCGGCCTGATTCGTTTCACGAGCGCGCGCGAGCTTGCCGGCCGACCGCAGGCTGCAGCGGCCCGGTGGCGGCCGCGGACTCTGGTCTATGTCGGCCTGCTGCTCGTGTTCGCTGCGCTCGGGTTGTGGACACTGAACGAGCGCGTGCTGCTGCGGGTGGAAGTGCACCGCGATCGCGGTGCACTGATGCAGGAGAGCACCGAGGGACGAATCGAAAACAACTACATCCTCAAGCTCATCAACATGGAGGAGGCGGCCCACCAGTTCCGCATCGGTGTGAGCGGCCTGCCGGGGCTGCGAATCGAAGGCACCAGCGAGTTCATGGTCGAGCCGGGGCGCGTCCATACCGTCACGCTCACCCTGTCGTCCCCGCTCGAAGGCATGCCGTCAGGCGTGCAGCCGATCGTGTTCGAGACGGTGGCAGTGCACGACCAAAGCCTTGCCGTGCGCGAGAAGAGCACCTTCATCCTGCCCACCCACTGAACAGTCAGCCATCATGTACCGCTATAACGAAACCGATCAGCGCCTGGTCGATGACCGCGTCCGCCAGTTCCGCGACCAGATGCAGCGCCACCTCGACGGCAAGCTCAGCGAGGACGACTTCCGCCCACTTCGCCTGCAGAACGGGCTATACCTGCAGCGCCATGCGCCGATGCTGCGCGTGGCCATCCCCTACGGCACGCTGTCGAGCATGCAGTTGCGCATGCTTGCACACATCGCACGCACCTGGGACCGCGGCTACGGGCACTTCACGACGCGCAGCAACATCCAGTTCAACTGGGTCCGCTTTGCCGATGTGCCGGACATCTTGGCCCTGCTAGCCACGGTCCAGATGCATGCAATCCAGACCTCGGGCAACTGCATCCGCAACATCACGACCGACCAGTTCGCCGGCGTTGCACGCGACGAGATCCTCGATCCTCGCCCCTATTGCGAGATCGTCCGCCAGTGGTCGGCGCTGGCGCCCGAGTTCCAGTTCCTGCCGCGCAAGTTCAAGATCGCCATCGCCGGCGGTGAGGAGGACCGCGCGGCGGTGCGATTCCACGACATTGGCGCAAAGGCGTGTCGGAGCGACCAAGGTGAGCCCGGCTTCGAGATCTTCGTCGGCGGCGGTCTCGGTCGCACGCCGATGGTGGGGCACTGCATCAAGCCCTTTCTGCCACGCGCCGAGCTGCTGAACTACTTCGAGGCGATCCTGCGTGTCTATAACCGCTATGGACGTCGCGACAACAAGTACAAGGCGCGGATCAAGATCCTGGTCAAGGACCTGAGCGTCGAAGGTTTCGCACGCGAGGTGGACGCGGAATGGCGTCATACGCGCGGCGCGGGAAGCCTGATCCCGGAATCCACCTTCGCAACGATGGAAGCGTTCTTCGCGCCACCTGCGTACGCCGACGCGCGGGCAACCGATCTGGCTTTCGTTGCCCCTCGCGCCGAGAATCGCCCTTTCGCGCGCTGGGTCGAGCGTAACGTGGCACCGCATCGGCACCCCGGGTACGGCATCGTCACCCTGTCGCTGAAGAAGACCGGGGTGCCGCCGGGCGATGCGACAGCCGACCAGATGGACCGGGTCGCCGAGTTGGCCGAACGCTTCAGCGCCGGCGAGATCCGCGTCAGCCACGAGCAGAACCTGATCCTGCCCAACGTGCCGCTGCGTGACCTGTATGCGTTGTGGGAGATCGCGCGGAGAAGCGGGCTCGCAACGCCAAACATCGGCCTGCTGACCGACGTTGTCTGCTGCCCTGGGGGCGACTTCTGCGCGCTGGCCAACGCAAAATCCCTGCCGGTCGCCGCCGCAATCCAGGCGCGCTTCGACGACCTCGACTATCTGTTCGACCTCGGCCCGCTGGAGCTGAACATCTCCGGCTGCGTCAATGCCTGCGGCCATCACCACATCGGACACATCGGCATCCTCGGCGTCGATAAGAACAACGAGGAGTGGTACCAGGTGACGCTGGGCGGCAGCGAAGGCAAGCACTCCCGCCTCGGGCGCGTGATCGGGCCGTCCTTCGCGGCCAGCGACATTCCCGACGTCATCGAACGAATCCTGCAAGTCTATTTGCGCGAGCGCCTCGCCGAAGAGTGCTTCATCGACACGCTCGATCGTATCGGCCTCACTCCTTTCAAGCTTGCCGTCTATGGAGAACGCCATGAAGCCGCTCATTAAGGATGGGCGCATCGTCGCCGACGAATGGAGCCTGCTCTCGCACGAGGCCCTCGACGACATCGACCTGACCCCCGCCGGCCCTCGGCAGATCGTACCGCTTGCGCACTACCGCACGCACGCCGAAGTGCTGCGGACGCAAGGGCACCGCATCGCGATCCTGCTCGGCCCGGATGATGAACCCGACGCCGTGGCGCCGTATCTGGCGGACATCGCTCTCGTCGCCATCCATTTTCCGAGCTTCACCGATGGGCGAGGCTATTCAACGGCGCGTCTGTTGAGAGTCCGCTTCAACTTTTCAGCCGAAATACGCGCGGTCGGCGACATCCTTCGCGACCAGCTGTACTTCCTGCACCGCTGCGGCTTCGATGCATTCTCGCTGCGAGCAGACCAGGATGTTAACGCCGCACTGAGTGCCTTCGACGACTATGCGTGGGCGCCCGATTTCGGCGCTCTTCCTCGCACCGCCCCCAAGGGCTCCCTCCCACTTCGAGATCCTGCCGCAGACAAGTGATCGGTGTTGACATCGCAAATGCACGCGGCTCGGCTCGCGGACCCACCCGCTGTCGCCCCAGTGGCGCTTAGGGCTGTCCCAGTCTGCCTTGCCCGTGTCCTGCACGAAGATGGCAGATGGCGCAGCCTGCCCGGCGGCTCAGGGCTTCAACCGATATCCCGTCCTCAGCATCCACGTCGCGAGCGCCACGAACACTGTGAGGAAGAGCAGCGTCATCGCCAGGCTCACGCCCACCGGCACGTCGCCGCTGCCGTAGAAGCTCCAGCGGAAACCGCTGACCAGGTACACCACCGGGTTGAACAGCGATACCGTGCGCCACGCCGCAGGCAGCATGTCGATGGAGTAGAAGCTGCCGCCGAGGAAGGTCAGCGGCGTGATGATCAGCAAAGGGACGAGCTGAAGCTTCTCGAAGTTGTCCGCCCAGATGCCGAGGATGAAGCCGAGCAGGCTGAAGCTGACCGCGGTGAGCAGCAGGAAGCCGATCATCCATACCGGGTGTTCGATGCGCAGCGGAACGAACAGGGTGGCGGTGGCAAGGATGATCACGCTCAGGATGACCGCCTTGGTCGCCGCAGCCCCGACGAAACTGAGCACGATCTCGAAGTGCGAAACCGGGGCCGACAGAATCTCGTAGATCGTGCGCGAGAACTTCGGAAAGAAGATGCCGAAGGAGGCGTTCGACACGCTCTGCGTCAACAGGTTGAGCATGATGAGCCCGGGCACGATGAAGGCGCCGTAGCTCACCCCCTCCACCTCGGGGATACGCGCGCCGATTGCCGAACCGAAGACGACGAAGTACAGGGTGGTGGTGATCACCGGCGCCAGCACGCTCTGCAGCAGGGTGCGCTTGGTGCGAGCCATCTCGAACAGGTATATCGCGCGAACGGCGTGCCAGTTCATCGTGCGCCCTCCGCGGCCGCCCGGGCCTCGCTGCCGTTTTCGCCCGCAAGCGCAGGCTCGTTGACCAGGCTGACGAAGATATCTTCGAGCGAGCGCTGGGTGGTGTGCAGGTCGGCGCAGGCAATGCCCGCGCCGGCAAGGTCCTGCAGCAGGCCGGCGATCGCGCTGTCGCCGGACTCACCGTTCCGGCCCGTCTCGTAGCGATACACCAGCGTGCTGCCCCCCTTGCCCAGCGTCAGCCCGTAACGATCCAGCGCGGGCGGAATCTCGGTGATCGGCACCACCAGTTGCAGGGTGAGCTGCTTGCCGCCGAGCTTGTCCATCAGCACCGCCTTGTCCTCGACCAGGATGAGCTCGCCCTTGGCGATCACGCCGATGCGGTCGGCCATTTCTTCGGCTTCCTCGATGTAGTGGGTGGTCAGGATCACCGTCACGCCCTCGTCACGCAAACGGCGCACGAGCTGCCACATGTCACGCCTCAACTCGACGTCGACGCCCGCGGTCGGCTCATCGAGGAACAGCACCTTGGGCTCATGCGACAAGGCCTTGGCGATCAGCACCCTGCGCTTCATGCCGCCGGACAGGGTCAGCATCCTGCTGTCCTTCCGGCTCCACAGCGACAGCGCCTTGAGCAGACGCTCGAGGTAGGCCGGATCGGGCGGCTTGCCGAACAGCCCGCGGCTGAAGCAGACGGTGTTCCACACCGTCTCGAACGCCTCGGTGGTGAGCTCCTGGGGCACCAGGCCGATCTGCGCGCGTGCGGCACGGTAGTCGCGCACGATATCGTTGCCATCGACCCGCACGCTGCCGGCCGTCGCGTTGACCAGTCCACAGACCACGCTGATGAGCGTGGTCTTGCCCGCACCGTTCGGCCCAAGCAGCGCGAAGATCTCGCCGCGGCGGATGTCGAGATCTACACCTTTCAGCGCAGTGAATCCGGATGCATAAGTCTTGGAGAGCGCCGAGATCGAGATGATGGAGTCCATGGCGTCGAAGATAACAGATCGAGATCGCAGGCAAACGCGGATGAACGTGTGCTCATTCTGATCTATGTCAGAGCAGCCATACCGAAACGCCCCATAATGGGCACTCACAGGACCCTGCGATCACGACCCGCATGAACAGCCCACTCTGCGCCCCCGCTTCAATGCATGGCCGACGGCAACGCATGCCCATCGTGTCCACTTGGCCAAGGTGAGCAGCCTCGGCAGGCACGCATCGACCTGGCTCGCGCACCCGCTGGCACAGGCCCTGTTCGCCACCGCGCTTGTACTTGGGCTGCTTGTCGCCTTCCTGGTATTCACCTTCCGCTCCACCGTTGCCACGACTGCAACCGCCTCCAGCAACGAGGCGCGCGTGCTGGCGACCAAGATCGAAGGCGCTTTGCGCCGCGTCGACATGAGCGCGGCCTTCGCGGCCGACAATGCCGTAGAGCCCGGTGCGCACGACCGCGTCGGTTCGGTCTCTTGGGCCGCCACGGTGGCGCCGCTGAACCTCAACCTCGCACAGCTTACGAGACACTTCCCCGAAGCGCTCGTCATCCTCGTCACCGATACCGAAGGACGGGTGATCGCGAGCAGCTATGACGAACTGCCCACCTGGGGCATCGGCGATCGGGACTACTTCCAGCACGCACGCACTGCCCCAACCGCTGCCCTGCAGTTCTCCAACGTCCTCACCAGCAAGGCCGCCCCCACCCCCACCGTGGTCGCGTACCGCGCCCGCCTGCGCGCTGACGGCAGCTTCGCCGGCGTGGTAGCCGTCGGCCTGAACCTCGCCAGCTTCGAGGCGTTTCTGGACCGCATCGATGCCGGCGAGCGAGGCGTGGTCGCCGTGCGCCGCAGCGATGACAGCCGCCTGGTCATGCGCAGGCCCGCCGCACCGGCCAGGATCAACACGGCCGACCCGTGGATTCCACCCTACCGGATGATCCTCGACGGCAAACGCCGCGGTGTCGTACGTTACGCAAGCGCAGTGGATGACGTCGACCGCATCTTCGCCTTCCAAGCACTGCAGGACTACCCCTTCTTCGTGATCGTCGGACGCTCGGTGGATGAGCAATTCACGGTCTGGAGGCGAACCGGCGTGGCCGCGATGGCGATCGCAGCCGCCACCCTGACCCTGTTGCTGGCGATGCAGGCCGGCCTGCGCCGCAGCCGCGCCCGCCTGGCACGCAGCGAGCAGGACTTCGACGCGCTGGTGGAGAGTCGGCGCGAGGCAAGCTGCACCTGGCAGCCAGACACCACCCTGTTGTCCTGCAACGCGCGTTATGCTGCCCTTGTAGGTAGATCGCCCAGCGAACTGGAAGGTCACCGCTGGCTCGACTACCTGCCCGAACACGAGCGCCCGGCAACAGCCGCGGCAATCGAACACCTCACCAGCGGCGCCGGCGCACTCGCAACCGACCGCAGCATGCGCCACAGCGACGGCAGCATACGGTGGATCCGCTGGGTGGATCTGCCCGTTCTCGATAGCGAGGGGCGCTGCGTCGAAATCCGCTCCATCGGCCAGGACATCACCGCGCAGAAGGAAAACGAACTACGCCTGCGTCAGCTTGCACTTGCAGTCGAGCAAAGCCCCAACACCATCGTCATCACCAACACGCAGGCGCAGATCGAGTACGTCAATGCATCCTTCACCCGCACCACCGGCTACGCCGCCGACGAGGTGCTGGGACAGAATCCGCGTCTGCTCAATGCCGGCAAGACACCGCCGGCCACCTATGCCGACCTGTGGGCGACGCTCGAGCGCGGAGAGGTCTGGCGCGGCGAGTTCATCAACTCGCGCAAGGACGAAAGCACGTATATCGAACTTGCCACGATCGCTCCCATCAAGCAGCCCGACGGCAGCGTCAGCCACTACGTGGCGATCAAGGAAGACATCACCGAACGGCGTGCCGCAGAGGCTCGCATCAGGCAACTGGCGTACTACGACTCTCTGACCGGGCTACCGAATCGCAGTCTGATGTGGGACAGGCTGCGCCACGCCATCGTCGCCAGCGAGCGCAGCGGCATGCACGGCATGCTGCTGTTGCTGGACATCGACTACTTCAAGCTGCTCAACGACACGCAGGGGCACAAGGCCGGCGACGCCTTGCTGCGTGAAGTGGCGCAGCGCCTGCGCGCAGCGCTGCGCGAGGAGGACACGGTTGCGCGCTTGGGCGACGACGACTTCGCAATCGTCGTTGAGGGTCTGGGCGCAGAGCGCGACGACGCCATTGCCCATGCCGGACGCATCGCCGAGCACCTTCATGGCTGCATTGCACAACCCTTCGACCTTGGCCTGCCGAGCGGCCCCTACCATGGCACGGCTAGCCTGGGCCTCACCCTCTTTCATGGGCGCGCAAACCCCGCCGAGGCCGTTCTCAAGCAGGCCGAGGTCGCCGTCGATCGCGCCAAGCACGACGGACGCAACCTGCACCGCTTCTTCAGTGAGGCAATGCAGGCCGTCGTTGCCGAACGTGCGAGCCTCGAGCTCAAGCTGCGCGCGGCCCTGGCCGAAAACCGGTTCCGCCTGTTCTACCAACCGCAACTCGACAGCACTGGTCGCCTGATCGGCGCCGAGGCCCTGCTGCGCTGCTTCGACACGCACGGCAGCATGATCTCGCCGGCCAGCTTCATCCCCCTGGCCGAGGAAACGGGGCTGATCGTACCGATAGGCGACTGGGTGCTGCAGGCAGCCTGCGCGCAGTTGCGGGTCTGGCAGGCACACGTGGCGACAGGCGACCTGAGCCTGTCCATCAACGTCAGCGCCAAACAGTTTCACCAGCCGGATTTCGTCGCCAAGGTCACCGCGGCAATCGAGCGCCACCGCGTCAATGCAGGCCTGCTCAAGATCGAACTCACCGAGAGCGTGGTGATCGGCGACATCGAAACAACGGTGGCACGCATGAAGCAGATCAAGGCGCTCGGCGTCCGCTTCGCGCTCGACGATTTCGGCACCGGCTACTCGTCCCTGTCCTACCTCAAACGTCTGCCCTTCGACCAGCTCAAGATCGACCAGGCCTTCGTGCGCGACATGGACGACGGCAACTCCAGCGATGCGATCGTGCGTGCCATCCTGGCCATCAGCCAGTCGCTCGACCTGGAGGTCGTGGCTGAAGGCGTGGAAACCAGTGCCCAGCACGAACGGCTGCTTCAACGCGGTTGTGTCATGTTCCAGGGCTATCTGTTCGGCAAACCGGTGCCGATCGAGGCCTGGCCGGTGGGCTGAGCGCGCGGCGGAATGCCGGCAGCGCTACCCTTCAGCCCAGCGTCGCCGTCGCCAGCTTTGCCCCGAAGCCGATGAACACCCCGCCCACGCCCGCGGTCGCCCCTGCGGCGACGCGGCGATGGCGGCGGAACTGCGCGGCCAGGCGCGCGCCGGCGAAGATCAGCACCGACAGGTAGAGCACGCTGCAGATCTGCACGATCACGCCCAGGATCACGAAGGACAGCGCCGGGTGTGCGTAGGTCGGATCGACGAACTGGATGAAGAAGGAGACGAAGAACAGGATCGCCTTCGGGTTCATCAGGCTGATGACGAGCGCAGTGCGGAACGGGTGCGGAGTACTGCGCACCGGCGGGTAATCCGGCTTACCGTCACCAACCTGCTCCGCCGTCTCGTCCCCGCGCCGCCAGGTGGCAAGCGCACCGCGCAGCAGGCTGATGCCCACCCAGGCCAGGTAGGCCGCACCTGCATACTTGATCACCATGAACAGCTCGGGCGTGGCACGCAGCACCGAAGCCATGCCCATCACCGCCAGCAGCATCAGGATGGTGTCGCCGACGAAGATGCCAGCCGCCCCCTGGTAGCCGGCGCGCGTTCCCCAACGCGAGGCCGCCGCCATCACGTAGAGCGAGTTGGGCCCGGGCAGCAGCACGATGAAGATGGTGCCGAGAATGAAGGTGGTGAGGTCGGTGATGCCGTAGAACATTTGGGTACTCGCACGCAAGTGTGAACCGGTGCTCACTTTGCCACGCCGACCGGCGCCCCGCCAGGGTCCAGGTGGCTGTCGGCCGACGAAAAGCTCGCGGCTGGCGCCGCTCCTACCGAAAACCAACACGCGCGTCACCCGTCGTAGGAGCGGCGCCAGCCGCGAGGGGTTGAAGGCGA
>NZ_AMXA01000021.1 GCF_000310145.2 Thauera sp. 28
GGCCGGCGATTGCCGTCGACGTCGCCATGGGGGCGCGGCTGAGTGCGGCCGTCGGTCTTGGCGACCGATGAGCTGCGCCCGCCGTTGCCACGATTGCCGCCGCGCGCTGCATCGCCGCTGGCGGCACGCCCCTGGCTCTGGCCGGGGCGCCCGCCGCCGCGACGCTGCAGGGGTTCGCGCCGATGGTCGGCATCATGTGCAGCCTCGGCGCCGGCACTGGGGACGAAATCTTCCGCGGTCGCACGCTCGATGCGGCGCTTGATCAGACGCTCGATCGCCGTCAGCAGCTTGAGCTCTTCCCGGTCGACCAGCGAGATCGCGTGGCCTGCGGCACCGGCGCGGCCGGTGCGGCCGATGCGGTGCACGTAGTCCTCGGGCACATTGGGGAGCTCGAAGTTGACCACCTGCGGCAGCTGATCGATATCCAGGCCGCGTGCGGCGATGTCGGTGGCGACCAGCACGGGCAGCGAGCCGTCCTTGAACTGCGCCAGTGCGCGCGTGCGTGCGGCCTGGCTCTTGTTGCCATGGATGGCGGCCGCAGGGATGTCGTGTTTGCTGAGGTACTCGGCCAGCTTGTTGGCGCCATGCTTGGTGCGGGTGAACACCAGCGCCTGGAACCACTGCTTCTCCTTGATCAGGTGCGCGAGCAGTTCTCGCTTGTGCTTCTGGCCCACTTCGTAGACGGCCTGGTCCACTCGCTCGGCCGTGGTGTTGCGCGGTGCCACCTCCACGGTGCCAGGCTTGTGCAGCAGGCCGTTGGCGAGTTCGCGGATCTCGTCGGAGAAGGTCGCCGAGAACAGCAGGTTCTGGCGCTTCTTGGGGAGCAGGGCGAGGATCTTGCGGATGTCGCGGATGAAGCCCATGTCGAGCATGCGGTCCGCTTCGTCGAGTACCAGGATCTCCACGCCCGACAGGTCGAGCGTGCGCTGGCTGACGTGGTCGAGCAGGCGGCCCGGCGTGGCGACCAGGATGTCCACCCGCTTCTTCAGCGCACTGATCTGCGGGTTGATGTTGACACCGCCGAACATGACCAGCGAGCTGAGCGGCAGGTGCTTGCCATAGGTCTTGACCGACTCCTCGACCTGCGCCGCGAGCTCGCGCGTGGGCGTGAGGATGAGGCAGCGCGGTCGCCCGGGCGGATGCGGGTGTGCATGGGTGGCTGCCAGCATGTGCAGCACCGGCAGGGTGAAACCTGCGGTCTTGCCGGTGCCGGTCTGGGCCGCTGCGAGCAGGTCACCGCCGGCAAGCACCTGGGGAATGGCCTGGGCCTGGATGGGCGTGGGGTGGGTGTAGCCCGCCTCGCCGATGGCGCGCAGGATGGGTTCCGCCAGCGCGAGGCTGGCAAAAGTCAGTTCGGGGTTCATTCGATGGTCCGGCGCGAGCCCGTCGCGCGTTGTACGGCGACACCAATCCGGGCTGCGGGAAAGGGATCCGGGCCGAGGCCGTGCGGATCGTTTCAGGAGACGCTGCGAACGACTGGTGCACCGCAGCGAGGCTGGACTATAAGCGCTTCGTGTCCGTTTAGCGAGGTCTTTCGCACGTGCACCAAGGTAGGGGGCGGCCCACGGCTGCGCAGGGCGTGATTCTTGGTTACACTCCTCGGCTCGTCCACGACCGTGCGCCTGCCCGAATGCACGATTTCGAACCCCGATCCAGCGTCATCCGCCTGCGCGCCCGGCTCGCGCGGCGCCTGACGTGGTGGGCGATCGGCGGCGTGGCCGCGGTGCTGGCGACCGGCTTGCTGGTGTTGGTGGTCGCTGCGGCATGCGCGGCACGGGCCTGGTTGGCGATCGAGTCCGGTCAACCCGTGGAGACCGTGATGTGGGTGGGGGCGATGCTGGTCATGGCCCTCGCCGCGGTCGGTTTGCTGAATGCCTTGTCGACGGGTGTCCCAGTTGCGGAGGGTGTCCGCCTGCCGAGGGCGGTTGCGCCCGATCTGTTCGCGCTGCTGGACGAACTTGCGGCGCAGACTGCGGTAGCCCCGGTGCACGTCGTGCGCATAACCGGAGAAATCAATGCTGCCGTGATGCAGCGCCCGGCGCTTAACCTGGTAGGGCCGCTGCGGACCGAATTGCTCGTCGGTTTGCCCTTGGTGCATAGCGTCTCCCCCGAGCAGTTCGCTGCCGTGCTGGCGCACGAATTCGGCCATCTGGCTGCGCAGCGACGCGGGCGTGACGGCTGGTCCGCTCATGTGCGCGCATGGTGGGCGCGCATCCTCAATGCCGTGATCGATGATGAGGTCGGCGATGGTCGCTGGCTCGATCGTGCGGCAGAGCGCTACTTCCTGGACATGCAGCGGCTTGCGCGGATGGAGGAGTTCGAAGCCGATGCGGTGGCCGCGCGACTGGTTGGTGCCGAGTTGGTCGGCGAGACCCTCGTCGAGTTGAGCCGCAAGGCGCATTTTCTCGAGCACGACTACTGGCCGCGGGTTCAGGCCTTAAGGTCATCGGATGCCGGCTCGCGTGTGCGTCCGTTCCGTGAGATGGGGCACGGCGTACTCGCCGGCTATGCCCAGGCTGCCGCTGCCTGCGCGGATGTCGTGGAGGGCGTGCGCGACCGGCGCCACGACCTCCACCCTACGCCGCGGCGCCGCTTGCGTGCGCTGAGGGTCGCCTGCCGGCAGTTCCAGCTGCCGTTGCCGCAGGGTGCCGGGTCGGCGGCCGAACGCTTTTTCGCCGGGCTGGTACCGACCCTGGCCTGGGTCTTCGATCGGGAGTGGTGCGAGTACAGTCGCAGCCCCAGGCACCCGATGCTTGGTCCGGAGCAAGTGGCGTCGGTGCAGGGTTTTGTAGCCAGGCGCTGAGCGGTCTCCGGACTTCCCGATGTTCAGCGTTCCTGGGTGCCCGCCGCGGCAGGTTGGGCTGAGGCGCGCCGGCTGCGCGCGGTCTCGAGGTGCGTACACAGTTGCTGTGCGCCGTCGAGGATGCGCGGCGTGTGGCGCTGGAGCAGGTCGGGCGGTACGAAGAACAGGTTGTCTGCGGCCGTGGCGGCCAGGGCCGGCCAGCGCTTCCATTCGTCCAGCCATTCGGGGCGCGCCTCGCCCATGCCGCTGGCGACGATCGCCTCAGGATTGGCAGCGAGTACGCCCTCAACGCCGATGGTGGGGGCCAGCTGCGGCAGCGTCCCGAATACGTTCTGTCCGCCGCAAAGACGAATCACGTCTGCGATCAGGTGCTCGTCGTTGATTGTCATCAGCGGCCGATTCCAGATCTGGTAGAAGGTGCGTACGGGCGCTTGCTCGCTGTAGCGTGCGCGCAGTTCGGCGTGACGCTGGCGAAAGTCGCTGGCGTTGGCGTTGGCCACTGTGCTGCTGCCCGCCAGCGCGCCCAGGGACTCCAGGCTGCGGGCCACGTCGTCCAGGCTGCGCGGCTCGTTGATCCAGATCGGGATGCCGAGCGCCTGCAGGCGCTCGAGGTGCTGGCCGCGGTTGCCGCTGCGCCAGCCGACGACCAGGTCGGGGCGCAGCCTCGCCACCGCTTCAAGGTCGACCTGGGTGTAGCTGCCGACCTGGGGCAGTTCGCGCGCCGCCGGGGGGTAGTCGCTGTAGGCCACTACGCCGACGACATGCTCGCCTGCGCCGGCCGCGAACAGGAGTTCGGTGACGTGCGGCGCAAGGCTGACGATGCGCTGTGCAGGGCGTTGCAGGCGCACGACCTTGCCGGCATCGTCGGTCAGTTCGATCTGCGCCAGCGCGGTGCCGGAACTGGCCAGCACCAGCGTGGCCGTCACGCGGGCGGCGGTGCTCAGGCACGCGCCGATGTGGCGGGCGGGGGACGATGCTTGATTCATTACGACGATGTTCCTCGGGTTGCGGTGACGGCGGACCAGCACGGATCAGGTGCTGCTGGCCGCGGCGATGGTACTGGCGGCGCAGGCGCTGAGGGCCGTTTCGAGGCGCGCCCACTCCGCCTCGTTGGCCGGTAGGCCGAAGCGCACGGCGGGTGGGTGTTCGAACAGGCGGGTGAGAATGCCTTGCTGCGCAAGTCGCGCGTGCAGCACACCGGCGTCGCTGCGCGCGATCCATTTGAACAGGGCCGGGCCGCGCGGCTGGCCGCAGCCGGTGTCTCGCAACAGGCGCGCCAGGCGCGCTCCGGCCATATCCAGCCTGCGCCGAGTGTCGTCCTGCCAGGCGCGGTCCAGCAGGGCATGGCGGGCGGCATGGCGGGCCGGGCCGCTGACGGTCCAGGGGCCCAGCCGTTCGGCCAGTGCTGCACGCACTGTGGCGGGTGCCAGCACGAAGCCGACGCGTGCGCCGGCGAGGCCGAAGAACTTGCCGATCGAGCGTAGCACCACCAGGCCGTCGGTGCCCGCCAGCGTGGCCAGGCTGGCCTCGGGGGTGGTATCGATGAAGGCCTCGTCGACCACCAGCCAGCCACCACGTGCGGCGAGCCGGCGGTGCGCGGCGAGCAGGCGTTCGCGTGGGAACAGCGTGCCGGTGGGGTTGTTTGGCTGCACCACGACGACGATGTCGTTGCTTGCGGCGACATCGTCGAGCGCTTCGGCAGCAAAGCTGCTTGCATTGTGATGGCGCCAGGCGTGCGCATGCTCGGCATAGCTGGGGGCAAGCACGCTCACGCGCACACCCGGGAGCACTTGGGGCAGGGCCTGGATCGCCGGCTGCGAGCCGGCCACCGGCAGCAGCGCAGCGGTGCCGAAGTAGCCTGCAGCGGCGGCTTCGAGGCCGTCGTCGTCCTCCGGCAGCCGTTGCCAGGTCTCGGCCGGAATGGGCGGCACCGGATAAGGGTGCGGGTTGATGCCTGTGGACAGGTCGAGCCAGTCCGTGAGCGCGATGCCGTACTGCTGTGCGGCTCGCCTGAGCCGACCGCCATGTTCGATCATGCCTGCAGTCCTCCATGCACCTGCACGGCCAGAGCGAACAACAGTGCGAGCCCCAGCCACAGCAGCACGCCGTGGCGCACGAGGGCGACGGCGGCGCGGATCGTCGCCGCATCGGGTGCCGCGCCGGTGCCCAGCGGTGGGCGCTGTTCGAGCTTGCCGTGGTACACCGCGGGGCCGCCGAGGGCGACGCCAAGTGCGCCCGCGCCTGCAGCCATCACTGGACCGGCATTCGGGCTGTCCCAGGCCGGGGCCTGGCGGCGCCAGCATGCGAGCGCACTGCGGGTGCGGCCAAGCACAGCATAGGTGAGCGCGGTGAGGCGGGCAGGCACGAGGTTGAGCAGGTCGTCGATGCGCGCGGCCGCCCAGCCGAAGCGCAGGTAGCGTGGGGTGCGATAGCCCCAGCTCGCATCCAGCGTGTTGGCCAGGCGGAACAGCAGCGCACCGGCGCCGCCGGCGACGACGAACCAGAACAGCGCGCCGAACACCGCGTCGTTGCCATTCTCGAGCACCGATTCGGTCCCGGCGGCGGCTACGCCGGTGGCGTCCAGGCTGGCGGTGTCGCGGCTGACGATCCAGCCCACGCGCTCGCGCGCCTGCGCCAGCTCGCCGGTGGCGAGTGGGGCTGCGATCGCCTCGGCATGCTCGGCGAGGCTGCGCGCGCCGAGTGCGAAGTAGAGCAGGGCGATGTCGACCACCCAGTGCGCCCACGGCGTCAGAGCGCGCAGGACGAGCACGAGTCCGACCCAGGGCAGTACCGCCACCGACCAGGCCAGCACGCCGGCCAGGCGCCCGTCGCCGGCGATGCGGCGTACAGCGGACTCGACCGCAGCTGCCCAGCGGCCGAAGCCGACGAGCGGGTGCAGGCGGCGTGGCTCGCCCAGCAGGCGGTCGGCGAGCACACCAGCGGCGAGCTTGCAGGTGAGGACGAGGGCGGGCGTGATCGGCATGGGGCGGTGGGTAGCGCTTGGCGCTTCAATCAATCGTGGGAGCAAGCGGCGCCAGCCGCGCGGTATTGGTCGTCCAGGCGCTTGCCTCGACATGCATGCAGGGGGTGGTCATCTCTGCCCGGGACCCGCAGTGGCGGAATCGGCGATAATCCGCCCCCTTCCTGAAGAACGTAATTTTACGCGATGTCTCCTCCTCTGACCCTGATGGTGCAAGGCACGACCTCCGATGCAGGCAAGAGCACGCTGGTGGCAGGACTGGCCCGCGTGCTGCGCCGGCGCGGCCTGAAGGTGGCGCCGTTCAAGCCGCAGAACATGGCGCTCAACTCAGCGGTCACCGCCGACGGTGGTGAAATCGGTCGTGCCCAGGCGCTGCAGGCCCTGGCCGCCGGCGTTGTGCCGCACACCGACTTCAACCCGGTGCTGCTCAAGCCCTCGAGCGACATCGGCGCCCAGGTCATCATCCACGGGCGCGCCACGGCGAACCTGTCGGCGCGCGATTACCACGCCTACAAGCCCACCGCGATGGCCGCCGTGATGCAGAGCTGGGGCCGGCTGTGCGCCGCCTACCACGCCGTGCTGGTGGAGGGGGCAGGCAGCCCGGCCGAGATCAACCTGCGCGACCGCGACATCGCCAACATGGGCTTTGCCGAGGCGGCCGACGTGCCGGTGGTGCTGGTCGCCGACATCGACCGCGGCGGTGTGTTCGCCCACCTGGTCGGAACCCTGGAACTGCTCTCCGCGAGCGAGCAGGCGCGGGTGAAGGGCTTCGTCATCAACCGTTTTCGCGGCGACATCGGCCTGCTGCAGTCCGGCCTGGACTGGCTCGAGGCGCGCACCGGGCGCAAGGTGTACGGCGTGATGCCCTACCTGCACGGTCTGTTTCTCGATGCCGAGGACGGGCTCGCCGACGCCGCCGCCGACGTGGCGGCCGGCAGCGGAGCGCTCAAGGTGGTGGCGCCGGTCTACCCGCGCATCTCCAATCACACCGATCTCGATGCCTTGCGCCTGCATCCGCAGGTCGACTTCCACTGGGTCGGGCCCGGACAGGCGATCCCGCCCGCCGACCTGATCGTGCTGCCGGGCTCCAAGAGCGTGCAGGCCGACCTCGCCTGGCTGCGTGCGCAAGGCTGGGAGGCAGCCATCCTGCGCCACCTGCGCTACGGCGGCCGCGTGGTGGGCATCTGCGGCGGCTTCCAGATGCTGGGGCAGACGCTGGTCGACCCGCTTGGGCTCGAGGGCCCGCCCGGCAGCAGTGCCGGACTCGGTCTGCTCGACATGGACACGGTACTCGAGCGCGACAAGCAACTTTGCAACGTGAGGGGCAGTCTGAGCGTGGAGCTTGACCACGGCCAGGCTGCAGTTGCCGGCTACGAGATCCACATGGGGCGGTCGGCAGGGCCGGCGCTGTCGCGCCCGGCCCTGGTGGTCGATGACGGTGCCGGCGCGCGTACCGATGGCGCGCTGTCCGCCGATGGCCGCATCCTCGGCACCTATGTGCACGGGTTGTTCGATGCGCCGGAGGCACTGGCCGCGCTGCTCGCCTGGGCCGGGCTGGAGCGAGTGCAGGCAGTGGACCTGGCGGCGCGTCGCGAGGCCGACATAGACCGCCTCGCCGATGCCGTCGAGCGCCATCTCGATGTCGACGCCTTGTTCGACGGCAAGCTCCCGGCACTCAAGATCAACGCACAGGATTTCGCATGACCGAGCCGACCCCCACACCCGCACACGGCGCCGAGGCCTCCCCGCTCGGTCGCCCGGTGGCGTATCGCGACACCTATGCGCCCGAGCTGCTGTTCCCGATCGAGCGCCAGCTCAAGCGCGCCGAGCTTGGCATCGCAGTCGGCGCGCTGCCCTTCTTTGGCGAGGATTCATGGAATGCCTACGAGCTGTCCTGGCTTGACCCCCGCGGCAAGCCGGTCGTAGCGTTGGGCGGGTTCCGCGTGCCGGCAGATTCGCCCCGGCTGATCGAGTCGAAATCGCTCAAGCTCTATCTCAACGCCTTCAACCAGCAGCGCTGTGCTTCGCTTGAAGAGGTGACGCAAACGATCGCGCGCGACCTGTCCGCTGCCGCCGGCGCGACTGTCGCCGTTTCCGTCGTCCCGCTCTCGGCGCGGCCGCAGCGCCACAGCGCCTATCCGGAGGGGCACTGCCTCGATGAGCTCGATATCGGTATCGATCGCTACCAGCCCGATCCCGGCCTGCTGTCTGCGGCAGGCGAGGAGGTCGCCGAGACGCTCTACTCGCACCTGCTGAAATCGAACTGCCTGGTGACCGGCCAGCCCGACTGGGGCACGCTGGTGGTGCGCTACCGCGGCCCGGCGATCGATCGCGAGGGCTTGTTGCGCTACATCGTCTCCTTCCGCGACCACAACGAGTTCCACGAGCAGTGCGTCGAGCGTGTGTTCTGCGATCTCATGGCGCGTTGCCGGCCTTGCGAGCTGGCGGTGTGGGCACGCTACACGCGGCGCGGCGGACTCGACATCAACCCTTTTCGCGCCAGTCACGCCCATCTGCGTGCGGACGAGGCGATGGAGGTCAGGCAGTAAGTGGCGCTGTCCTTGATTTTCGTCGTGGATTAATGCGCAACAGCGTTTTGCTTATGAGGTGGATCAATAGGCAAGGGGGGCGGGCTGGGTTAACATCGCGAGGCTGTCTCAACCAACACCACGAGGTAAGGAAGATGAAGGTTTTCGTTGCTGCTGCAGTTGCTGCAGGTCTCCTCTCCGCTGCGCCGGCGTTCGCGTCCGCCGAGCTGGCCAAGGCCAAGAACTGCATGGCCTGTCATGCAGTGGACAAGAAGCTCGTCGGCCCCTCCTACAAGGATGTCGCTGCCAAGTACGCAGGCCAGGGCGATGCGGTCGAAGTGCTCGCCGCCAAGATCCAGAAGGGCGGTTCGGGTAACTGGGGTCCGGTGCCGATGCCGCCCAACCCGCAGGTGAATGACGCCGACGCCAAGGCGCTGGCCGAGTGGGTGATGGCGCAGAAGTAAAAGCGCGTTACCCCACCGCCGCAGCGGTGGGGGTCGTGCATCGATGGCCGGCCTTGCCGGCCATTTTCAATGGGGTTGGGCGAACAGCAACTCGGGGCTGCGCAGCCAGGCTTCGGCCGCGGCAGCGGGTGCCGGGCGCGCGAACAGGTAGCCCTGCATGACATCGCAGCCCAGCGTGCGCAGTGCGTCTGCCTGCTCGATGTTCTCCACGCCCTCGGCCACCAGGTCGAGTTCGAAGCCGCGCGCAATGCCGGTGATCGCCGAGATGATCGGGTTGGTCATCGGCCCTTCCAGGTCGCGCACGAAGCTGCGGTCGATCTTCAGTGTGCTGACCGGGAACTTCTGCAGGTAGGCAAGCGCAGAGTAGCCGGTGCCGAAATCGTCGATGGCCACGCTCAGGCCCGCGGAGCGCAGGCCGCGCACCTTGCTGGCGACACCGGCCGTGTCGTTCATCATGATGCTTTCGGTGATCTCGATCTCGAGCGCCTCTGGCGCGACCTCGTGGCGGTCGAGGCAGGCGGTGATGGTGTCGACGATGTCGGTGCGCAGGAAGTCGTGCGCCGACAGGTTGATCGACATGCGCGGGGGTTCGACGCCGTTGCGCTGCCATTCGGAAATCTGGTTGCAGGCGCGCTCGAGCACCCAGGCGCTGATCTCGCCGATCAGCCCCACCTCCTCTGCGACCTGGACGAAGGTGCCTGGGGGCACGGCGCCGAGCGAGGGGTGGTTCCAGCGCAACAGGGCCTCCAGGCCGACGATGCTGCGCTTGCTGAAGCTGACCTGGGGCTGGTAATGCAGCTCGAGCTCGTTGCGGGCGATCGCGCTGCGCAAGTCGTTCTCGAGTGCGATGCGGTCGCGGTGGCGGCTGTTGAGCTCCGGGTCGAAAAAGCGGAAGGCGTTCTTGCCCGAGCGCTTGACCTGGTACATCGCGACGTCGGCGTTGCGCGTCAGCTCTTCGGCCGTGCTGCCGTCGCGCGGGAAGAGTGCGATGCCCACGCTCACCGTGGCGCGGAAGTCGCCCTGGCTCAGCTTGATGGGCGGCGTCAGCGTGTCGAGGATCTTGCGTGCGATGACCTTCGCGTCCTCGGGCTGGTTGATGTCGGGCAGCAGCACGGTGAACTCGTCGCCGCCGAGGCGGGCCAGGGTGTCGCCGCGGCGCAGCGTTGCCGACAGGCGGCTGGCGATCGAGCGCAGCAGGTTGTCGCCCTCGGCATGGCCGAAGGTGTCGTTGACGAGCTTGAAGCGGTCCACATCGATGAACATCACCGCCAGTGCGCCGGTACGGCGCTGGGCCTGGGCGATGGCCAGTTCCAGGCGGTCCTTGAACAGCACGCGGTTGGGCAGGTGCGTGAGCTGGTCGTGGTAGGCCTGGAAGGAGATGATCTCCTCGGCGCGCTTGCGTTCGGAAATGTCGCGCGCCACGCCGTATAGGCCGACGACCCGGCGGTCGTTCTCGTGGGTGAGCATCGGAATGCCGGTGAGCGATACGGTGACGCTGTCGCCATCGCCGTCGGGGTGGTGGCGACGCAGGCGCAGTTCGACGTTGAAGCTCTCCCCCGGCAAGCTGCTCGGCTGGCTGAGCAGGCCGAAGATGCGGTCGAGGTCCTCGGGCATCACCAGCGTGGTGAAGGGGCGCCGCATGAGTGCGCTGCGTTCGTAGCCGAGCAGGGCCTTGACGCGTGGGTTCAGGTAGCTGAAGCGGCCCTCGCTGTCGAGGGTGAAGATGAGGTCGGGCGAACTCTCGACCAGGTAGCGGTGCAGCCGCTCCGAGGCCTTGAGGCGCTGGCTCATCAGGCGGTTGGTCTTTTCGAGCGCACCCTTGTGCAGTGCGCCGTCAACCGCCCGCTGCAGCTGGGCGACGTGGTAGGGCTTGCGCACGTAGTCGTCGGCGCCCTTGCGCAAGGCGCCGATCGCGGCGTCGATCGTGTCTTCGCCGCTGATGATGACCACGGCCTCGTCACGCTGGTTGTCGCCCAGCCAGTCGAGCAGCGCGAGGCCATTTGCGTCTGGCAGACGGTAATCGAGCAGGATGAGGTCGTAGTGACGCTGCAGCAGGCGGTCTATGGCCTCGCCGATGCTGCCGCACTCGTCGAATAGCCGCCCCGGGCGCGCGAGCACGTGGGGAAAGGTCCGGCGCAAGGCCGGATCATCATCGACGACGAGGATGCGGAAGGTGGCGGTGTCAGCGTCCGCAGCGCCTTCGACCTGAGGCCGGAACGGTTGCTCAGCCGGAGTGACCATGGCTCTCAGGGCAGTGTAAGCAGATGTGTTGTCCGCCCTCATGATGCAACACTCAGGCCGTTTGTTCCAGCGGAACGAAGATCTGGAAGCTCGTCCCGGTGCCCGCCTGGCTCCGGCACAGCAGCGTGGCGCTCCACTGGGCGAGGATGTCCCGCACCACGGCAAGCCCGACGCCCTGGTGGTTGCCGCCCTTGGCGCTGGGGCGCGCGCTGAGGAGGTCGTCGAGGCGGTCCGTCGGCAGGCCCGGGCCGTTATCGACGAAGCGGATCTCGAGGCAGTTGCGGCCGTCCACATTGACCTGCGGAAACACTGAGATGACCAGGCGCTGACCAGGCTGCAGCGCCTCCGATGCATTGCGCAGCAGGTTCAGCAGGACTTGCTTGAGTGCGGACGCGGGTATTGCGGCAGTCGGTACGTCGCGTGCGGCGCGCAATTCGAGCTGAAGATCGCGGCTGCCGAACAGCGGCTCGCCGTACAGCGTACGCATGTCGAGGAGCAGTTCGGGAACCCGGCAGTAGCGCGGCTCGGCCGTGTCGGTGGGGAGCTCGGCGGCGCTGCGCAGCAGGTTGTCGATGCGGTCGAGCTCGGCATTGAGCAGGCTCATTTCGTCCTGCAGCGGAGCGTCCTCCGGGCGTTGCTGGACGAGCATGCCGAGCCGGCTCTTGAGGACGGTCAGCGGGTTGGCGGCCTCGTGGGCAATCTTGCGCACATGCTCGCGGAAGCGTTGCTGCAGCATCGCCTCGCGCGCGGCGATCTCGTTGCGTTGGCGGGCAACGTTGCGCAGTGCTCGGGCGGCGGCACCCAGCAGTGCGGCGTAACGCCAGCGCAGCTCGCTGTCGAGCGCGTTCTCCGAAGGCGCCGGGATGAGTGCCACTGCGGCATCGTGGCCGCTGGACAGCGGCAGGCAGTGGAAACCATGCTGGCCCAGCCAGCGTGCGATCTGCCAGTCGGCCACGCTGCGCCCCGGTGCGCCGCCGGCGGGAATGAAGGAGGTGGGCAGTTCGCTGCGCGTGCTGAGTGCGATGCAGCTGGCCTCGTCTTCGAGGCGCAGGCTCAGTTCGGCGATCAGGGCCTCGGTGCTGCCGCAATCGGCCTCCAGCAGCGGGCGCAGCAGTCCGTCGCCGTCGACACCGAGCAGGACCGGGGGCGTATGCAGGCCGAACAGCGGGCAGGCCAGCTGCAGGCGTGCCTTGATGGCGGCCGTGTCGAGGTCTACGAATGCCGCGGTGAGCAGGCCCAGCATGCCTGCGCTGCGATAAGGGTCGTCGGACAGCCGCGCAGGCGGGTGAGGCGTGGTTTGCAGGGGTGATCCTGCGGGCGGATAGACGGCATGCCCCGACACGATGTAGCCGACATCCGTGCGCAGGCTGAGCACCGCTTCCGCTGGCAGGCCGGCGAGTCCGGAGACGCGTGCGATGTGCGCTTCCCAGTCGTCGGCGGTGAGCAGGTCGGCGGCGGAGAGGAGCGCGAGCAGGGGGTGAGCACCGGTTGCGCGTTCATCGGCCAGGCCAGCGAGTTCGAGGCCGTCTGCGAGGCTGGCGGGCAGGCCGCAGTCACGCATCAGGCTGTGGTACGGGGGGCGGCGGCCGTCGCGGCATGAGCCGGGGCGGGACAGCCCGCGCCACAGGCCACCCAGATAGGCCTCGTCCGGGCGCGGGTAGCCGGACTCGATCGCCAGGTGCATGGCGCACTCTGCGCGCAGCAAGGCCTTCGTGCCGGCTTCGGCATTGCCGTTGCCGAGGTGGCCGAGACCCAGTAGCCAGGCGCGCAGCAGGTCGGTGCCAATATCCTCCAGCCTGCGCCGCAGGGCGCTGTTGATCCCGCCGTCGAGCTCTCCGGCGGCAAGCGGGCGCGCGATCAGCAGCGCCAGGCTGAGTGCCGGGTCGCGTGCAGCGACCAGGGCCACCTCGGGCCAGTTCGGCGCCGCTGCGGCGAGCAGGCGCAGGATGGTGGATGCGCCATCCGGAACGGGCTGCAGCTCGAAAGCACTGAAGGTGGCAGGGAGCATTCGGTGGCGAGGCGGTTGGATGGCGCAGGAGCCACGATTCTAGCCCGAGCCATGTGCAGCGGGCGTGATCCATGCCGCGGCCGCGTGTGTGCGGGCTCGGCTCAGGCCTGCATGCTGTCGGCGAAGTTCAGCCCCAGCAGCTGGGCCCGGTTGATGCGCTCAAAGGGGATGTGCAGGTCGGCCGCGACCTTGGCGAGGGTGCTGGCGTCGAAGCTTTCGCAGGCTTGTGCAAGCTTGAGGAAGGGGCCGAACTCGCCCTGGCCGTAGAGCAGTGCTTCGCTGACGTTGGCGGGCAGGTTCATCTGCTCGAGCACTTCCTGCATGGAGGTGCCGAGCAGCAGGTGCAGCAGCGAGAAGGCGCCGGTGATGAACAGGTTGTCGCGCTCGGATGCGTCGAAGTACGCCGAGCCCACCTCCTCCATGAAGCGGCCGCGCGCGATCGCCGTCTGCATCATCGCCGGCGCGCTGGGATCGCGGCTGGCCGTGACCAGCAGCAGCGACAGCCACTTGTTCAGGGCGTCGTAGCCGAGGATGCTCACTGCGTGGCGGAAGGACTGGATCTCGCACATCAGACCGAAACCGGCCGAGTTGATGTAGCGCAGCAGCTTGTAGGACAGCGCCACATCCTGCTTGAGCACCGCCTCGATGTCGCGCACCTCGCTGTTGTTGCGGACCAGGTTGAGCAGCCGCACGATCTGTGCGTGCCCGGGATTCAAGGCCTTGGCGGGCGGGTTGCCGTGCAGGAAGAACCAGCCCGAGGCGCCGTCGAAGCCCGCACCGACGGCTTGGCGGAAGGCGCCGATATCGGCCAGGCCCCAGGCCATGGTCAGGCCGGGTGAGCCGGCAGGGGCGGTGTTGCGACGCCCGTCCATGAGCACGAAACGCCAATCCACGCCGGCTGGCAGGGCGGTGCCGGGCGAGAACCAGGTCAGGCACATGCCCGTGCCGGCTTCCTGCAGCCGAGCCATGAGCGCCTGTGTCTGCGGGTGTGCCAGGGTCTGCGCCGGGATCTCGATGGTGGCGTTCTCGGGCAGCGCCCACTCGAGCAGCTCCGGGGTCGGCACCAGGCGGCCGAGACTGACGAACACCGGGTGATGGCTGGGCCAGACTTCGGTCTGGGTCGCGAGCGCCTCGACCACCGACGCCACGTTGGGGCCATGGGCGATGATGCGGTTGGCCGTGATGGCGCGGTTCTTGTTGACGACCGGCTCGCGGGTCAGCAGGGTGGTCTGGCTCATCGAGCGCTCCAGGTGGGGCGGTTCAGTTCGTCGGCTGGGCGAAGGTGAAGGCGTCGGCGAAGAACGCGTCCTCGGGCAGGCTGCGGCTGGCGACGAAGCTCGAGCGCGCGGCGTCGATCATCGCCGGAGCGCCACAGGCGTAGATCTCGTGTGTCGAGAGGTCGGCAAAGTCGTCGAGCACGGCCTGGTGGACCAGGCCGCGCCGTCCTGTCCAGGCGTCGTCGGGCTTCTCATCGGACAGTACCGGGATGTAGCGGAAGCCGGGCAGGCGGCCCTCCCAGTCGCGCGCGAGTGCGTCGAGATAGAGCCCGGCGCGGTCGCGCGCGCCCCAGTAGAGCGTGATCGGGCGCTGCAGGCCGATGTGCAGTGCATGCTCGATGAGGCCCTTGATCGGTGCGAAGCCAGTGCCACCTGCCACCATCACGATCGGTCGGGCGGAGTCCTCGCGCAGCCAGAAGCTGCCGAGCGGACCTTCGAAGCGCAGGATCTCCTTCTCCTTCATGGCCTCGAAGACGTGGCGCGTGAAGCGGCCGCCATCGATACGGCGGACATGCAGCTCGAGGTGGCTGGCGTCATGCGGGGCGTTGGCGATCGAGAAGCTGCGCCGGGCGCCGTCGGCGAGCAGGATGTCGATGTACTGGCCGGCGCGGAACTTGAAGGCTTCGCTGGCCGGCAGCTTGAGGTCGATCAGCATCACGTCGTCGGCCAGGCGCTGCAGCCGCTGCACGCGACAGGGCAGCTTGCGCACCGGGATGTCGTCCGCACGGCTTACATTGCGTGCCTCGATGACGAGGTCCGAGACCGGCTGCGCGCAACAGAACAGCGCGTAGCCCTCGGCGCGCTCGGCCTCCGGGAGGGCGCCTTCGGAGTGCGGGCCGTGTACCACCTCGCCTTCGAGTACCTTGCCCTTGCAGGCGCCGCAGGCGCCATCGCGGCAGCTGTGCGGGAGCAGCAGCCCCGCGCCAAGCGCGGCCTCGAGCACGGTCTGTCCGGCTTCGGCGTCGAATTGGTGGTTGCCGGGCTGAAGTGAAATCCGGTGGTTCATGGTGCGTGAGATAATGCCCTGATGAAAAGAGTCCTGATCGTTGGCAGTGGCGACGTGGCCCGGCGCGCACTGCCCTGGCTGACGCGTCGTTTTCGCGTTTTTGCGCTCGTTCGCAATCGCGAGGCATGCGCTCAGCTGCGTGCCGCCGGTGCCATCCCGATCGTGGCCGATCTCGATGATGCGCGCAGTCTGGCCCGTCTGGGTGGCGTCGCCGACGCCATCCTGCACTTTGCACCGCCGCCCGGCGCCGGTGAGGGCGACCCGCGGACGAAGCGCCTGCTGGCTGCGCTCGGAGCGCGCCGAAGTCTACCACAGGCCCTCGTATACATAAGCACGACAGGGGTTTACGGCGATTGTGCAGGTGCGCGGGTGGACGAGCTGTGGCCCTGTCGGGCGCAGACGGCACGTGCGCGGCGCAGGGTCGATGCAGAGCAGCGTCTGCGCGCTTTTGGCGGACGCACAGGGGTGCGGGTATCGGTGCTGCGCGCGCCTGGCATCTATGCGGCCGACCGCCTGCCGCTCGACCGGCTGCGGCGCGGTGATCCGGTGCTGTGTGCCGAAGACGATGTCCATACCAACCACATCCATGCCGTGGATCTCGCTCGCCTGGCCTGTCTGGCGCTCTTTCGTGCGCTCCCCGGTCGTGTGTATAACGTCAGCGACGATTCGGACATGAAGATGGGCGACTACTTCGATGCGGTGGCCGATGCGTTCGCCCTCGCGCGGCCGCCTCGCCTCGATCGGCGGCAGATCGTCGAGCGACTGTCGCCCGTCACGCTGTCCTTCATGAGCGAATCGCGCCGGATCGACAACCGTCGCATGAAGCGGGAACTGCGTGCGCAGCTTGCCTATCCGACCATCTCTGCTGGCCTGGCTGCAGCGCGTGAGTGCGTCGTTGCGCCCGGCTGAGGCGCTGCCTACGGCTGCGCCGCCTGGCGACATCCTTTTTTCTGGAGCACGTTCTGCACATGCTGACTCTCAAGGCCTTGCACATCATCTTCGTCGTGAGCTGGTTCGCCGGCCTGTTCTATCTGCCGCGTCTGTTCGTCAATCACGCGATGGTCGACGACATCGCGACACGCGAGCGCCTGGCGATGATGGAGCTGAAGCTCTATCGCTTCATGACCCCGCTCGGCATCCTCGCCGTCGGCCTGGGGCTCTGGCTGTGGCTCGGCTACGGATTTGCCGGTGGCTGGCTGCATGTGAAGACCTTGCTCGTGCTGGTGCTCGTCGGCTACCACCTGTACTGCGGCCGGCTGATGCGCGACTTCGCCGCAGGCCGCAACGCCCGCTCGCATGTCTGGTACCGCGTGTTCAACGAGGTTCCGGTGCTGATCCTGTTCGTCGTCGTCTTCCTCGTTGTGCTCAAGCCGTTCTGATGGTGGGTTCAGGCAAGACGAAGGATCAGGAGGAGACACGATGCTGCAAGAGACAGCAGGCATGACGGACAGGCCGGTCGACCTGGCCGAGTACAACTGGCAAGCCCATTCGGTCCTCATCGTCGATGACGAGGAGGGCATGCGCAACTTTCTCGAGCGCACGCTCGCGCGCCGCTGCGGCATGGTGCAGAGCGCGGGCGATGCCGAGCATGCGGCCGCGCTCATGGCGCGCCTGCATTTCGATCTGCTGGTGCTGGACATCGCGCTGCCGGGCAAGTCGGGCATCGAGTGGCTTCATGAGCTGCGCGAGCACGGCTATACCGGCGATGTGATCCTGATGACCGCGTTCGCCGACATGGAGACTGCGATCGACGCGCTACGGGGTGGTGCCTCCGACTTCATCCTCAAGCCTTTCCGGGTCGATCAGATCCTGAACTCGATCAAGCGCTGCTTCGAGCGCGCTCGTCTTGCACGCGAGAACTTCGTGCTGCGCCGCGAGCTCGCCGGCCTGGCTGCCGATCCGATGGGGCTGGTGGGCCACTCGGCGGCGATCGAGCAGTTGCGCGGGCTGGTGCGGCGTGTCGGGCAGATGCCCAGCACTGTCCTGTTGCTCGGTGAGTCGGGCACGGGCAAGGAGGTCGTGGCGCGCGCATTGCACCAGACCAGTCCGCGTGCGCAACGGCCCTTCGTGCCGCTCAACTGCGCCGCGATCGCCTCCGAGCTGATCGAGAGCGAGCTGTTCGGTCATGTGAAGGGCGCGTTCACCGGAGCGGGCGAGAGCCGCAATGGCTTGTTCTACTACGCTCACGGTGGCACCTTGTTCCTGGACGAGATCAGCGAGCTGCCGCTGGCCATGCAGACCCGGCTGCTGCGCGTGATCGAGGAGCGCAAGCTGCGCCCGGTCGGTTCCGAGCGCGAGGTGCCGGTGGACGTGCGCATCATCGCCGCTTCCAATCGCGACCTTGCGGCCGAAGTCCAGGCCGGGCGCTTTCGCCAGGATCTCTACTATCGCCTTGCGGTGGTGGACATGCGCCTGCCGCCCTTGCGCGAGCGCGTCGAGGACATCCCCGATCTCATGCATCACTTCATGGGGCCGCTCGCGGTCCAGCTCGGCGTGGCGCAGCTGCCGCTGTCGCACGGCGTCGTCAGCCGCTTGCAGCGCTATGCGTGGCCGGGCAATGTGCGCGAACTGCGCAACTACGTCGAGCGTTCGATGATCCTCGGTTGCTTCGCCACCGATTGCTTCGCCGAGACAGACCACGACACCGCTCCGCCTGCGGACGAGCTCGAGCTCAGCTTGTCCGCGGTCGAGCGCCGCCACATCGAGCGTGTTACCGAGGCCTGTGCGGGCAACAAGACCGAGGCCGCACGCCGCCTGGGGGTGTCGCGCAAGACCCTGGAGCGCAAGTTCGCCGAGTGGGCCGAGGAGGCGCCTGCGCCTGATCTCGTGCGGCGTGCATGAGCCCGGCAGGCATCAACGGCGGGCGAGGCTGAGCGTGCCCGGGCTGGATTGGTTGCGCAGCTCGGTACGGGCCAAGCTGCTTTGCCTCGTGCTGGCGCCGCTGATGCTCGGTTTCCCCGTCATGATGGGGCTGGTGTGGTACTGGGGCGAGGCCTACTACCACCGTCTGATGGTGTCTCGTGTCGGCAGCGACCTGGTCACGGCCAACGCCTACTTCCAGCGCGTCATCGACGGTGTGGGCGGCGGCGTCGATGCGCTGGCGGCGTCACAGGCGCTGTCCGTCGCGCGCGAGGGCGATGCACTGCCGGGCTTGCTTGGGGCGCAGCAGACCCGGCTCGGACTCGACTTCCTCAACCTGCTGGATGCCGAAGGCCGCGTGCTGCACGCCGCGACCGGGACGGCGGCGGGCAGTGCGCGCAGCGCCTGGCCGATCGTCGCACGCGCGCTCGAGTCGGGCGGCGGCGCGGTGATCGAGCGCTTTGAGCCTGATGACCTGCTGGCGCTCGCGCCGGCGCTGCGCGAGCGCGCACGCCTGCCTTTGATCGCCACCGAGCGCGCGCAGCCCGACCTGCGCCAGGAAGAGTCGCGCGGTCTCGTCATCCACGCCGCGGCGCCGGTGCGCGATGCGCTGGGCAGGCAGGTCGGCGTGCTCGAGGGCGGCGTACTGCTCAATGGCAACCTCGGCTTCGTCGACACGATCAATGCCATCGTCTACCGCGAGGGGGCCCTGCCCGAGGGCAGCGAGGGTACGGCCACGCTCTTCGTCGATGACACGCGGATCGCCACCAATGTGCGTCTGTTCGCGGATGTGCGCGCGCTCGGCACGCGGGCGTCGGCAGAGGTGCGCGAGCATGTGCTCGGCCAGGGGCGGACCTGGCTGGAGACCGCCTTTGTCGTCAATGACTGGTACGTGTCGGGCTACGAGCCCGTACTCGACAGTCGCGGTGAGCGTGTGGGCATGCTCTATGTCGGGTTTCTGGAAGCCCCTTTCCGCGCGGCCAAGCGCATGTCCTTGCTCATCGTCGCGGTGGTGTCCTTGCTGGTGAGCTTCATCGGCGCCCTGCTGACGCTGCACTGGGCGCGCAGCATCTTCCGCCCGATCGAGCGCATGCATGCCACCATCGAGTGCGTCGACGGCGGCGACGAGGCCGCGCGCGTCGGCAGCGTGGGCAGCCGCGACGAACTGGGCCGCCTGGCTGCTGCGCTGGATCACCTGCTCGACGGCCAGGCCGCGCAGCGCGGCGAGCTGCAGGCCCTCAATGCGTCGCTCGATCGCAAGGTGGCCGAGCGCACGGCCGATCTCGCTGCTGCCAATGAGGATCTGCGGGCCGCGCAGCACCGCCTCGTGATGAGCGAGAAGCTCGCGGCCATCGGTGAGCTCACTGCGGGGGTCGCGCACGAGATCAGCAACCCGACGGCGGTGATCCAGGGCAACCTCGACGTGTTGCGCGAGGAGCTGGGGCCGGCGGCCCGCCCGGTTGCCAACGAGATCCGCCTCATCCATGAGCAGGTGCACCGCATCCGCCTGATCGTGACCAAGCTGCTGCAGTTTGCCCGCCCCGGTGAGTTTGCCGGCTACGTCGAGGCGGTCGATGTCAATGCCGCGCTTGCCGACTGCCTGGTGCTTACTCGCCAGCACCTGGCGCGCAGCGAGGTGCAGCTGGTGCAGCGCCTCGAGGCGCGTTGCCCGGTGTTGATCAACCTGCAGGAGTTGCAGCAAGTGTTGATCAACCTCATCGTCAACGCCGTGCAAGCGATGCCCGAGGGCGGTACGCTGACGCTGGAGACGGCGGATCGCGATCCCGCCACCGATGCAGCCGGTGTCGTCATCGTCGTCCACGATACGGGCAGAGGCATCGCGCGGGAAGACATGGCGCGCATCTTCGACCCCTTCTTCACCACCAAGAAACGCCAGGGTACAGGGTTGGGGCTGTCGATCAGCCATACCCTGGTCGAGCGCTACGGCGGACGCATCGGCGTTGACAGCGAACCCGGCCAGGGCAGCGCCTTCATCGTCAGCCTGCTTGCCGAGCCGGTCTATCGCCGTGACGCTGCGCCGGACAATGCCGCCAGCGGTGCGCCCATCCACCCCTAACCCAATGGAACATGCAGCAAGATGAAACTGATCGGGTTCGCCGGCTGGTCCGGCAGCGGCAAGACCACGCTCGTCGAGCAGGTGGTCGGCGTGCTGAGCGCACGCGGTCTCGTCGTGTCGCTGGTCAAGCATGCGCACCATAGCTTCGATATCGACCATGCTGGCAAGGACTCCTGGCGTCATCGCCAGGCCGGCTGCCGTGAGGTGCTGGTGAGTTCGGCGCAGCGCTGGTCGCTCACCCGCGAGCTGCGCGGGCAGCCCGAGGCCACGCTCGATGAGTTGCTTGCCCATCTGGGGCCCTGCGATCTGGTGTTGGTCGAGGGTTTCAAGCGCGCACAGATTCCCAAGATCGAGGTGCATCGGGCGGTCGTTTCCGAGCCATTGCTGCATCCGGACGACCCGCACATCATCGCTGTCGCCACCGATGTCGACCTGGTCACGCCCTTGCCGCGGCTGAACATCAACGATCCCGTGAAGGTGGCCGACTTCATCGTCGACTGGATGCAGGGCTGAGTCCGCTCGCCCTCGTGCAGGAGGCCTGCTTCAGTCCAGGGTGAGTACGCGACCGAGCGGCGATAGATCGTAGCCGCTCAGGCGCAGTGACAGGGACTGCGCGCGGGCGTTGCCGTAGGCGCTGAGCAGGTCCTGGAACAGGCGGCGGAACAGGATGTCGCGCGGCAGTGCGAGATCGAAGGCCTCCCAGCCCAGGGGCAGGAAGCCCAGTCCGAACTCCGCCGCCGCCGCGCGCGTGCCCGGTGCGCAGTCGGCGTCCTCGCGTGCGACCACCGCAGCGGCTTCGCGCTCGCTGCGTGCTTCTGCCACCACGCTGCAATCGGCGGCGGAAAACCCGCGGCTGGCGAGGGCCGACTCCAGGAAGTGGCGCGAGCCGGCGCCGGTCTGGCGCATCGCCCAGCGGTAGTCGAAAGCAACAAGCGTCTCGAGACCGTCGACCTCCAGCCCGCGGCGCAGGATCACGCCCTGCTCACGCAGGGCCAGGCGCACCAGGGTCCAGCCGCGACTGGCGCCGAAGCGGCGCAACAGGAGCGCATGCTGCTGCGCGCTGTGCTCGACCCCGCCCCAGTGCAGCGCACACACGTTGGCTCGACGGCGTGCGAGCAGCTCCAGGCCGGTGAGCGTGCCGGTGGGGCTGTAGGCGACCAGGCCTTCGGCGCCGAGTTGGGCGGCCAGCGCCGCGGTGGTCGCGGCCAGCAGCGGGTCGTCACTGCCGGTGATCAGCAGGCGGTCGGTGAGTGCGCCACCATGGGCCTGCTCGAGCAGCCACTCCTCCAGCAAGGCGCGCGGGAACAGCCACTTGCCGCCGATGCGTGCGGCCGGAATCTCGCGGCTATTGGCGAGCTCGTAGAGCTTCTTCTCGTTGAGCTGCAGGAAGCTGGCCGCTTCGCGCGCGGTCAGGCAGGCTGCCGGGAGCGCGACATCCTGCGGTGCACGCTGTGTCAAGGCCGGGTCCGTCACCCGCTTGTCCCTGTCAGCCATGGCCTGCGGGCAGCTCCTGCCCTGCAGCGGCGAGTTCGTCGCGGGTGTTGATGTTGCGGAAGGCAGCCTCCTCGTCGTCGAAGCTCACCTCGACCACGTCGAGGCTGCCGTACCAGCGATCGATCCTGCGTCCGCCGCTGGCGAGGAAAGTGCCGAGGTGCTCGGCGAGATCGCGCCGGCACAGGCAGAACACCGGGTGGGGTTGGTCGAAGGTCTTTGCCACGGCAAGCTGTGCATTGGCTGCATGCAGTGCGCTGGCGAGACGCTCGACAAGGTCATGGGGCAGGAAGGGCGAGTCGCAGGGCGCGGTGACGACCAGGGGGTGCCGAGCGCGCGTGAGTGCTGCATGCAGCCCGGCCAGCGGCCCCGCGAATCCGCCGATGTCGTCGCCGAATACCGGATAGCCGAATGCTTGCCAGGCTTCGAGGTTCTGGTTGGCGTTGATGATCAGCGCATCGACCTGGGGGGCGAGGCGCTCGAGCGCATGTGCGGCCATCGGCCGTCCGGCGAGCTCGACCAGACCCTTGTCGACGCCGCCCATCCGGCTGCCCTGGCCGCCCGCCAGTAGCACGCCGGTGATGCGCCGATCGGCAGTGCGGCCGGAGTCCGGGAGGCCGGCAGGCGTCGTTGTCGCGGTCATCGTCTGGGCTCCATCGGTACGCGGTTGGCTTTGTTTGTGGTGGCTTCAGTCGCGCTCGAAGCGGTCGGCGCCGGTGAAGAGCAGGTAGTGCTTGCCCTGTGCGCGCCCGATCATGGTGAGGCCGATGCGCTGCGCGATCTGCCAGCCCATGTGGGTGAGGCCGGAGCGCGAGACAAGGAAGGGGATGCCCATCTGCGCCGTCTTGATCACCATCTCGGAGGTCAGCCGGCCGGTGGTGTAGAAGATCTTGTCTCCGCCATCCAGGCCGTCGAGCCACATCTGCCCGGCGATCGCGTCCACCGCGTTGTGGCGACCGACGTCCTCGAAGAACATCAGGATCTCGCACCCGCCCGGCGTGGCCTGGGCGAGGGCGCAGCCGTGCACGGCGCCAGCCTGCTTGTAGATGGACTCATGGTGACGTACCGCGTCCATCAGCGCATACAGGGTCGACTGTCTGAGCGTGCGCTCATGGGCCAGGCGGATCTGGTCGATTTCGTCCATCAGCCCGCCGAACACCGTACCCTGGCCGCAGCCGGTGGTGACGGTGCGGCTGCCGAGCTTGTCGTCGAGGTCGCGCAGCCCGGCGCGGGTGGTCACTGACACGGCGTCGACCTCCCAGTCGACCTGGACCGCGGCGATCTCGTCCAGCGCGCGCACCAGGCGCTGGTTGCGCAACCAGCCGATGGTGAGCGCCTCGGGCGCTGCGCCGAGGGTCATGAGGGTGACGATCTCGCGCTTGTCGACATACAGCGTGAGCGGGTGTTCGCCGGCAATCGAGGTCGGCACGACGTCGCCGTGTTCGTTGATCGCCGGGATGTCGACCGTGAGCGGGCGGCTGGCCTGGCTCAGCAGGGGAGGATTCGGGGGAGGCGCATTCATGGGCGGATCGCTTGTTGCACGCGGGGCTGCAGGCCCTGGAGCAGAGGATTGTAGCGGCAAGCGGGGCGCTGCGTGGCGGTGCTGCGATCACCGGGCTGCAGTGCTCGATGGTCGCCGGCTCGAGGCTGCGGACGTATGCTGTAGACAGAGTTCGGTTCCACAAGTCAGGTGAAGAGTCATGAACGAGTTTCCGATCGCGGTGATCATGGAGTGTCGCCGCCTGAACAATCCCTGGGTGGATGAGGCCTGGGAGGCGGTCGGGGTGGTGCCGGCCTTCGCCGACCCCGGACCCGGGGTCGCCGAGATCGTCTCCGAGCCGGAGCGGCGGCAGTGGCGGATTGGCGGTCACGCGCTGGCGCTCTTTCGTGACGAGGTGGACAACTATTTCCTCAACATGAGCTCGCCGATTCCCAAGGTGTTCGTGATGTGGCGCAAGGAAGGCGGCCAGGCGCTGCCTGCTGCCGTGTCAGTGAGCTATGGTGAGGCGGCGCGCTGGCTGGACTCGGGCGAGCAGGTCGATGGGGTGGCGATGTCGCGTGAGATCGCCGACTGGGTGGGCGATTTCGTCAATACCCATTACAAGCCAGCTCCGCGTCGCAAGGTGAGGCGCAATGACCCGCTTGCGCAGGACAGGAGGCCGCAGTGAGCGGTGGCTTCCTGTCGCGCTGGTCGAAGCGCAAGCTCGCAGCGGGGGGCGCGCCCGTGCGCCCTGTTGCCGAGCCGCCGGTTACGGTCGCGGATCGAGCTGCCGATGGCGGGCTGGACGAACATGCGGATGCCGCCCTTGCTGTTCCGGCGCCCGCGGCGGTCGAACTGCCCCCGGTTGAAGCGCTGACGCTGGCGTCGGACTTCACCGCCTTCCTCAAGGAGGAGGTCAGCGAGGCCGTGCGCCGCCAGGCGCTCAAGAAGCTCTTTGCCGACCCGCATTTCAACCGCATGGACGGGCTGGACGTCTATATCGACGACTACAACATCGCCGACCCGATCCCGCCGAACTTGATGGAAAAGCTCAAGCATGCGCGCGAGTGGCTGGGGGATGCGCCGCCTGCAGAGCAGACGGAGGCGCCCGGCGAAACTCTGGATACACCCGCTGCCGCGTCCGCAGCGGGCCTATCCGAGGAGCTCGTGCCCGAGGGCGCCTCGACGCCCCCAGCCGGCGAGCAGGCGTCGGCTGCAGGCCTTGCCGAAGCTGCGCCTGCAGCCGGGAGCGCGGCCGAGGGGCAGACCAACGGCGCTGCCTGGGAGGCGTAGCCGGCCCGGTGGGACAAAACGGGGCGTCTGGGACAATTTGTCTGTACTGAGACCAGTTGGCGCCCCAGGGTGGTCTTTTGCGGTTTGTTTTGTGGTCCAGGGTTCCGTTTTGGCTGGCCCGCCGAGTGCTTCGAATCGGTGGATTAAACGGACGAATCGATGCACGACAATCAAGAGCGGATCCGCCTCTGCGACTGTAATCGCAGTTTCTCGCTGGACGCCGGGCAGCTTGCTGCTGCCGGCGTCGTTGCGTCCTGTCACCACGCGCTGTGCGCCCAGGACTTGCCTGTGGTGGACGCAGACCTTGCCGCCGGGCGCACGGTCTTCGTGTCCTGTACGCAGGAAACCGCGCTGTTCGGCGAACTGGCCGACACGCACGAGGCCGGTCAGCGCATCCACTTCTTCAACCTGCGCGAGAACGCCGGCCGCTCGGCCGAGTCGGCGCAGGCGGCGCCCAAGCTGGCCGCGCTGATCGCGGCAGCGACCACCTTGCCCGCGCCCGAGCCCGTGCCCGCGGTGCAGATGCAGGCTGGGCGCAGCCTGTTGATCATCGGTGAAGCAGGCGCCGCGCTTGGCTGGGCAGAACGCCTGGCAGGCAGCTTCGATCCGGCGGTGCTCATAACCCAGCGTGCTGGCGAAGTCGAACTGCCCGCGGCCAATGAGTACCCGGTGTGGTCGGGCAAGGTGCTGAGCTTGTCTGGTCACCTCGGCGAATTCGAGCTGCAATGGCAGCAGCGCAATCCGATCGACCTCGAACTTTGCGTGCGCTGCAACGCCTGTGTGAAGGCCTGTCCCGAGGGCGCGATCGGTTTCGACCTGCAGGTCGATGTCGACGCCTGTCGCGGCCACCGCGCCTGCGTCGCCGCCTGTGGCGAGATCGGCGCGATCGATTTCGCGCGCACCGATACGGCGCGCAGCGAGCGCTTCGACCTCGTGCTCGACCTGTCCGTCGAGCCTCTGCTCAAGCGCATCGAACTGCCCGACGGCTACGCGGCGCCGGGCCGCGATCCCTTCGAGCAGGCGCTGGCGGTGCAGTCGCTGGGCGAGTTCATCGGCGAGTTCGAGAAGCCGCGCTACGTTGCCTTCGACGCGGGCCTGTGCGCGCACAGCCGCGCCAGGAAGACGGGCTGTACCAACTGCATCGAGGTCTGCGCCACCGAGGCGATCCGTTCCAACGGCGACGTGATCGCCGTTGATCCCTGGTTGTGCAAGGGCTGTGGCACCTGCAGCACGGTGTGTCCGTCGGGTGCGCTGGGCTTCCAGTTTCCGCGCGTGCCCGATGTAGGCCTGCGTGTGAAGACCCTGCTTTCTGAGTACGCCCGCACGGGTGGCCGCGACGCCTGCATCGTGTTTCACGCTGCAGAGGACGGTGCCGCTGCCATTGCCCGTCTTGCGCGCCGTGGTCGCGGCCTGCCTGCGCGCGTGATCCCGGTCGAGGTGTGGAGCGCGGATGCGGTCGGGCTGGACCTGATGCTCGGTAGCCTGGCGCTGGGGGCCTGCCAGGTCGCCGTACTCGCTGCCGGCAGTCACGACGCCGCGCCACTCAAGGCCCAGGCCGGCTACGGCCAGACCATCCTGTCTGCACTCGGCTACGCGGGCGAGCATCTGCGCATCATCGAGGCCGATGCCGAGGACTGGCAGGCACTGGAGCGCGCCCTGTGGTCGTGGACGCCCGCAACCGGCGTTGCCGTGCCGGCGCGTTTCCGCCTGCTGCCGAAGAAGCGCGAGACGCTGGACTTCGCGCTCCGCCACCTTGTCCAACACGCTCCCGCGGCGCAGGCCGCGCCGGGCTTGCCCGCCGCGATCGCACTGAAGGCCGGCGCGCCCTTCGGTCAGGTCGTCGTGTCCGACGCATGCACGCTGTGCATGGCCTGTACCGGCGCCTGTCCGGCTGGCGCCCTGCGTGCTGCGACCGACAGCTACCGGCTCGACTTCATCGAGCGCAACTGCCTGCAGTGCGGCCTGTGCGTCGCCTCCTGTCCGGAGTCGGCGCTGGCGCTCGAACCCCGCCTGGCGCTGGGCGAGGAGGCGCGTCGGGCGCGTGCCCTGCGTGAGGCCGACATGTTCCACTGCACCGCCTGTGGCAAGGCGATGGGGGCCGCGCCGCTGATCGAATCCATGATCGCCCGCCTGTCCGGGCATTCCATGTTCGCCACCGAGGCTGAGCGTGCCCGCCTGCGCATGTGTGCGGATTGCCGTGTCATCGACATGATGAAGTCCGAATCGACCTCAAGTTCGGCCGTGAAGGCCTGGGATCTGTCCGAATGAGCGCCGCTACCATCCCCGTCCATGCCCAACCCAGCTGGTCCGAAGAGGACCGTGCTCGTGCCGAGCACTACGCACTGCTTGCGCGCCTGCTCCATGGCGCGCCGGATGCGCCGCTGCTGGCTGCGCTTGCAGCGGCGGCGAGCGCCCTCGGCGGTACGGCCGGCGCCTTGCCGCAGGCCTGGGCCGCACTTGGCGCTGCGGCTGGTGCGCCCTTGCAGGGGGTATGCGACGAATTCAACGCCCTCTTCATCAGCGTTGGCAAGCCGGCGGTGATGGCCAATGGCTCGTGGTACCTGACCGGCTTCCTGCAAGAGGAGCCGCTAGCCGAACTGCGTGCCGACCTCGCCGAGCTCGGGCTTGGCCGTCGCGCCGGGGTGACGGAAACCGAGGACCACATCGCCGCGCTCGCCGAGGTCATGCGCCACCTGGTGCTGACCGGGCCTGACGAGGCGGGCCTGCAGCGCCAGCGCGCGTTCTTCGCGCGCCACATCGCGCCCTGGTATGCCGATTTTGCACATGCCCTGGCGCAGGCGCCCGGGGCGGACTTTTACGCGAAGGTGGGTGCCTTGCTGCTGGCCTTCATGGACATCGAGCGCGAGGCGTTCGACATGCTGGAGGTGTCCGCCTGACGGGCGGATGCCGATTCTTTGTTGGGGGGGAGATCGATGATGAAAGACGACACGACGAAATTGTCCCGGCGGAACTTCCTGATGGCCGTCGGTGCGGGCAGTGCCGCAAGCGCCGCCGCGGTGGCGACGGCAGCGACCCAGGCCGTACCGCAGGCGGCGGCCGTGGTCGAGGATGCACGCCGCGAGGCTGCAGAGCAGGGCACCAGCGCGCACATGCGCAACTACTACCGCACCGCGCGGATCTGAGGAGGACGCCACGATGCTGACCAAGAAATCCGCTGCGACTGCCGGCAGTGCGCGTCGCCTGCGCGGCGCGGCGGCGCGGCCGCTGGGCCAGACCATGGATCGGCGCGCCTTCCTGAAGCGCTCGGGCCTGGGCGTGGGCGCGGGGGCGATCGTCACCCAGCTGCCCTACAACCTCATCGGTGCGGCAGACGCTGCGGCCGCGGGCGTGTCACGCAGCGACGGCCCCGCCGAAGTGCGTCGTACCGTATGCACCCACTGCTCGGTCGGCTGTTCGACCGATGCCATCGTGCGCAATGGCGTGTGGGTGCATCAGGAGCCGGTGTTCGATTCGCCGATCAACCTCGGCGCGCACTGTGCCAAGGGGGCGGCGCTGCGCGAGCACGGCCACGGCGAGCACCGCCTGAAGTACCCGATGAAGCTGGTCGACGGCAAGTACCAGCGCATGTCCTGGGAGCAGGCGCTGAACGAGGTCGGCGACCGCCTGCTCAGGATCCGCGAGGAGTCCGGCCCGGACGCGGTGTATTGGATCGGTTCATCGAAGCACAACAACGAGCAGGCCTACCTGCTGCGCAAGTTCGTGTCCTTCTGGGGCACCAACAACTGCGACCACCAGGCGCGCATCTGCCACTCCACCACGGTGGCGGGCGTGGCGAACACCTGGGGTTACGGTGCGATGACGAACTCCTACAACGACATGCAGTTCTCCAAGGCGGCGCTTTATATCGGCTCGAATGCGGCCGAGGCCCACCCGGTGTCGATGCTGCACATGCTGCATGCCAAGGAAAACGGCTGCAAGATGGTCGTCGTGGACCCGCGCTTCACGCGCACGGCGGCGAAGGCGCACCAGTACGTGCGCATCCGTTCGGGCACCGACATCCCCTTCATCTGGGGCATGCTGTACCACATCTTCAAGAACGGCTGGGAAGACCAGAAGTACATCGACGACCGCGTCTTCGGCCTGGAGAAGGTCAAGGAAGAGATCATGACCTGGACGCCCGAGCGCGTGCAGGAAGTGACCGGTATTCCGGAAGACCAGGTGTTCAAGGTCGCCGAGACGCTGGCCATGAACCGGCCCTCGACCGTTGTGTGGTGCATGGGCCAGACCCAGCACACCGTCGGCAACGCCAACGTGCGCGCGATGTGCATCCTGCAGCTGGTGCTCGGCAACGTCGGCGTATCGGGTGGCGGCACCAACATCTTCCGCGGTCACGACAACGTGCAGGGCGCGACCGACGTCGGCCCCAACCCGGATTCGCTGCCTGGCTACTACGGCCTGGCCGCCGGTTCGTGGAAGCACTGGTGCAAGGTGTGGGGCGTCGATTACGAGTGGGTCAAGGCCCGCTACGCCTCCGAGGAACTGATGACCAAGTCGGGCATCACCGTGTCGCGCTGGATCGACGGCGTGACCGAGAACAAGGAGCTGATCGACCAGCCCAGCAACCTGCGCGCAGTCGTGTATTGGGGCCATGCGCCCAATTCGCAGACGCGCGGCGCCGAGATGGTCGAGGCCATGAAGCAGCTCGACACCCTGGTGGTGATCGACCCCTATCCGTCGGCGACTGCGTCAATGGCGGCGATGGTGCGCAAGGATGGCGTGTACCTGTTGCCGGCCTGCACCCAGTTCGAGACCACTGGCTCGTGTACTGCGTCGAACCGGTCCATTCAGTGGCGCGAGAAGGTCATCGAGCCGCTGTTCGAGTCCAAGCCCGACCACACCATCATGTACGCCTTCGCGAAGAAGTTCGGCTGGGCGGACGAGCTGGTGAAGAACATCAAGGTCGACAAGGACGCCCAGGGCTGGGACGAGCCGAACATCGAGGACATCCTGCGCGAGATCAACCGCGGCACCTGGACCATCGGCTACAGCGGCCAGTCGCCCGAGCGCCTCAAGCTGCACATGAAGAACATGCACACCTTCGACGTCAGGACGCTGAAGGCGGCCGGCGGCCCTTGCGACGGCGAGTACTTCGGCCTGCCGTGGCCGTGCTACGGCAACCCGGAGATGAAGCACCCGGGCACGCCCAACCTTTATGACACCTCCAAGCACGTCATGGACGGCGGCGGAAATTTCCGCGCCAACTTCGGCGTGGAGAAGGACGGCGTATCGCTGCTGGCCGCCGAGGGCTCGGCCTCCAAGGGCGCCGACCTGCAGATGGGCTACCCCGAGTTCGATGACGTGCTGCTCAAGAAGCTGGGCTGGTGGGACGAACTCACCGACGCCGAGAAGCAGGCGGCGGAAGGCAAGAACTGGAAGACCGACCTGTCGGGCGGGATCATCCGCGTGGCGATGAAGAACCATGGCTGCCACCCTTTTGGCAACGCCAGAGCGCGTGCGCTGGTGTGGAACTTCCCCGACCCGGTGCCGCTGCACCGCGAGCCGATCTACTCGCCGCGGCCCGACCTGGTCGAGAAGTACCCGACCCATGACGACAAGATGAAGTTCTGGCGCCTGCCGACGCTCTACAAGTCGATGCAGGACAAGGTCAAGAACATCTCCAGCGAATACCCGCTGATCATGACCTCCGGCCGTCTGGTGGAGTACGAGGGGGGCGGGGAGGAAACGCGCTCCAACCCCTGGCTGGCCGAACTGCAGCAGGAGATGTTCGCCGAGGTGAACCCAAAGGACGCCAACGATGCGGGCTTTCGCAACGGCGAGTACATCTGGGTCGAGTCGCCGACCAAGGCGCGCCTCAAGGTGCGTGCCCAGGTCACCCAGCGTGTTGCTCCGGGCACGGTGTTCCTGCCCTTCCATTTCTCCGGCTGGTGGCAGGGCCAGGACATGCTCAAGTACTACCCCGATGGCGCGGCACCGATCGTGCGTGGCGAGGCGGTCAACACCGCCACGACCTATGGCTACGACCCGGTGACGATGATGCAGGAAACCAAGACCACCCTGTGCCGCGTGAGCAAAGCGTAAGGGCGAGGAGAGAACACGATGGGACGCATGAAATTTCTCTGTGACGCCGAGCGCTGCATCGAATGCAACGGCTGTGTCACTGCGTGCAAGAACGAGCACGAGGTGCCTTGGGGCGTGAACCGCCGCCGGGTGGTGACGATGAACGACGGCGTGCCGGGCGAGCGCTCGATCTCGGTCGCCTGCATGCACTGCTCGGATGCGCCGTGCATGGCGGTATGCCCGACCGACTGTTTCTACAAGACCGAAGACGGCGTGGTGCTGCACGACAAGGACAAGTGCATCGGCTGCGGCTACTGCTTCTTCGCCTGTCCGTTCGGGGCGCCGCAGTTCCCCAATGGCCAGGCGGCCTTCGGTGCGCGCGGCAAGATGGACAAATGCACCTTCTGTGCCGGCGGCCCCGAGGAAACCGGCTCGCAGGCGGAGTACGACAAGTACGGCTCAAACCGTCTGGCCCAGGGCAAGCTGCCCTTGTGCGCCGAGATGTGTTCGACCAAGGCCCTGCTGGCTGGTGACGCCAACGTGGTGGCCGACATCTTCCGCGAGCGCGTGCTGCGCCGCGGCACGGGCGCCGAGGTGTGGGGCTGGGATGCGGCCTACGGCGGTGGCGAGCAGAAGCGCGAGCGCAAGCGGGAGGGGCAATCATGAGCCGCCACCCTTTGAAGCGTCTGCCTGTGCTCGTGCTGGCGGGGGTGCTGTCTGCCGGCTTGTCGGCCTGTGGCGAGGTGCCGCAGGTCACCGTGTACGAGCAGGGGCAGTACCGCGGCAAGACCGACACCCGGCCCTGGGAAGACAGCGAGTTCAAGGGTGACCGCGCGGCCTGGGAGAAGGCGCTCAAGCAGCGTGCCCGCAACCAGTCCGAGTACAACCGCATCCAGTGAGGAGAGCACCATGACGATACGCATGATGCGGGCGCAGGGCGGCGGGTTCGCCGCACTGCTGCTCATGCTCCTGCTGTGGGCGTTCGCCCTGCCGCTGCATGCGGCCGAGCGGCCCGCCGGCAGCAGCGCGGCGGATCAGGCCGAGCGCCAGGTCGAGCGTCCGCTCAACAACGCACCGGTGTGGCGTGCGGTGCGCTCGGGCGAGGCGCACACCACCAATGTGCGAGGCCCCGAGGCGGGCGTGCTGATCCAGAGCGAGGGCAACACCTGGCGTCAGCTCAGGAACGGGCCGATCACGCAGTACGGTGGCTGGCTGTTGATCCTGGTGCCTTCGGCGATCGTGCTGTTCTGGCTGGTCAAGGGCACGATCAGGCTGCACCAGCCACGCACGGGACGCCTCATGAAGCGCTTCTCCGCCTTCGAGCGTTTCATCCACTGGGGCACTGCGATCACCTTCCTGGTGCTGGCGGTGACCGGGTTGGCCATCCTGTTCGGCAAGCATGTGCTGCTGCCGATCTTCGGCCATGGTGTGCTCGCTGCGCTGCTCGACGTCGGCAAGACGGTGCACAACTACGTCGGTCCGGCCTTCGGGGTGTTCGTCGTGCTGATGATCCTGACCTTCCTGCGTGATAACGTCTGGCAGGCGATCGACGCGGTGTGGATCCGTCGTGCAGGCGGTGTGCTCGACGGCAGCCATGTCCCATCGGGACGCTTCAACTTCGGCGAGAAGACATGGTTCTGGATCGGCGTCACCTTCCTCGGGCTGGCAGTGGTCATCTCGGGCCTGATCCTGGATTTCCCCAACATTGGCGAGTGGACGCGTTCCGACATGCAGACAGCCAACATCGTGCACGCGATCGGCGCCATCCTGCTGCTGGGGCTGTCATTCGGCCATATCTACATGGGTACGCTGGGCGTGGAAGGTGCCTACGAGTCGATGAAGACCGGCTACGTGGATGAGACCTGGGCGAAGGAGCACCACGAAATCTGGTATCAGGACATCAAGGCGGGCAAGTCCGGGCATCCCTGATCGCCTGCCAGGGGCGCACCACTGGGCTGCGCCCCTGCCGATGGCTTTGATCCGGGCCTGCTCCTGACCTCCCTCTGGCCCGGATTATTTGGCCCCGGTGCGGATCGACCGCGCCGGGGCCTTGTTTTATCCGTCGCCGTTCGTTCCCGGGGCTCCTGCGCGCGCGTGCTGCAAGCCTTCGATGGCCCGCTGTGCGTGCGGTGGGGGCATCCTCAACCAGTGGCGGATCTCGGCAGTGGGCAAGGGCTGTGCAAACAGGAAGCCCTGGGCCACGTTGCAGCCGTGGCGGGCGAGGAAGCGCAGTTGCAGTTCGGTCTCGACGCCTTCCGCCACCACGCGCATGCCCAGGCTGTGGGCGAGGGCAATGGTGCCGCGGACGATGGCTGCGTCATCATTGTCTTCGGCCAGGTCGATGACGAAGCTCTTGTCTATCTTGAGTTCGGAGATCGGGAAGCGCTTGAGCAGCGACAGGGACGAGTAGCCGGTACCGAAATCGTCGACGGCCACGCCGACGCCGAGCGCGTGGACGCGGTGCAGCAGTTCGGCGACACGTTCCGGATCGTGCATTGCAGTGGACTCCGTTACCTCGATCTTGAGCTGGCGCGGGTCCATGCCGCTGTCGCGGAGCGCGTGGCGGATGGTGTCGACCACGCTCATGTCGGTGCATTGGCGCACCGATACATTGACCGCGATCGGCACGGGCACCAGGCCGTCCGCACTCCAGCGCGCCGCCTGGTGCGTGGCGGCGTTGAGCACCCACTCGCCGATGTTCGTGATCAGGCCGCTTTCCTCGGCGGCGGCGATGAAGAGGTCCGGGCGCACCAGGCCGCTGCCTGGTCGGTGCCAGCGGATGAGCGACTCGAGCCCGGCCAGGCGCCCGCTGCGGATGTCGATCTGGGGCTGGTAGAAGAGCTCGAATTCGTCATTGCCCAGGCCCTTGCGCAGTGCTGCTTCCAGGTTCAGGCGGTCGCGCGACCAGGTGTTCATCTCGGGCGAGTAGAAGGTGTAGCGGCTGCCGCCCTCGAGCTTGCCGCGGTACATCGCCTTGTCGGCCATCGATAGCAGGGTCTCGGCGTCGCTGCTGTCGGCGGGGCCGACGCTGATGCCGATGCTGCACGACAGCACCAGCCCGGATTCGCCTTGGGTCTCGACCTCGCGCTCGAGCAGGTCGAGCAGCTTGCCGGCCACTGCCACCACTGCGCTGCGGTCGCGCAGGTGATCCATCAGGATGATGAACTCGTCACCGCCCCAGCGCGCGACCGTGTCACCGCTGCGTACCGAGGCTGTCAGGCGCTCGGCCACCACCTGAAGCACCTGGTCGCCGACGTAATGGCCCAGGCTGTCGTTGATGCGCTTGAAGCGGTCAAGGTCGACGAACAGCAGGGCGACCAGGCTACCTCGGCGCTGGGCGTTCGCCAGCGCCTGGTGCAGGCGGTCGAGGAGCAGGGCGCGGTTCGGTAGCCCCGTGAGCACGTCGTGTGTGGCTTCATGCTGCAGGCGCGCGGTGATGGCGAGGGTCTCGGTGACATCGTGGAACACGAGCACCGCACCCTCGACGCCTCCGCCCACCGGTGTTGCGGTCAGGCGCAGCGCATGATGCTTGCCGCTGACGGCTTGCCAGGCGATCGGTTCGGGCAGGCGGATGGCCTGCCGATGCTTGAGGCAGGCGAGGATGGTTTCGACCACTACCGCGCTCTGGTCGGTGAAGTCGCGGATGAGTTCGCCCACCGGGGTGCCGCGTGCGCTGTCCAGGGTCGCCCCCGTCAGGCGCTCGGCGACCGGGTTGAGCAGTACGACGCGGGCATCCTCGTCGATCGTCAGGACAGCGTCGGCGATCGAACGCAGAGTGGCGTCGGCGTCGTGGCGGGCCTGGGCCAGCGAACCCTGGGTGTGGCGAAGCACCGACAGGAACCACAGCGCAGCGCCCAGCAGCAGGCCCGCCATGGCGCTGGCTGGCGGTATCCATAGCTGGAATGCGCCCAGGACCGCCCCCGACAGCAGGGGCGGCATCAGCAGCAGGCCGCCGAGCAGGAGCTTGCCTCGTGTCCCTGCTTGTGGCCGGAGCAGTGCTGCCAGGCTGATCACGGTCAGGCAGAGGGCGAGGGCGAGGCCGGCTGCTGCGCTGTTGTAGGTCAGCCCGCTGCGCAAAGCCTCGAATGCACGGGCGTGGAACTCGACCGCCGGCATGTTGCCACCGTGGGCCGCACTGGGGGTCGCCAGGCCTGCGTCGATACCGCTTGCAGTGGTGCCGATGAATACCGTGCGGCCTTCGAGGCGGCGTACCTGCTCTGGGCGGCTCAGCAAGGTGTAATAGGACACCACCTCGGGCCGTCCGCGCGTGTCCGGAAACGGCAGCAGCAACTCGCCCTGGCGGACCCAGAGCGGGCGCTGGACGACCTGTTGCAGGCCTGCCCGGGCGCGCGCATTGAGTCCTGAAGGCTCGCCGCTGCCAGGGTGCCTTAATGCTGCGACTGCGAGTGCATCCCAGCGTGGCTGGCCACTGCCGGCAAGGCGGTAGGTGCGACGGGAAAGGCCGTCAACATCGATTTCGACGTCGACATGACCGAGCGCAGCGGCGCTTGCGCGCAGGGTGTCGACAGGCAGCAGCTCGAACATGCCTTCCGTGGCGGTGCCTGCATGGGGTGCGACGGCAAGGATCACGCGGCCCGACGCCTGCATGGCCTCTGCCAGTTCGGCGTCGCCAGGAGCGCTTTCGGGAAACAGGATGGCCATGGCGATCGACGAGACACCGACCGCGGTCAGGCGGTCGATGAGTTCCGCGTGTACCGCACGGTTCCAGGGCCAACGCCCCATGGCGGCGAGCGTCGCCTCGTCGATGGCGATCACGGTCGACTCGGTGGGCAGTGCGGGGGCCCGGAACCACGGCTCCAGGGTGTCGAACAGCAGCAGGTCTGCGCGCTGGATGACCCCCGGCGGAAAGAGTGCGAGCGTACAGGCAAACAGTGCCGAGACCAGCCAGCCGGATCGGTGCCCGAGTGCGGTGGGGCGCCAGCGCAGAGTCATAGCGCGAGCAGCAGCGGCAGCAGGATCAGCAGTGCGCGCCAATGGTTATGCGGCACTTCGAGTTGCTGAGGCGTGCCCCAGGGGCCCATGGGCGCCGCGGCTTCCTGACTACGGATGCGGACGTGCCATGTGCCGCCCGGCGGGCGGGGCATGACCAGTTCTGCGCGCTCGGTTTCGAGCGTGTACTCGGGCGCGCTGAAGCTGGCGTCGCTGCTCACCTGCACTTCGTAGCGCTCGGCACCATCGCTGGCGCGCCAGCGCAACTGCAGGTGCTCGCCGTCGATCTCGGGGGCCTCGGGGGTGGGGCCGGGCTGCGGCCGGCGGAAGCGCTGTGGGTCGGAGAAGGGGCCGCGGCCTTCGCTCGCGGTGGTGACGGCGACGCGCCAGAAGTAGTCGCCCGCCTCCAGCGCGTGGGCGAGCACGAAGTGCGGCTCGACAAGGTCCTCACGCTGGAGCAGGTGCTCGAAGCCTGGGTCGCCGGCAAGCTCGAAATGGTACTGCAGGGCGTCGGCTATGCCCCCCCAGGTGAAGCCGATACGCTCCTCGGTGGCAAAGCCGTCGGGGGCCGGCTGGCTGGGGAAAGGGGGCTCGGGGCGAGCGTCGATGATGATGCTGCGTTCGGCATCGATGCCTTCGAGGCCGCGCGCATCGATCGCCCGCACCCGCATCATGTATTCGCCGTCGGGCAGGTGGGCCTCGCCCCGAACAGCGGGCGCGGCGCTGACACGGTCCGAGGCGACGACGGTGAAGGCCGCACTGGGCGCGATCTGCGTACGGTAACCGGTCGCGCCCGGCACGTCGGCGATGTCGATGCTGAAGGGGACGCGCTCGATGCGCTCGGGGAGGGCATCGAGCGCGGGAGCGGACAGCAGGCGTTGGGCCGGCGCGGGCGCAGTACTGGGTGTTGCCTGGGTGCCGGTCCCCGCGCGCAGGCGGGTTTCACCGCGCCGGTTACGCAGCGCAATCTCGCCTTCGAGTGTCTCCGCGAGCATGGCGGTACCGTCCGTGCGCACGCGGAAGTCGGTGCCGCGCACGGCGGCGACTGCAGCCGGGGTTTCGATGGTGTAGCGGCCGCCGGCCTTGCGTGCCGGGGTGACCACGCTCTCGATCTGCCCGCGCTTGAGCTCGATGCCGACCTGTTGGGCGCCGGACGCGTTCAGGCGCTGGACCTGGCCAACCCGCAGTTCGGCATTGTTGCCGACCTGGCTGCGGCTGCCGTCTGCGAACTCGATGGTGAGGCTGCTGTCGTCGCCACTGTGGATGGTCGCACCGGCGGTGAGCTCCATGCCTGCGACCACGGGCTCGACAGTGCTGCCGCGGCGGTGCTCGACGCTGCCATGCACGTCGATCACGCGTGCGGTGTCCTGTCTGGCACGCATCCAGCCCACGGGAATGCGCAGCAGGGTGCCGGGCTGGATCGCCGTCGGCTCCAGGATGCGGTTGTAGTCCTGGATGCGCGGCCAGTAATCGATGCTCTTCAGGTAGCGCTCGGTGATGTTCCACGGGTTGTCGCCGGGGCGCACGACGTAGATGAAGTCCTGGGCGAGAGCGCCTTGCGCGCATGCGGCGGCAACCAGGCCGAGCAGTGTCGCCGCAAATGGGCCGCGTCCGTGGGCCGGGGGGAGGGCGTTGTCTCGGTTGGCCTGCATCGTGTCTTCCTCGTTGCACCCCAGGCTGCGGAGTATTTCTGGTTATTTGAATAATTGCGGGGAAATAATACCTTGGCCAGGTTGTGCAAGGCGTCTCTTGCATCATGTAAGGGGCATGAATCCTGCGCGGACGGCGCGCCTGCGGCGGCGAGCGCTACAATGCGCCGTCTCATGTGATCGGAGGCCTCATGGCCGAGCATTTTTTTTCCCCATGCCCGCGCGGGCTCGAGACCGCGCTGGCGGCCGAACTCGAGGGCCTGGGCGCGCGTCAGGTGCAGGCCGTGCCCGGAGGCGTGGGCTGGCAGGGCGACTGGACGGCCTGCCAGCGTGCGAACCTCGAAAGTCGGATCGCAACCCGGGTGCTGTGGCGGGTGGGGCAGGGGCGTTATCGCGCCGAGGTGGACATCTACAAGCTTGCCTACAGCGTGACCTGGGCGAAGTGGTTCACCGCCGATGACACCATCCGCATCCACGTCACCGCGCAGAAGTCGCCGCTCAAGAGCCTGGAGTTCATCACGTTGCGGGTCAAGGATGCCGTGTGCGACCACTTCCGCACCGTGAGCGGGCGGCGACCGAGTGTCGATACAGCCAATCCGGCGGTCCGCATCCACGTTTTTCTCACTGCCGATATGGTCACGCTGTACGTCGACACCTCGGGCGAGGCGCTTTACAAGCGCGGCTACAAGCCAGCGGCAGTCGAGGCGCCGCTCAAGGAGAACCTGGCTGCCGGCATTCTGCGCTTGAGCGGCTGGCAGCCGGGCGAGGCGCTGGTCGACCCGATGTGTGGCAGTGGCACTTTCCTCATCGAGGCCGCCTTGATGGCGCTGGACGTGGCGCCGGGGCTGGGGCGCAAGTTCGCCTTCGAGCGCTTCCGCCACCACGACCGCAGTGCCTGGACAGCGGTGCGTGCTGCGGCAGAACGGCGCCGGCAGGCGCCGCGGGTGCTGCCCGTGTTCGGCTCGGACATCGTTGGCGAATGGGTTCGCCGCAGCCGCCTCAACCTGGAGGCTGCCGGGCTCGCCGACTGTGTGCGTCTCGACCGTGCCGATGTGCTCGAGCGTACGCCGCCAGCAGCCGAGGGCGTGATGGTGGCCAATCCGCCCTATGGCGTGCGGATCGGCGAGGCCGAGGAGCTCGCTGCGTTCTATCCGCGGCTTGGTGACGCGCTCAAGCGCAACTGGGGTGGCTGGCGATGCTATCTGTTTACCGCCGACATCCAGTTGCCCAAGCTCATTGGTCTCAAGGCCAGCCGGCGCACGCCCTTGTTCAACGGCGCGCTGGAGTGCCGGCTGTACGAATACCGCATGGTGGCAGGCAGCAACCGCAGCCGCGACGCAGCGCCGGCTTCGAGCTGAGCCGGGCGCCCTGCCTCCGGGCGGAGGCAGGCTTACAGCATGCCTAGGTTCTTCAGGCTGTCGCTGGTGTCGCGTTCGCCGTGGCGGCTGTTGAGCTTGATCTGCAGGCGCAGGTCATTGACGGAGTCGGCGTTGCGCAGCGCGTCCTCGTAGCTGATGAGCTCGTCCTCATAGAGCTGGAACAGCGACTGGTCGAAGGTCTGCATGCCGAGCTCGGTCGAGCGCTTCATGATCTCCTTGATTGCCGGGATGTCGCCCTTGAAGATGAGGTCGGAGATCAGCGGCGAGTTGAGCAGTACCTCGACCGCCGGCACCCGGCCCTTGCGGTCCTTCAGGGGCAGCAGGCGCTGCGACACCATTGCGCGCAGGTTCAGAGACAGGTCCATCAGCAGCTGCTGGCGGCGGTCTTCCGGGAAGAAGTTGATGATGCGGTCGATGGCCTGGTTTGCGCTGTTTGCGTGCAGGGTGGCCAGGCACAGGTGGCCGGTCTCGGCGAACGCGATGGCGTAGTCCATGGTCTCGCGGTCGCGGATCTCGCCCATCAGGATCACGTCCGGTGCCTGGCGCAGGGTGTTCTTGAGTGCGCTCTCCCAGGACTCGGTGTCGAGGCCGACCTCGCGTTGGGTGACGATGCAGTTCTTGTGTGCATGCACGAACTCGATCGGGTCCTCGACGGTGATGATGTGGCCGTAGGTGTTCTCGTTGCGGTAGTCCACCATCGAGGCGAGCGAGGTGGTCTTGCCGGTGCCGGTGCCACCGACGAAGATCACCAGGCCGCGCTTGGTCAGCGCGATATCGCTGAGCACCGGGGGCAGGCCCAGCTCTTCGAACTTGGGGATGCGCTGCGGGATGGTGCGCAGCACCAGGCCGACCTTGCCTTGCTGCACGAAGGCGTTGACCCGGAAGCGCCCGATGCCGGCTGGCGAGATGCCGAAGTTGCACTCCTTGTGCGACTCGAACTCGGCGGCCTGGCGGTCGTTCATGATCGCGCGCGCAAGCTCGGCGGTATGTGCGGGCTGCAGCATCTGGTTCGATTGCGGCATGATGCGGCCGTCGATCTTGATCGCTGGCGGGAAGCCGGTGGTGATGAACAGGTCGGAGCCGTTCTTCTGCAGCATCAGCCGCAGCAGATCGTGCATGAACCTGAGTGCCTGGTCGCGTTCCATGTTTCAGACTCCTGGCGCACCTTGTGTGCGGCGTGCTGCAATGAACTTGGGACCCGCGCAATTCGCCGCGGGCGCTGAGGCTCGAATCTGGCCTCAATGTGCTCCGATGCGCCTTGCTCGGCCTAGACGAAGTTGTCCTTGTTCTGTGCCCGGATACGGGCTTCGGCCGACGAGACGACATTGCGGCGCACCAGGTCGGCCAGGCACTGGTCGAGGGTCTGCATGCCGACGTTCTGACCAGTCTGGATCGACGAGTACATCTGTGCGATCTTGTTCTCGCGGATCAGGTTGCGGATAGCCGGGCTGCCGATCATGATCTCGTGCGCCGCCACCCGGCCCTGGCCGTCCTTGGTCTTGAGCAGGGTCTGCGAGATCACCGCGCGCAGTGACTCCGACAGCATCGAGCGCACCATGTCCTTTTCCGCCGCCGGGAACACGTCGACGATACGGTCGATGGTCTTGGCCGCGGACGAGGTGTGCAGGGTGCCGAACACGAGGTGGCCGGTTTCGGCTGCGGTCAGTGCCAGGCGGATGGTTTCGAGGTCGCGCATTTCGCCCACGAGGATGACGTCCGGGTCCTCGCGCAGCGCCGCGCGCAGGGCATTGTTGAAGGACATCGTGTCGCGGTGCACCTCGCGCTGGTTGATCAGGCAGCGCTTGGATTCATGCACGAACTCGATAGGGTCTTCGACGGTCAGGATGTGGCCATACTGGTTCTCGTTGACGTAGTCGATCATCGCCGCCAGCGTCGTCGACTTGCCGGAGCCCGTCGGCCCGGTCACCAGCACGATGCCGCGCGGCTGGCTGGAGATGTCCTTGAAGATCTTCGGACAGTTGAGCTCTTCGAGCGTCAGCACCTTCGACGGAATGGTACGGAACACCGCGCCTGCACCGCGGTTCTGGTTGAAGGCATTGACCCGGAAGCGCGCCAGGTTGGGTATGGCGAAGGAGAAGTCGCATTCCCAGGACTCCTCGTACTGCTTGCGCTGCGCGTCGTTCATGATGTCATACACCATGGCGTGCACTTCCTTGTGCTCGAGCGGAGGCAGGTTGATGCGGCGCACGTCGCCATGGACGCGGATCATGGGCGGCAAGCCGGCCGACAGGTGAAGGTCGGAGGCCTTGTTCTTGACTGCGAAGGCGAGGAGTTCAGTGATGTCCATGGTATGGCCGGCAGCCGGGGGCCGGAAAGGGTGGGCAACAGCGCAATGCTATACTTTTTGCGCCCTGTGCTAGAGGAATTAGGCCACGCAATATGACGACAATCGCTGCCCGACTGCAAGCGGTCAATGACCGCATCGCCGCTGCCGCGCACGCCGCGGGCCGTGCCCCCGCTTCGGTCGCCCTGCTCGCGGTGAGCAAGACCTGGCCGGCAGCAGCCGTGCGCGAGGCCGCTGCGGCCGGCCAGCGTGCGTTCGGCGAGAACTACGTGCAGGAGGGTGTCGACAAGGTCGAGGCCCTGCGCGAACTCGGGCTCGAGTGGCATTTCATCGGGCCCTTGCAGAGCAACAAGACCCGGCTCGTGGCCAATGCGTTCGACTGGGTGCATGGCATCGATCGGCTGAAGATCGCCGAACGTCTGTCCGCGCAGCGCGACGTGCATCTCCCCCCGCTCAATGTCTGCATCCAGGTCAATGTCAGTGGCGAGGAAAGCAAGAGTGGCGTCGCGCCCATCGATGCGGCCAGCCTGGCGGCTGCAGTGGCGGCGCTGCCGGGCCTGCGCTTGCGCGGCCTGATGTGCATCCCGGAGCCGAGTGCCGATCCGGCGCTTCTGCACGCCCGCTTTGCGCTGCTGCGCCGGCTGAAGGACGAGCTTGCCGCGAGCGGCCTCACGCTCGACACCTTGTCGATGGGCATGTCCCATGATCTCGAAGCCGCTGTAGCCGAGGGGGCCACCGTCGTGCGCGTCGGCACGGCGATCTTCGGCGAGCGCCAGGCAGGCGCTTTTGCTCAACCCGGCTGATGCGGCGCCTGGGCGGCATCGGCTCAAGTAAATCGGTTCAACCCAAACGGATCAAATCATGAAGATCACTTTTCTCGGCGGCGGCAACATGGCGAGCGCCCTCATCGGCGGCATGATCGAGCGCGGCTTCGCGGCGACCGATATTGCCGTCGTCGAGCTTGGCGAACAGGCGCGCGCTGCGCTTGCGGCGCGCTTTGGCGTCGGTGTGCATGCGTCCCTCGATGCTGCGGCGCTGGCCTGCGATGTATTGGTGCTGGCGGTCAAGCCGCAGCAGATGAAGGCGGCGCTGGCGCCGATTGCGGGTCGCCTGCAGGGGCAATTGGTGATCAGCATCGCCGCCGGGCTGCGCCTGGCCGATCTCGGGCGCTGGCTGGGTACGCCGGAGCAGCCTCATGCGCGCGTAGTGCGCTGCATGCCCAATACACCGGCCCTGATCGGCTGCGGCGTCACCGGCCTGTATGCTGACCCCTCGGTGGATGAGACTGGGCGCGCGGCTGCCGAGCGCATCCTGGCTGCGGTCGGCAGTACGGTATGGGCGACCGAAGAGGGGCAGATTGACGCGGTGACGGCAATCTCAGGAAGCGGGCCGGCCTATGTGTTCCACTTCATCGAGGCGCTCGAGTCCGCCGGGTGCGCCCTCGGCTTCGACCAGGCCAGTGCGCGCCGGCTGGCGATCGATACCGTGCTCGGTGCGGCCAGGCTGGCGGCGAGCGCGGAAGACTCACCCGCCGTGCTGCGCCAGAAGGTCACCTCGAAGGGTGGCACCACCGAAGCGGCCCTGGCCAGTCTGGCGGCGTCGGGCTGGCACGATGCGCTGGTCGAGGCGGTACGCGCAGCCGAGGCCCGTGGTCGCGCCCTGGGTGAAGAACTGGGCAAGGACTGAACATGCTCGCGAACATCCTGCTGCTGGTGCTCAACACCGTCTGCGGCTTCATTACCCTGATGCTGCTCGCGCGCTTCTACATGCAGTGGCAGCGCATCTCCTTCCGCAACCAGATCGGCCAGTTCGTCGTGACCACCACCGACTGGGTGGTACGTCCGCTGCGCCGCTTCATCCCCGGCGTGCTTGGCCTCGACCTCGCGAGCCTGCTGCCAGCGTGGCTCGTTCAGGTGCTGCTGGTGGCCTTCGAGCTCAGCCTGCGCGGCGCGGTGTTCAGCGGCAATGCCGGCGCAGTGGCCTTGGGCTTGCTCGGCGTGGGCCTGATCGAGACCGTGCGCATGATGATCTATCTGCTGTTCGCGGTCGTGCTCGGTTCGGCCGTGCTGTCCTGGGTCAGCCCGCACGCACCGCTTGCGCCGCTGCTGCATGCCCTTGCCGATCCCTTTCTGCGCCCGTTCCGCCGTGTGGTGCCGAGCATCGCCAATGTTGACCTGTCGCCGCTCGTGCTGTTGCTGGTGCTGCAGATCGTGCTGATGGTGCTGGCCGGGCTGCGCGGCGGCTTTGCGCCGCTGCTGTTCGGGGCTTGAGCCCGGGCTTGCCTGAAGTGGAGCCGGCCCTGCAGGGCCGGCTCTCACAGCCTTAGTCGACCGCGTACATCACCTGCCCCTCGACCAGGGTGTAGCGCACCTTGCCCGGCAGCTCCATGCCGAGGAAGGGCGTGTTCTTGCCCTGGCTGCGCAGGTTGTCACGGGTAACGGTGACGTGGGTGTCGGGGTCGAACACGCAGATGTCCGCACGTGCACCTACCGCCAGGTGGCCGGCCTTGGTGATGCCGACGATCCTGGCCGCATCGGAGGTGATGCGGGCGAGGCCATCAAGCAGCGACAGGCCGGCGCGCTCGGCCCATTTCAGCGTGAGCGGCAGCAGCAGTTCCAGGCCGGTGGCACCGGGCTCGGATTCCGAGAAGGGGGCTTGCTTGCCGTCGTCGTCCACCGGGGTGTGGTCCGAGCACAGCGCGTTGACGCGGCATTCGGCCAGCCCTCGACACAGCGCCTCGCGATCGCGCTGGCTGCGCAGCGGCGGGATGAGGTGGCAGTTGGAGTCGAAGTAGCCGATATCCATGTCACACAGGTGCACATGGTTGATCGACACGTCGCAGGTGACGTCCATGCCCTCGGCACGTGCCTGCTCGATGAGCGCCAGGCCGGCAGCGGACGACAGGCGGGTGATGTGCAGGCGTGCGCCGGTGATCTTGGCAAGCTCCAGATAGGTGAACAGCGCCACCGTCTCGGCGGCGACCGGGATCCCTGCCAGGCCCATGCGCGTGGCGACTTCACCGTCATGGGCGTTGCCGCCGCGCGACAGGAAAGGTGCGAGCGGTTGCAGCCAGACACGGAAGTCGAAGGTGGCGGCGTACTGCAATGCACGCATCAGTACGGCGTTGTCGACGATTGGCACGTTGGCCTGCGAGAAGGCAACGCAGCCGGCTTCGACCAGTTCGGCCATCTCCGACAGGCGCTCGCCCTTGAGACCGATGGTGAGCGCGCCCACAGGGTAGATGTGGGCGCGGTTGAGCTTCTTGGCGCGGTAGGTGAGCATCTCGACCAGCCCGGGCTCGTCGAGCGCGGGGTCGGTGTCGGGCGGGATCGCCAGGCTGGTGACGCCGCCGGCCATCGCCGCCTCCATCTCGGATTCGAGCGTGGCGCGGTACTCGAAGCCGGGTTCGCGCAGGCGTGCGGCGAGGTCAATGAAGCCGGGGGCGACGACCAGGCCGCTGGCGTCGATCGTGCGCTCGGCGACGAAGCCGTCCGGCGCCTGGCCGAGGGCGACGATCTTGCCGCCAGATACATACACGTTCTGCACCGCGTCGCTGCGGTTGGCCGGATCGATGACGCGGCCGTTGGAAATCAGGATGTTCATGCTCTATTGCCTATCGGTAGTGGGCGCTCAGTGGCTGCCCAGCATGCTCATGACCGCCATGCGTACGGCGATGCCGAAGGTGACCTGGGGCAGGATGACCGCCTGCGCGCCGTCGGCCACTGCCGAGTCGATCTCGACGCCGCGGTTCATCGGCCCGGGGTGCATCACGATGGCGTCGGGCTTGGCCAGCGCCAGCTTTTCGGCGGTGAGGCCCCAGATCTTGTAGTACTCCTGCGGTGTGGGCAGCAGCGCGCCGTTCATGCGCTCGTTCTGCAGGCGCAGCATCATCACTACGTCCACACCCTTCAGCCCCTCGCGCATGTCGTGGAACACGCGTACGCCCAGCTTCTCGACCTCGGTCGGCAGCAGGGTCTTGGGACCGATCACGCGCACCTCGGGCACGCCCAGCGTGGTCAGCGCGGCGATCTGGCTGCGCGCCACGCGCGAGTGCAGCACGTCACCGACGATCGCCACCGTCAGGTTGGTGAAGTCCTGCTTGAAGTGGCGGATCGTGTACATGTCCAGCAGGCCCTGCGTCGGGTGCGCATGGCGGCCGTCGCCGGCATTGACCACGTGGATGTGGTCGCGCCCGGTATTCTGCAGGTGCTGGGCGATGAGCATCGGTGCACCGCTGGCGGCGTGGCGCACGACGAACATGTCGGCCTGCATCGCACACAGGTTGTCGACGGTGTCGAGCAGGCTCTCGCCCTTGGCGGCCGAACTGGTGTTGATGTTGAGGTTCACCACGTCGGCCGACAGGCGCTTGGCGGCGATCTCGAAGGTGGTGCGGGTGCGCGTCGAGTTCTCGAAGAACAGGTTGAACACGCTCTTGCCGCGCAGCAGCGGCAGCTTCTTGACCTCGCGTTCGGCGACTTCGGTGAAGGGCGCGGCGGTGTCGAGGATGGCGGTGAGGATGTTGCGCGGCAGACCGTCGAGGGTCAGCAGGTGTTGCAGTTCGCCGTGCTTGTTGAGTTGGGGGTTGCGCATCGGGCGTGCCTCGGTATCAGCGGTTGGCCTGGGTGAGCTGGAGGGAGAATACGCCGTCCTCGTCGCGCCGCAGGTCCAGGTTCTGCTCGCGCGCCAGCGGCGTGGGCAGGGTGTGGGCGCAGTAGCGCGCGGCGACCGGCAGTTCGCGGCTGCCACGGTCGACCAGGACCGCGAGCTCGACCATGGCCGGACGGCCGAAGTCGAAAAGTTCGTTGACGGCCGCGCGCGTGGTGCGGCCGGTGAACAACACGTCATCGACCAGGATGACGTGGGCACCGTCGACATTGAACGGGATGTCCGTCTTCTGCGGCTTGGCGTGCAGTCCCTTGCTCGCGTAGTCGTCACGGTAGAAGGAGACGTCGATGGCGCCCAGGGGCTGGGCGATGCCGAGCTCGCGGTGCAGGCGCTCGGCCAGCCAGAGGCCGCCGGTGTAGATGCCGACGAGGGCGGTTGCGGGGCTGACCTGCGGGCGGATCTGTTCGGCGAGCGTTTGATACAGGGCTTCGGCGTCAAGGTCTTTCATGGCGGCGTGTGTCCAGGAAGGTTTGCAGGATGATCTGGGCCGCGGCGGCGTCGAGCACGGCCTTGCGTTCGCGCCAGTGCCTGAGGCCGGCGTCGGCAAGTTCGACCTCGGCAGCGACCGAGCTCAGGCGTTCGTCCGCGGTGAGGACGGGCAGGCCGAAGCGGCCGTGGAGCTGGTTGGCAAAGCGCTGGCAGCGCGCGGTCAGCGCATGTGCGCTGCCGTCGAGGTGAGCTGGAATGCCAACCACCAGCGCGACCGGCCGCCATTCGGCGATGAGTCGGGCGATGGCCTTGAAGCGGGCGTCGTTCGATTCGTCGTGCAGCGTGGTAAGGGCGCTGGCCTGCCCGGTCTCGAGTTCGCCGGTGGCGACGCCGATGCGGGCGAGACCGAAGTCGAAGCCGAGCAGCGTACCGCGAGCGGGCAGCGCCGCACCCGCGGGTGTGGTTTCGTGACCTGTCGTCGCGGCGCGAGCCGCATCAGGCATGCCCGGCGACCTCGCTGAGGTTGGCGAAATCGACGCCCAGCTTCTGCATGGCCGCGACCAGGCGTTCTTCGGGCGGCAGATCGAACACGATCGCCATGTCGGCAGGCACGGTCAGCCAGGCGTTGTCCATCAGTTCCTGCTCGAGCTGGCCCGCAGCCCAGCCGGCATAGCCAAGCGTGACCAGCACGTCGCGCGGCTCGCCATGGGCGCCGATCGCCTGCAGAACGTCGCGGCTGCTGGTCAGGCCAATCTCGTCGTTGACCTTGAGCGTCGAGTGCCATTCGCCGAGCGGGCGGTGGAGCACGAAGCCGCGGTCGGTCTGGACCGGACCGCCGAAATACACCGGCTGCGCATCGAAGCCGGGCGCATCGAGCGGCAGGTCGATGCGCTCGAACAAGGTGTGCAGCGTCATGTCGATCGGCCGGTTCACGATGATGCCGAGCGCACCCTGCTCGTTGTGTTCGGCGATGTAGGTGAGTGTGCGCGTGAAGTGCGGATCGGCCATGTTGGGCATGGCGATCAGGAAGTGATGCGTGAAGTTGGCCGTGGGTGTATCCATGCGCCGATTTTACGCCGATCACCCCGGTTCATGGCGCGGGGCCTGTGTCAATTTTGGTGTGGAGATCGTTGGCCCGCTCCGGGCCCCGAGTGCAGGCGCTTTGCGCCTGGACTCGGGGCGGCAGGGCGTCCGTGCTACATCCTGAACCGGCGCAGCATGCTGTCGATGTTCTTGGCCATCTCGTGCAGCGTGTGTGCGGCGACGGAGGTCTGCTCGACCACGCTGGCGTTGTGCTCGGCCATCTCGGCGATGCGCTCGACGTTGCGGGCGATGTCATTGGCGGCTGCGCCCTGTTCGCGCAAGGCCGTCGAGATCTCGCCGACCACGCTGTCGACTGCCTGGGCGCTGGCGTCGATGCGGCCGATGGCCTCGCCTGCCTGATTGGCGACGGCGACCCCTTCGGTTGCGGTGGTGGCGCTGTGTTCCATGACGCCGGACACGTCACCGACGCTGTTCTGGATCGCGCCCACCAATTGGCCGATCTCGGTGGTGGAGAGCGCGGTGCGTTCGGCCAGCTTGCGTACTTCGTCCGCCACCACAGCGAACCCGCGGCCTTGCTCGCCGGCCCGTGCAGCCTCGATTGCGGCGTTGAGGGCGAGCAGGTTGGTCTGGTCGGCGACGTCGCGAATCACCCCGACCACACGCGAGATCTCGCTGGTGCGATCGCGCAGCTCGCTCACCCGGAGCGTAGCGGAATGCGTGCTCTCGGCGATCGATCGCATGCCGGTCACCGCCTGGTTGATCACGGCGCTGCCCTGCTTGCTCTGGTCGCCCGCCTCCTGCGCCAGGCGCGCAGCTTCGCGCGCCGAGTCGGCGACGTGGTTGATGCTGACCGTCACCTCCTCGACCGAGGCCGCCATCGATGCCGCGGCTTCGCTCTGATGCCCCGAGGCTTTGGCCACACTGTCCGCCGAGGTGGTCAGCTGCAAGGCCGAGCTCGAGAGCTGCTCCGCCGAGTGCTGCAGGGCGCCGATGATCTGGCGCAGGTTGCGTTGCATGGCTTCAAGGGCAGCGCCGAGTCGGCTGAGTTCGTCATTGCCGCCGCTGAGTGCGATTGGGCGGTCAAGGCGCCCTTCGGCGATCGTCTCCGCCGTCGCGAGTGCTTCGCCAAGCGGACGCGTGATCGAGCGCAGGATCGCGAAGCCCACCATGAGCCCCAGCAGTACGGCGGCGATGACCAGGCCTGAGAGCAGCCACTGCTGGCCGCGATAGGCGCGCTCGGCATCCGCCGTCAGCGCCTCGCCCTTCTTGAGTTGAACCGCGGCGAGTTGATCGAGCAAGGTGAAGCGCGACATCATCATTGCCTGCCCTTCGACGATGAAGCGACGCTGGACCGCCATCGAGAAGTCGTCCTGGCTCAGGGCCGAAGTCGTATCGCGAACCAGGGGCAGAATCTCCTTGAGCGCTTCGTCGAACTGCGCCACCAGGGCGCGCTCTTCGGCATCGATGGATCGTCCCGCCTGATAGCCCTGCCAGCTCTGGGTCAAGGTGGCCACATGCTTGGTGACCCGTTCCAGGTGCAGCGACGTCGGGTGATTGTGCAGTGCCACCAGTGCGTGCCCGGGCTGATGCTGAAGCGCACGCAGCAGCTCGAGGTTGATCCCCTGAACTGCCCCCCGGACCTCGCCCAGGTGCTGCATCGGCGTCAGCTGTTCGGTATGCATGCGCTGCAGGCTGGATACGGTCGATGCCATGCCATAGAGGCCGAGTGTGCCAATGCCGAGCATGAATGCCAGCATAAGCACCTGCAGGATACCCAGGCGTAACCCTACTCTCAGTGAGGAAAAGAGGCCGTTCATTCAGAACTCCGATTCTTCGGGATGTTGTTGTTGGACACTGCCAGGGGATGCTGACCAGAATATCGGCAGGGCGTGGTCATGTCTTGAGCCGCCGCGGTCCGATCACTTGGTCCGTGTCTGGTGAGCCGAGGGAATGTGTGCAGGATGCGCCATAATGTGCTCAAACTTGTCCTGGACAAAACATGCCATCCGCCCTTGTCTGGTTTCGCCGTGACCTGCGCAGCTTCGACCATGCCGCCTTGTATCATGCCTTGCGCTTTGCCGATCGTGTGCATTGCGTTTTCGTGTTCGATAGCGCGATTCTCGATGCGCTGCCCTCGAAAGCCGACCGCAGGGTCGAGTTCATACAGCGCAGCCTGATCGAACTCGATGCCGGGCTCGATGCCCTGTCCCGCGCAGCGGGAGGTGGGGGGGCAGGGCTGATCGTCCGCCATGGCCGTGCCGATGAACTGATCCCGGCGCTCGCGCTCGAGTTGGGTGTGGACAAGGTATTCGCCAACCGCGATTACGAACCGGCGGCGATCCAGCGCGACAGCCGTGTGGCTCAGCGCCTGGCTGAAGCCGGTATCGGCTTCGAGGACTTCAAGGACCAGGTCGTGTTCGAGCGCGACGAGGTGCTGACCCAGGCTGGCCGTCCGTTCAGCGTATTCACGCCTTACAAGAATGCCTGGCTGAGGATGGTGGACGAAGCCTGCCTCGCGTCATGGCCCGTCGAGCCCCTTGCAGGCCGCCTGGCGCCACGGCAGGCTGGCGACGGCGTACCGGCGCTCGGCGCGATCGGTTTCGAGGCGACCAACCTGACCGCGATGAGGATGCCGGTGGGCATGAGTGGCGGCAGGCAGCTGTTAGACGACTTTCTCGCCCGCATCGAGCGTTACAAGCGCGCCCGCGACTTCCCCGCGGTGAAAGGGGTGAGCTATCTGTCGACCCACCTGCGCTTTGGCACGGTGTCGGTGCGCCAGCTTTGCGCGGCGGCGCGCAGCCGCGGTGGCGAGGGGGCGGAATGCTGGCTCGGCGAGCTGATCTGGCGCGACTTCTACCACATGATCCTTTGGCACAACCCGCATGTGCTCGAGCGCACCTTCCGGCCGGAGTACGCGGCGATCGTCTGGGACGACGACGCTGAGCTGTTCGAGGCCTGGTGCGAGGCGCGCACAGGCTATCCGATCGTGGATGCGGCCATGCGCCAGCTCAACCAGACCGGCTACATGCACAACCGGCTGCGCATGATCGTGGCGTCTTTCCTGACCAAGGACCTGGGTATCGACTGGCGGCGCGGCGAGCGCTACTTCGCCGACCACCTCAACGACTACGATCTTGCGGCCAACAATGGAGGCTGGCAGTGGGCGGCCTCTACCGGCTGCGATGCCCAACCCTGGTTCCGCATCTTCAACCCGGTAACTCAGTCGCAGAAGTTCGACCCGGAGGGGCGTTTCATTCGCCGCTACCTGCCCGAGCTTGCACGCGTGCCGGACAAATTCATCCATGCGCCGTGGACAATGGGCGGCATCGATCAGAGCGCATGCCGGACCCGGATCGGCGCGGACTATCCGGCGCCGATCGTGGATCACGCGGCCGCACGCGAGCGCACGCTGCTGCGCTTCGGGGTGCTCAAGGATGGTGGATGAGTCGGCACGGCAGCGTGCAGGCTCGGGCCGCAATGCGGGACAATGCGTGTCCTGTCCCCGGATCCTGCACCATGACCGCCGAGCCTTTCGATTTCGACCGTATCATCGACCGCCGCAGCCTGCCGAGCGAGAAGTGGGGGCGCTATGCCGGGCGCGACGTGCTGCCGCTGTGGGTCGCTGACATGGATTTCGCGGCGCCGCCTGCGGTGCTCGAGGCGCTGCAGCAGCGCGTTGGCCATGGCGTGTTCGGCTACACGGAGGCCTGGCCCTCGCTCGTCGACGCGGTGATCGACGGTTTGCGGCGCGACCACGATTGGTCGATCGAAGCCGACTGGCTGGTGTGGCTGCCGGGCGTGGTCACGGGCTTCAACCTCGCCTGCGCCATCGCGGGCGAGGCGGGCGATGGCGTGCTGACTGCCGCGCCCGTGTATCCGCCTTTCCTGAGTGCGCCGGCGAACGTCGGCCGGGTGCTGCAGCGCTGCGATCTGGCGCTGCAAGACGGGCGCTGGCAGTGGGACTGGGACGCGCTTGCCGCAGCCAGTTCGTCGCGAAGCCGCCTGCTGCTGCTGTGCAGCCCGCACAACCCGGTCGGCCGCGTGTTCGACGAGGCCGAACTGCGTCGTCTTGCAGCGTTTGCGGCCGAGCGTGACCTGCTGATCTGCTCGGACGAGATCCACTGCGGCCTGGTGCTTGACGAGGCGCGTCCGCATCGCCCGATCGCCGCGCTCGACGAGGCGACGGCGCGGCGCACGATCACCCTGATGGCACCCTCCAAGACCTGGAACATTCCCGCGCTTTACTGCGCCTTCGCGGTGATCCCCGATGACGCGGTGCGTCGACGCTACCGGCAGGCCATGCGCGGCATCGTGCCTCATGCGAACGTACTCGGCATGGTGGCGGCCGAGGCGGCGTATCGCGATGGCGACGACTGGCGGCAGGCGCTGCTTGCCTATCTGCGCGGCAATCGTGCGCGCGTGGTGGAGGCGGTGGGCAAGATGCCCGGGCTTGAGATGGTCGTACCCGAAGCGACCTACCTGGCCTGGATCGACTGCCGGCAGATGATGGCCGAGCGCGCGCAGACCGACCCGACGGCCTTCTTCGAGGCCGCCGGCGTCGGCTTGTCGGATGGTGCAGCCTTTGGCGCTCCCGGCTTCGTCCGTCTCAACTTCGGTTGTCCGCGTGCGACGCTCGACGAAGCCCTCGCGCGCATGGCGCGTGCGCTCGGTGCCTGAGCCGCAGCGCCTGTCTCAGCCGGCCACTCGTCCGCAGTAGCCCGCAACCAGGGCAAGGAGTTCCTCTTCCTGATAGGGCTTGCCCAGGTAGTGGTTGGCACCGATCTCCTGAGCGTAGCGGCGATGCTTCTCGGCCAGGCGCGAGGTGATCATGATCACCGGCAGGTGCTGCAGGCGTTCGTCGGCACGGATGTTGCGCAGCAGGTCGAAACCGTCCATGCGCGGCATCTCGATGTCCGACAGGACGACGTCCGGGCGGGTGTCGATCAGCTGTTCAAGCGCATCGACGCCGTCCTTTGCGGTCAGTACGCGGTAGCCCTCGCGTTCAAGCAGCCGGCCGGTGATCTTGCGCACCGTCAGCGAATCGTCCACCACCATCACCGTCGGCAGGTGAAGCGGCGGCGGCGGGGGTTCGATAGTACCCGGCGCGTCGCCATCCTCATCCGTCAGGCCGCGGCTGGCCAGGGCAACCGGGTTCAGGATGAGCACGACCTCGCCATTGCCGAGCACCGAGGCGCCCGACATGCCGATGATCCGGGTCAGCTGAGGGCCGGCGTTCTTGACGATGATTTCCTGGTTGCCACGCAGGCCGTCGACATGTAGCGCGAGCGTCTGCGCCCCTGCGCGCAGCAGCAGCACCCAGGTATAGCGTTGCGCTTCGGGGCGGGCATCGTGGTCGCCGAGCAGCCGCGGCAGATAGCGGTAGGCGAAGTGCTCGCCCTGCCAGTTCAGGCCGCGTTCGTCCTGCACCTTGCGCAATGCGTCGGGCTTGAGTTCCATGGCCTGGACGACCATGTTCGATGGAATGGCCCAGGTCCGCGCACTTGCCCGTACCAGCAGCGCCTGGGTGACGGCGAGGGTGAGGGGAAGGTGGATGTGGAAGCGCGTGCCTTCGCCGCGGCGACTGCTGACGTCCACCCGGCCCCCGGCTGCTGCGGTCTGCGCCTTGACCACGTCCATGCCGACGCCGCGCCCGGAGACTGCCGACAGCTCGCTTGCCGTGCTGAATCCGGAGACGAAGATCAGGTTGGTGAGCCGCTTGTCGTCGGGGTGTTCGCCGGGACCGATCAATCCACGTTCGCGCGCACGTTGGGCGATGCGCTCGAAGTCGAGGCCGGCGCCGTCGTCGGCGATCTCGATCGCGACCTCGTTGCCCTCCTGAGTCACCTTGAGGTCGATGCGACCGGTCTCCGCCTTGCCGGCGGCGCGGCGTGCGGCCGGGGTTTCGATGCCGTGGGCGACGGCATTGCGCAGCAGATGCTCGAGCGGGGCTGCGACCTGTTCGAGCACGCTGCGGTCGAGCTCGATGCGTCCGCCGCGCAGGTCGAGCGTGGCACGTTTGCCGAGCTCGCGCGCACTTTGCCGAACGACCTGGTAGAGCCGACTTGCCAGGCTGTCGAAGGGCAGCATGCGCACCTGCATGAGACCTTGCTGCAGATCGCGTGACAGGCGCGCCTGGCCGTTGAGCGCGATGTCGGCGCCATCCAGGTTGTGGAGCAGGTTCTGCTGGACCGTGGTGACGTCGTTGACGCTCTCGGCCATCATCCGCGTCAGTTCCTGCAGACGGGTGTAGCGGTCGAGCTCGAGCGGGTCGAACTCGCCGTGTTGCGATTCCGCCTGGGCGATGCGTGACTGCATCTGCACCTCGGCCTGGATCTCGACCTCGCGCAACTGGTTGCGCAGGCGGATGACGTTTTCGGTCAGGTCCAGCAGCGAGCGGCGCAGGGTGCGCAGTTCGCCGTCGATTCGGCTGCGCGCGACGCCGATTTCGCCCGCCTGGTTGACGAAGCGGTCGATCAGCTCGGCACGCACGCGCAGTGTTGGGGTGGCGATGGTTTCGCCCTCTCCGCCCTCTGCCACTGCGCTGATGGGCCGTGCGTCTGCGTCCGTAGCGACGCCGGCCGCCGCCTCGGGCACGGGCGCGGACTCGGTTGCCGCAGCCGCAGGCGCTCCCGGAAGGGCGAGGTTGTCGATGAGCTGCTCGCACGTATCGAGGCCGAGGGCGAGCTCGTCGGCGAGGCTGGCAGCCGCCTCGCGCGCCGCGACCCCATCCTCGAGACGCGACTCCAGTGCGTGCAGGCGGGCGCCGAGCTTCATCGCACCGGTCATGCGTGCGCTGCCCTTCAGCGAGTGCAGCACGCGTGCGACCGCACGTGGATGTTCCTCGGACGCGGGCTCGTTGCGCCAACTGCGTAGCGTCGCATGCAGTTCGGTCAGCAGTTCGGCGGCTTCTTCCAGGAAGATCGGCAGGAGCTGCGTGTCGACGTCGTCGTGCTGCGCGGCCTCGTCTTCGGGCGCTGCCGTGCGCCCGGCGGCCGGGCTGGCCGGCGCAGCGCCGCCTGCGGCCGCGCTCGGCTGCACATCGTGGCCAACGTCCTCGTGTTCCACTTGTGCGATCGGTTCGACGCCTGCGCCCGCCTGATTGTCTGTTGGCGAAGCGATGACGTCTTCGTGCTCGGCAGGCGGCGCAGGCGGCTGTGCCGGGAAGCCCGCATCGAGTGCGCGGATAAGCGCTTGCTGCGGCTCGGGCGCCTGCAGTGCGCAGACGTCGTCGAGCATCTGCCGCAGTGCGGCGAGGCTGGCGTCGAGTACTTCGAGCTCGCTTGCATCGGGGCTGCGCCCACCATCGCGCAGGCGCCCGAGCGCGTGCTCGAGTGCGCGCCCCAGCTGGTGGGGCGCCGTCAGCCTCGCAGTGCCCGAGATGCCTGCGTACGTATGGGCGGCGCGTTGTGCGGCCAGCGTCGGGCCGCCGCTACCCTCGAGACGCAGGCGCTCGAACTCGATCTCGAGCGCGTCCAGGTGCTGTGCAGCCTCCATGCAGTAGAGCTCGTGCAAGGCTCGCGAGATCGACTGTCCGTCGAGTTCGATCGACTCGGCAGCGGCGGACGTCTCAGCGCTGGGCTGTGCTGCCGAGGGGGCTTCGGCCGCGGCGGCTGCCGGCGTGCCGAGATCCTCGACGGCCTCTTCCGCGTCGAGCTGATCGGCTTCGGCGGTGGAGGGCATGATGCCGATGTCACCGATATCGCCATCGAGCAGATAGTCGGCAGCCTCGATGGTGACCCCGGTTTCCGCCGCCGGCGCCGGTTCCACCGCTACGGTTTCGTCGCCCAAGGCCGGTAGCGGCAGGATCTCACCCTCGTCGCCGAGTTCGAGGGTGGGGAAGTCGAGCGCGGTGACGCCTGCATCGGCTTCGATGCGGGTGTCCGTCGCTGCCTCGGGCGACCATTCCGGCGCCGACTCCGGGGCAAGGGGGGGAGCGAGAGGGGGCTCTTCCGCAGCGCGCAGGCGCTCGGCTTCTGCGGTCAGCGCTTGCGCATCGGGAATGCTGCCGCTGCCCGCCTGCAGGCTGGATACCCAGCTGTCGAACAGTTGCTGTCCGTCATCGACGAAATGCAGCAAGGCAGGTGTGACCGGCCAGTCCAGCTGCAACCAGCGGTTGAGCGTTTGCTCTACCGCCCACGCTACCTCGCCGAGCGCGCTCAGGCCGACCATGCGGCCGCTGCCCTTCAAGGTGTGGAAGCCACGACGAATGGTGATGAGATGCTCGCCCGCGGACGGCTCCGTGCGCAGCAGTTCAAGGTGCTCGCGCACCGTGGCGAGGACCTCGACGGCCTCCTCGATGAAGATCGCGAGCAGTTCCGCATCGATCTGGCTGGCGCTGCTCGCCACCGGCACAGCGGGCGTGGCGGTCGGGATCTCGAGCGGGGCCAGTAACGGTGGAGCGATGTCGAATTCGAGTGCCGCGGCGTCTTCGAGGTCTTCGATGAGCGTGATCTCGTCATCATCGCGCTCCTGCGGCAGCAGGGCCTCGGGCTCGCTGCGTTCATCCGTGGCCTGTGTCGGGGCCGTCGGCGCCGGGGGCGCCGTTGGGCCAGGCGTGGCGATTGCCGTGTCCACTGCGGATGCGCAGGCTTCGGAGGCCGGGGCGGGTTCCGCCTCCGCTTCGGTGCACACGCCGGCGGGGGCGAACTCGGCGGCCGCGTAGCCTGCGGCCTGGACCGACGCCGGCTGCTCCTGGGTCGCATGCGGGTTGAGCAAGTCGTCGAGGCGGACGTTGCCGCGAGGTAGCGCCTCGATGTAGAAGCCCAGGGCCGAGAGCGTGTGGGCAAGGGCTTCGAATTCGCCCGGGCTGTCGCTGCTCTCGGCGTGGGCGAGACCGGCGATACGGGTCGAGGCGTCGCGCACCAGGCGCAGTGCGTCGGTTTCGCCGAGCATGCTCAGCGCGCCGATGATCTGCTGCAGCGGTTTGTGCAGGTGCTGCAGCGGCTCGCGCTTGGCCTGGTTGCGGAAGAAATCGTCCAGCGCCTGTTCGACCAGGGCGAGGCTGGCGAGCATTTCCTTGGCGACCTGGGCGAGTGCCGCCTTCTCCTGCGACTGGGCTGCGCTGCCGAGGTCGAGGGCGCCTCCATCCTCGGGCAGCGTCTCGCCGCGCTGCAGGCTCGCGAGGCGGGCGAGAGCGATATTCACCCGCCGGGCAAGGTCGGCATCGGGGGGGCGGCGCTCGAAAGCCGTTTCGAGCATCAACAGATCGGTTGCGAGTTCGAGCGCACCTGCGTCGGTGAACTGGAGCGGGTCGCGGCGCAGCCAGCGCGCAAAGCCAAGCATGGCATCGAGCAGCCGCAGGGCGACCGGACGTTCGAGCGGGCGTGCAGCGAGACTGAGCGCCTCGAGCGCGTCGTCGAACTGGGCCAGCGCAACGGCGGTGCCTGAGCAGAATGCGTCCCAGTGCTCGCGGGCCTGGGCAAGCTGTCGGTTGAGGCGCTCGAGCAGGGGGGCGATCGGTGTCTCGCTGACTGCTGCTCCGGGCTCCGGGATCAGTCCATCGAGCTGCCAGCACGCTTTCACCTCGGCTTGCTGCGGGGTATGCGTGGGGCTTGTGGCAATGCGGTACAACAGCTCGCGCACAAGCCGGTCGGGTGCCGAAGGTGTCCCGGCAAGCAGGCGCCGGAACTGCGCATCGACCTGTGCGCACAGGCGCTTGAGCGCCGGGTCGGGCATGCTGTCGTCGTGGATCAGGGTGTCGAAGAAGCCCAGGCTCACCCACCACAGGGTGTGTGTGGGGGTCGCGCGCTGCAGCGCTTCGACTTCGGCCATGGCTTCGCGCATGGCGCGCGCGCCGTCGCTCGCCGGCCCCTTGCGCAGCCATTCGAGCAGGCCGCGCTCGAAGCGGCTGCGCGCTGCGCGCAGGCTGGTGGCAAGGTCTTCCGTGGGCGTCCGTGCCGGCGTGCGCAGTGATGGGCGGCGCGACAGGTCGGGATGGAACAGGTCGACCGGTCCTGCATCGCTGAGGCCGCGGGCAGCACCGAGGGCAAGGTAATGCGGCGCCAGGCGCAGTGCCTGGTCGGGCGCGCCGTGGGCGATTTCCTCGAGGTAGTTGCCGATCACGGCCAGTGCGCGCCGGGCGAGCGCCCGATGCGCCGGGTCGGCCGGCTGTTCGCCGCGGATCATGTCGCCCAGCAGTTGCTCGAGGGTGTCCGCGAACTGGGTGAGACCGTCGAGGCCCACGATCGACAGCGCGCCGCGGACCTGATGGAGGTGAGTCTGCGCGAACTGCAGTGCGGATGTGCCTGATCCGGCGTCCTGAAGGCCTTCGTCGGCCCGGGCAAGCGCGGCGTCGATCTCGCCCTTGACCCAGGTCAGCGGTCCGAGGTCCGGCGCGGTGGCGTTTGTCATGGTGGGGTTCCGCGTACCGGAGGTCAGACCTTGAAGCCCGAAACCGAGCCCTTGAGTTCGACTGCGAGCTCGGCGAGCTGGCCGATCGACACCGCCGTCTGCTTGGTGCCAAGCGTGGTCTGTTCGGTGATGCCGAGGATGTCCTTCATGCTTGCCGCGACGCGTCCGGCCGAGGTGGCCTGTTGTTCGGTGTCGATCGAGATCTGTTCGATCAGGCGTGCGGTTTCCTGCGTGAACTGGCCGATCTCGGCAAGCGCCTGGCCGGCGGCGTCGGACAGCTGGGCGCCTTTGACCACATTGCGGGTGGCGTTCTCCATCGCGCTGACGGCATCCTGGGTGTCGGTCTGGATGGTCTTCACGATCGCGGCGATCTGCTTGGTCGCCTCGGCCGAGCGTTCGGCGAGCCGCTGCACTTCCTCGGCAACGACGGTGAAGCCGCGCCCCGCTTCGCCTGCCGAGGCGGCCTGGATGGCGGCATTGAGCGCCAGCACGTTGGTCTGTTCGGTGATGTCCGAGATCAGCTCGACGATTTCGCCGATCTCCTGCGAGGACTCGCCGAGGCGCTTGATCCGCTTCGCGGTCTCCTGGATCTGGCCGCGGATGTCGTTCATGCCACGGATGGTGTTTTCCACCGCGTCTGCGCCCTTGCGGGCCGCTTGCAGCGAGCTGCGTGCGACCTGTGCGGACTGCAGTGCGCGTGCCGACGCTTCGGACATCGACTGCGCCATGTGTTCGACGCTGTTGCCGGCCTCCTCGATCTCCTGGGACTGGCGATCGGTTGCGGCCAGCAACTCGGTCGAGGTGCGCTGGGCGGTTTCGGTGGCGGAGGTGACGCGGGAGGCGGCATCGTTGATGCGGCCGACGAGGACGGAGAGCTCCTCGATGGCGTAGTTGACCGAGTCGGCGATGGCGCCGGTGATGTCCTCGGTGACCGTCGCGCGCACGGTGAGGTCGCCGTCGGCGAGGTCGCCCATTTCGTTCATCAGCCGCAGGATGGCCTGCTGGGTGTGGTTGCGCTCGTTCTCTGCATCCTGGCGCTGGCGCTCGGCTTCCTGGCGACGTTGCGCGACATCCGCGCGGTAGGTGCGGGCCATCAACAGCAGCACGACAAGGGCGAGCAGCGTGCAGAGCGCCGCACCCGCATTGAGCGGGCCAATGGCGCTCGAGGTGCCGATGAGCGTGGTGCCGAGCGCAGCGGCCGAAGCACCCAGGGTGCGCGCGTCCGACTGGATGCGCTGTGCCGCGGTGCGACTGGCGGCGAGGGGCTCGAAGGGCTCGGCGAGAGCGGTGGCCGCTTCGCGCACGCTGCCGATGCCGTTCTCGAGTTCGGAGAACAGGCCTGTGTAGTTGCCGTTGGCGTTCGTGCGGCGGAGGCGCTCGAACTGATTGAGCAGGGCTTCCGCATCTTGCGTCAGGCGGGCACCGAGATCCGGTGGCAGGGTGTCGGCGAGTTGCAGCGTCGTCGCGGCATTGGCAAGCCCCTGGGAGAGTGTGGCCAGGCGGTGGGCGGCCACGATCTCCCCGGTGCTTGCCTCACCCAGCACGAGCAGGCCGGCGACACGTTCTGCAAGCGCCTGCAGCGTCGGCGCTCGCTCGACGATCACCGCTGCGGCAGCCTTCGCCTCGACCAATACCGGGCCTTGTCCGGTGAGCTGGCCGGCGTCGCTTGCGATCTGCTGCCAGGATTGTTCGAGCTGCTGAAGCTGGGGGCGTGCATGTTCAGGCAGGGCCGCCATCGTGCCACCGTCGACTGCGCCGCCCTGGCCAAGGGCGCCGAGCAGGGTGCCGAAGCGGCTGCGCGCATCGCCCAACGCGCTCAGCGCCGCAGCGTCGCCGCGCGCAGCCGGTGGGGCCGCGTTGGCGAGTTGCTGAGAGAGGAGCTGCAGTTCGCCTGCCGCGCGCACCTGCAAGGTCGCGGTGGCCGATTCACGGGCCTGGAACACGAGCAGGCCTGCACTGGCTGCGCCGAGGAGGACAAAGAGGGCACCCAGGCTGCGCAGGCGGGTACCAATGGCGCTCTCGTCCTTGCGCGCTGCCGGGGTACCGGCTTTGCCGGCGCCGGTGTCGATGATGGTGCTGCCGTCGGTGTTGTCGCTGGAGGATTTGCTGCCGAACAGTGTCATGGCCATGTCGGATGCTCGATCGTCATTGTGTGGGTTCGGTTCGCGTGCATGCGTGCGGTATCAGTGCAGGCCCGCGTCGAGAAAGTCGGGATGGGCAAGCAGGCGCGCCACGTCCAGTTGGTGCCAGATCCGACCCTGCAGGTCGCGCAGTCGGCGCGCAACCCAGGGGCGCCCGTCAGCGTTCGGGTCGGTTTCGAAGTCCTCGTGGCTGCGCAGGCCGGACGACGCCGAGACGAGCAGGGCGCAGTGAATGCCCAGGCGGGCGCCGACCAGCAGCAAGCGCGCCCGGCCCGCTGCCACGATGGGGGGCTGGCCGCAGAACTGCGCCAGGTCGACCACGCTGTAGAGCGTGCCGCGTACGTTGGCCAGCCCTCGGTACCAGAGGCGGGTGAGCGGGACTTCGGCCAGTGCAGGTGGGGGAAGGATCTCGCCTGCCTCGGCAAGCTCGATCACCCAGTTCTCGTTGCCGCACTGGAAACCGAGCAGGCCGCGCCGTTCTGCCGTCTTGGACTCGGCGAGCCGGCGGGCGAGGTGCTCCTGAAATTCACGCAGGCTGCCGCGGGCCATGTCCGGTCTCAGCCAAGGGCCCGGATGCGGGCAAGCAGTTCTTCGTGGTCGACGGGCTTCACCAAGTAGGCAAAAGCGCCCTGGCGCATCCCCCAGATCTTGTCGGTTTCCTGGCCCTTGCTTGTGCACATGATGATCGGGATCTCGCGCGTCGTTTCGCTGCGGCTGATCGTGCGCGTGGCCTGGTAGCCGTTCATGCCGGGCATCACGACGTCCATCAGGATCAGATCGGGCAGCTCGGTCTTGCTACGGGTGACGGCCTCTTCGCCGCCCTCGGCGGTGATCACCTGGTAGCCGTTACGGGTGAGAAGCTCCTGTAGCGACAGGCGCTCGGTGGGCGAATCGTCCACCACCATAATCTTGCGGATCGGCATCGTCGGGTCCTGCGGGTTGAATGCTCAGCGCGCGCCGCCGCGCGCCGCGTGGTTTGCGACTGCCTTGAGCAGGCTGTCCTTGGTGAATGGCTTGGTCAGGTACTCGTCGGAGCCGACCATGCGTCCGCGAGCACGGTCGAACAGACCGTCCTTGGAGGACAGCATGATCACCGGCGTCGATGCCAGGCGGGCGTTCTTCTTGATCAGGGCGCAGGTCTGGTAGCCGTCCAGCCTGGGCATCATGATGTCTACGAAGATCACGTCCGGGCGGTGGTCGGTGATCTTCGCCAGGGCGTCGAAGCCGTCCTCGGCGAGCAGTACCTCGCATCCGGCCTGGCCGAGAAAGATCTCGGCACTGCGGCGGATGGTGTTGCTGTCATCGATGATCATGACCTTCAGGCCGGCAATATCCATGCTGCTTTCCTGCCAAAACGTCCAAAGGGGCGGGAGTGCGGCAGTCCGCCGCTCAGATCTCCACCATCTCGAAATCTTCCTTGCGTGCCTGGCATTCCGGACAGGTCCAGTTCGGCGGGACGTCCTCCCAGCGCGTTCCCGGCGCAATGCCCTCCTCGGGGAGGCCGGCGGCCTCGTCGTAGATGAAGCCGCAGATGAGGCACATGTAGGTCTTGTAATCGCGATCGGCCATGATTACTCCTGACTCGAGGCGCTGTGCCCCGAGCCCAGCGGTTAGAATTCGCCGCATATTACCGCATTCACCGTCGCGCCCGAGTGGCGCAGTTCTTCAGTCAGCGTTCATGCCCATAGCCATTCCTGAGACCCCGCCCTGTGTGATGTGCCTGTCTGCGGCCGATGCGACCGCCGGCGGAGGCCTTGCTGCCGAAGTTCTGACCCTGGCCAGCATGGGGTGCCATCCGCTGCCAGTGCAGACCGCTGCGCTGGTGCGGGATACACGCGGCATCCACGAGGTGTGGCCGGTCGAGCCCGAACTGATCGTCATGCAGGCGCGCACCGTGCTGGAGGACGTACCGGTCGCTGCGTTCAAGCTCGGTTTCTGCGGTAGCGTCGAGAATGTCGCCTTGATCGCCGAGATCCTGTCCGACTATCCCGAGGTGCCGCTGGTGGTGGAGCCCGCCCTGCAGGCGGCAGTCGCCATGGGCGATGACGGTGACGAGATCGTTGCCGCCCTGTCGGACCTGATCCTGCCGCAGACCACCTTGCTGGTGGCGGGCTACCATGAGTTGTGCCTGCTTGCGGGCATGACCGAGGCCGACGAGGACGATGCGGACGAAGATACAGTGGTGCCCGACCCCGCCAGTGACGAAGTGCTCGCCCGCCTGTTTGGCTGCGGCACCGAGTTCGTCTTGCTCACTGGCGCCCGGGGGCATGGGCCGCAAGTGGTCAATACCTTGTTCGGTCAGGACGGCGTTGTGCGCACGGATGCATGGTCATACCTGCAGGGCAGCTTCCTGGGGGCGGGAACAACCCTCGCGGCTGCGGCAGCGGCGGCGCTTGCCCATGGCATGGCGCTTCCCGAGGCGGTGCGCGAGGCGCAGGAGTTCACCCACCACACACTGCGCCATGCCTACCGCGCTGGCATGGGCCAGCCACTGCCAGACCGCTTCTTCTGGGCGCGCGGCAAGGATGGTGGCGATGACTGAGCTGTCGACCGAATCTGCTGCCACGACGCTACGTGGCCTGTATGCCGTTACCCCCGACACGCCGGACACGGCGCGCCTGCTCGAACTCACCGAGCAAGTGCTCGCGGGCGCCCCGGTGCTGCTGCAGTACCGCAGCAAGGTCGCTGATGCACGACTGCGCCGTATTCAGGCACGTGCGCTGCAGGCGCTCTGCCGTCGCGCCGGCGTGCCCTTCATCATCAATGACGACCTTGCGCTGGCGCTCGAACTCGACGCCGACGGCGCCCACCTCGGCCGTGACGACGGTCTGCCGGCTGCGGCGCGCGAAGCCCTTGGCCGTGATCGCATCCTCGGTCTGACTTGCTATGCCGATTGGGCGCGCGCCGCTGAGGGTGCCGAGGTGGGGGCCAGCTACATTGCCTTCGGTGCGATGTTTCCCTCGCAGACCAAGCCGAATGCACCGCCGGCGCCGTTCGCACTGATAAGCCGCGCGCGGCGCGAGCTGGGCCTGCCGGTTGCGGCGATCGGCGGCATCACGCTCGAGAATGCGGCGCAGGTGGTGGACGCAGGCGCGCACCTGCTGGCGGTGGTGAACGACGTTTTCGGCGCTGCTGACCCTGCGGCGCGCGCGCGCGCATACCGCCTCCTGTTCTAGCGCGTTGGTCTGCGGGCGTGACGGTTCTTGATGTGGACGGTGGACCGGCGCCGCATGCGGGCGCCACAATGTCGCCTTTCGCAAGCAGTCCAGGACGAATGCACCATGACCAGTCGTAACGAAACCCTCTTCCAGCGCGCCCAGCAGACCATTCCGGGTGGTGTCAATTCGCCGGTGCGTGCCTTCCGCTCGGTCGGCGGCACGCCGCGCTTCCTGGCGCGCGCCGAGGGCGCCCGGGTTTGGGACGCCGATGGCAAGGCCTATATCGACTACGTCGGCTCCTGGGGGCCGGCCATCGCCGGCCACGCCCATCCCGCCATTGTCGAGGCGGTGCGCGAGGCCGCGCTCAAGGGCTTGTCCTTCGGCGCGCCGACCGAGAGTGAGGTCGAGATGGCAGAGCTGATCTGCGAACTTCTGCCCGCGGTCGAGATGGTGCGCCTGGTCAGTTCCGGCACCGAAGCGACGATGAGCGCGATCCGCCTGGCGCGGGGCTTTACCGGTCGCGATGCCATCGTCAAGTTCGAGGGCTGCTACCACGGTCATGCCGACAGCCTGCTGGTGAAGGCTGGCTCCGGCCTGCTCACCTTCGGCAACCCGTCGTCCGGTGGCGTACCGGCCGATTTCGCCAAGCACACCATCGTGCTCGACTACAACGACCTGCAGCAGGTCGAGGACGTGTTCAAGGCGCGCGGCGGTGAGATCGCCGCCATCATCGTCGAGCCGGTGGCCGGCAACATGAACCTGATCAAGCCGCAGCCGGGCTTCCTCGAAGGCCTGCGCCGGATCTGCACCGAGTACGGCGCGGTACTGATCTTCGACGAGGTCATGACGGGCTTTCGTGTCGGCCCGCAGGGCGTGGCCGGGCTCTACGGCATCACGCCCGACCTGACGACGCTTGGCAAGGTGATCGGCGGCGGCATGCCGGTTGGGGCTTTCGGCGGCCGCCGCGACATCATGGAAAAGATCGCCCCGCTGGGCAGCGTTTATCAGGCCGGTACGCTGTCGGGCAGCCCGGTGGCAGTGGCGGCAGGCATGGTGTCACTGAAGCTGACGCGCGAGCCCGGCTTCTACGAGGGCTTGGCTGCGAGCACTCAACGCCTGGTCTGTGGTCTCGCCGCTGCAGCCAAGGATGCCGGTGTCACCTTCAGTGCGGATTCGGTCGGCGGCATGTTCGGCGTCTATTTCGCCGATAAGGTCCCGGCGTCGTTCTCCGATGTGATGGCTTCGGACAAGGAGCGCTTCAACCGCTTCTTCCATGCCATGCTGGAGGCAGGCCACTATTTCGCGCCCTCGGCCTTCGAGGCGGGCTTCGTATCGGCAGCGCATGGCGCTGCCGAGATCGACGCCACGGTGGCGGCCGCGCGCGAGGTGTTCGCCGGCCTGGCTTGAGGCCGCCGCGGTAACCAGGCCGCGACCCTGTCCAGCCCCTCGCTGCGCGCGACGAAGCTCCGGTAGGAGCGGCGCCAGCCGCGAGGGGTTGAAGGCAACGTGGCGGATCGGAAACGCCCCAAAAGGCTCGCGGCTCGCGCCGCTCCTACA
>NZ_AMXA01000022.1 GCF_000310145.2 Thauera sp. 28
CTGATCGCCGCCAGCGATTCCGGGCTGCTGTTGTTGCCGTAGGGGTGGCCCGCGTAGAGCGCGGCATTGAACTGGCGGGCAGCAAGGCTGCCCGGCTTGGTCAGCGCCTCGCGCAGGCCGGCGATCGCGCGTGCGCGCTCGCGCTCCAGAATCTCGGCAGGGAAGGTCGGTCGCGCCAGCACGGTGGCAATGAGTTCGACGGCCGCGTCGAGCTCGACTGGCGACGACAGGCTGCGCAGCGCCAGACTGGCGCGGTCGTTGTCGGCGCCGCCGCGAACCTGGGCGCCGAGGTCGGCCTTGCGGTCGGCGATGGTCTGTTCGTCCAGGTTGCCGGCGCCCGCATCGAGCAGGGCCTGGGTCATGCTGGCCAGGCCGGCCTTGTCGGCAGGGTCGAGCGCGGTGCCGGCGGCAAAGCTCACCTGGATATCGACCAGGGGCAGGGCGCGGCTTTCGACGAAATGCACGCGCGCGCCGGTCGGTGCGACCCAGTGCTGGATCTGCGGGCCGGCGAGCGCAGGTGAGGCCAGGCCGAGGAAGCTGGCGAGGGCGAGAGCGGGGATGATCAGGGGGCGGATCGATGCGCGCATGGTTGCAGCGGTTTCCTGTGCTGAGGCGTCAGTGGCGGGCGGGGGCGAAGGGCGAGCGCGGGCGTTGTTCGCCGAGCGGCTGCGGGTCGAGACGGGCGATGCTGAGGCTGGCGTCGTCGAAATAGCGCCGCGCCACCGCTTGCACCTCGTCCGCAGTGACTGCGCGCAGGCCTTCGAGCAGCCTGTCCTCGTCGCGCCAGGACAGGCCTGCCGACTCCAGGTAGCCGATCTCCATCGCCTGGCCCATCAGCGAGTCGCGCTTGTAGACGCGGCTGGCGATGGCCTGGGTCTTGACGCGGGCGAGCTCTTCCGCGCTGATGCCGTGGTCGCGGACGCGCTGCAGTTCGGCGCGCAGCGCGGCCTGGAGTTCATCTACCGTGCGCCCCGGGGCGGGTACGCCGTCGAGGTAGAACAGCGACGGGCCGCGGCCGCTGCCGTCGTAGCCCGCGCCGACCGACACCGCGAGCTGTTCGTCGCGCACCAGGCGGCGGGTGAGGCGGGCGCCGTCATAGCCGTCGAGCACTGCGGCGAGCACCTGCAGCGCGTACGGTTCGCGCTCGTTTGCCGGGTCGCGCAGGGTGGGCACCTGCCAGGCCATGGCAAGGTAGGGCAGTTCGGCCGGCGCCCGCACCTCCGAGCTGCGCGGACCGCGCTGGGCAGGCTCGGGCGAGATGCGGCGCTCGGGCAGGGCGCGTGCCGGGATCGCGCCGTAGTGCTGCTCGGCGTCGCGGAAGACCTGTTGGTGGTCGACGTCGCCCACGACCACCAGCCAGGCATTGTTGGGCGCATACCAGCGCCGGTACCACTCGCGGGCGTCCTCGGGTTGCATGGCCTCGAGGTCGGGCATCCAGCCGATCACCGGGCGGCGGTAGGGATGAGCCTGGAAGGCGGTGGCCATCAGCTGCTCGTAGACCAGCGCGCGCGGTTGGTCGTCGGTGCGCAGGCGGCGTTCCTCCTTCACGACCTCGAGCTCACGCGCGAACTCGTCGTCGGTGAGCACCAGGTTCTGCATGCGGTCGGCCTCGAGTGCCATCATCGCCGGCAGATGGGCGGGCGGCACCTGCTGAAAGTAGGCGGTGTAGTCCTTGCCGGTGAATGCATTGTCACGCCCGCCGACGGCGGCGACGCGCTTGTTGAACTCGCCCGGGCCGACCTCTCGCGTGCCCTTGAACATCATGTGTTCGAGCACGTGGGCCACGCCCGACACGCCGTCCGGCTCGTCCATCGCGCCAGCGTTGTACCAGACCATGTGCACCACGGAGGGCGCGCGGCGGTCTTCCTTTACGATCAACTTCATGCCGTTTGCAAGCGTGGTCTCGAACGGGTTGGCGAGGGCGGGCGATGCGGCGAGGGTGGCTGCCGCAATGCCCAGCAGCACTGAACGAAGGCGGGGTGAGCGAAACATGGAGTTGTCCTGCATCTGTTAGAATTCGCGGCATTTCGCAGTACGGGCGCAGGCAGGGCCGGCGCGTGCCGCGGAGCCGCATCTTAGCGTGATCGGAGGCGGGCGCCCACGCAACGGGTGCCGTGCGCACCGACGCAAAACGACCTCTCTGACCCGAGCGTTTCATGTTTGGTTTCCTGAAGAAGAAGTCCCCAAAGCCCGAGGACGTGGCGCCCGCAGTAGCGGAACCGACGGCCGAGGTTGGCGTTCCCGCGCCTGCGGTGATCGACCCGGCCGCAGCGGCCGCTGCAGTGCCGGCGGTCGAGGTCGCGCAGCCAGCGGCTGAAGCCGTCGCCGAAGTGGTGCCTGAGGAGGGGGAGCCTGCAGCCGTGGCCGAGACGGTGGTGGCGCCGGCGCCGCGCCTGTCCTGGGGTGAGCGCCTCAAGGCAGGGCTGGCGCGCACGCGTCAGCAGATCGGCGGTGGCCTGGCCAACCTCTTCGGCCTGCGCAAGATCGACGAGGATCTGCTCGAGGAACTCGAATCCACCTTGCTGATGGCCGATTGCGGTGTAGATGCCACCCAGTACCTCATCGACGACCTGCGCATGCGCTGGAAGCGCGACCGCCTGGAAACCGCCGACCAGCTGCAGAAGGCGCTCGCCGACGGCCTGCACGGCATCATTGCGCCGCTCGAGCAGGCGCTTGAGCTCGGCAGCCACCAGCCCTTCATCATCATGATCGCGGGCGTCAATGGCTCGGGCAAGACGACCTCGATCGGCAAGCTGGCAAAGTATTTCCAGGCCCAGGGCAAGAGTGTGCTGCTGGCGGCCGGCGATACCTTCCGCGCCGCTGCGCGCGAGCAGCTGATGACCTGGGGTGAGCGCAACAACGTCACCGTGGTCGCCCAGGAGGGCGGCGATGCCGCAGCGGTCATCTTCGATGCCATCAACGCCGCGCGTGCGCGCAAGATCGACGTCGTGCTCGCCGACACCGCCGGGCGCCTCCCCACCCAGCTCCACCTGATGGAAGAAATCGCCAAGGTGCGCCGGGTGATCGCCAAGGCCGACCCGAGCGGCCCGCACGAGGTGCTGCTGGTGCTCGACGCCAACATCGGCCAGAACGCGCTCGCCCAGGTCAAGGCCTTCGACAAGGCGATCGGCGTCACCGGCCTGGTGGTGACCAAGCTCGATGGCACCGCCAAGGGCGGTGTGCTGGCGGCGATCGCGCGCCAATGCCCCAAGCCGCTGCGCTTCATCGGTGTCGGCGAGGGTATCGACGACCTGCAGCCCTTCAGGGCGCGCGAGTTCGTGGATGCCTTGTTCGAACCTGGTGCAGGTGCGGTAAAGGCGGGAGCGGAAGCGCGCAGATGATCGTCTTCGAGGGCGTAGCCAAGCGCTATGCGGGCGGCTATACGGCGTTGGCCGGGATCAGTTTCGAGGTCCGCCACGGCGAACTCGTCGTGCTGTCCGGTCACTCGGGTGCGGGCAAGAGCACGCTGCTCAAGCTCATCCCGGTGATCGAGCGTCCGAGCGCCGGGCGTGTGCTCATCAATGGGCAGGATGTTTCCCATCTGCCGCGCACCGCCATTCCCTACCTGCGGCGCAACCTCGGCCTGGTGCTGCAGGAGAGCCGCCTGTTGTTCGACCGCAGCGTGTTCGACAACGTGATGCTGCCTCTCGTCATCACTGGCCATCCGCCGGGTGATGCCGCTCGCCGGGTCGGGGCGGCGCTCGAGCGTGTCGGTCTGGACGGGCGTGGCAAGGAAATGCCCGCAGGTCTCTCCGGTGGCGAGCAGCAGCGGGTAGCGATCGCACGTGCCATCGTCAACAGGCCCTCCATCCTGATTGCCGACGAACCTACGGCGCATCTTGATCCCGCCTATGCGGCGGACATTGCCGAGCTGTTCCGCTCCTTCAATCAGGCCGGGGTGACCGTGCTCATCTCCACGCATGATGCCAGTCTGTTCTCGGCGAGCCGGCCGCGCCGGCTCGTACTCGCGAAGGGGCAACTCGTGGAGGACTCGCGTCCCACCGGGCGCCCGGCCATGGAGGCTGCATGATCCATTGGCTTTACCTGCACCTGCGCGCCATCGCCCATGCGTTGCGCCGCCTTGCCGCCCAGCCGTTGAGCACCCTGCTGTCCGCGCTGGTGGTCGGCATCGCGCTGTCGCTGCCGGGCGGCGGCTACCTGCTGCTGGACAATGTGTCCTCGCTGGCGCGCGGCGTCTCGGGCGCTCCCGAGATCAGTCTCTTTCTCGACATGGACGCCGGGCCCGAGGATCGCGCCGCCATCGAGCAGGGCCTGAAGGCAACGCCCGACCTCGGCAGCTATCGTTTCGTGGCGCGCGACGAGGCTCTGCGCCAGCTCGAAGCGAGCGGCCTGGGTGACGTCCTCGGCGGGCTCAGCGCCAACCCGCTGCCCGATGCCTTCGTGCTGTCATTGCGCGAGGAGGATCCGGAGCTGTTCGAGCGCATGGCCGAGCAGATGGCGGCGTGGCCCAAGGTGGCCCATGTCCAGCTCGATTCGGCCTGGGTCAAGCGCCTGCATGCGCTGCTTGGGCTCGGACGCTCTGCCGTGCTCATGCTGGCGGGCTTGCTCGGCTTTGCGCTGGTGATCGTCACCTTCAACACCATCCGCCTGCAGATTCTGACGCAACGCCAGGAGATCGCCGTCAGCCGCCTGCTGGGCGCCACCGACCCCTTCATCCGGAGGCCGTTCTACTGGTTTGGTGGCCTGCAGGGCGCGCTCGGCGGCTTGGTGGCCCTGGGTACGGTGTCGCTGGGCGTGCGGGCGCTCTCTGCCCCCGTCACCGCGCTGGCCGAGACCTACGGCGCGGTGTTCGTGCTCAGTGGGCCGGACTGGCGTGCTGCACTGGCCATCGTTGCCTTCGCCGCGCTGCTCGGTTGGCTGGGGGCTGCCATCTCGGTGCGCAGGCACCTTGCCGGGGCTTGAAATCCGCGCGTATGCCCTGACGTATGATGCTGAAATCGATGGGGCGCCCTGGCGCCTGCTTTCTCTGATAGGTTGTTTCAATCGAGAGTATCTCGATAATCAATTAGATCAATGCATGGCGCCGATCTAGACTGTCATCCATCGAGTTTCACCCAACGTCCTGCAACCCCTCCTGGAGCAACTACATGTCGCTGATCAACACCCAAGTCCAGCCGTTCAAAGCCCAAGCCTTCAAGAATGGCAAGTTCATCGAAGTGACCGAAGCCGACCTGAAGGGCAAGTGGTCCGTGCTGATCTTCATGCCGGCTGCCTTCACTTTCAACTGCCCGACCGAGATCGAGGACGCTGCCGAGCACTACGCCGAGTTCCAGAAGGCTGGTGCCGAGGTGTACATCGTCACCACCGACACCCACTTCTCGCACAAGGTCTGGCACGAAACCTCGCCGGCGGTCGGCAAGGCCCAGTTCCCCCTGGTTGGCGACCCCACTCACCAGCTGACCCGCGCTTTCGGCGTGCATATCGAGGAAGCTGGTCTGGCTCTGCGCGGCACCTTCGTGATCGACCCGGAAGGCGTCATCAAGACGATGGAAGTGCACGACAACGCCATCGCCCGTGACGTGACCGAAACCGTGCGCAAGCTCAAGGCCGCCCAGTACGTCGCGTCGCACCCGAACGAAGTCTGCCCGGCCAAGTGGAAGGAAGGCGAAGCCACGCTGGCGCCGTCGATCGACCTGGTCGGCAAGATCTAAGCAGGCCGCAGCATCTGCCCGGGCCCATGGGGTCCGGGCCGTGAGTCCAGCAGCCGGCCCCGTGCCGGCTGTGTCGTATCAGGACCGCTCAAAACCGCAGCGGCCGGAATCATCCAAAGGAACAACCGTCATGCTTGACGCCAACATCAAGACTCAACTGAAAGCCTACCTGGAGCGGGTGACGCAGCCGATCGAGATCGTGGCGTCGCTGGACGATGGTCCCAAGTCCAAGGAAATGCTCGAACTGCTGCACGACGTGGTCGAGCAGTCGAAACTCATCACCCTGATCGAGCGCCGCGATGACGACGAGCGCAAGCCCTCGTTCTCGGTCGGGCCGCGTGGTGGAGAGGCGCGTGTGCGCTTCGCCGGCCTGCCGATGGGCCACGAATTCACCTCGCTGATCCTTGCCCTGCTGCAGGCCGGTGGCTACCCGCCCAAGGTCGAGGCCGAGGTGATCGAGCAGATCAGGACCCTCGACGTCGAGCTCAATTTCGAGACCTACATCTCGCTGTCCTGCCATAACTGCCCGGATGTGGTGCAGGCCCTGAACCTGATGGCAGTGCTCAACCCGAAGATCCGCCACACCATGATCGACGGCGCACTGTTCCAGAAGGAAGTGGAGGAGCGCCAGATCATGGCGGTGCCCACCGTCTATCTGAATGGCGAGGAGTTCGACCAGGGCCGCCTCGAACTGGGCCAGATCCTGGCCAAGGTCGACACCGGCGCTGCGGCGCGCGACGCCAGGAAACTGGCCGAGAAGGCTGCATTCGACGTGCTGGTGGTGGGCGGTGGCCCAGCGGGTGCGGCGGCGGCGATCTACGCTGCACGCAAGGGTATTCGCACCGGCGTGGTCGCCGAACGCTTCGGTGGCCAGGTGATGGATACGATGGCGATCGAGAACTTCATCTCGGTGAAGTACACCGAAGGTCCCAAGCTGGTCGCGGCCCTCGAGGAGCACGTCAAGGAATATGAAGTCGACGTCATGAACCTGCAGCGCGTCGCCGCCGTGGTGCCGGGCGAGAACCTGCACGAAGTAAAGATGGAGAACGGCGCCAGCCTCAGGGCCAAGACCGTGATCGTCGCCACCGGTGCGCGCTGGCGCGAGATGAACGTGCCCGGCGAGAAGGCGTTCCGCGGCAAGGGCGTGGCCTACTGCCCGCACTGCGACGGCCCGCTGTTCAAGGGCAAGCGCGTCGCGGTGATCGGTGGTGGCAACTCGGGTGTCGAGGCCGCGATCGACCTCGCCGGCGTGGTCGCTCATGTGACCCTGCTCGAGTTCGCCGATGACCTGCGTGCCGACGCCGTGCTGCAGAAGAAGCTCTACAGCCTGCCCAACGTCAGCGTCATCAAGAGCGCGCAGACCACCGAGGTTACCGGCACCGACAAGGTCAACGGCCTGGTGTACAAGGACCGTAACACCGAGCAGGTGCACCGCGTCGAGCTCGAGGGCATCTTCGTGCAGATCGGTCTGCTGCCCAATACCGACTTCCTCAAGGGCACGGTCGAGCTGTCGCGCTTCGGCGAGGTCATCGTCGATGCCAAGGGTCAGACCTCGGTGCCGGGCATCTTCGCTGCCGGCGACTGCACCACGGTGCCGTACAAGCAGATCATCATCGCCATGGGCGAAGGCTCCAAGGCTTCGCTGTCGGCCTTCGATCACCTGATTCGCAGCAGCGCACCGGCGATGTAAGCTCACACGGGGGCGCTGCCCCCCCGTGCTGCTGCCCCCCATGTAGGAGCGGCGCCAGCCGCGAGGTGTTGTTGTGCAGCGCCCTGGCGCCGTCGCCTTCAACCCCTCGCGGCTGGCGCCGCTCCTACAGCAGTCCTCGCGCGGCCTCGCGCGGCCCAGCCCCGTACGGGGCTTTTTGCCATTGTGCGGGCAACCACGGCACACTCTGGCTGTCACATGCCGAGATCATCGAGGAGCCCATCAGTGCCTTTCAGCTGGTTCGAACGTCGTATCGACCCCTATCCCGAAGCCGCGCCCGGCCCTGCGCCGCGCGGCTTCTTCGCCTTCCTGTGGGCGGGTACAGAGGGCATGCGGCCCTTCATCCTCGGCATGATGCTGCTCACCGCGAGCATCGGCGCCTTCGAGGCCTTGCTGTTCGCCATGCTCGGCAAGGTGGTCGACTGGCTCGCTGCGGTCGAACCCGCGCGCTTGTGGGCCGACGAGGGTGGCACCCTGCTGCTGCTTGCGGCCATCATCGTCGGCAGCATCGCGCTGGTGGCGGTGCAGACCATGCTCAAGCACCAGAGCCTGGCGGGCAATTTCCCGATGCGGCTGCGCTGGAACTTCCACCGTCTGATGCTCGGCCAGAGCATGAGCTTCTACCAGGATGAATTCGCCGGCCGGGTCTCGGCCAAGGTCATGCAGACCGCGCTCGCGGTGCGCGATACCTGCCTGATCATGACCGACATCCTGGTCTTCGTGACCATCTACTTCGTCACTCTCACCCTGGTGGTGGCGAGCTTCGACGTCTGGTTCCTCGCCCCCTTCCTGGGTTGGCTGGCGCTCTATGCACTGGTGCTGCGCTGGTTCGTGCCGCGCCTGTCGAAGGTGTCGCGCGTCCAGGCCGACGCCCGTGCACTGATGACCGGGCGCATCACCGACGCCTACACCAACATCGCCACCGTCAAGCTGTTCTCCCACGCTGGCCGTGAGGCAGGCTACGCACGGGGCGCGATGCAGGAGTTCCTGCACACGGTGCATGCGCAGATGCGCCTGGTGAGCGGCATCGAGATCGTCGTGCACAGCTTGTCGATGGGCCTCATCCTCTCCACCAGCGGGGTGGCGCTGTGGCTGTGGAGCCAGGGCCAGGTCGGCGTTGGCGCGGTGGCGGCGGCGACCGCGATGGCGCTGCGCCTCAATGGCATGTCGCACTGGGTGATGTGGGAGATGGCCTCGCTGTTCGAGAACGTCGGCACCGTGCAGGACGGCATCAACACCTTGTCGCGCCCGCATGCGGTTGTGGATCGCGCGGATGCCAGGCCGCTGGTGGTGAGCCGTGGCGAAGTCCGCTTCGAGCACCTCGGCTTCGCCTATGGTGCGACGGGCGCGCAGGCGCGGCGGGTGATCGACGATTTCACGCTCACCATCCGCGCGGGCGAGAAGATCGGCGTGGTCGGGCGCTCGGGCGCGGGCAAGTCGACCCTGGTGAACCTGCTGTTGCGCTTCTACGACCTCGAGCAGGGCCGCATCCTGATCGACGGCCAGGACATCGCCAGCGTCACCCAGAACAGCCTGCGCGCGCAGATCGGTATGGTCACCCAGGACACCTCGCTGCTGCACCGTTCGGTGCGAGACAACATCCTCTACGGCCGCCCCGATGCCTCCGATGCGGACATGATTGCGGCAGCCAAGCGTGCGGAAGCGCACGACTTCATCCTCGGCCTCACCGACCCCAAGGGGCGGCGCGGCTACGACGCCCATGTGGGCGAGCGCGGCGTCAAACTCTCCGGCGGCCAGCGCCAGCGCATCGCGATCGCGCGCGTGATGCTGAAGGACGCGCCCATCCTGCTGCTCGATGAGGCCACCAGTGCGCTCGACTCCGAGGTCGAGGCCGCGATCCAGGAGAGCCTCTACCGTCTCATGGAAGGCAAGACCGTGGTGGCGATCGCGCACCGGCTGTCTACGATCGCCGCCATGGACCGCCTGGTGGTGATGGACCGTGGGCGGATCGTGGAGGAGGGCGATCACCGCAGCCTGCTTGCCCAGGGGGGGCTGTATGCGCGCCTCTGGGCGCATCAGAGCGGCGGTTTTCTGGGTAGCGAGGACGAGGAGGCAGTGGCCGCGCCCGGGCGGACGACGGTCTCCACTGTGGATGCATGAGCTTCCCAGCCATCTTTCCGGCGGTCTAGACTAGGCGCATGAGTCCACCCCGCGAGCCCATCCCCGAAGGCCGTCGCGCGCTGCGCGAGGGGGGCTTTGCCTCGGCTGTCGCCTTGGGGTATCTCGTGTGCGCATTGTTGTTCGGCGTCCTGCTGGTGCTCGAGTGGCGGTCGATCGATCGCAGCGTGCTCGCCCTGGCGCGCGAGCGTGGCGCGACGCTGTTCGCGCTGGTCGAGACCACGCGCGAATGGAATGCGCGCCACGGAGGCGTGTATGTCCTTGTCTCGGACGAGGGCCAGCCCAATCCTTACCTCGAGCATCCTGCGCGCGATATCGACAGCGCGGACGGGCGCCGTCTCACCATGGTCAATCCGGCCTACATGACGCGACAGATCGCCGAACTCGCCGAGGCCAAGCAGGGCGTGCGCGTGCGTATCACGAGCCTGTCCCCCATCCGCCCGGGCAATGCGCCCGACCCCTGGGAGCGCGAGGCGCTACGGCGCTTCGAGCGTGGCGAGGCGGAAGTGCTGGAGCTCGTCGCTGCGGGCGACACCCAGACCCATCGCTACATGGCGCCGCTGTTGGTGGTGCCGGCCTGCCTGCAGTGCCACATCGCGCAGGGCTACGAGGTCGGTGACGTCCGCGGCGGCATCTCGGTCACCATGCCTGCGCAGGCGCTGATTGCCATGCGTGACACCCAGCGCCTGCGCACCGGAGCCATGCACCTGCTCGCCTTCCTGATCTCCGCCGGGCTGATCCATGGCCTGTTGCTGGTCAATCGCCGCCACCTGCGCGTGGTGCGCGCGATCAATGCCGACCAGGAGCGCCTCATCGCGCTGCGCACAGGCGAGCTTGCCGACGCCAATCGCAAGCTGGCGGACGAGGTTGATCTGCATCGGCACAGCGCGCGCCAGCTTGCAGAGAGCGAGGCGCGCTACCGCGCGGTGTTCGACGGCGCAGCCGAGGGCATCATCGTGACCGACGCCGAGTCCCGCATCACCCAGGTCAATCCCGCCTTCTGCCGCATTACCGGCTATGCCGCTGCGGAGGTGCTTGGCCGCACGCCTGCACTGCTTGCGTCTGGGCGTCATGATGCCGACTACTTTGCCCAGATGTATGACAGCCTCGCCCGCGAGGGCAACTGGCAGGGCGAGATGTGGAACCGGCGCAAGAGCGGCGACCTTTACGTGCAGTGGATTTCGATCGTCCGCGTCGGTGCCGCCGACGACATTCAGGGCTACATCGCCACCCTCAGCGACATTACCAGCCGCAAGGCGCTCGAGGACAAGATCCGCTACCGGGCAGACCATGATCCGCTGACCGGCCTGCCGAACCGGGCGCTGTTCGACGACCGCCTCGCTTCCGCGCTGGCGGGGGCGCACCGGCGAGGTTCGGCCTTCGCGCTGCTGTTCGTGGACCTCGACCGCTTCAAGGCTGTAAACGACCGCCTGGGGCATCTCGCCGGTGACGCCCTGCTGGTCGAAGCGGGCGAGCGCCTGAACGCCTGTGTGCGCGAATCGGACACCGTTGCCCGCCTCGGCGGTGACGAATTCGCTGTCATCCTCAACGAGATCGGCGGTATGGACGACGTCGAGGAGATTGCCCTGCGCATCGGCGAGGCGATCGCAACGCCCTTCGTGCTGGAGAAGGGCGAGGGGTGCGTGTCGGCCTCGATCGGCATCGTGCTGGCGCCCGAGCACGGAGGCGACGCGCAGAGCCTGCTCAGGCGGGCCGACCTTGCCCTCTATGCGGTCAAGCACGGCGGCCGCGGCCACCACCGCTTCTACACGCCCGCGCTGGGCGACTGAGCCGCGGCGCCCAGGCGGGCCGCGACGACCTGTGCGCAGGTGCGCACGCGTTGTGCGGTCGCGCCATCCCAGGCGGTGTCGAAGCTGCCTGCGGGGCCCATCGCCGTGATCGCGAGCGTGAGCTGCCCGACGTCGTTGAAGACCGGCGCGGAGAACGCATTGATGCCGGGGATGGGGTTGCCGAGCGCGCGCGCGAGGCGGTGCCGGCGCACTTCCTGTAGGAGCTGCTCTGCCGCCTCGGGCGAGGTGACCGTCAGGTCGGTCGCCGAGGCGGGCTCGGCCGCAGTCTCGCCGGCGAGGATCGGCGCGACGATGCGCTCGGGCAGGAAAGCCGCGAACACCCGTCCGGTGGCCGACAGCAGCAAGGGCGTCATCACCGTGCCAGGGCGCATGTTGACGTGGATCTGCTTGCTGCATTCCTCGATGTGAACGATGGTCGGACCCAGGTTTCCCCATACCGCGATGGCGACGTTGAGCTCGATGTCGTCGGCCAGGCGAGCGACCTCGGGAATCGCGGCCTTGAGCGGGTCAAGTCCGTGAAGGGCAGTCAGCCCGACCTGCAGGGCAAAGGGCCCCAGGCCGTAACGCCCGGTCAGCGGGTTCTGTTCGATGAGGCCGAGCTTGCCGAAGCTCACCAGGTAGGGGTGGGCCTTGGCGGGCGGCATGCCCGCCTCGCGCGCGAGCTCCTTCAGGATCATCGGCTTGCCGCTGCGCACCAGGGCCTGCAGCAGGGCGCCGCCGACCTCGATGGACTGGATGCCGCGCCGTTCGCTGCGTTCGGTGTCGGCTACCGCCGGCGTGTTGTCCTGCATGACTCCCTCCTGAATCGCGGCGAATGTTAGCAGCTTCCGTGCGCGCGCCACGGTCGGTCTCATCATGGCCTTCGGATTTGTTAATAGTAAATCGATTGACTATAGGCAAATTGCGGTCTAGGATTCGACGCACCCAGTCAATGCAGGAGACACACGATCATGAACAGCAAGAAGTTTGCATCGCAGGCCGACGTCGAAGAGAAGAAGATCAGCTGGGAGAAGCTGTCCGATAACGCCTACGCCTACACTGCTGAGGGCGACCCCAACACCGGCGTCATCATCGGCGACGACGCCGTCATGATCATCGACGCGACGGCGACGCCGGTAGCAGCGCAGGGCGTCATCGCCAAGGTTCGCGAGATCACCGACCTGCCGATCAAGTATGTCGTGCTGACCCACTATCACGCTGTCCGCGTGCTCGGCGCTTCGGGCTACAAGCGCGAAGGCTTGCAGGAGGTCATCGCCAGCCGCGACACCTACGATCTGATCGTTGAGCGCGGCCAGCAGGACATGGATTCGGAGATCGGCCGCTTCCCGCGCCTGTTCCAGGCTGTCGAGAGCGTGCCCGGCCTGACCTGGCCGACGATGAGCTTCGAGGGCGAGATGACGCTCTGGCTGGGCAAGCTCGAGGTGAAGATCAAGCAGATCGGCCGAGGCCATACCAAGGGCGACACCATCGTGTACCTGCCTGCTCAGCAGATCTGCTTCTCGGGTGATCTGGTCGAGGCGGACGCGGCCTGTTACACCGGCGACGCCTATCTCGCCGAGTGGCCGCAGACGCTCGACAGGCTTGCCGCGATGAACTTCGCCAAGCTCGTCCCGGGGCGCGGCCCCGCCCTGATGACGCCTGCTGCCGTGCAGGCAGGGCTGGCCTACACGCGCGATTTCGTCTCCACGCTGTACCTCAGCGCACAGGAGGCGGTGGCGCAGGGCATGGACCTGAAGGCGGCGATGGCGCACACGCGCAAGAACATGGACCCGAAGTTCGGCCACGTCTTCATCTACGAGCACTGCCTGCCGTTCGATGTGACGCGTGCCCATGACGAGGCGAGCGGCATCGCCGACCCGCGCATCTGGACGGCCGAGCGCGACCAGCAGATGTGGCATGCGCTGCAGGCCTGAGGTGCAGCACTGAAGGACGCAGATTGCGCCAGGCCCCGCAGCAGAGGGATCGGGTGCCCGCCGTGGGCGCCCGTATCCGGTCGAACTCACGCCCAGACGTGAGGCCGGAGCGAACCAACACCAGGAGGAGACCGCCGTGCTGAGCACGTACACATACCCGAAGTTCGAATATGTCCGACCACCCGAGATCGACGAGGGGCGGGAAGGGCACCATCCCGTGATCATCGTCGGTGCCGGCCCGGTTGGCCTGTGCACTGCGATCGACCTCGCCCAGCAGGGCCAGCGCGTGCTGGTGCTCGACAACGACGACACCGTATCCATCGGGTCGCGTGGCGTGTGCTACGCCAAGCGCGCGCTCGAGATCCTCGACCGCCTCGGCTGCGGCGAGGAGATGGTCGCCAAAGGTGTGTCCTGGAACGTCGGGCGCACCTTCTTTCGGGAGGACGAAGTCTTCAACTTCAACCTCTGCCCTGAGCCTGACCATCATCGTCCGGGCATGATCAACCTGCAGCAGTATTACCTCGAGGAATACCTCGTCCGCCGCGCCCGCCAGCTTCCCAACCTGGAAATCCGCTTCCGGAACAACGTCATCGGCGTCACGCCCGGCGACGACAAGGCGGGGCTGCGTGTGGAGACGCCGGACGGAGCCTATTCGCTCACCACCGACTGGCTGGTCGTCGCCGACGGCGCGCGCAGCCCGATCCGCAGCATGCTCGGCCTCGACATCGAGGGCAAGATCTTCATGGACCGCTTCCTGATCGCCGACGTGGTGATGAAGGCCGACTTCCCGACCGAGCGCTGGTTCTGGTTCGACCCACCGTTCCATCCCAATCAGTCGGTGCTGCTGCATCGCCAGGCCGACAACGTCTTCCGCATCGATTTCCAGCTCGGCTGGGACGCCGATCCCGAGCAGGAAAAGAAGCCCGAGAACGTGATTCCGCGCATCAAGGCCATGATCGGGGACGAGCGCGAGTTCGAGCTCGAATGGGTCAGCGTCTACACCTTCCAGTGTCGGCGGATGAGCAGCTTCAACCATGGGCGCGTGCTCTTCGTCGGCGATGCGGCGCATCAGGTATCGCCGTTCGGAGCGCGCGGCGCCAACTCGGGCATCCAGGACGCCGACAACCTGGTGTGGAAGCTCAAGCTCGTGATGGACGGCAAGGCGCCGCCGAAGCTGCTCGACAGCTACACCGAAGAGCGCGGTTTCGCGGCGGACGAGAACATCATGAACTCGACGCGCTCGACCGACTTCATCACCCCGAAGAGCCGCACCAGCAAGACCTTCCGTAACGCCGTCCTGGGCCTGGCCGAACATCATCCCTTCGCTCGCGCCCTCGTCAATTCCGGGCGCCTGTCGGTGCCGAGCTACCTGACCGCATCGAGCCTCAACACGCCCGACGAGGACGACTTTGCCGGCACCATGGTGCCGGGAGCGCCGATGGACGACGCGCCGGTGCTCGCGGCCGATGGCCACGCCTGGCTGCTGCAGGTGCTCGGGAACCGCTTCCAGGTACTGCATTACGTCGACGATGCATCCGCCCTCGCGGACACCAACCTCGCCACCGTGCAGGCGCTCGCTGATGGCGGTATCGCGCTCGAGCCCGTCATCGTCGCGGCCCGCGGGCGGGCGCCTGCCGGCCTGCGTACGCTGATCGACGCCAAGGGGCGTGTGCGCGAGCGCTACGACATGAGGCCCGGAACCACCTATCTCATCCGTCCCGACCAGCATGTGGCTGCGCGCTGGCGCCTGCTCGACACCGAGCGGGTGCGAGCGGCCCTCGTCCGTGCCACCTGCAACGCCTGAAGGAGATCGTCATGGCCCTGAACCTGCAGCCCAACCTGGCCGAACCCGGCAAGCGTTACTTCCGTGCCTTTTCGCCCGGCGACGATTTCTACGAGGCGCTCATCGACGCCCACCGCGAACTCAGCGACGAGCAGAGCGAGATGCTCAACGCCCGCCTGATCCTGCTCCTCGCCAACCATGTCGGTGACATCGCCGTGCTGCGCGAGGCGCTGAAGCTCGCGCGTGAGGGCGTGGCGGCCGAGGGCTGAGCCGCGCTCGCCACGCCCTCGTCGGCTGCGGCGCTCAGTCCCGGGCGCCGCAGCCGATGTCCGCGACGTGCTCGAACAGCATGTCGCGGAAGCTGTGTGCCGCGGGCGACAGCGAGCGCCCATTGCGACTGAAGACGTAAAAGCGGCGCGTGACCTCGGGCTCCACCAGCGGGCGCATGTCGAGCTGGTAAAGACGCACCAGCGAAGCGGCATAGGGGATGCAGATCGTCACCCCGAGCCCGGATGCCACCATGCTGAGGGCGGTCGACATGAAGGTCACGGTGGTGGCGGGGTCGAGGTCGACTTCGCGCATTGCATTGTGCAGGTCCACCGACAGGCGTTCCGTGAACTGGCCCTGCAGGGTGATCAGCGGGTGGTGCACCAGGTCCGACCAGCGCACGGCCTGTAGCGCACCGAGCGCGTGTCCGTGCGGGAACACCGCATGGAAGGGCAGTTCGAAAAGCGGTGCAGCGTCGATGTCCGAGCTCGGGTCGCGCTCGGGGCCGACACCAAAATCCACCTCGCCGGAGAACACCCGCGAGGTCACGCTCTCAACGGCGCAGTCGATCAGGCGGATATCCACCTCGGGATGCCGTGCGCGATAGGCTGCGATCACCTCGGGCAGCAGGGTGCATGCCATCAACTGTGGGGCTGCCACCCGTACCACGCCTTTCTTGAGTGCCTTCAGGTTGGTGACCTCGTCGACCACGCCATCGAGGTCGGTGAGGATCTTGTCGATCAGCGGATAGATGCCGCGACCGATCTCCGAGAGCTGGATGCGTCGCGTGCTGCGGTCGAACAGGCGCACGCCGAGCGACTGTTCGAGTTCCTTGATGAGGCCGCTCAACGCCGACTGGGTCAGGAACAGACTCTCGGCCGCCAGGGTGAAGCTCCCGTTGCGCGCCACGGCGACGAAGGCGCGGAGTTGGCGGAGCGTGATATTCATCAGGTATCCCGATAAATGAATCTGAAAAAGCTGTTGGAATGATATTAGTTTTTCGCCTGTAATGTGGGCATGCCTTATCGGGCGATAAACGAAACATGGGGCGCGAACCCTGGAACCAGGAAGGAGAAGGAGACTGCAATGACGCCGATCGTGAACAAGATTCATCACGTAGCCTACCGCTGCAAGGACGCGCTCCAGACTGCGCGCTGGTACGAGAAGCACCTGGGCATGAAGCTGGTGCTGTCGATCGCCGAGGACGCGGTGCCGTCGACCGGAGAGCCTGATCCCTACATGCACATCTTCATGGATGCCGGCATGGGTAACGTGCTCGCCTTCTTCGAGCTCCCCACCCGTGCGCCGATGGGGCGCGACGAGAACACCCCGGCATGGACGCAGCACCTCGCGCTCGAGGTCGATTCCATGGACACCCTGCTCGCCACCAAGGCTCGCCTCGAATCCGAGGGCATCGACGTGGTGGGGCCGACCGACCATGCGCTGTTCCAGTCGATCTACTTCTTCGATCCCAACGGCCACCGTCTCGAGCTGGCCTGCAATACCCATCGGCCCGGCATGCTGGAAGCCCTCGACAAGGTGAAGTGGGAGATGCTCGAGGAGTGGGCGCAGACCCGCAAGGCGCCCAAGCATGCCGCCTGGATGCACGACGGCAGCTACAAGGAGATGTTCCAGTGAAACTCGCCACCCTCAAGCACGGCGGCCGCGACGGCACCCTGGTCGTCGTCAGCCGTGACCTGGCGCGCTGCCGGGCCGTCCCGGCGATTGCGCGCAGCCTGCAGGCCGCGCTCGACGACTGGCAGTCCTGCGAGCCGCAGCTGCGCCAGGTGTACGAAGCCCTGAACAGCGCAGCGATCGAGTCGCAGCCGTTCGACCAGGCCGCCTGCCATTCGCCGTTGCCGCGTGCCTACCAGTGGGCCGACGGTTCTGCATACATCAACCATGTGGAGCTGGTGCGCAGGGCACGCAATGCCGAGATGCCGCCCTCGTTCTACACCGACCCGCTGATGTACCAGGGTGGCTCGGACAGCTTCATCGGGCCGCGCGACGCGGTGGTGGCTGATGAACGCTGGGGGATCGACTTCGAGGCCGAGGTTACGGTGGTGACCGGCGATGTGCCGATGGGGGCGACGCCCGCCGATGCGGCGCGCGCGATCCGCCTGGTGATGCTGGTCAACGATGTCAGCCTGCGCAACCTGATCCCCAACGAGCTCGCGAAGGGCTTCGGTTTCTTCCAGAGCAAGCCCGCCTCTGCGTTCAGTCCGGTAGCGGTCACGCCCGATGAACTCGGCGATGCCTGGAGGGACGCCAAGCTGCACCTGCCGCTCGTCGTGCACCTGAACGGCGCCTTGTTCGGCAAGCCCGAGGCGGGTGTCGACATGACCTTCGACTTCGGCCAGCTCGTCGCCCATGTGGCACGTACCCGCGAGCTCGAGGCCGGCTCCGTCATCGGCTCGGGGACGGTATCCAACAAGCAGGGCGACCTGTGGGGCTCGTCGATCGAGCACGGTGGCGTCGGCTACTGCTGCCTGGCGGAGTTGCGCACCTACGAAACCATCGAACAGGGCACGCCCGCCACGCCCTTCATGCGCGATGGCGACGTCGTACGCATCGAGATGTTCGACCGCGAGGGGCGCAGCATCTTCGGCGCCATCGAGAACCGCGTCACCGCAGTCCAGTCCTGAGCTTCCCCCCCCCCGGCCTGGCGATGACCCGCAGAAGGCTCGCACCAGCGCCGGCAAAACCCGCAGTCACACAGAAACGCTTGAGAGGAGTGAGACACATGAAGCTGAAAGCCCTGATCGGCCTGGCCGCCGCCACTGCCACCCTGTTCGCTGCCCCGGTCCGCGCCGAGGAGATCGTGCTCAAGGTCGCGCATTTCTGGCCTGCTACCGCGCTCAGCCAGCAGAAGATCCTCGAACCCTGGTGCGCGAAGATTGCCGCCGAGTCGGACAACCGGCTCAAGTGCCAGATCTTCCCGGCCATGCAGCTTGGAGGCACGCCTGCCCAACTCATCCAGCAGGCGGCAGACGGCGTTGCCGACATCGTGTGGACCCTGCCCGGGTACACGGCGGGCCGCTTCCCGTCGGTGGAGGTCTTCGAACTGCCCTTCATGACCCACAATGCCGAAGGCGCGAGCCGTGCGGCCTGGGCCTACTACGAGCAGTTCGGCCAGAAGGACTTCGAGTCGGTCAAGCCGCTCGCCTTCCATGTGCATGACGCCGGCCACATCCACAACAACAAGCGTCCGATCACCCGCATGTCCGACTTCCGCGGCCTGAAGATGCGCGCGCCGACGCGGCTCACGAACCGCATGATCGCCCATCTCGGCGCGACCCCGGTGGCCATGCCGATGCCGCAGACGCCCGAGGCGGTGTCCAAGGGCGTGGTCGACGGCTACGTGCTGCCATGGGAGGTGATCCCGACCATGAAGCTGCATGAGATGACCAAGTACCACACCGAGATGGACGCCTCGCAGCCCTCGCTCTACACCACCTTCTTCACCATTGCGATGAACAAGGCCCGCTACGACAGCCTGCCGGACGAGCTCAAGAAGGTCATTGATGCCAACTCCGGTGCCGATTTCTCGGCGGCGATCGGTCGCGCCTGGGACGAGTCGGCACCTGCGGCTCGCCAGCAGGCGGTCGATCGCGGCAACCAGTTCCATACCATCCCGGCGAGCGAGGCGGCCGAATGGGTGAAGGTTGGCGATCGTCTCGCCGCAGAGTGGGTGAAGGAGGTCAGCGGCAAGGGCTATCCGGGCCAGGAGATGCTCGATACCGCGCGCGCGCTGATCGCCACGCACAGCGCCCGCTGACCTGCTGGCGGCCTGCCGCGCCCGCGGGCGGGCCGCCAATCGCACAACCCCGGCAGTCCGGAGGCCCCGCCATGGCCGAAGTCATTCCCCAACTCGACGACCAGCGCGACCCCGGCCCGCGCGATCCGGTCGGGCACTTTCTGTTTGCATGGTCGCAGCTCTCGGCGCTGGGGGGCGCGGTGCTGCTGTTCGCTGCCTGCGGTGTCTCGGTGTACAGCGTGCTCGGACGCTGGCTGTTCGATGCGCCGGTGCTGGGCGACGTCGAACTCGTGCAGATGGCGTGTGCGCTCGCGATCGCTGCCTGTCTGCCCTATGCACAGATGAAGAACGCCCACGTCATTGTCGATTTCTTCACCCACAACGCCTCGGCCCGGGTGCGCCGCGTGCTCGATCGTATCGCCTCGGTCGTGCTTGCGCTGGGGGCTGCAGTGATCGCCTGGCGCAGTTTCGTCGGTGCCTGGGAAGCCTCGCAAACGGGTGAGAGCACCATGATCCTGGGCTGGCCGCTGTGGTGGTCCTATCTCACGCTTGGGCCGGGCTTCCTGCTGCTTGCCCTCACCGCCCTGTACACCGCCTGGAAGGGGCAGATGCACAACGAGGTGGGCGAGCAATGAGTAGCGTGACCATTGGCTTCCTGGTGGGTGGGCTGACCCTTGTCCTGCTCGCCCTGCGCATCCACATCGGCATGGCCATGCTGCTTGGCGGCGCCATTGGCTACATCGCAGTCTCCGGTTGGGACCCGCTGATGAGCTATTTCAAGCACCTCGCCTACGGGCGCTTCTCGGTCTACGACCTGTCGGTGGTGCCGCTCTTCCTGCTGATGGGCAACATCGCCTCACACGGGGGCTTGTCACGCCGGCTGTTCGAGGCCACCAACGCCTTCCTCGGCCACTACCGCGGCGGCGTGGCGATGAGTGCAATCGGCGCCTGCGCCGGCTTCGGTGCCATCTGTGGCTCCTCGCTCGCCACCGCGGCGACGATGGGCAAGGTGGCGTTGCCCGAACTCAGGCGCAACCGCTATTCGCCGGCCCTCGCCACAGGGGCACTTGCCGCCGGCGGCACGCTCGGCATCCTGATCCCGCCTTCGGTGGTGCTGGTGATCTATGCCATCCTCGCGGAGCAGAACGTCGCGGCGATGTTCATGGCCGCGCTCATTCCCGGCCTGATCGCGATGCTCGGCTACATGCTGGTGGTAGCCATCTATGCCCGCGTGGTGCCCGACGCCGGCCCGGCCTCGACGCGCAAGTCGTGGGCCGAGCGCATGACGGCGGTCGCCCGCGTGTGGCCGATCGTGACCGTATTCGTGGTGGTGATCGGCGGCATCTATGGCGGCATCTTCACCCCGACCGAGGCGGCGGCGGTGGGGACCATCGCCACCGCGGCGCTCGCAGTGGCGTCGCGCGAGCTCGATCTCAAGGGGCTCGCGCACGCCGTGTTCGGTGCCGCCGAGTCGACCGCGATGATCTTCCTGATCCTGCTCGGTGCCGACGTGCTCAATGCCTTCCTGGCCCTGTCGCAGATGCCGCAGGCCCTGGCCGGCTGGGTGCTCGAGAGCGGCCTCACGCCTGCTGCGGTGCTGATCGGCATCATCCTCATCTACCTGGTGCTGGGCTGCGTCATGGACAGCCTGTCGATGATCCTGCTCACCATCCCGATCTTCCTGCCGATCGTGATGGGGCTCGATTTCTGGGGGCTCAACCCGACGGACAAGGCGATCTGGTTCGGCATCCTTGCCCTGATGGTGGTCGAGATCGGCCTGATCACGCCGCCGGTGGGCATGAACGTGTTCATCATCAACAGCCTGGCGCGCGACATTCCGATGCGCGAGACCTTCCGCGGCGTGCTGCCCTTCCTGGCGTCGGACGGTGTGCGCATCATCCTGCTGGCGCTTTTCCCCGGTCTTTCGTTGTGGCTGGTGCATCTGCTGGGTGGCTGACGCCCTTGCATCTGAAAGGATAGACGATGAGGCTCTACACCTATTTCCGCAGCTCCGCAGCCTATCGCGTGCGCATCGCGCTCGGGCTCAAGGGGCTGGCCTACGACGCGGTGCCCGTACACCTCGTGCGCGGCGGCGGCGAACATCGCCAGCCTGCCTACCTGCAACTGAACCCGGCCGGGCTCGTGCCTGCGCTGGAGGATGGGGGCGAGGTGCTCGGCCAGTCGCTGGCAATCATCGAGTACCTCGAGGAGGTCCATCCGCGGCCGGCCTTGCTGCCGCAGGCGCCGCTCGATCGAGCCCGCGTGCGTGCGATCGCTCTCGCCATCGCCTGCGACATCCATCCGATCAACAACCTGCGCGTGCTGCAGTATCTGGGCGAGGTGCTCGGCGCCGCCGACAGCCAGAAAACCGACTGGTACCGGCACTGGGTGCTTGCCGGGCTGGGCGCGGTCGAGGCGCTGCTGGCCGGCGACAGGCGTACCGGCGACTTCTGTCATGGCGATGTGCCAGGGCTTGCAGACTGCTGCCTGGTGCCGCAGGTGTTCAATGCCCGGCGCTTCGGCTGCGACCTGTCGACGATGCCGAATATCGTGCGCATCGCCGCGAATTGCGAGACCATCGAGGCTTTCAGGCTGGCGGCACCCGGCAACCAGCCTGACGCCGAATGACGCCGCCGCGCCACGGGGGCTGCGCAACCGAATGGGCCCCACCTGCATGAAGAAGATCGACACCGCCGCTGCCCCGTGCCCCGTGCCCCCGCAGTGCTGCAACGGGCCCCTGTCATGACGACCGCAAGCGCCTCGGCGCCAGCCATGTCGGGGGCCTTCGTGGTCCTTGCCCTGTCCTTGCTGCTGGGCATCCAGCCCGTCACCACCGACCTCTACCTGCCGGCGCTGCCTTCGCTCACGCATGCGCTCGGCGCGTCGGTCGGGCAGGCGCAGCTCACCCTGTCGGGGCTGCTGCTGGCCTTCGGGTGTTCGCAGCTGGTGTGGGGGCCGGTGTCGGACCGCTTCGGGCGCAAGCCTGTGCTCTTGCTCGGTCTGTCGATCTACACCTTGGCGGCGGTCGGCAGTGCGTTTGCCGGGACGATCGATACGCTGCTGGCGTGGCGGCTTGCCCAGGGGGCGGCGATGGGGGCGGTGGTGATGTGCGCGCGCGCACTGGTACGCGATCTTTACGCCCCCGAGGCTGGCGCGCGCGCGATCAGCAAGGGCCTGTCCGGGCTCGGTGTCATCGCGTGCCTGAGCATTCCGCTCGGCGGCGTCGTGGCCGAGTTGTGGGGCTGGCGCGCGGCCCTGCTGACGCTCGCCGTGTTCGGCGGCGGTACGCTGGCGCTGATCGCGATGCGCTTCGAGGAGACCCTGGCTTGTCCGGATCCGCGCGCCTTGCGTCCCTCAGTCTTGCTGGCAACGTGGATGGGCATCGTCCGCCATCCCCAGTTCATCGCCTTTGCGCTACTGGCGATGACGACGTATGCCGGCCTGTTCACCTTTCTCGCGGCTTCGTCCTTCGTCTTCATCACCTTGTTCGGGGTAACGAAGGTTCACTACGGCTTATTGATGTGCCTGATGGCGCTTGCCTACCTGGTCGGCACCTTCCTTTGCCGCGCCCTGCTCAAGCGCCTGGGGGTGCAGCGGACAGTCGTGGTCGGGGGTGCGCTGTCGCTTGCGGGCGGCGGCGTGATGGCCGCGCTGGCGTGGTCGGGAGTTGCCGGGGTGTGGCCGATCATGCTGCCGATGTTGCTCTACATGCTCGGCCATGGCATTCACCAGCCCTGCGGACAGGCGGGCGCGGTGGGCCCGTTTCCGCACGCGGCCGGTGCGGCCTCGGCGCTCAGCGGCTGCCTGATGATGTTGTCGGCGTTTGCGGTGGGGCAGTGGCTGGGTGCGAGCATGGACGGGAGCGCGCAGCCCATGATCACCGGTATCGGCGTGTCGGCAGCCGTTACGGCGGCGGTGGCCTGGGGGCTCGTCCGCCGCCTGCGGATGCAGCGCTGAGCGCTTACTGGCCGGTAAACTTCGGCGCGCGCTTTTCCATGAAGGCGGCGACGCCCTCTGCGTAGTCCGCGCTCCAGCCCAGCTCGCGCATGAAGCCACCTTCGAAGGAGAGCTGCTGTTCGAGGGTGTGGCCGGGGGCGGCGTGCATGGCCTGGCGGGTGCGCACCAGCGCCTTGGTGGGCATGGCGGCGAGCTGGGTGGCGAGCGCGTCGACCTTGGCGCCGAACTCGGCGTCGTCGTACGCGGCCCAGATCAGGCCCCAGTCGGCGGCCTTCTCCGCGGGCAGCTTGTCGGCGAGCAGGGCCAGGCCCATGGCGCGTGCCATGCCGACGCGCTGGGGCAGGAACCAGGTACCGCCGGTGTCGGGGATGAGGCCGATCTTGCTGAACGCCTGCAGGAAGGACGCCGACTTCGTTGCCACCACCAGGTCGCAGGCCAGCGCCAGGCTGGCGCCGGCACCGGCGGCGATGCCATTGACGGCAGCGATGGTGGGTACGCGCAGGTTCTGCAGGCGCAGCACCAGCGGCTTGTAGTTCTTGTCGACGACGTCGCCGATGTCGGGTAGGCGGCCGTCGGGCTGCGTGGCCATGTCGGGGTCGGCGAGGTCCTGGCCGGCGCAGAAGGCCCGCCCGGCGCCGCTCAGCACCAGCACGCGCGTGGCATGGTCGGCGTGCACGCGGTCCAGTGCGTCACGCAGTTCGGCATGCATGTCGCCAGTGAAGCTGTTGAGCTTGTCGGGGCGGTTGAGTGTCAGGCGGGCGACGCCTTGCTCGACCGAGAACAGGATGTTCGCGTATTGCATCGATACTCCTTGGTTGTAGTGAGGCCCGGTGGTGCAGCACTCCGGGCACCGTTCAGATCGCGCCGTCGCGCCGCAGCGCAGCGATCGCAGCCGCATCGTAACCGATGGTCTGCAGCACGGCGTCGGTGTGCTCGCCGAGGGCAGGGCCGACCCACTCGCAGCGACCGGGTGTCGCCGACAGCTTGGGCACCACGCCGGGCATGCGGCAGTCGCGGCCGTCGGGCAGCTTGACACTCTGCAGCATCTCGCGGGCGAGGAATTGCGGGTCGGCGAACATGTCGGTCACCGAGAAGATGCGCGAAGCAGGCACCTCGGCCGCGGCCAGGGCGGCGAGGGCGTCGGCTTCGTCGTGGCCTGCCACCCAGGCGTCGATGAGCGCATAGAGTTCATCGCGGCGGGCGTCGCGCCCGGCGTTGTCGGCAAGCGTGGGGTCGTCGGCGAGGTCACTGCGGCCCATGGCCAGCATCAGACGGCGGAAGATGGCGTCGCCGTTGGCGCCGATGGTGATGTGGCGGCCGTCGCGCGTGGTGTGGGTGTTGGACGGTGTGATGCCCGGCATGATGTTACCGGTGCGCTCGCGCACGAAGCCGAACACGTCGAACTCGGGCACCAGCGATTCCATCATCGCGAACACGGCCTCGTAGAGCGCCACGTCCACCACCTGGCCCTTGCCGCCATTCATCTCCTTGTGGCGCAGCGCCATCAGCGTGCCGATCACGCCCCACAGCGCGGCGATTGAATCGCCGATCGAGATCCCCGTCTTCACCGGCGGGCGGTCGGGGAAGCCGGTGACGTAGCGCAGCCCGCCCATCGACTCGCCGATCGCGCCGAAACCCGGCTGCTGAGCCATCGGCCCACTTTGGCCGAAGCCCGACAGGCGCAGCATGACCAGCCCGGGGTTGAGTGCCGAGAGCGTCTCCCAGCCCAGGCCCAGCTTCTCGAGTACGCCAGGGCGGAAGTTCTCGACCACGATGTCGGCCTCGGCCACCAGTCGGCGCACCACTTCGAGCCCGTCCGGGTGCTTGAGGTTGGCGGTCACGGACTTCTTGTTGCGCGACTGCAGGTACCACCACAGCGAGGTGCCCTCGTAGAGCTTGCGCCATTTGCGCAGCGGGTCGCCACCGTCGGGCGATTCGATCTTGATCACCTCGGCGCCGAACTCGCCCATGATGCGGGCGGCGAAGGGGCCGGCGATGAGGGAGCCGAGTTCGACGACCTTGAGGCCGGCGAGGGGTCTGGTGGGCGAGGTCATGGCGGAGCTGGACAGTGGAGGCAAGTGCGTCATTATCCCCGCCTTGGCGCCAGCGTCAGTGAATCTGTCAGCAGGTGCCGGGCGGGCGATAATCGGCGCTCCCCTCATCATGACCCGCCGCGCCCCATGCCGACCTTCGACCGCCGTCAGTATTCACCCTCAGTGGCCCGCAACGCCAACCCCATCCTCGCCGTGCTGCAACGCGTGTTGCCGGCCGAGGGGCTGGTGCTTGAACTCGGCAGCGGCACGGGCGAGCACGCCGTGCATTTCGCCCGCCATCTGCCCGCGCTGCGCTGGCAGCCGAGCGAGGCCGATCCTGCAGCCCTGGCGTCGATCGCGGACTGGCGAGGCCACAGTGCGCTGGCCAACCTGTTGCCACCCCTGTGCTTCGACCTGGCCACCATGCCCTGGCCAGTCGACGCCGCGGACGCCGTCGTGGCGATCAACGTCCTGCATTACTCGCCCTGGGAAAGCACGCCCGCATTGTTTGCCGCGGCTGCCGCGGTCTTGCCTGCGGGCGGGGTCGTGTACTGCTATGGCCCCTATCGCCGCGGCGGCGCCCACACCGCGCCGAGCAACGCCGAGTTCGACGGATGGCTGCGCAGCGTCGATCCACGCTTTGCCGTGCGCGACCTCGAGGCGGTCGAGTCCGAGGCCCTGCGCTGCGGGTTTCGGTTGGCCGAGGTGATCGACATGCCAGCCAACAATTTCAGTCTTGTGTTTCGCCGTGGTTGAGGGGGCGGGGGCCACGAGCCGCGGGGGCGCTACCTGTTCGCCGCTTTCGGGTTGGGCGTGAGGCTGTCATCATGCGGCCCCTGCACTCGGATCCCTGCATCCGCCGCTGCGCTCCTTCATGCGATCCAAAGGCAACGCATCATGCCCATCTTCTGGCGTCCACAAATGGCCATCGGCCACGACGAGATCGACGCCGATCATCGTTATCTGATCCTGCTGATCAACACCGTCGAGCTCGTATTGCGCTTTCCCGAGAACCGGCCGCATATCGAGATGGCGCTCGAGGAGCTCAGGCGGTATGCGGCGGGGCACTTCGAGCGCGAGGAGCGCATCCAGATCGCCTGGGGCTACATCCAGTTCGACGAGCACAGGCAGGCGCATCGCCAACTGCTGCGCGAGCTTGATGTGCTGGTCAACAGCATCGAGGTCTTGCTCGACGATCCAGCCGTCGGTCCGGAAGGGCTGCGCGACAGAAGCCAGGAGCTCACCAACTTCCTGCGCCACTGGTTGGTGGACCATGTGATGAAATCCGACATGCAGCTCGTGCCGTTGTTCAAGAAATCCAAGGTGTTCTGACACGCCGCGCGGTGCGGGTCTTCGGTACTCGGATGGCGCGGTGACGCTGTGGCGGGGGCTGGTGCGTTGCGGTCAGTCCGCCAGGAAACCCCGCGTCCGCAGCGCGGCCTCGATTCCGCGCAGGGCGGCGATCCCGCTCATCGGCAGGGATACGCCGCGGTCGGCGGCGGTCGAAGCATCGTCGGGGTTGATGCGGATGAGGGGTGTTCCCTGTTGTTCGCCGAACAGGCGTACGGATGGCACGGCCGTGCCTGCGCCGATCTCGATCACCAGCAGCCGGTCGAGTGAGCTGCGCCAGCTGGCGTAGCGAGCGTATTGGTGCTGCGTTCGGGTGTCGATCCAGTCGGCGTCGCCGAACATCAGGATGTTCGGTCGCGCCAGGCTCGTGCACCAGGGGCAGACGGGAGCCGCGTTGAGGAGCAGGCAGGCTGCCTCGTCAACCTCGGGCTCGAAGTCGTCGGCCGGCCACACCTCGCCCCGGCAGCCTGTCATGCATTGCAGGTGATGAATCGAGCCGTGGCACTCGACGATGTGCCGTGGGTCGAAACCCGCCTTCTGGAAGTGGCCGTCGACGTTGCTGGTGAAGATGCGGGCGCCAGCAGGCAGTTGGCTTGCGATCGACTTCAGGATGCCGAAGGCGGGCCCTGGTGTGGTTTGTCGGTATAGCCGCAAGCGGTGGCCGTAGAAGCCCCAGGCCAGCCGTGGGTGGGTGCGGAAGGCGGCCGGGTTTGCGATCTCGGCGAACTGCAGGCGAGCGCGGCCAAGCGCCGGGTAGGCGCGCCACAACCCGCCGCTGCCGCGAAAGTCCGGTAGGCCTGAGTCGACCCCCAGCCCCGCGCCAGCGGTGATCAGCAGGCCGTCTGCCTGCGCGATCAGGTCCGCGCAGCGGGAGAACTCCTCTGTCCAGTCTGTTTCCATCGTTTTCTCCACGAGGCGCCATTGTGGGGCTTGCGGTGGGCGCCGGGGCAGGCAGGCGCATGCGCCGTGGCCTGGTTGCCGCATGGCTGTGGCGATTCATCTGCCTGTAACGCACACAGGGTCATGCATCGGCGCAGAGGCGGATTAACATGGCGGCTTGTGTGCGCTGCAACTGCCTGGATACCTTTCCGATGCTGCTCGATACCTGGATCTCCTTCTTCGTTGCCTGCTGGGTCATCAGCCTCAGCCCTGGCGCGGGCGCCGTGGCGTCAATGTCTTCCGGCCTGAACTACGGCTTCCGCCGCGGTTACTGGAATGCCCTTGGGCTGCAGCTTGCGCTGGTGCTCCAGATCGGCATTGTCGCCACTGGCTTGGGGGCGGTGCTGGCTGCGTCCGAGCTTGCCTTCTCGGTCATCAAGTGGTTCGGCGTCGCCTATCTGGTGTACCTGGGCTGGAAGCAGTGGGTGGCACCGCCCGCGGCGGTGGCGGTCGAGTCGGGCGATGCCGCTCATGGGCGGCCATGGCCGCTGGTGATGAGAGGCTTCATCGTCAATGCCAGCAATCCGAAGGCGATCGTGTTCATCCTCGCGGTGTTGCCGCAGTTCCTCGACCCGGCGCGTCCGCTGCTGGCGCAATACCTGATCCTCGCAGCCACCATGATCACGGTCGACCTGGTCGTCATGGCAGGCTATACCGGCCTCGCCGCGCGCGTGCTGCGCCTGCTGCGCGAGCCGCATCAGCAGCGTCTGCTCAACCGCAGTTTCGGCGGCCTGTTCGTGGCGGCGGCGCTGCTGCTGGCGACCGTCCGGCGCGCCGGGCATGCGGCACCGGGGCCTTAACGGCTGGAGGGGTGGGTGTCGGATTTATTTACATTCCATGCCATGGTTATGGTTTCAGCTTATCCATAATTCATTAAATACAAAGGCATGTGCCGTGCAGATGCGTCGGGAATGAAATTTGCATTATGTGTCGTCGCGCCGTGCTTCACCCGAGGGGGTGGATTCGGTGTCATTCGATGCTAATTTCATGAGAGGCCTTGCACACATGAACCTCCTGCCCAGCACCGCACGGGTCGCCGTTGCGTCCGTGCTCACCACGGTCACGCTCGGGGCGATGCCCACCCTGGCGCACGCCCTCGTGATCGAGATCGACGCGAGTCAGAGTTCGGTCACTTACAGTCCGGGGGGCTTTCCGCTCTGCGACCCGGACGGCAACTGCGGTGTCTTGCCGCCGCCGCAGACCTTCGCGCTCTCCGGCAGCTTCAAGCTCCAGCAGGAGACCGTGTTCGTGACCACATCCCTCTTTCCGCCCGACGGCTATGAGCGGCAGCAGATCCGCTTTGAGACGCCGGTGATCGAGAGTGGTGGTGCGTCTGCGCTCGGGTTTGACTTCCCGACTTACTTCGCCGTGCTCTCGGGCGAGGATTTCGTGGCCAACGAGAATCCGTGCACATGGTTTCCGTCCACCGGGGGCTGCTGGTCGATGGGGGCCTTCGGCAGCTACGCCGGTACATTCAATGGTACGACCTTGTCGATGACAGGTACGGACTACGTGGGCGACTTCTTCCCCAGCAGGTTCGACTTCACCTTGGTTGCGCGGGCGGTTGGCGTTTCGACTGTGCCCGAGCCCGGCACGCTCGCATGCCTTGCGATTGGCGTGCTCGGATTGGGTGCGATGCGCAGGCGTCCGGCACCCCTGAACGTCTGATGCCTTAGCCGGCGGGGGCGCGCTCGCCCGCGCGTCTCCGCTGCAGCCCCGAAAAGGCGTTGGCAGGCTTCAGCGCCGTGGGGCGTCCAATTCATCGAAGAGCCATTCCTGGAAGCTGCGGATCTTGGGCAGCTCGGCGCGCGACTTGAGCAGGTTGAAGGTGTAGCCCTGCACCTTGGGGCCAGCCAGGCCAAAGGGTGCGACGAGGCGGCCGGTTTCCAGTTCGCGTTGCACCAGCAGCAGGCTCTCCAGGCACACGCCCAAACCGTCCACTGCAGCGCTGATGGCCATGAACGAGCGGTCAAAGCGCAGGCCGCGTGAGATGTCGAGCTTGACTTTGCGGTGCTGGCGCATCCAGTCGCGCCAGCTCACCAGGCAGACCTCGCTATGGATCAGCGTGTGGAGAGCGAGGTCCTCGGGGCTGCGGATGGGGTGTTCGCCCTCGAGCAGCGCGGGCGCACACAGCGGCACGATGGTCTCGGCGGGGAAGCTCAGCACCATGGTGCCTGCCGGCTGCAGGCGGCGCATGCCGTAGCGGATGTCGATGTCGACCGCTCCCGAGACGAGGTCGACCGCGTCGGTCGATGCGTTGAGCCGCACGTCGACGTCCGGGTTCAGCGAGCTGAAGCGAGCCAGCCGCGGCATCAGCCACTGGGTGGCAAAGCTGGGGGTGGAGTGCACCGTCAGGATGTCGATCTTTTCCGTCCGTCCCAGTTCGCGCGTTGCCAACTCGATGCGCGAGAAAGCTGCCGACACCTCCTCGGCATAGCGCCGCCCGGCGTCCGTCAGCACCACCGCCCGATGTACGCGATGAAAGAGCTGAACGCCGAACTGCTCTTCCAGCTGCTTGACCTGATGGCTGATTGCAGACGGCGTGACGAAGAGTTCGTCTGCTGCAAGCGCGAAGGAGGACAGCCGCGCGGCGGCCTCGAATGCCTGAATGGCCTTGAGGGAAACTCGATTGTGCATCGCGGCATTCACATGAGATCAATTCATCTATAGGCCCATAAATAATCGTTTGAGGCCGATAAATCAAGCGAATAAGCTTTCCCTCACTCGCTGGACGCCCTTCATCGGCTGCCGGCAGGGCCGGGGCGATGGGTCTCTGGCCAAGCGAAACGAATCTGCCTGGCGCCCCTGCGTTGCCGGGTTCAAGTCAAGGAGAACTGCGTGCAAACAAGTCTTACCGAGGACTACGCCCGGGTCGCCGAAAGCGCCTACCGCATCCGCCGCTTTGCGTTGCGGATGGGCGAGGTGCAGGGCCAGGGCTATGTCGGCCAGGCGCTGGGTTACGCCGACGTGCTGGCGACGGCCTACTGCCATGCGATGAACTTCCGTGCCGACGACCCGGAGTGGGAGGGCCGTGATCGCTTCCTGCTGTCGCATGGTCACTACGCCATCGCCTTCTACGCCGCGCTGATCGAGGCCAGGATCATCCCCGAGGACGAGCTCGAGACCTATGGCAGCGATGACAGCCGGCTGCCGATGTCGGGCATGGCGACCTACACGCCGGGGATGGAGATGTCGGGTGGTTCTCTTGGCCAGGGGCTGCCGATCGCTGTAGGCATGGCGCTGGGCCTGCGCCTGAAGGGCAATCCCGCTTTTGTATACAACTCGATGTCAGACGGCGAGCTCGACGAGGGTTCGACCTGGGAAGCAGCGATGGGTGCAGCCCATCACGGCCTCTCCAACCTGATCTGCCTGGTCGACATCAACAACCAACAGGCCGACGGCCCCTCGACCAAGGTGATGGGCTTCGAGCCCCTCGCCGACAAGTGGGCATCCTTCGGCTGGCATGTGCAGCGTGTCGATGGCAACGACCTGGCTGCCGTGATCGCCGCCTTCGACACCGCACGCAGGCTGACCGAAGCCAGGCCGCGGGTGATCCTCTTCGACACCCTGATGGGCAAGGGGGTGCCCTTCCTCGAGACTCGCGAGAAGAACCACTTCATCCGTGTCGATCCGCCCGAATGGCAGCAGGCCATCGACATCCTCGACCAAGCCCAGGGAGCTGCACGATGAGTACCACCACCGCCAAGAAGCCGCGCCTGACAACCTCGGCGATGATTGCCTCGATCGCCTCCGAGGGCCAGCGCGTCAAGGCTGCCCCGTTCGGCAAGGCCCTCGTCGAACTGGCCATGCAGCGCCGGGACATCGTCGGCCTTACCGCCGACCTCGCCAAGTACACCGACCTCCACCTGTTCGCCCAGGCCTGCCCCGAGCGCTTCTTCCAGATGGGCATGGCCGAGCAGCTGCTGATGGCCTCGGCGGGCGGCATGGCCAAGGAGGGCTTCGTGCCCTTCGCCACCACGTACGCGGTATTCGGCACCCGTCGCGCCTTCGACTTCGTGCACCAGGTGATCGCCGAGGAGAACCTCAACGTCAAGATGTGCTGCGCGCTGCCCGGCCTCACCACCGGCTACGGCCCCAGCCACCAGGCCACCGAGGACATCGCGCTGATGCGTGGCATTCCCGGCATGACCATCATCGACCCTTGCGACGCCCTCGACATCGAGCAGGCCGTGCCCCAGATCGCTGCCCACAACGGTCCGGTCTATATGCGCCTGCTGCGCGGCAATGTGCCATTGGTGCTCGACGAGTACGACTACAGCTTCGAGCTCGGCAAGGCCAAGCTGCTGCGCGACGGCAGGGATGTGCTGGTGATCTCGTCCGGCATTCTGACCATGCGTGCGCTGGAAGTCGCCAAGGCGCTGGAGGCGGACAAGGTCGACGTCGGCGTGCTGCACGTGCCGACGATCAAGCCGCTCGACACCGCGACCATCCTGCGCGAGGCCGGCCGCTCCGGCCGCCTGGTGGTGGTGGCCGAGAACCATACCTCGGTCGGCGGCCTGGGCGAGGCGGTCGCGACAGCGCTGCTGACCGCAGGCGTAACGCCGCAGTTCCGCCAGATCGCGCTGCCCGACGCCTTCCTCGATGCCGGCGCGCTGCCCACGCTGCACGACCGCTACGGTATCTCCACCGAGGCGATGTCGGCCACGATCAAGCGCTGGATCGGCTGAACGATCGCTTCCTTTCTTCCCCCGTCGCTCCCTTCCTCGAAACCGGGCGCCCTCAAGGGCGCCGCTCTGAACAGGATCCGTCCATGTCCCAATCCCTTCTTCTTGACGGCAAGGTTGCCGTCATCACCGGCGGTGCCGGCCTCAACGGCCTGGGCTTCGCCACTGCCCGCATGCTGGCCGCGCAAGGTGCGCGCATCGCCCTGCTCGACCTAGAGCAGGCCAACCCGGCGGCGGCTGCAGCCGAACTCGGTCCGCAGCACATCGGCCTGGTGGCCAACGTCACCGACAAGGCGGCCTGCGATGCGGCCGCCGCCGAAATCGTCAAGCGCCTGGGCCGTATCGACGTGCTGGTAAACAACGCCGGCATCACCCAGCCGCGCAAGACGCTCGACATCACCTCGGCCGACTACGATGCCGTGCTCGACGTCAGTCTGCGCGGCACGCTGTTCATGTCGCAGGCGGTCATCCCGACCATGCAGGCGCAGAAGAGCGGCTCGATCGTGTGCATTTCGTCGGTGTCGGCACAGCGCGGTGGCGGTATCCTCGGCGGTCCGCACTATTCGGCCGCCAAGGCGGGCGTGCTCGGCCTGGCCAAGGCCATGGCGCGCGAGTTCGGCGCCGACAACATCCGCGTCAACTGCATCACTCCGGGCCTGATCGCCACCGACATCAACAAGGGCAAGATCCCCGAGGACAAGCGCGCGGCGATTCTCGACGGCATCCCGCTGGGCCGTATCGGCGAGCCCAGCGATGTGGGCGGTTGCATCGTCTTCCTGGCGAGCGACCTGTCCAAGTACTGCACCGGCATCACCCTGGACGTGAACGGCGGCATGCTGATCCACGGCTGACCCCCTCGGCCCGGCGCCGGCCGGGCCCGCTTTCGCATCGCTGCAGCAGCCGGGTGCCGCCACCGCAGCCCGGTCCACACAAGGCAAGAGAAGGAGACCACCATGATGAAGAAGACCCTGATCGCACTCGTCGCCACCCTGGCCATGGGCGCTTCCACCAGCTGGGCGCAACAGGTGCTGCGTATGGCGCATGGCGCGGCGCCGGGCAACCCGCGCTCCGAAGCAGCGCTCAAGTTCGCCGAGCTGGTCGAGACCAAGACCGCCGGCCGGGTGAAGGTCGAGGTGGGCGGCAGCGCGCAGTTCGGCGACGACGTCGAGTCGATCACCAACATGCGTCTGGGTACACTGGCTTTCAGCGCCAATTCGCAGGGGGCCACTGCGGGCGTGGTGCCGGAATTCAACCTGATCGGACTGCCCTTCCTGTTCCGCGACCTCAACCACGCCTACCGCGTGGTCGATGGCCCGGTCGGCGCCAAGCTCGACGAGGCTGCCAACGGCAAGGGCCTGGTGCTCCTCGCGTTGTGGGATAACGGCATCCGCCACACCAGCAACAACAAGCGCCCCATCACCACGCCGGACGACCTGCAGGGCATCAAGCTGCGTACGCCGCCCGACACGATGACCCTGGACATCTTCAGGGCGCTCGGCGCCAACCCCGGCCCGCTGGCCTTCTCCGAGCTGTACATCGCGCTGCAGCAGGGCGTATTCGACGGCCAGGAGAACCCGTTGATGAACGTCTACGCGTCCAAGCTCCATGAGGTGCAGAAGTACATCTCGCTCACCGGCCACAAGTACGAGACCACGCCGGTGCTGGCCAGCCGGATGATCTGGGCCGGACTGTCCAAGGCCGACCAGCAGGCGATCAAGGAGGCTGCCGTCGAGGCCGGCAAACTGAACCGCGAGCTGTCGCTGGCAGCCGATACCGAGTTGCGCGAGAAGCTGGCAGCAGCCGGCGTGCAGATCAACGAGGTCGACCAGGCGCCCTTCGTCGCCAAGACCCAGCCGGTCTACGACAAGTGGGCGGCGCAGTTCCCCGACCTGGTCAAGCTGATCGTCTCGGAAGCGGGTAAGTAAAGATGTCGACCCACGCCACTTCCCCCGCCGCGACCTCGAGCAGTGTCCCGGCCCGGGTGGTGAAGTGGGTGGACGCTGCGATCGTGGCCGCCGGTGTGGCGGTCGCGATCAGTGCTCTGGTCGTCATGTTCGTATCCCTGATGGCCGAAGTGATCGTCCGCTACTTCACCAACCAGGGCATGGGCTGGCCGACCGAGATGCCCAACATCCTGTTCCCCTGGCTGGTCATGGGCGGCATCGTGCTCGCCGCCCAGCGTGGCCAGCACATTGCCGTCACCGCCATCCACGGCTGGCTCGGGCGCGCTGCCAACCGCATGCTGATGGTCGGCCATCAGGTGCTTGTCGCCGCGGCCTTCTTCTATCTTGCCTGGGTCGGCCTCGATGTCATCGAGATCACCGGCAGCGAGGTGTACCCGGTGACCGGTATCTCGGCCCGCTGGGCCTACATGGCGATGATCGTCGGCTTCGTCGGCCTCGGCATCACGGCGCTGAGCACCTTGGTCCGGCTGCTGATCGCGAACGATCCGTTCTCCGTCCGCGCCCACCACATCGAGGAGGACGTATGACTGTCGTGATGCTTCTTGTATTCAGCGCGCTGCTGGTGCTGGCCCTGCCGGTCGGTTACGCGCTGGTGATCAGCTCCGGCCTGGCCGCGGTGACTGCCGGCGGCATGCCGAGCGTGGCCGCGGTGGTGAAGATCTTCCAGCCCACGCAGAGCTTTCCGCTGCTGGCCATTCCCTTCTTCATGCTGTCGGGCAACCTGATGATGGGCGGCACGCTGGGCAAGCGCCTGATCGACTTCGCCACCAAGCTGGTCGGCCGCTTCCATGGCGGGCTGGGGCAGGTGACGGTGGTGGGTTCGACGGTGTTCGGCGGGGTGTCGGGCTCGGCCGTGGCCGAAGCCTCGGCGCTGGGCTCGATGCTCATCCCGTGGCAGAAGCGCGAAGGCTATCCCCCGGCCTTTGCCGCGGCGGCCACGGCGTCGTCGTCGGTCATCGCCGGCCTCATCCCGCCTTCGATTCCGCTCATCCTGTATGCAGCCGTGTCCAACCAGTCGATCGCCGCGCTCTTTCTTGCCGGCATTCTTCCCGGGCTGATGCTGTGCGGCGGTTTCATGCTGGTGTGCTACTTCTCGGGACGCCTGCGCGGCTTCAAGCGCCTGGCCGAGGGGGTGACCTGGAAGGGCGTGCTGCGTGCCACGGTGTCTGCCGCACCGGCGCTGGCGATGCCGGCTTTCATCGTCATCCTGCTGCGGGCCGGGATCGCCACACCCACCGAGGTGAGCGTGCTGGCGGTGTTCTACGGCCTGATGGTGAGCGCCCTGGTGTATCGCGACCTGAGCTTCAAGCGGCTCTACGACGCGCTGGTGCACACCGCCGTCACGACCGGCGTGGTGATGCTGGTGATCGCGGCGTCCAACCTGGTGGGGTTCGTGCTGACCGTCGAGGCGGTGCCGACCGCCGTGGCCGAATGGACCGTCGAGACGCTGAAGTCGCCGTGGATGGTGATCCTGATGCTCAACCTCATCATGGTCACGGTAGGCATGTTTCTCGATCTGCCGGCTGCGATCCTGCTTCTGGGGCCGACCTTCGTCGCCATCGGCAATGCGATCGGTCTCGACCTCGTGCAGCTCGGCATCATGATGGCGGTGAACCTGAGCATCGGCCTGTTCACCCCGCCGGTCGGGACCACGCTGTTCATCTCTGCCGCCATCTCGCGTCAGAAGGTGGGGGCCGTGGTGCGTGAGCTGTGGCCCTTCTACCTGGTCGCGATCACGGTGTTGTTACTGATCTCCTTCGTGCCCGCCTTCACGCTTTACTGATCCCGCGCGCGGCGTAGCGCCCCGCCAGCCCACCCCGCCTCCGTAACCACCCCGCTATTGCCTCCCCCTCACAGGGGGAGGCAAGGGAGAACCCTTGCCATGCATGCCGTAGAACCTCGCCAACTCGCCAACGCCATCCGCTTTTTGTCGCTCGATACCATCGTCCACGCCGCCGAGGGCCATCAGGGCGTGCCGCTGGGCATGGCGGAGATCGCCACCGCGCTGTTCACCCGTCACCTCAAGTTCAACCCGGCCGATCCCACCTGGCCCGACCGTGACCGCTTCGTGCTGTCGAACGGCCATGGCTCGATGCTCTTGTACGCGCTGCTGCACCTCACCGGCTACGACAAGATCAGCCTCGAACAGGTCAAGTCCTTCCGCGAGCTGGGCTCGCATTGCGCCGGTCACCCCGAGTTCGAGCCCGCCTGCGGCATCGAGGTCACCACGGGTCCGCTCGGCCAGGGCATTGCCAACGCCTTCGGCATGGCGGTAGCCGAGGCCTATCTGAATGCGCGCTTCGGCGCCGGCCTGGTCGACCACTGCACCTGGGCCTTCGTTGGCGACGGTTGCCTGCAGGAAGGCCTCGGTCAGGAGATGATCTCGCTCGCCGGCCATCTGAAGCTCGGCAAGCTGATCCTGTTCTGGGACGACAACAAGATTACCGACGATGGCAGCACCGACTTGTCGATCAGCGAGGATGTGGCGGCGCGCTTCCGCGTTGCCGACTGGCACGTGGTCGAAGTCGATGGCCACGACATCGATGCCGTGTCGGCCGCGATCACGCTGGCCAAGCAGGATCCGCGCCCCTCGCTGATCGCCTGCCGCACCGTGATCGGCCGCGGCATCCCGCGCGTGCAGGGCCAGCGTGCCGGCCACAGCGCGCGCCTGTACCCCGAGGACGCACAGGCCACGCGTGAGCTGCTGGGCTGGCCGCACGCGCCGTTCGAGATCCCGGCCGACATCCTTGGTGCCTGGCGTGCCGCAGGCCGCCGCAGCGCTGCCGACTACCGTGCCTGGCAGGCGCGCCTGGCCGCACTGCCGGCTGCCGAGCGCGCCGAGTTCGAGCGCGTGCAGGCCGGCGAACTGCCCACCGGCTGGCGCGAGGTACTGACCGATTACCGCCGCAAGGCCGCTGCCGATACCGAGCCCAAGCCAGGCATCTTCGCCTCGGCCGAGATCAACGACCTGCTGGTGGGCGTGCTGCCCGAGCGCATCGTCGGCTGCGCCGACCTGGAGGCCCCCACCTCCCACAAGCGCGGCCTTGCCGCCTTCACCGCCGAGGACCGCGGCGGCGCGTACGTGCACTGCGGCGTGCGCGAGCACCTGATGGGTGCGATGGCCAACGGTATCGCCGCGCACGGCGGCGCCATCCCGCTTGCAGTCACCTATCTTGCCTTCTCCGACTACGAACGCCCGGCCATGCGCATGGCGGCGCTGATGGGCCTGCCGGTCAAGTTCGTGTTCAGCCACGACTCGATCGGCGTCGGCAAGAACGGCCCCACCCACCAGCCAGTGGAAATCCTCGCCTCGCTGCGTGCCATGCCCAACATGCTGGTGATGCGCCCGGCCGACGCCGTGGAGGCGGCCGAATGCTGGGAGGTCGCGCTGGAACTCCGGCGCACGCCGGCCAGCCTGATCTTCGCCCGCCAGGCGCTGCCCACGCTGCGCACCACGCACAGCGCGGACAACCGGTCGCGCCGCGGCGCCTATGTGCTGGCCGAAGCCGAAGGCGGCGCGCGTGCCGTGACCCTGCTCGCAACCGGATCCGAGGTGCAGTTGGCGGTCGAGGCGCGCCGGCTGCTGCAGGCCGAGGGTATCCCTACCGCGGTGGTGTCGATGCCGTGCTGGGAGCTCTTCGAGGCCCAGGATGCAGGCTACCGCAGTGCCGTGCTGGGCGAGGGCTGCGTGCGCGTCGGCGTCGAGGCGGCGATGCGCTTCGGCTGGGATGCCTGGCTGGGGCCGCGCGGCGGCTTTGTCGGCATGGCTGGCTTCGGTGCGTCCGGCCCTTACGAGCAGCTCTACGCGCACTTCGGCATCACCCCGGCTAACATCGTTGCCGAAGCAAAGCGCTACCTCTGACCCCCTGGAGACAAGAGTCCACATGCACAAGATCGTCTTCCTCGACCGCGAGACCATCGCGCCGCAGATCCGCCTGCGCAGCCCCGCGTTCGCGCACGAGCTGGTCGTCTACGACAGGACCGCGCCCGATCAGATCGTCGAGCGCCTGGCCGGCGCCAGTATCGCCATTACCAACAAGGTGCCGCTGTCCGCCGCAGTGCTGGCGCAACTGCCTGCGCTGCGCCTGATCGCGGTCGCCGCCACCGGCACCGATTGTGTCGACAAGGCCTACTGTCAGCAGCGTGGCATTGCGGTGGCGAACATCCGCGGCTATGCGGTCAATACCGTCCCCGAGCACACCTTCGCGCTGATGCTGGCGCTGCGCCGCAACCTGGTCGCCTACCGCGACGACGTGCTCGCGGGCGAGTGGCAGCGCTCGGGCCAGTTCTGCTTCTTCAACCATGCCATCCACGACCTGCGCGGCGCCCGCCTGGGCATCATCGGCGAAGGCGTGCTGGGCCAGCGCGTGGCCGACATCGCGCGCGCCTTCGGCATGGTGCCGCTGTTCGCAGCACGCAAGGGCAGGACCGGTGCCGGCAGCCTGTACACGCCCTGGGATGAAATGCTGGCGACCAGCGACATCATTACCCTGCATTGCCCGCTCACGCCGCAGACGCGCGGCATGATCGCGATGCCCGAGTTCCGCGCCATGGTGCGGCGTCCGCTCATCATCAACACCGGGCGCGGCGGCCTGGTGGACGAGGCCGCGCTGGTACAGGCGCTCGACGAAGGCCTGATCGCCGGCGCGGGCTTCGACGTCGCCGACGGCGAGCCGCCGGCGGCCGACAGCCCGATGATGCGCATCGCCGCGCGCCCCAACGTCATCCTGACGCCGCATGTGGCCTGGGCCTCGGACGAGGCCCAGCAGGCCTTGGCCGACCAGCTCATCGACAACATCGAGCACTTCGTCGCCGGCTCGCCGCGCAACCTGCTGCAGTAAAGGGCCCTCCGACGAAAAGCTCGCGGCTCGCGCCGCTCCTACAGCGAACAGCTGCGCGTGGGGTCGTCGTAGGAGCGGCTCCAGCCGCGAGGGGTTGAAGGCGACGTGGCGGATCGGAAGCGCCCGAAAAGGCTCGCGGCTCGCGCCGCTCCTACAGCGAACAGCTGCGCGTGGGGTCGTCGTAGGAGCGGCGCCAGCCGCGAGGGGTTGAAGGCGACGTGGCGGATCGGAAGCGCCCGAAAAAGCTCGCGGCTCGCGCCGCGCCTACAGCGAACAGCTGCGCGTGGGGTCGTCGTAGGAGCGGCACCAGCCGCGAGGGGTTGAAGGCGACGTGGCGGATCGGAAGCGCCCGAAAAGGCTCGCGGCTCGCGCCGCTCCTACCGCGGAACCGAGCGCGGCGCGAGGGGTTGAAGGCGGCGACATGCCTGAAGCCGGTGAGTCTGTAGCGCCGCATGTGGTGTGCGATTTTTGCGCTGCAGCGTCTGGATTTGACATTCCGTATAGATTGCCCGTACTGCCGGTGGTGACAATCGCGATCATTTTTCTTTCGCGTGACGCATGCCCGGGAGGGGCCATGAACATCGGCATTCGTGAACGGCTTTTGGCGGTACTGATTCTGCCTTTGCTCATCGTGGCGGGCTTTGTCGTCTCCAGCATGCTGGCGAACCATGCGCTGTGGCGTACGGCGCTCGATACCGAGCGTACCGTGGCGCTTGCGGTGAAGGCGGGGGCTGCTGCGCATTACCTGCAGATCGAGCGTGGCGCGACGGCAGGCTATCTGCAAAGCGGCGGCAAGCGCTTTGCAGATGTGCTGCCAGGCTATCGCGCCAACACGGACCAGGCCGTCCAGGGGGTGGAGCAGGCCTTTGCCGAACTCGCGGCCGAAGCGGGTGCCGCCCAGGCGCTGAGCGCGGCGACGCAGGCGGCCCGGCAGAGCCTGGCGCAGTTGCGCGATACGCGCGCCGGTGCTGACCGTTTCGCGATCGCGGCGGCGGAGTCGAGCGCGTTTTATACCAGCACCATCGCGACTCTGCTCAAGACGGTGAATGTGGCCAGTTCAGCGGTTGCCGATGGCGGTGCGGCAAAGCGCCTGGCTGCCCTGGAGATGCTGTTGCATGCCAAGGAGTATGCGGGCCAGGAGCGCGCGACGATGGTGCCGGTGTTTACTGCCGACCGAATCGAACGCGCACAGTACCGTGGTTTGAACGAGCGCATCGGCAAGCAGCTTGCGTTCGTTTCGGCTTTGTCATCGCTGGCAGAGCCCACTCACTGGCAGGCCTACCTCCAGGCGGTCAACGGCCAGCCCGAGACTGCGGTGGAGGCCCTGCGTGCCAGGTTGCATGATTCTGCCGAGGGGTTCGGCGTGACGCCGGAGACATGGTTCTCGACCACCACCGCCCGGATCGACGCCATGCTCACCGTCGAGCAGCGGGTCAGCGGCGATCTGCTGGCCTGGGCCGGTGAGCAGGCGGAAGAGGCGCAAAGGGCCATGTTCGTGGCGGCGCTGCTCGGTACGCTCGCGATCGCACTGACGCTGGTGTTCGGCATGGTGATCATCCGCTCCATCACCCGCCCGCTCGCCACCTTGCAGGACGTTCTCGTGCGGGTCGAGACGAGCGGCGACTGCAGCCTGCGCGCGGGCCTCACCGGGCGGGATGAAGTGGGGCGTACCGCGGCCGCGTTCGACCGCATGATGGCGCGTATTGCCGCCCTGATCGGCGAGACCCGGCAGTCGGCCGATGCCATTGCTGCGGCCGCACAGTCCATGTCGGCTGCAGGGGCTCAGGTGGAGAAGGGCTCGGATGCGCAGTCGGAGGCGGCGTCGGCTGTCGTCGCCAGCGTGCAGCAGACCGCGGTGAGCATTTCCGAGACGGCCAGCAATGCCCGCGTGGCGGACGCGACTGCAGTGCAGGCGCGTGCCGACATCGAAACCACACTGGCTGCGGTGCGCGAGACTGCGGACAACGTCGATAGCCTGGCCGGCATGATCGACGCCGCCAGCGGCGACATCGTGCGACTGGCCGAGAGTTCGCGCCAGATCGACGGCATCGTGCGCACCATCAAGGATATTGCCGACCAGACCAACCTGCTGGCGCTCAATGCCGCGATCGAGGCGGCGCGAGCGGGCGAGCAGGGGCGTGGTTTCGCCGTCGTCGCCGACGAGGTGCGCAAGCTGGCGGAGAACACCTCCGCGGCAACCAACGTCATTTCCGGCCTCATCGGTGGCATCCAGGGCCAGGTCGATGCCGCAGTGGCGCACATGCAGAAGGCAAACGACAAAGCCGGGTCGACGCGCACCCGCGTGGTGGCTTCCACCGGTGCGCTCGACGCCGCCAGTGCCGATACCGGGCGGGTCACGACGTCGGTGCGCAACATCGCCGATGCGGTGCGCGAACAGGATGCCGCAGTTCAGGAGATCGCCCGGCGCATCGAGCACATCGCGCAGATGACCGAGGAGAACACGGCTGCCGCGAGCAATGCGGCCGAGACTGCGCGACATCTCGACGCGCTCGCCGGCAAGTTGCGCGAGACCGTAGGCTGGTTCAAGGTGCAACCGGGTGAGCACGCATACGAACGCATGCGTTGATCGCGGGGCAGTCCGGGCGCGTCAGTCCTCGGGCGCCTCGTCGAGCATGCGCTTGAGGTAGTCGGGCAGGCCCGACAGGACCAGGGTGTCGGTGGCGCGGTCGTAATGTACTGCGCCCGAGTGCAGGCCGCTGCGCTCGAACTCGAGCTTCCAGTTGTCGCCGCTGGCGCTGAAGCGCACCAGCGGGCGGATGGCGCGGCGGTTGGGAACGAAGCCGGGGGCGATCCTGGTCTCCTCGGCACGCAGCAGGGCGTCGAGCCGAGCGGGCTGTTCGGGAAAGACCTCGCGCGCGAGCTCTTCGAACACCACCGGGGCGCCTGCCTCGCCCAGGGTGTCGAGGTAGTCGTGGGCGCGCTCGAGCACGGCATCGCGGGTGGCGGGGGCAAGGCCCTCGGTGTCGACGAAGCGGTCGAGCGTGGCGACCAGCTTCTTGGTCTCCTGCAGTGCCACCATGACGTCGCTGCATCCGAGTGCGTTCTTGAACCACATGCCGCCTTTGCCGCGCCCGCGCAGGAAGCCGATATAGCGCTCGTCACCACGTCGCCAGCCCGACAGGTCGATGCGCCCGGCCGCATGCAGGGCGGTGAAGTCGAGGTGGCAGCAGTCGAGCGCTTCGAGCGCACCGCCGATGCGTACGCCTTCGGCCTCACCAATCAGCGCCAGCCACAGGCAGTCCGTGCCGCCTCCGTTGGCGCCCCCTTCGCGGATGCGCGCCATGACCAGTTGGCCGCCTTCTTCAAGCTCTTCCGCGTCGGTGAGCGCCTGCACGCGCTCGGCGAAGGCGCGAGACAGGCCTGCGAAGTCGAGCGTCTCATCGACGAGGTGTTCGCGCAGCCAGCGTGCCAGCGGGTAGCTTTCCTCATCCTCTTCGAAGCGGCCGAAGCCCTTGGCCGAGCGGCTGTCGTACTGACTGCACAGGCGTTCTGCAAGCCGCAGCGCGGCAGCGTCGAGCGTGCATAGTCCTTCGCGCAGGATCAGGCGAGCCGGCGAGCCGGGGGCCTTTTCCAGGGTGTGGATGATCAGGTGGGTGACGGTGTGCTCGAGGGGGCGCATGCGGGTGGGGCTCGCGGTAGGGCGGGGCCGAATTCTCGCATGTGCGGAGCCTGCGCAGGGCCCGGTGACGTCCTGAGGGCTCATGCTGACCCGGTGCGTTCCGATGGCTGTGCAGTCAGCGTTTGGATACGACTAAAGTTATGCTTGCCGGGACCGATGAATACATGAACAAGGCCTTGCTCATGTGAGGTCGCATCCCCGGAGACATACATGATGAATGCCCTCGACAACCTCAGCCTGCGTGGCAAGCTGTTCCTGCTTTCCGGTCTTTCCTGTGGTGTCCTGTTGTTTGCAATCGCCTTCGCGCTCTACGAAGTACGTCTGATCGAGCGCGAGGTGGATACCATCGGGCATCACGACCTGCCGGGCTTGCAGGCTGCGGGGGCAATGGGCGAGTGGCGTCTGCGCTACCGCGTGCGCAGCCTCGAGTTCATGATGGCGACCGGTGCAGCGGAGACGGAGCGCATGACGGCCTCGCTCGACCAACTGCACCAGGGTTTCATGAAGGAGATTGCCGGCTATCGGACGCGCCAGATTTCGGAGCGTGAGCGTACGCTGCTCGATGCGGTTGAGCGCAGTGTGCTGGGCTACCACGAGGTGGTGCAGCAGGCCCGGGACCTGCTCGCGCGCGGTGATCGCAATGGGGCGGACACGCTGCGCCGAACGGTGTGGGTACAGCGTGCGGATGCAGCGCGCGACGCCGTCGCAGAGTTGATTGCCTACAATCGCGCTGCGGCCGAAGGCAATGTGGGCGACGTGGCGGCCGGGGTGCGGGCGGCATTCATTGGCGGGCTTTCCGCCGCCGCGATTGGTCTGGCGGTCGCCATCACCCTCACCCTGGTGTTTGCCGGGCGTATGAGTGGTCGCTTGCGCGCGGCGGTCAGCGGCACTCAGCAGATCGCTGCGGGCGACCTGCGCGCAGCCCTGCCCGAGCCGAGCGCCGACGAGATCGGCGACCTGGTACGCGCGATGCGCGACATGCAGTCCTCGCTACGCGAGACCATCGCGCTCAGCCGTGACGGTGCGGGGCAGGTGGGTGACTCGGCAACGAGCCTGCTCGAGGCCTCACGTCAGGTCAGCGAAGGCGCCTCGGCGCAGAGCCAGGCGGCCAGCAGCATCGCAGCCAATGTCGAGGAGCTGACTGTTTCGATCTCGCATGTGTCCGATCGCACCAGCGATGCGAGCCGCGTAGCCGCGGAGTCAGGCGCAGGCGCGACGGCCGGCAAGCAGTCGATGGAGCGGTTGGTTGCGGGCATGCGCGAAGTCGAGCAGGTGGTGGGTGACGCGGCGACTCGCATCACCGGTCTGGAGGCGCAATCCGCGAAGATCTCTCATATCGTCGCCGTGATCCGCGAGATCGCCGAGCAGACCAACCTGCTGGCGCTCAATGCTGCGATCGAGGCGGCGCGGGCCGGCGAGCAGGGGCGGGGCTTTGCGGTGGTGGCCGATGAGGTGCGCAAGCTCGCCGAACGCACCGCCACGTCCACCGAGGAGATCACCGGCATGGTGGCATCCGTCCAGGCAGGGACGAAGGAGGCCGTTGCCGGGATCGAGCGCGGGGTCCAGGTCGTCAGGCGCAGCAGCGCGGAGGCAGTCGAGACCGGTGGCACGATCGGCCGCCTGCATGAACTCTCGGGCGAGGTGGCGGGCATCGTCTCCGAGCTCGACCTGGCTTTGCGTGAGCAGGCAACGGCCTCGTCCGAGGTGGCGCGGCGGGTCGAGGACATCGCGCTGCGGGCAGAGCAGAGCAGCAGCGCCACAAGCAGCATCGTGGTGGCCGCACAGGAAATGGAAGGCGTTGCGGCGCAGATGCGGCGTCAGGTCGAGCGCTTCAAGGTTTGAGCCGCGGCGGCTGGGCTGGTGGGTTCGGGCCGAACGGCGCACAGACCACACTCGCTGTGGGGGGGCGATCGTTTTGGCACCGGGGGTGAGGTGAGGCGGCGAGGCTGAAGGTCAAGCGTGGCGCGGGATTCTGGGCGGCAGGGGCGACTGGCCGGGCTGGCGCCAAAATTGAGTGGAACGAGCACGGCGTGCGCAAAATTGCGCGGGAGATGGCACCGTAGCGGCGGCGCGGTGAACGGGAATGAGAGGGGGTGTGGATAGGTCCACGCCCCTTTTTTCGTTCACCGCACCAAGTAGAGGTTGGCTGCGGCGCGGACGGCCTCGAGGCGGGCGAGGATGTCGGGCTGGCGGGCGGCGAAGTCGTGCCAGGCCTCGACGACCTCGAGCATGCGGGCCGCGACCTCGGCGCTGACGGGCGCCTTGAGGTGGTGCTCCATGGTGCGCAGCAGGGCGAGGAGCATCTGCAGGCGGTCTTCGTCGGTGGGGTCGGTGAGCCGGCCGGCGCCCGTGCGTGCCCCTGGCGCCGGGGTTGCCGTCGCCGCCACCGTGGGCGCGCCGGCGGCTGCGGGCCCCGCCACGCCTGAAGGCGAGGGCGCTGCGCTGGCTGAGTGGCGCTCGTCGGCATCGATCACGTTTGGCGCCCCCGCGCGCTGACCACGCCCTGGCGCTTGCTGGTAGTCCGCGAGGCCTGCTGGTGCTTTGCGGAACGCCACCGACCTGATCGCCCGCGCGCGGTTCACTTCTTCTTCGGTTACGACCTCACCACGCATGTGGCGGCGGATCAGCTTGAGCAGCTCAGGCGGCGGCACATATTCGCGCTTCACGCCGGCCTTCCCCCCTTTTGCGTGGACTTCTCTGAACTGCCAACCCTCGCGCTCGACAACCTTGCGCCAGCCGCGATCCGTGAGCGCGGCGCCAGGCAGCTTGATCGCCGACAGCTCGGAACACGAAAACCATTTTTGCTCGGAACCTAATTGTTCCGAGCATGCGGGCTGTTCCGAGCTATTCATATCATTCCCATCCATCTGTTTATAAAGAAAATAGTTGCGGAGGCTGTAGCGCAGATCAGTCCCTGCGTGGAGTTGCTGAGCTGGGAACAGTATTTCCCCTGTTGACGTGTTCCACACAGGGCCTTACAGTTCCGACATACACGCAAACGCAAGGAAATAGACATGAACGCAAAGACCCCAAAAATCAAGGACTGGGATAGCCACGCGATCACCGCCGAGCTGCGCCGCCGAGGCCTCACCTTTGCCGACCTGGCGCGCGCCGAAGGCGTGAATTGCCGTGCGGTGCGCCACGCCCTCTACAACAGCAGTCCGAAAAACGAACGCCTCATCGCCGATGCGCTCGGCCTGGACCCCGCGCAGATCTGGCCCAGCCGCTACACCGCCGAATGCATTGCCGCCAACCCCTGGCGCCGGGCTGCCCTGGCCAGCGTGGGGCACCCGGCGGCCCTCCTGCCGCCGCCTGCAGAACACACGGAAACCCGCGTTACTGCAGGACATTCTAGCGGCAGAGCTAAGGGGCGCAATGTCCGCGACGCTGACAGCCGCGCCACCGCATGAGCAGGGTGGATGAGGAGATGACCATGGCACGCCATGCCGACATCCACACGGGCGACCTGTTTGCGCTGTTGCCGCAGCCGGCGGAGCAGACGCCGGGCAGCCAGTGCTATGGGGTGGAAGTGGCTCACCTGGTGAGTCAGGCGCTGGCCGGCGCAGGCTGCGACCGCACGGATGTGGCCGCACGCATGAGCCGCCTGGCCGGCCGCGACGTTTCCAAGTACATGCTGGACGCCTGGAGCGCGGAGAGCCGTGAGGCCTACAACATGCCGTTTTACCTGGCGCCGGTGCTGGAGGTGGCGTGCCACACCCACTTGCTGACGCAGTGGCTGGCGGACCGCCGCGGCTGCCGCGTACTGGTGGGCAAGGCGGCGCTGGATGCCGAGATCGGCAAGCTCGAACGGGTGCGCGACGAGGCGGGAAAGAAGATCCGCGCACTCAAGAGCGCACTGGGGGAGATGGGCGATGCGTAAAACCCACTACACCTGCCGCGAGTTGGCCGAGCTCAAGCTGCCTGATTGCCCAACCACAGATGAAGGTTGGCGGCTCACCGTCTCTCGTGAGGGGTGGCCGTGCATTGAAAGCAAAGGCCGTGGCCGCGGTGGCGTTCGCCGCGAATACGCCCCTCCTCCGCGCATCGCTGCACTGATCGCCGGTGAGCCGGCAGCGTGCATCGGTGTGACCAAGCGCAAGCACCGCGAGACTGAGGTCACGCTGACATTGACGCTGCCCGCGAGCAAGGCGGCAGCGCTGCTGCAGTGGCTGAATGGGCGAGGCGATCATGCGTAAGACCCACTACGCCTGCCGCGAGTTGGCCGAGCTCAGGCTGCCTGATCTGCCAGGGTCCGAGCGTGGCTGGCGCAAGCTCGTTGACCGCGAGGATTGGTCCTTCCGCGAGGTGCCGGTCAAGGGCGGAAAGGGTGGCGTCGCCCGCGAATACGCCCCCCCGCCCCGCATCGCCAAGCTGATCGACCGTGCCGAGGGGATCATCGCCGCCGGCGAACGCGCTCTGCGCGAGCACGCCGTGGTGGCGAAGGTGCGCGCAGACGTGGCCGAAGAGGCGCGCATTCGCCGGCAAAAGGGCGAGCAGGCGCTGAAGGCGCTGGCGGCCAGCCTGACCGAAGGGCAGCAACAGCGCTTTGATGGTCGGTGGGGCATCGTGCAGGGTTGGGAGGTGTGGTTCGTGCAGGCCCAGCCGATCAAGCGCAAGCGCGGGCAGGAAGTGTTCTGCAGCCTCTACAACGCCGGCACGCTGCCTCCGCTGCCGCAGATCACCGAGGCGGTGCGCGAGGCGTTCCCAGAGATTTCCGGGCGATCGCTGGCGCGCTGGGAATCCAAGTTCAAGAAGGAGGGGTTAGCCGGACTGATCGACAAGCAGGACGGCGCGCTGATGCGCGGTGTGAACGTCTTCACCAAGCAGCCGACGTTGCATGAAACCACCCTGGCGCTGATCAAGGCGCGGCCGAACATCATGCCCCACGACCTGCACGCGCTGCTGGCCAGTGCGGCGGTGGACCCCGAGACGGGTGAGATCCTGTTCGAGGCACCGAGCTACGACGCGACCTACCGTTTCCTGAAGAACTGGCAGGAGAAACACCCGGAGCTGCTGACCGCGCTGACCAGCCCGGACGAGTGGAAGAACCGCTGCATGAGCGCGGTGGGCAACGCCAGCGAGGACGTGGTGCGGCTGAACCAGCGCTGGGAGATGGACGCCACGCCCAGCGACTGGATGCTGACCGACCCCGAGACGAACCAGAAGCGGCGCTACACCTGCTCGGTGGTGATCGACATCTACAGCCGGCGGATGCTGGTGGTGTTGAGCCGCACGCCGAAAGCGCAGACGCACATGTTCTGCCTGCGGCTGGCGTTACTGGCGTGGGGCGTGCCCGAAGAGATCGTTACCGACAACGGGCAGGACTACAAGGCGCGCGAGTTCCAGATGGCGCTCGAGGCGCTGGGCATCAAGCAGCGGGTGACGGCGCCCTTCTCGCCCTGGCAGAAGCCGCATGTCGAGCGCGGCATCGGCGTGATGCTGCACAGCATCCTGGAGCTGCTGCCGAACTTCGTCGGGCACAACGTGGCCGAGCGCCAGGCGATCGAGTCGCGCCGGGCCTTCAGCGAGCGCCTGTTCCAGAAGGACACCGTGGTCGAGCTGGACATGACGCCCAGCACCCTGCAGGGCCACATCAATGACTGGCTGCAGGGCACCTATGAACAGCGCCCGCACGGCGAGACGAACGAAACCCCGTTTGCCCGCGCCGCGGCCTGGACGGGAAAGGTGCGCCGCATCGAGGACGAGCGCGCGCTGGACGTGCTGCTGGCCCCGCTGGCGGGCGTGCGCACCCTGCAGAAGAAGGGCATCGCGGTGGATTCGGGCTGGTACGCCGCGCCGGAGCTGTTCTCCCTGGTGGAAGTAGGCACCGAGGTGACGGTGCGCGAGACCGAGGACTTCGGCGCCGTGGTGGTGCACCAGGACGGCAAGTTCATCTGCGTGGCGATCTGCCCGGAGCGCAAGGGCGTGAGCCGCAAGGAACTGGCCGCACACGTGCGCAACGCCCAGGCCAAGCGCGTGAAGGAAGACAAGAAGCGCATGGGGGCCGGGGCGAAGGTGGACCCCGATCGCATGGTGGGCGAGCTGCTGCGCCGGAAGGCCGCAGAGGCCGGGAAGCTGGCCGCACTGCCGCCGCGCGGCGCCGAGGCGCATCGCAGCGAAGGGCTGCAGGAGGCCGGCAAGGCTGCACGGCGCATCGACCACGGCCGCGAGGCGGCACCGCTGGCGCCCGAGCTGCAGCGCCGCCTGGATGCGCGCCGCGCCGAGCGCGACAACCCGCAGCCCGTGCCCGAGCCCGAACAAAAGGTGGTGCACATCCCGGAGACGCCGGAGCTGCGCTTCCGCAAGTGGCTGGAAATCAACGCAATTGCAGAAAGGGGAGAGGTGATCGACGAACCGAAGTTGCAGAAATGGTGGGGGATGTACCCGCAGTCGTCGGAGTTCGGCGCGCTGATGCGCCGGCACCAGACGGCTGGAAACAACTCGGGCACGACGGCGGCAACCGTCGTGCCCGTCAGAACCGCAAACGGAGCTTGAGTCCCGATTATGAAGATGAATGAACCCTTGAACAAGGCGCTGCCGGGCGGCGTGGTGCCGATCGCCTCGCTCGACCTTGTGAGCGTGGCGCTGGAAGCGCTGATGACGCGGCATGCCAACGTGGCCGGCATGGGCGTGCTGTATGGCCCGCCGGGCCGCGGCAAGAGCATGGCCGCCGGCGCCATGGTGGCGCAGTACCGCGCGTACTACGTGCAGGTGCGCCGGGTTTGGAGCGTGAAGGTGGTGCTGCAGAAGGTGCTGCTGGAGATGGGTGTGGCGGCGCCGAACAAGGCCACCACGGCCGATCTGCTCGACCTGATCACCGCGCAGCTGGCCAAGAGCGGTCGCCCGCTGATCCTGGACGAGGCGGACTACCTGATCCGCAGCGACAGCCTGATCGAGACGGTGCGCGACATCTACGAGGGCAGCAAGAAGCCGGTGCTGCTGGTGGGCACCGACGAGCTGCGCGTGGGCCTGCGGCGCTGGAAGCAGATGCACAGCCGTGTTTACCAGTGGGTGGAAGCCCCAGCGGTGAGCCTGGCGGATGCGGTCAAGCTCGCCACCGTGTATGCGGCCGGCGTGCAGGTGGCGCCGGATCTATTGGCGGAGATCGTCGCGCGCGTCGATGGGTCGGTGCGCTACACCTGCGTGAACCTGGCGCGCATCCGCGACGAGGCGTTGGTGAGCGGTGAGGACGAGATGACGCTGGCCAAGTGGGGCGGGCGCGGCATCTACACCGACGAGAGCGAGGGGGTGGTGTGATGAAGGCCAGAGACCTCATCGAGAAGCTCTCAAGCATGCCGCCCGATGCGCAAGTTGAGATCAAGACGGCGGATCGATGCCTCGGGGTTGCGAAGGTAAAAGAAATGCGCATTGGAACCGCGGTCGTTAAGGCTGGCGGCGTCATTGAGATTGACGATGCCGTGCGTGACAACAGTTCGGCCGTCGTGTGGTTGGTTGCGGAGGGCTGGCACCGTGTCTCGTAAGCCCGCGCACCTCGAAATGACCGGCGGCAAGAGCCCGCGCCAGCGGGTGTGGGAGGCCATCCGCACGATGGCCGATCGTGAGGGCGGCTTCACCACCACCGACCTCACCCGAGCCAGCAAGGTCGGCCTGCCGCTGATCAGCGAATACATGAAGGCACTGGTGGCCGGCGGCTTTCTGCGGCGCGAGGACCGGCTCCGATTCGGCGCGGCACACCGTTACTGGCTGGTGAAGGACGTGGGCCTGGAAGCGCCCCGGTTACGCCGAGACGGCACCGCAGTCACACAGGGGCGCGGCAACGAGGCGATGTGGAACGCAATGCGCCACTTCCTGCCGACGTTCGACTTTCGTGAGCTGGCGGCCTATGCCTCGACGCCGGATCACCCGGTGTTCCCGGAGACGGCCAAGGCCTACATCGGCGCGCTGCATGCCGCCGGCTACCTGGACGAGGTTGCGCCGGCCAAGCTCGGCAGCAGGCCGATCGCGGCGCGTTACGCGTTGCGCCACGAGATGAAGACCGGCCCGCGCGCGCCAATGGTGCAACGCACGAAGGTGGTGTTCGACCCCAACCAAGGGCGCGTGGTGTGGCACGAAGAGCCGAGTTGGGAGGAGACATGAGTCTGACTGCTCTCACGCACGAAGCGCGTGCGCGTGCGCTCTCGCTGATCCGAGAAGAGGTTAGCACCAGCAGCAAGGCGGCCGTGGCGATGCGCCTGGGCTATTCGCGCCCGGCTGTATCGCGGCTGCTATCCGGCACCTACGGCGACCCCGACCAGTTGCTGCGCGCCGCCTTGACCGTGCTCGATTCAGTGGCCTGCCCGCACACCGGCCGTGAAGAGCCCCGCGCCTTGTGTGCCGAACAGGCCCGCTGCGAGCCGCCGACCCACAACCCGTTCCGCCTGGCGCACTGGCACGCATGCCGCCGCTGCGCGCACTTCGAGGGGAATCGAGATGAATGATTTTTTCGACTGGCTGCACGACGCCGCCGAGCGCGTCCTGCCCATGGTCTGCGCCTTTGGCCTCGGCGTGGTCATCGCCCTGGAGGCGGGCGATACAGAGCGCGAGACGCTGCGCGCCGCAGTTGTGTCGCTGGCCGACCAGGTCGAGCACACCCGCATTGCCTGCGGCGCCCAGCCCGACCCGGACGCCGTGTCGGTTTTCGTCGTCGCCGCCCAGGTGCAGCGATGACCGCCCGCGCCAGCTCCGCCGACCTCGGCGAACGCATCCTCGCACAGCTTGCCGGGCACGACAGCAAGCGCCCGGCGCGTGCCGACGACGTAGCCGCGCTGATCGGCGGCTGCGAGCACCTCTACTGGGCCGCCATCGAGCACCTCAAGGGCACGAGCCAGATCAACTGCGCCCACATCAAGCGCGGCACCGACCCCGAGCCCTGGCTCGCCATCTGGCCCACCGGCGCCCGCCCGCGCATGGACTCGTGGCACGCGCTCAACGCCCGCGGCCACTTCTCGACTACGCGCACCTTCACCCCGCAGCGCCTCCCGCAATCCATCGCAGCGCGCCGCGCTGCACAGGAGATCGAAATGAAGCAATCGCCCACCGCCACCCAGCAACGGCGCCAGAAGATCGCCGACCTCGTTGCCGGACGCCCGCTCACTGATGGGCTGCCGCTCAAGGCGCTCGTCGCCGAGCTCGACATCACCGTCGAAGGCGTGCGCCACCTGATCAAGAGCATGCTCGGCGGTCAGCGCGTCGCGCTCGGCAAGCTGCCGAAAGACCACGGCCACCGCGCCTATGACCCGGCTGCAGAGGTCGCCGCCGGCGAGCCGTTCGCGGCCGCCGACACAGCGCCGGGCGCCGAGCCGGAACCCGAGGTGCTCCCGGCCCAAACCCTCGAGCCCGCAGATCTCTCCACCGTCGCCGATTTCCTGGCCTCCGTATCCAACGCCCTCGGCGACATGGAACCCGATGACCCCGCGCCGCCTACTCCGCCGCAGACCAACCCCGCGCGCATCAGCTTCGCCTTGTGGGACGACGGGGGCTTATCCATCTACGACGGCGACGAGCTGCTGCAGATCGCCCCCGCAGATGTAGCCCGGCTCGCCCGTCTGCTCGGCGTGCCGCATGCATGCGAGGTGGCGGCATGATCCACTCAACCGCCACCCAGGGGATCCCAACGCTGGCGCAGCAGGTACAGGCCGCTAGTGCGGCCGCCCGCGCACAGGCCTGCGCCGCATTCTCCCGCGCCGCCCGATTTGGCCCCAGCTCATCGGTACCCCAGCGCCAAGGCGCGCTGCACCGCCAATGCATGCTCGCCGAACTGGCCGCGCGCGGCTCGCGCACCGTGCGCCAACTGCGCGACGCAATCGCCTCTGCGCCCGTGCCGGGGACAAACCCCGACATCAGCCATAACGCGGTCGCCAGCCTGGCAGTGGACATGTACGACCGCCGCTGGCTGGGCCGAGCCCTGCCAAGTCGAACGAATACCCCAGTGGGCATGGGGCGCGCGGCCACGTACTACATCACCGACCTCGGGCGGGCTGCGCTGGCCGCCATGCGCGAGGCCAACACCACCCCCGCAACCACTGGAGACCACTGACATGGCTACCCCCTCCCTCGACGACATCCGCGCAGCTGCCGACCGGCTGGCTGTTGCTCACACCGCAACTACCGCACGTGCGGCGCTTTGCCAGGACGAGATCAAAGCCGCCATCCAGCCCATCTACGACCGTCACCGCGCAGGCATGGACGCGGCGGCAGAAGAGGAAGCTGCCGCGCACCGCGCCCTGATGAGCTTGCTCGAGGCCGCGCCACAGCTGTTCGACAAGCCGCGCAGCATCAACGTCAACGGCGTCCGCGCTGGATACCGCAAAGCAGAAGATGCGCTCGACTGGGGTGATGACGCGGCGCTCATCAAGCGCATCCGGGCGCTGTTGCCGGCCCAAGCCGACCTGCTGATCCGCACCGAGGAAACGATTGTCATCGACGCCCTCTCGCAACTGCCCGCGGCGGCGCACCAAAAGCTCGGCATCAACCGCATCACGGGCGCAGACAACCCCTTTATCACGATCGGCGCAGCAGACGTGGAAAAGCTGGCTCAGGCGCTCATTGCAGATGCGATCCGGCGTCATGGCGAAGAAGACAAGCCCAGTGTCCGCAAGGGTAAGACGAAGGCAAAGAGCAAGGAATTGGCCTGACATGACCTCCCCGATCGAAATCACCGTGCGGCGCGGTCGCAACAACACCTACAGCTGCCGCATGGGGAACACGCGGGCCAGCAGCACGAACAGCGCGCAAGTCGCCGTTGAGCGACTGATGGACAAGTTCTGGAAGCCGGGCACGCACCGCGCAATCGAGATCGACCGCATCGGCGACACCACCCATTTCCACATTACGCCAATCACCTGAGTGCGGCATGACCGCAGGAAACCGTCGGGCACATAACGGAACCAGCCGGCACGGATACAGCAAAGGCCCGCCTTGGCGAAAGCCGCAAAGGGCGCCGGGAACCGGCAACCCCTCACAACCAATGGAGCATCGCAGCATGAACAAAGCACAACTGATCGCCGCCATCGCCGCCGACATCAACCTGCAGAAGGTGGTCGTCGAATCGGTCCTCGAATCCGCCGGCCGCGTCATCGCCCAGCACTTTGCAGGCGCAGACGCCGGCATCGACGCCGATGTCACGCTGCCCGGGCTGGGCAAGCTGAAGACCACCCTGCGCGCCGCGCGCACCGGCCGCAACCCGGCCACCGGCGAGGCGATCCAGATCCCCGAGCGCATGGTGGTCAAGTTCGTGGCGGGTAAGGCGCTGGAAGACTGGATCAATCCGTAACCCGTCTTGCCCGAGGGGCTGCGCCGTTACTGCGGGCCCCTCCATCAAGCCGAGTAACCCCACGCCCAGGAGCCGATGATGCTGCAACGCCTCGCCGAACACCTCGCCGACATGCTGCACGCCGCGCTGCTGTGGCTCATGCCCATTGATGAGGAGTGACGTCATGCCCCCCACCGCCCCCACCGCCGCGCAGCGCATCGCCCTGCGCAAGCGCGCCATATTTGCGGCCGCTGGCAAGGCCGGGCTCGACCTGCGCGATGCGGCCGAGCGCGGGCGCATGGTGCGCGAGCTGACGGGCGGGCGCTGCGCGAGCCTGTCTCAATGCAGCCTGGCCGAGCTCAACGCCATCCTCGACCACCTCAACCGCGGCCGCGAGGGCTATGCCGGGCGCCGGCGGGTAACCCCCAGCGCCGAGCGCGCCCCCCTGCTGAGCAAGGTCGACGCGTTGCTGGCCGAGCTGCACCGCGTCACCGGCACCGTGAAGCCCCTGTCCTACGCCGACGGCGTGGCGCGGCGGGTGTGCAAGCGTTCCAGCCTGGATTTTTGCGATACCGATGACCTGAAGAAGGTGGTCGCGGCGCTGGCCACCACGCTGCGCCACGAGCTGTCCGAGCGGGTGCCCTGATGAGCCGGACCTCGCTCGCCATCCTCGAGACCGACCTGCCCGCCAGCGTGCGCGACCTGGTGCGCTGGGTGGGCTGGCGCGGCGCCATGGCGCTGATCCGCGAGATGCCGGGCGCGCGCATCTACAGCCCGATGCGCGGTCCGCACTGGTCTGCGCGCGCCGACGCCCGCTTTGCCCGCGTGGCCGAACTGGTGGGCGAGCGCAACGCAGAAAAGCTCTACGAGATCATTGCCGGCACCGCCTTCGAAGTGCCCAACTGCCGGGCGGCCCTGCGCCGCGCGCGCAACCGTGCGGTGCGCGCGAGCTTTGACGCGGGCGCGCCCGTGGAGGCCCTGTGCGTCGACTTCGGGCTGTCTCGCCGCCAGGTGTATAGCGTGCTCAAGGAGGCCGACGAGCCGACCGCCGAGACGCCGCGCCAGGCCGACCTGCGCGGGCAGATGGGGCTGTTCTGAGGGCATACGGCGCAGGCCGCGCCCGGCAATGGCAGAATCATGTTTTTGCATGACAGGGAGAACCGCATGAAACGCCACATCCTCCTCGCCGCCGGGCTGCTGGCGGCATCGGCCGCGCACGCGCAGGTGTACAAGTGTGTGGAGGGCGGAGAGACGGTGTTCGCGGATAGACCCTGCGCTGCCGGCGACGTGCCGCTGGAAGTGCGCCCGGCGATGGGTAATGACCGGGAGAACGTCCGCACTCAGCGCGAAGCGCAGAGCCGGCAGCAGCAAGCGGACGCCGCTAAGCAAGAGCAGCAGCGCCGGGCCGAGGCAGCGGAACAACGTCGCATCCAGCGCGAAGCCGAGTTCCAGGCGCTGCGCCAAGAGCATGAGAAGCTGCGGCAGGACAGCCTAGAGCAAAGGGAACGGTATTTTGCCGAGCACGGAAACTACGGCGAGGACGCGGCGCCAGTGCGGACTGACATGACTCCCTGTGGAGACAAGACCTACGCGTTCGTGATGTCGCAGCGCGCGGTGCGCAGGCATCTTCTCGCCCCTTCGTCGGCGAGATTCGCCGGCCAGCCGATTGCGACAAGGTTCATTGGCAACTGCATGTGGGAAGTCCTTGGTGAGGTTGATGCACAAAACGCCTTTGGCGTGATGCTACGCAACGTCTACTCAGCCACGATGGAATATGAGCCGGCAGGCAACTCGTGGAGGGCGCACGAAGTGAGTATCGGCCCGATGCGTTGACGGCTGCGCCAAATCGGGCGCAAACTCCGCTCCGGTGCTCAAAACACCTCACACAGCGGTCGCCGCGCCCGACAGCAATGCGGTTTTTTTACGTCCATAGGTTTGCCTATGGCCGGGTGTGCGGCTAATACAACACCGGCGTCAGCCGGGAATACGCCCGCCGTCTGTGTGCGGTTTTGAGCACCCGGCCGCCCTCTCAAAAGGGGCGGAAACTCAAAATATCACACAGGAGTCAGCCGCAATGGCCACTCAATCTTTGTCTGTTTTCCAGTTCCACACGCACCAGGTGCGCGTCTTCCCGGCCGATGACGGACTTTCGTTCGTCGCTGTGGCAAAGGATGTCGCTGACGTGCTCGGCTATCCCACCGCAAAGGACTTTCTGCGGCAAGTGCCTGATTCCCATAAGGGTAGGCAAAAAGTGCCCACCCCCAGTGGCACTCAGGAAATGCTCGTCGTCGATGAATCCGGCCTGTACCGCGGCGTGCTCCGCTGCAACAAGCCCGAGGCCGAGCCCTTCATGGAATGGATCACCGCCGAAGTCCTGCCCAGCATCCGCCGCACCGGCGGCTATGTGCGCGAGGGCGCCGCGCAGCTGGCCATGGCGCAGGAGCTGGGCGCGCTGCGCGACGAGCTGCGCAGCCAGAACAACATGATCCTGGCCCTGTACGGCCAGCTCGACGGCGCCCGCCGCGGCCACGTGCGCGCGCTGACCACGCTGGCCGGCATCCACAAGCGCCAGGCCGCGCAAGAGGCCAAGGCGCTGGTGCTGACGCTGGAGGCTGCGGGCGTGCCGCGCGACGAGATTGCCCGGCGCACCGGCAAGACGCTCAACCACATCCGCCAGATCGTGCACCGCGACCGCCACGGCCGCGCCCCGCAGCAGGGTGCGCAGGGCGAGCTCGGGCTGGAGGGCTGAGCCATGATGCGCCACCTGGACCTTGCCGCCCTCAACGCCTTCAGCCGCATCCGCTCGCTGGCCGAGGCCGCCACCGCGCTGCAGGACGGCTGCGTGCCCGCCTCGGCAGAGCGCCGGCACGAGATCGTCTATGACCTGCTCGACACCATCGAGCTGCTGGCGCTGATCGGCGCCGCGCAGGCCGAAAACCCGCCCGAGGCGGCGCCGGCCTGACCCGCCCACTCCGCCCCACCCCCCGAGCCCCGCCCCGTGCGGGGCTTTGTCTTTACTGCGGGTGCAGCCCCGCACCCTGATCGAATTGCGCGCAAAACGCAGTATGGCGGCATGGCTGCCCCAACTGCACACCCCGCCCACTGCGCAAGCTGCGCGCACTTCAGCCGCCCCGCTGCGGACCGGCTGGTGGCGGTGTCCGGATTCGGGCGCTGCGCGCACCATGCGACGGGCCACTATGTGTCGCCCGCGGTGCGCTTTGGTTGCCGCTTCCACCCTGCGCGCTGGCGGGCGGCATGAGGCCCGGGCGCGTTGCGGTGGGCGCACTGATGCTGAGTGCGGCCGGGCTCGGCGGGCTGGTGGGCTACGAGAGCTACACGGGGCACGCGATACAGCCGGTGCCCGGCGACCGCTGGACCTACGGCTTTGGCTCGACGGTACGCGCGGACGGCACCGCAGTGCAGCCGGGCGACCGCATCACGCCGCCGGCTGCGGTGCGCCTGACGGTGGCCCACATTGGCCGCGACGAGCCCGCGCTGCGGCGCTGCTTCGACGGCGCCACGCTGCACCAGTGGGAGTGGGACGCGGTGGTGAAGCTGGCCTACAACGTGGGCCCGGCGGCGGTGTGCCGGTCGAGCATGCCCGGCAAGGCGCGGCGCGGCGAGTACGCCGAGATGTGCCGCACGCTGCTCGACTTCCGCCGCGTGCAGGGGCGCGACTGCTCGCTGCCCGAGCACAGCCGCTTCTGCGGTGGCGTGTGGCGCACCCGCCAGGCCGAATACACGCTGTGCATGGAGGGCTACCCGCAGTGAGCCCCGGTGTGAGCACGATGGCGCGCCCGTTTGGTATTGCGACCGTCCTGTTGGGCGCGGCGCTGCTGCTGGCGCTGGCTGCGGGCCGCGTGGGCTACCGCTTGGGCGCCGCCGGCACGGCCGAACTGCGCACCGCGCATGCGCAGGCGCTGTTTGCCGCCGCGGAGGGCGCCAGCCTGGCGTTGTACCAGGCGCAGCAGCGCGGCGACGCACTGACGCGCGAACTGGCCACTGCGCGCGAGACCGCCCACCAACTTACACAGGAGCGCACCCGCCATGTTCAAACCGTTACCGAAGGCCGCGCTTGCCTCGGCGAGCCTGCTCTGCGCCTGCTCGACGGCGCCCCCGGTTTATCAATGCACGTGCCCCAGCCCGCCGGCGGCACTGCTGGCGCCGATGCCGGCCGCGTTGCCACCGATGCCGACGTCACCGGCTGGGCGCTCGGGGCCGGCGCGCAGTATGCCGAGTGCGCCCGCCGCCTCAACGCCCTGATCGATTGGCACACCAAAGAGGACCCTGCCCCGTGATCATCGAAATCAACTATCTCACCGTGCTCGTGCTGGCCGGCGTGCTGTCTGGAATCGGCGGGGTGCTGTGGGCGGCCGGGCGCAGCCTGCTGCAGCAGTACGGCAACCTGCTGCGCGACCAGTTGGCCGCGCACCGGCAGGACAGCCAGGCGCGCCAGGCCGACATCACCCAGCGCCTGGAGCATATCGAGCAGACGCTCGAGGGACACGCCGGCCGGCTCAGCCGGCTCGATGCCGAGCTTGCCCGTGTGCCCACCGATGAGGACCTGGAGAAGATCTACGCCCGCATCAACGCCTCGGCCACCGACCTGGCCGAGGTGAAGGGCACGCTGCGGGGCATCAGCGACAACCTGCGCACCTTGATGGCGCGCATTACCGAGCGGGGGCTGCAATGAGCACGATCGCCCAGCGTGAGGCCGAGCGCATCCGCCGGCAGGGCATTCTGAGCCTGCTCTATTTTGCGCCGGGCCAGTCGATGACGGCGCGGCGGCTGCGCGACGAGCTCGAGGCGGTGCATGGCCAAGTGGCCACGGTCGACCGCGTGCGCGCGGACCTGATCTGGCTTGCCGATGTGGGCCTGGTGGTGGGCAGCGGCGATGCGGCGATGCTGACCGAACGCGGGCGCGACGTGGTGCTCGACCGCAGCGCCATGCCTGGGGCGGCGTGATGGCCCACAGCGACGACACCCGCCGCGCCGTGCGCGCGAGCTTTGTGTTTGACCAGCTCACGCTCGAGGCATCGGCCGCGCTGCACCAGGTGCCGGTACCCACCGCCAGGCGGTGGAAGGGCGAGGCGCGCCGTGCCGGTGACGACTGGGACAAGGCCCAGGCGGCGCAGCTGTTGGCCGGCGGCGGCATCGAGGAGATCGCCCGCCAGACGATGGCCGCGTTCATCCAGCAGGTGCAGGCGACGACAACTGCGCTGCAGGCCGACACCGATCTGCCGCCTGCCGAGCGGGCCAAGCTGCTCGCGAGCTTGTCGGACAGCTTCGCGAAGCTGATGGTGAGCAACCGCCGGCTGATGCCCGAGACGGACAGGCTGGCCGTTGCGCTGGATGTGATCAAGCGGCTGCTGGAATTCACCAAGTCGCGTTACCCAGGTAACGCGGCCGGGCTGGCCGAGATGCTGGAAGCGTTCGGCGAAGAGCTGGGGAAGGCTTATGGCTGATCCTCTGATGCCGACGCGCGGAAGGTTGTATGGCCGCTAAACCCACCACCGAACGCGACTTCCGCGACGACTTGGCCGACCTGGTCGCCGAGCTGCGCCGGGACATCACTGCGCACCAGGTCGGGCTGGACCCGTCGCCGGCTGCGCGTGCGGCGCGTCGCCGGCGCGTGCTGGTCGATCGCGACTTCGAGTTCTTCGCCCACACCTACTTCCCGCACCACATCCGCGCGCCGTCGTCGAGCTTTCATCGGCACTTCTTCACCCGCTTCCCGCAGCTGCTGGACGCACCCGGCGGCTGCAAGGAGTGGTGGATTGCTCCGCGCGGCGAGGCCAAGTCCTCACTCGCGACCAAGGTCGGCCCCTGCTGGGTGGCCGTACGCGCGCTGCTGCAGAAGGCCGACGTGCGCAAGGACATCAACTGGCCAGCCGTGGCGGTGCTGCCGTACTTTGTGGATTACGTGGTGCTGCTCGGCGCCGAAACCAAGTTGCCCACCAAGCTGTTGGAGGTGGTGAAGACCGAACTCACGGTGAACGCCGCGCTGGCGCTGGACTTCCCCGAGGCCTGCGGTCGCGGGCCACAGTGGAAGGTGGGCGAGTTCGTCAGCCGCGCCGGCGTCAAGTTCGAGGCCTTCGGCGCCGAGCAGGCTATTCGCGGCACTTTCCACGGCGCAAGCCGCCCCAAGGTGTTGCTGGGCGACGACCTGATCACCGACAAGGAAGCCAAGAGCCCCACCGAGCGCAATAACCGCTGGGACTGGCTGGAAAAGGCCATCGACTACCTCGGCCCGCCGGACGGTTCGGTCAAGTACGTGGGCGTGGGCACCATCCTGGACAAGGATGATCCCATCAGCCGCGCCAAGCGCACCGTGGGCCACCTGGTGCATCACTTCCGCGCCATCGAGCAGTTCCCCAAGCACATGGATCTGTGGAACGAATGCCAACAGATCATGCTGAACGACGACAAGGCCGTCATGGAGGACTTCGCCGAGCGCGGCCAGGTCGCGCCGGACGCCGCGCTGCCGTCCTTCCGCTTCTACCAGGAACACCGCGCGGAGATGGACGAAGGCGCGGTGATCAGCTGGCCCGGTGTGCGCTCGTTGTTCTGGCTGATGCGCCAACGCGCCAAGAACGCCCGCGCGTTCGGCACCGAGCTGCAGGGCGACCCGCGTAGCGATGAAGACAAGGTCTTCGCCGGCTACAAGTTCTGGGTGGTACGCGGGCAATGGATCATGTTCGGCGCCTGCGACCCGTCCGTTGGCCGCGGGCAGTCGTCAGACCCCTCCGCGATCCTGATCGGCGGCTATGACAAAGCCCGCGCGAAGCTCAATGTGATTGAGGCGGTGATCAAGCGCCGCGTGCCGAGCAAGCTGGAGGCGGATCTCATCGCCACGCAACGCGAATATGGGTGCGCTGCAATTGGCTTCGAGAACAACGTCGCCTTCGAAGCGCAGCGGCAGAACATCGTGCGCGAGTCAGTGCGCCGGGGGTGCCCCGTGCCGCTGGTGGGGGTTACCGCAGTTGGCGACCGGGACGCCCGTATCGACAGCTTGGAGCCGTTCATCACCGACGCCATGGAGCCGAGCATCCTGTTCTCGCCCGGCCTTGTGGCGCTGCTTGCTGAGCTGGACAGCTGGCCTGAACCGCAGAGCGGGCACCACTACGACGGCCTGTCAGCCCTGCACATCCTGTGGATGATCGCCACCACACGCGCGGTGGGGATGGAGGGTTTCCAGAGCCTGGGGCGGCACGGCGCCCGCCAGGCGCGTGATGGCGACTGCGCCACGGATGATATCGGCGGGTTTGGTGGGCGGAGGATGTTTTGATGGAGCGTACCGAGCGCATCTCCGTCTCCTGGACCTGGGGTATTCGTTGCAACTCGCCGCGGGGCTGGCGGCAGCAAGCCGGCCAGGCGTTGTTGCGCCTGGTCGGCTGGATCGATGGCCGCTGGCTCCTGGCCGTCGATATCAGCGCCAAGCCTGCGCTGCCCAATAGGGAGATCTCCCAGTGCTTGAGGGCAGGACTTGAACATGCCAACAGGCTGGTCGGTGATAGCGCCCGCAACGCATGTTTCGAAGAGGCACTGCGCCAAGCGCGCCCGGATCTGTACGAACAGGACACCCCATGAGAATCATCGACGCCCACGGCAACCCCTTCAAGGCCGGCGAGCTGCGCGAGCCGCAGACGAGCCGCATTGCGGTGCTGCAGCACCAGATGATCGAGTCGCAGCTCGACGGGCTGACGCCTGCGCGGGCAGCTCGAATCCTGCGCGACGCGGACCAGGGCAACCTGACCGCCCAGGCGCAGCTGTTTGACGACATGCTCGATCGCGACGCCCATTGCCGCGCGGAATACGACAAGCGCCGCAGCGCCCCGGTGGCGCTGGACTGGAGCATCGAGCCGCCGACCAACGCCAGCGCCGCGGAGAAGGCCGCTGCGGCCTACGCCGAGGAGGTGCTGCGCGATACGGTCGATGACCTTGAGGACGTGATCCTTGCGATGATGGACGCACCCGGCTACGGCTACGCTGGCATCGAGCTGGAGTGGGAGCGCGTGGGGCGCGACTGGGTGCCGAACTTCCATCCCCGCCCGCAGACCTGGCTGACCACCGACCTGCTGCGCCGCGAGCTGCGCCTGGTCGATGGTACGGGCGACGGTGCGCCGCTGCAGCCCGGCGGCTGGATCCTGCACACCCCGGCCAAGACCAAGACGGGCTATGTCGGGCGCGCGGGGCTGTTCCGCGCCTGCCTGTGGCCCTTCCTCTACAAGAGCTACGCGGTGGGCGACTTTGCGGAGTTCCTCGAGACCTACGGGTTACCCATCATTCTGGGTAAATACATGGCGGGGGCGACCCCGGAGGAGAAGGCCAGCCTGCTGCGCGCGGTGGCGGCGTTGGGGCACGATGCGCGCGCGATCATGCCCGAGGGCATGAGCCTGGAGATCCAGAAAGTGACGGGCGGTGGCGAGGGCAGCCACCACCTGGCGATGGTCGACTGGGCCGACCGCGCCCAGTCCAAGGCCATCCTCGGGCAGACCACCAGTAGCGAGGCAAAGGCCACCGGCATGGGCAGCGGCATTGCGACGCTGCATGGCGAGGTGCGCCACGACATTCTGCGCAGCGACGCCCGTCAGGTGGCGGGCACGCTTACGCGCGACCTGGTGTACACGTTGGTCGCGCTCAACCGCCCTGGCGTGGACAACTACCGCCGCTGCCCGCGCTGGGTGTTTGACCTGGGCGAATCCGAAGACCTGGCGCAGTACGCCGAGGCGCTGCCCAAGCTTGTGGGGGTGGGCTTCAAGATCCCGCGCGCATGGGCGCACGGCAAGCTGCGCATCCCCGAGCCTGACGCCAAGGAAGATGTGCTGGCGGTGTCGCGCCCGGACATGGTGGCCCCGCCGGCGATGCGCCCGGCGGCGCTGCGGGCGGGTGCGCGCTGGCGGGCGGCGGCTGTGGCCGCGCTCAGTGCAA